>JALFLH010000021.1 GCA_022774865.1 Clostridiales bacterium
GGAACGAATGCCTCCTGGCTCTTCTCGCGAAGCTCCTTCACCAGCCGCCTGATGGTCGTCTCGCCGCCGGTAAAGCCGCATTCAGTCACCAGCCGGTCATAGATCCGCTTGGCGGTGTGATGCTGCTTCCTGGATTTGCAATGGCTATCCTCATCCAGACACTGCCTGACGAAAGCCACGACATCCTGGGTAAGTACGGATGCCTCCCGGGAATAGTCCTTCCGCTCCCAGGGGACGCTGTCGCCGTCCCAGTACTTTTTGACGGTATTGCGGGAGATGTGGAGCGTTGCGGCGATTTGCCGCTGGCTCATGCCGTTCAAACGCATCTTGCGAATCTCTTTGTAAATTTCCACTGTAATAACCACCTTTGTTCGCCCCCTATATAGTCTGAGACTATTATAGAGGACTATTTCCGGTGGCTCAATTATTCATGAGCGTTTCTCGACTAAGTGGCTCACTTTTATATTAGCGTTTACATGGCTCGTCCGTAACAATTTCCACACCCTTCATACGATCCAAGCGATAGGTCATAGTTGTGTTTCTCCTACTGTCCCATGCCAAAACATAGTAGTAACCATCGTTGATTATCAGCTTGAAGGGGCTGATTTTGTAAGTAGCGCCACCCCGACGATCAACTTGCTGCGTGCGGTCTTTGATGGTGAATTTCTGATAGCGGAACTTGATTTTCCTGTTTTGCCGAATTGCCTGGTTGACTGTCAGCATTGCGCCCATGATTTTTGTGTTCGTGGTTTTATTTCTTCCTACAAGGTATACGTCATTCTGAAGTTCCTCAATCTGGTAGTCGCTGCACAGGTTCTCAATCGCCGCAAGCAGATGTTCTTCCTGACTCTTGGAAATGAACTTGGAAGCCCGAACGCATTCAGCCAGAAGCCGCAATTCCTCAAAATCATAGGGGCGGCGGCTGACCTTGTAACCGTGCTGGACTGCGTCATATTCGACCTCATAGCCCAACAAATCCCTTTCCTCAATCTCCAATTCATCCAAATCAAAGTCGATCTCTTTATTCAAAAGGGTAAGAATATCGTCAATGTCTCGCTTGATGGAATGGCGTTCGGCGGTGATGCCGTAATGGGACAGATGTTCCTCAATATCTTTCAGCCGCAAGGCGTGGTTTTCATCGGTCTTTTTCAAAAGGATGTCCCAAACCAGAAGGGATTTGTATTTCTGTCCTTCTCTCTTACCTCCTGACTTCTTTGCTTTTGTTTCTTCCATTTGCGGCAGCCCCCTTTTTTGAAAGTGAATTTTCAAATAGTATAGCATACCAAAAGGAAAGAGAAAAGGGCGGATTTGAGCTGCTTTTGCTAAGGGCCTGGTTTGATGTGATTACCATGCAAGAGGACATTGGCTTCTTAAATAGAAGTCCACTACTTTTGCAATAATTGTGTCTCCCACGAATAATTAATATAGGATGTTGACACTTTCGTTCCATCCAACCATGTGCATAATTTCAGATTCAGAAATCATTTTTTCCTCCGACGTAATTATCTTGTATGTAGTCTTGCTTTGCCGCCCATGCAAATAGGGCATGAAGATACTGATAGGGATGATTGAATCTGGCAGGGCTGGTTTTGGGAATGTCAGCGAAGTATTCCAAAATTTCAATCTTCAGGACATCCACATCCAAGGAATTTTGGGATTGTTCAAGAAACTTGTCGATGTACTTTTTGTAGTCGTTCAGGGTTCGCTCACGGACTTTCTGAGCCTTTTTCAGGGCAAGAAACTCATTGGCAACTTCTCTCAAGGTTCGGTCGTCGCAGACCATTTTCATTCGCATACTTTGCACCTCACAATTTGTCAAAACCGTAGGCTCAGAAGCATTTTTTGAGTTTCTCGAAATCTGTGATTTGAACTTTTAGATAACAAAAAATTGGGAATTTACGAGTTTTCTCGTAAATTCCCAATTTTGGCAGGGGCACAAGGACTTGAACCCTGAGCCTACGGTTTTGGAGACCGCCGCTCTACCAATTGAGCTATACCCCTATATATCATAAAGCCAAAAAGCCTAAATCTTTGGTGGGCCTTCAGGGATTCGAACCCGGGACGATCCGGTTATGAGCCGGAGGCTCTAACCAACTGAGCTAAAGGCCCAAATAACTCCGGAGTATTACCCCGTTACCCGATGTATTCTACCACAGAAGCCACATTCTGTCAAGCTTTTTCTCAATATTTTCCGTGGATTGCCGGGCGCGCGGGTGCACGCCCGGCATCATTTTCCGCGAACGGATTTAGTCTTCAGTGGAAAACTCCAGCGTCTCGCCGCAGTTGGGGCAGACAATGGAACCCTTCTCCAGAGTTTCCTCGTCAAAGTCGATGACATTACCGCAGGAACAGGTCACTTCATAGATCGTAGAATCCTCATCGCCGAAATCAAAACCCTCATCGGCATCTTCGTCATTCTCATCGTCCTCGTACTCTTCCCAATCCTCGTCCTCGTCATCCCAGTCGTCATCCTCGTCATCTTCATCATCCATGATGAAGTCCTCGATGGCATCCAGATCATCCTCGATCTCATCCAGCTCGTCGGAGATGGCAATGGTGGTATCTTCAATATCGGTGACCTTCCGGGACAGATCACCCAGAAGATCCACGATGGCGGCAATCATCTTGCCCTCATCGGACTCGGTATTCAGCTTGAGGCCATCCATCAGGCCCTTCAGATAGGCGGACTTTTCAGAAATCGTCATAATCATTCTCCTTTATGCCTGTCGGCAAACTGACGCGGAAACACTTACGCCTTGGAGCGGCCCAGATATTCGCCCGTGCGGGTATCGATCTGAATCTTGTCGCCCTCGTTGATAAACAGGGGTACCTTGATTTCAGCGCCGGTCTCCACCGTAGCAGGCTTGGTGACGTTGGTGGCAGTATTGCCGGCGAAGCCCGGCTCAGTCTTGGTCACAACCAAATCCACAAAATTGGGCACTTCAACACCGAAAACCTTACCCTTATAGCTCATGATGGTACACACATCGTTTTCCTTGACGAAGCGGAATGAATCGTCCAGCGCGGATGCATCCAGCGGCTCCAGCTCGAAGGTCTCCTGATCCATGAAGTAGTACAGTTCACCGTCGTTATAGGAATACTCCATCTTACGACGCTCCACGTAAGCAGTGGGGAATTTGGCGGTGGGGTTAAAGCTGGTCTCGGTCACAGCACCGGTGATGACGTTCTTCATCTTGACGCGCACAAATGCTGCGCCCTTACCCGGCTTGACGTGCTGGAATTCCACGACCTGCATAACCTTGCCGTCCATATCAAAGGTAACGCCGTTTCTAAATTCACCTGCAGAAATCATATGATAATATCCTCCTCAATTGCTCTCCCTTTTGGGGGCTATTTCTATACATAGGTTAGCTGATATATTTTAACCGATACAGGGCAAGATTTCAAGGGGAAAAGCGAAAATTTTCAGACAATCATCAAATTTTTGGGGCTGTGCGTAATATTCTCGCATCCATCCGCCTTAAAAATCACCACATCCTCAATGCGGACGCCAAATTTTCCGGGCAGATAGATGCCCGGCTCGGCGGACGCGACCATATTGACCTCCATAGGAACCTGCCCGCTGGTGTTGCAGCCGGGATTCTCGTGGATCTCAAGGCCCAGGCTGTGGCCGTAGCCGTGACCGAAATATGGGCCGTAACCTGCGTCCGTGATGACCTTCCGGGCAGCGGCATCCACCTCGCAGCCCTTAACGCCCGCCCGGGTGGCCGCAATGCCCGCAAGCTGTGCCTGCAGCACCACGTCATACACGCGTTTCATCTCGTCCGTGGCAAAACCCACGGCAACGGTTCTCGTCATATCGGAGCAATAGCCATGATACAGAACGCCGAAGTCCATGGTGACAAAATCGCCCGGCTGAATCACCCGCTCGCCGGCCACGCCATGGGGCAGGCTGGTATTGGGGCCGGACACCACGATGGGATCAAAAGACAGGCCCTGGGCGCCGTTCCTGTACATACAGTAAATCAGTTCCGCCTGAAGCTCCAGTTCCGTCATGCCCGGATGAATTTTAGCCAGGATCTCCGTGAAAGCCTTATCTGCGATATCCTGGGCCTTGCGCATCAGATCCAGCTCCCACTCCTCCTTCACGGCGCGCAGGCCGTAGATGGGCTGATTGAAGGGAATCAGCTTGGCGTTCAGCTTCTGCTCATAGCCCATCAGCTCCGCAACGGTCAGATAACGCTCCTCATAGCCCAGCGAATGCACACCAAAATCCCGGATGGCATCGTTCAGGCGCTGGAAATAGCCGGTGAACTGGTTCACGTCCAGCACTTCAAAGCCTTTGATGTTCTTCTGGGCGGACTCAATGTAACGGCTGTCCGTGAAATAACGGCAGCCTGCCCTGGTGACGATGGCAACGCCCTCGGCGATGTCAAACTCGGCGCCGTAATGACGGCTGTAGCGGCTGGTCAGCAGCAGACCGTCCACTTCCCTATCCAGCAGGGACAGATACTTATCAATATTCTTCATCTCGATATTCTCCTTTTCTCAGCAAAAAAAATAAAAGGCATTTCCGCCGCATGGCGCAGCTTCAGCCAGATATTGTGATTATGAATGGCGCGAACCAGAATGGACGTAACGTCTGCCAAATTGGCGCCGAGGGTATCGGTATAGATTTGATCGCCCACCAGCGCCGCCTGTGCGGCTGGAGTATGATACTTTGTCAGGCACTCCCGGATTCCCCTGCTCCCGGGTTTTTGGGCGTGGGTAATGCAGGGAAGGTCAAAACGCCGGCAGAACGCCTGAACCCGGCTGTTCCGGCTGTTGGACACCACGCAAAGCTGAATATCCGTCTGCTGCATTTTTCTCAACCAGGCCGCCATCTTTTCCGTCGGCTCATCCGTGGTGTAGGGCACGATGGTATTGTCAAAATCCAGCATCAGCAGCTTGATGCCGCGCGCATGGAGAAAATCGGGTGTCAGATCGGTCAGTTCGTCGGTGATCAGTCTGGGCAGCAGGGAAAAAGACATATTCTACTCCGCACTTTCATATAAGATAGGGATGATTATATCACGAAAGGAGGGATTTGTCCATGGGTTTGCCTTTGAATCTGGCAATGACGCCGGCAGAAATGTTTTCCGCCAAAGCGCTTCCCGAAAAGATCGCCTGGATGGCCTGCCATTTTTCGCCTTATGGCGAAGGTCTGACAAACATCCCCGATCTCCTTCCGGCAGGCTCCATGCTGATCCTCAATGACCGAATGCCCTGTCAGGGGCACAGCCCCGATCTGGCGGCGCATCAATTGAACGATGCCGTTTCCAGGCTGGACTGTGAAAGCGTCCTTCTGGACTTCCAACGCCCGCCGGATGCGGAATCGGAGGCAATGGCTGAAGCGATTGTGCGGGCGCTTTCCTGTCCGGCAGCGGTTCCGGTGCACTACGCGGAAAAGCTTGGCTGTCCGGTATTCCTGCCCCCCGCCCCGCTCCACGTCCCGTTGGAGGAATATCTGCGCCAATACCAGAAGCAGGAAATCTGGCTGGAGGCGGCACTGTGCCAGGAAACAATTCGCGTCACGGCATCCGGCACCGCATATTCGCCCCAGCTCCCGCCGGATGGGCTGGCGGGAGGGCACTATGACGATATCCTCTGCTGCCGGTATCTGACGAAAATTGCACCGGATGAAGTCCGCTTTACGCTTTTTGACACCCTGCAAACGCTCTCGCGCAAGCTGGAACAGGCACAGACGCTGGGTGCCGTCCGGGCTGTCGGGCTGTACCAGCAGCTTGGCTGAAAACGCAAACGCCGCCCATCTTCCGATGGGCGGCGTTGAGCACTGTTCAAGAGGGATTTTCAATTAGTAGAACTTTCTCTTGTTCTTACGGGCAGCTTCAGACTTCTGCTTCCGCTTCAGGCTGGGGCTGACGTAATGCTCGCGCTTCTTAACTTCGGCGATAACGCCCTCCTTGGCGCAGCTCCGCTTAAAACGGCGCAGGGCGCTCTCCAGAGACTCGTTTTCCTTCACGCGAATTTCAGACATTGTTTTCCCTCCCCTCAATAGCATCCGGCTAGATCCAGGATGCGTTCAGGGCCACATACTGGCTTGATACATTATATAATCTGTTTCGTCGAATGTCAAGAAATAATTCGATATTTTTTTACTTGACGATCAGATTGACCAGTTTATTCTTAATTACGATGGTCTTGGCAATGGAACCGCCATTCTTTGCCAGGAATTTGGCGATTTTCTCATCGGCCACCACGTTGGCCACCACCTGGTCATCCGGGAGATCCGCGTCCATCAGCACCGTGCCGCGCATCTTACCGTTGACCTGAACCGCCACGTTGATTTCGCTGTCCCGGCACTTCTCCTCGGAGTAGGTGGGCCAGCTCTCGTAGGCAATTGTCTGGTCGTGACCCAGAATCTGCCAGATTTCCTCACCCACATGGGGGATAATGCAGGAGATCATCTTAATAAAGCCCTCTGCATATTCCCTGGGGCAGGTGCCGTTCTTATAGACCTCGTTCACAAAGACCATCATCTGGGCAATCGCGGTGTTGAACGCCAGCGCTTCATAGTCGGAGGTCACCTTCTTGACGGTCTGGTGGTAGATCTTGGTCAGCTTTCCGTCATCGGTGTCGGTGATGTTGGCAGGTTCCGTGAAGAAGTTCCAGACCCGGTTGATGAATTTCTTTGCGCCGGCCACACCGGCAGTACTCCAGGGCTTGGAAACCTCCAGCGGTCCCATGAACATCTCATACAGCCGCAGGGTATCCGCGCCGTACTCCCGCACCACATCGCTGGGATTCACCACATACTCCGGGTAACGCTTGCCCATCTTAATTCCGTTCTCACCCAGAATCATGCCCTGATGAACCAGCTTCTTGAACGGTTCCTTCACCGGGGACAAGCCCTGATCGTAAAGGAAGCGGTTCCAGATTCTGGAATACATCAGATGGCCGACCGCGTGCTCCGGGCCGCCCACATACAGATCCACAGGCATCCAGTGTTTCAGCAGTTCCTGATTGCAGAATTCCTTGTCATTGTTGGGGTCGATATAGCGCATATAGTACCAGGAGGAACCGGCAGAACCGGGCATGGTAGAGGTTTCCCGGACGCCGTGAATGCCGTTGCGGTCATACTGCTTCCATTCCGTGGCGTTTTCCAGCGGCGCCTGACCGTTGTGGCCCCGGTAATCCTCCAGCTCCGGCAGAACCAGCGGAAGCTCGTCATCCGGCAGAAAAACGGTCTTGCCGTCATCGGTGTACACACAGGGAACCGGCTCGCCCCAGTATCTCTGGCGGGCAAAAATCCACTCCCGGAAATGGTAATTGACCTTTCTTCTTGCAACACCCAGCTTTTCCAGCTTGCAGGTGATTGCCTCCTTGGCCTCTTCCACCGTCATGCCGGTAAACTCCTCCGAGTTGATCAGACGGCAGCCCTTGCCCAGATAGTCCTGTTTTTCGAAGGCGTGTCCGGACACATCCGCGCCGTCGATGACCTGAATCATGGGCACATGGTGCGCCTGGGCATACTCGAAGTCACGCTGGTCGTGGCTGGGCACGGCCATCACCGCGCCGGTGCCGTAGCTGGCCAGCACGAAGTCGCCGATGAACACAGGAACTTCCTTACCGTTGACCGGATTGATCGCGTACACGCCCTCCAGACGGCAGCCGGTCTTGGTTTTATTCAGCTCCGTGCGGTCCATATCGCTCTTTTTGATGGATTCGTCGATGTACGCAAGCACTTCTTCCGTGTTCTGAACTCGATCCATCAGATCCTGCACGATTTTACCGTCCGGAGCCAGCACCATGAAGGTGATACCATAGATGGTTTCGATACAGGTGGTGTAGATGGAGAAGGAGCCGCCGCCCACCAGTTGGAAGTCCACCTCCACGCCGGTGCTCTTGCCGATCCAGTTGCGCTGAATTTCCTTGGTGGACTCGGGCCAGTCGATTTCGTTCAGACCCTCCAGCAGCTTTTCGGCGAAGGCGGGCTGGTCGATAACCCACTGCATCATGTTCTTCTTGACCACAGGATAGCCGCCACGCTCGGACTTGCCGTCGATCACTTCATCGTTGCTCAGGACGGTGCCCAGTTCCTCGCACCAGTTCACAGGCATTTCAATCCGCTTGGCATAGCCCGCCTCATAGAGCTTCTTGAAAATCCACTGGGTCCACTTGTAGAAAGAGGGATCGGAGGTGGCGATCATTTTTGACCAGTCGTAGTCAAATCCAAGCTCCTTGAGCTGGGCGGTGAAGGTTTCAATGTTCTTCTGGGTGAAGCCGTTGGGATGATGGCCTGTGGTCACGGCATATTGCTCGGCGGGCAGGCCGAAGGAGTCATAGCCCATGGGATGGAGCACATTGTAGCCCTGCATCCGCTTCATACGGGACATGATATCGGTTGCCGTATAGCCCTCGGGATGGCCCGCGTGTAAACCCACGCCGGAGGGGTACGGGAACATATCCAGCACATAGTATTTCGGCTTGGAGAAATCCCACACATCCGTGTGGAACGTATCGTGCTCCTCCCAGTATTTGTGCCATTTGGCCTCAATGGCCGCAAAATCGTAGTTCATGATTATCTGCACCTCTTTCAGTCATCAGTTACCCTTGGATGACAATATCTTTCAAATCCACCTGCTCAGCGTCTGCCCACAGCCGTTCCAGATCATAAAACTTTCTGGCTTCCTCGGTAAATACGTGAACCACCACGCTGCCGAAATCCAGAAGCTCCCAGGAATTACCCCGGTGTCCCTCCCGACCCAGCATCGGCTCGCCCAACTGCTCCATGGTATACTCGGCATAGTCGCACAACGTTTTGACATGTGTATTGGAAGAGCCGGTGCAGATCAGGAAATAATCCGCCAGGCTGGACACCTTTTCAATCCGCAGCAGCCGGATATCGATCCCCTTCTTGGCATCCAACGCCCTGGTCACTTCCAGCGCAACCTCTTTCGCACTTAACATTCCTTTTTTTCCTTTCTTTCAGTCTGATCCAGATATGCCAGCGCCTCCCGGGATTCGGGGCTGACCTCCAGCGCGCGGTTCGCCAGATTTTCCAGCGTCATCTGCAGCCCCAGCCGCAGCGCGCCGTCCAGATCGGAAAAAGCCAGTTCACGCAGCTTTTCCACCCCCGGGAAATTGCGGCACGGCTCCATATAGTCTGCCACATAAATGATCTTTTCAAGCAGGGTCATATTCGCTTTTCCGGTGGTATGATTCCGGATGGCGGAAACTACCTCCTGCTTTTCTCCGAAAATCCGTTCAGCCACAAGCGCGCCGGTCAGCGCGTGGAGCGTTTTGGGATTTTTCTGTCCAAATTCATCGAGTATCGTACCATATTCGGCGCACAATGTCAATTGCAGCGGCCCGTCCAGCGCCTTGGTGATGTCATGGAGAATTCCCGCACGCGCCGCATCCGCCGGGTTTGCGCCCCATCGCAGCGCCATTTTGACCGCCGTGTCCCGGCAGCCCAGAACGTGCGCCACCCGGTTGGGATTGAGCAGCTTCACCACCACCGGTTCCAGCTGCTCCATGGGAAGATTTTTCCAGTCCGCCGTGGAATCATACAACCCGTTGGCACGGATGTACGCCCCTACGCCGTTCGGCAGGAAGGGTGCGGCGCATCGAAACGCCAGCAGCCGCCGAAGCTGGGTGGAGGAAATATCCAGCACCTCGTTGCTGACGATCTTCACCCTGGCGCCCATATTCTCCAGATGCTCTTTCTGGGTAGCAATGGCATCCCGCTCCCCTTTTTCGCCCCGGTACAATACGGCAATCGTCGCGTTCGCCACGATCAGTTCCGGCTTTGCCCAGTTTTCAAACGCCAGAAACATATCGGTTCCCATGAGCAGGAACAGCTTCGCGTCGGGATACCGTTCCCGCAGTTCCAGAATTGTCTGGTAGGTGTAGCTCGTTCCCTCCCGTTTCAGTTCCATGTCGGACACTTCAATCTCCGGGAAAGGCGCCGCCGCCAGCTTCACCATCTCCAGCCGCTGTTCCGGTTCGGGCGAACCTTCCGGCAGTTCCTTATGGGGCGCCACGTGCGCCGGAATCATGATCAGCCGGTCAAGCCGCAGGGCGCGTATCGCCTCCACGGCTCCGTGAATATGGCCGGTATGGGGCGGATTAAAGGTACCGCCATAAACGCCAATTCGTTCCATTTTGTTCTCCTTCCGCCGCGGCAGCACCGCCTGAACGCGGCTCAGTCTTTGCCGCGAAGCTGTTTTTCTCTGGCCTGTTCGATCGATTTCTCAATTGCCTGCTGGCGGAAGTATGCATTCCGCTGTTCCCGCTGCTGCTTGGCAGCCATCCGGCGGGCACGGGCGCCCTTGCGCACAGGATCGGCTTTGGAAACGGGCGTGGGCTTGCGCTTTGCCCGGCCGGTCTGATTGCGCTCGGCCTGGCGCTTCTCACTGAAGCGATAAATCACGAATTTGGAACCGACACAGGAGATTCCCTCGGCGCCGGTGACCTCGCAAATGGCATCGCAGGCCTCCCGCGCCGTCATCAGCGCGCTTTCCAGCACTCTGCCCTTCACCAGTTCCCGGGCTGTCAGCTGGTTATCCGCCTCCGCTGCCACATTCTCCGTCACGCCGTCCTTTCCAACCATCAATGTTGTCTCCAGCGTATTTGCCTTTGCGCGAAACTCCGCTCTTTCTTTACTTGTCAGCATAACCTGCCTCCTTCAACTTCTCATAAAACGCCCGCAGCGCGTTGGCCCGGTGGGAAACCCGGTTCTTATCTTCGGCGCTCATCTGTGCCGTGGTCATACCCAGCGGCGGGTAATAAAAGATGGGGTCGTAGCCGAATCCGTTTTCCCCCCGGGGCTCCCGGAGCAGCTCGCCGTGAATCTCTCCCCGTGCCTGAATGACATTCCCGTCCGGCGTGACCATCGTGATCACGCACACAAACTGTGCCTGCCGCTTTCCGTCCGGCACCTGCTCGGTATTTTTCAGCAGCAGCTTCAGACGGCCCCAGTCATCCAGCGAATCGTCAAAACCGTACCGGGCGGAATAAATCCCCGGTTCTCCGTTCAGGGCGTCCACCGCGATGCCGGAATCGTCCGCCAGCGCGGGCAGCCCCGTGGCCTTCATCACCGCGTCCGCCTTGAGGAAGGAGTTCTCCTCAAAGCTGGAGCCAGTCTCCTCCACGTCGATATCCAAGCCCAGCTCGGACTCCATCACCAGCTCAAATCCGAACTTTTCCGTAATTTTGCTGATTTCAATCAGTTTATGCTTATTCTTGCTCGCCAATACGACCTTCATACCCCACCTCACAGCAGCGCGTCCACAAAATCCCGGGCGACAAACGGCATCAGATCGTCTGCCTGTTCGCCCACACCCACAAATTTCACCGGAATCTGCAGCGTGTCGGACACGGCAATGACAATGCCGCCCTTGGCGGTGCCGTCCAGCTTGGTCACGGCTACGGCGGTGACGCCCGCAATCTCCTTAAACTGCCTGGCCTGAATCAGGCCGTTCTGGCCGGTGGTGCCGTCCAGCACCAGCAGAACCTCCTTGGCCGCGTCAGGAAGCTCCCGACTGACAATGCGGGTGATCTTGTTCAGCTCGTTCATCAGATTTGTTTTGTTGTGCAGCCGGCCGGCAGTATCGATGATGATCACATCACTGCCCTTGACCTTGGCGGACTGGATGCCGTCAAAAACCACGGAAGCCGGGTCCGCTCCCTCATGCTGCCGGACGATGGACGCGCCGGAGCGGCCCGCCCAGATTTCCAGTTGATCCGCCGCGGCGGCGCGGAAGGTATCCCCCGCCACCAGCATAACCTTTTTCCCCTGATCCACAAGCTGCTTGGCGATTTTGCCGATGGTGGTGGTTTTACCCACACCGTTGACACCGATCACCAGAATCACCGATGGCCTGGTGGACAGGTTCAGCGCAGTATCCCCCACGCTGAGCATCTCCACCAGAATGTCCTTCAGAGCATCTTTCGCCTCCACGGTCGTCTTGAGGTGCTTTTCCTTGACGGCTCTGCGCAGGCGGTCAGTTGCCTTCGTTGCTGTCTCCACGCCCAGATCCGCCAGAATCAGGCACTCCTCCAGCTCGTCATAAAAATCGCTGTCGATCTCGGAAAATCCGGAAAACACGCTGCCCAGCGTGTTGCTGAGCGCATCCCGGGTCTTTGCCAGGCCAGCTTTGATCTTATCAAAAAATCCCATAATTGCGTTCCTTTCCGCTTTTTATTCCACAATGCCCAGATACTGCTCCATTTGATTCAGATCCAGCCGAAGCAGGGTACTCACGCCCTGCTCCTGCATGGTCACGCCGTACAGCACGTCGGCAGCCTCCATGGTGCCGCGCCGGTGGGTAATGACGATGAACTGGGTCTTCTGGCTGAGATTATGAAGATAATGGGCATACCGCTCCACGTTCCGGTCGTCCAACGCCGCGTCGATCTCGTCCAGCATACAAAACGGCGTGGGGCGAACCTTCAAAATGGCAAAATACAGTGCCGTTGCCACAAATGCCTTCTCGCCGCCGGAGAGCAGCGTGATGGTCTTAACCTGCTTGCCGGGGGGCTGGACACGGATTTCAATGCCGCAGGTCAGGGGATTATCCGGATCCTCCAGAATCAGCTGACCCCTGCCACCGCCAAACATCTCCTCGAATACCTGTCCGAAATAATGATCGATCTTGTGGAATTCCTCCACAAAAATCGTGGTCATTTCCTTGGTGATATCCCGGATGATGCTTTCCAGTTCCCGTTTGGAGGTCAGCACGTCGTCCCGCTGGGCAACCAGATAGGTATAGCGTTCGTTGACCCTGGCATATTCCTCAATAGCGCCCAGATTGGGCGTGCCCAGCGCGGCAATTTTCCGCTTCAGCTCGGCAATCCGCCGGTTGCCCGCCGTGACGGACTCGATCTCGCACCGGTGCTCCGCTGCGGTACCGGGAGTCAGCCCGTAGGAATCCCACAGCTTGTCCACGATCTGCTTTTCCTCCATGTTGGAGGTGAGTTTTTTCTGTTCCAGCAGCGCGCAGGCGCGCTCCATATTGAGAATGTCCTTGTTTTTGTCCTGCGCTTCCTTTTCGGTGCGGGTTTTGGCCGCTTCCGTATCCGCCCGCTGCGTCAGTGTTTTCTGCAGCGCCATGCGCATTTTCTCTGTCCCGGCATCGTTCTCCGCCTGGAGGGTCTGCAAGCGGCCAATTTCCTGTTCCAGACGCGCAATTTCGGCTTTGGTCGCGTCCATCAACGCCAGCTTTTTCTCCCGGTCGCCCGCCATGGCGGACTGGAGATTGGTCAAATCCGCAATATGGCTCTGCGCCGTAGCCCGTTCCGCCTCCAGCGCTGCCTCCTCCGTTTTCAGTTCGGTCATCTGATCCGTGATCCGGGCGGTGGCCGCAGCGGCTTCGCTCTGGCTGCCCTCCAATTCGGCAAGGCTCTGCCGGGTTTGGGCAAGCTGCTCAGAATAAACCTGAAGCTTGGCCTGCAAAGCGGCATAACGTTCCCGGTCGGTGCTTTCCCGGGCTTTCAGCGTTTCCCGCTCCCGGTCGGCCGACTGTGCCGCTTCCTCAATGGCATTGAGCAGAATCTCATGCTGCTTGACCGTGCCGTCCAGCCGCAGCACCTGATCCTCCGCCTCACGCAGCTGCTCCCGGGCGGTGTTCAGTTGGAACTGGGTCTCATCAAACAGCCGCTGTGCCTCCTGCAATTCCGACTCACAGACCAGCTTCTGCTGCTGCAGCGACTGTTCCTGCGCATTGAGTTTTTCCAGCTCGTTGGCGCGGGACAGGATGCCCGCTTCTTTATTCACCGAGCCGCCGGTCATGGAGCCGCCGGGGTTCATGACCTGACCGTCCAGTGTCACGATCTTGAACCGGTTCCGGTATTTTCCCGCCATGGCGATGGCCGCGTCCATATCCTGAACGATGACCGTCCGTCCCAGCAGATTTTCCACCACCGCCCGGTATTCCGGCGCCGCCGTCACCAGTTGGGAGGCGATGCCCACAAAGCCCCGGCAATTCTCCAGGCCGCTTTCCTGCAAGGTTTTGCCCTGGATGCTGCTGAGGGGCAGGAAGGTGGCGCGGCCGCCGCCGGTTCGCTTCAGATAGGAAATGGCCGCCTTGCCATCCTGCTCATTGCCCACCACGATCTGCTGCATGGCGGCGCCCAGCGCGATTTCGATGGCGACAGTATAGCTGTCCTCCGTGCGGATCAGGCGGGAAACGGGGCCGTGAATATTCCGCAGCCCGCCCCGCTGGGCTTCCTGCATCACCAGCCGGACAGATTTCTGATAGCTGTCAAAGTCCCGCTCCATAGCCCGGTAGACCCGCGCCTTGGCGGTGACGGAATCCAGCTTGGAATTCAAATTCCGAAGCTGCTCCTGCAACTCGTCCCGGCGCTTGGAGCGCGTATTCTGGCGCAGGGTGTAGCCCGCAATGGTGTTTTGGGCAGCGGTGACGTTCTCCTGCGCCGTGCGAAGCTGCCTGCGGCTCTGCGTCAGCTGCTCCCGGGCGTCCTTTTCCCGGGACTGGCCGGCGGCCAGATCGGCTTCAAGCTGTTTCAGGCGCTGTCCGCTCTGCTGAATGCTTTCCTCCAGCCCACGGATATCCGCCTGCCGTCCGGCTATGTCGGTCGCCAGACTGGTCTCCCGGCTGCGAAGCTCCAAAAACTGTCTGTCCCGTCCCTGCGCGTTTGCGGTCATGGCGGTCAGGTCCCGCTGCAGGCCGTCCAGCGAGTTCCGCTTTGCAGCCAGCGTCTGCTCAATCTGCGCAATGCGCGCCCGGGTCTGGCTGATCTGGGTCAGCAGGCTGCCGCTGCGATCGGCCTCCCCTTTCAGTTCCTCCTCGATCCGTTGGATATTGGCGTTGTTGTTTTCCACATTGCCGCGCAGCACCGCCATCTGGCCGTCCAACTGCTGATGGGTTGCTTCCAGCATATTGACCTTCTGGCGGACGGTTTCCAGCTCGCCGTCCTTCTGGCGCAGCGCCTCACCGTACTGCTCCGCCTGACGGTAGAGGTTATCCAGATCGTCGTGCGCCTGCTGCAGTACGAAGGAAGCGGATGCATAGTCCTCTTCGGCCTTCTTCGCTGCGGCGGACAGCCTCTCCAGCGTGTCCAGCCAAACGGCCACCTCCACGCCCTGCAGTTCGTCCTTCAGTTCCAGATATTTTTTCGCTTTTTCCGACTGCACCTTCAGCGGTTCCAACTGCAATTCCAGCTCGGAAACCTTGTCGCCGATGCGCAGCAGGTTGTCCTCCGTGCGTTCCAGCTTGCGCTCCGTATCCTCTTTGCGGTGGCGGTATTTGGAAATACCGGCCGCTTCCTCAAAGATCTCCCGGCGGTCGCCGCTTTTCAGGGACAGAATCTCGTCAATGCGGCCCTGGCCGATGTTAGAATAGCCCTCCCGGCCCATGCCGGTGTCCATGAACAGTTCATTGATATCCCGAAGGCGGGCGGACTGCCGATTGATATAGTATTCACCATCGCCGGAACGGTAATACCGGCGGGTGACCATTACCTCGTCCGCGTCGTACGGAAGCGCCCTGTCCGTATTGTCCAGTGTCAGCGTCGCCTCCGCAAAGCCCACGGCGCCCCGCTTCTGGGTGCCGCCGAAAATCACATCCTCCATTTTCGCGCCGCGGAGCGTTTTGCTGCTCTGCTCTCCCATGACCCAGAGGATGGCATCGGATATATTGGACTTTCCGGAGCCGTTCGGCCCGACGATGGCGGTAATATCATCGCCAAATCGGATTACCGTCTTATCCGGAAAGGATTTAAAGCCCTGTAGTTCCAGTGATTTTAAGTACACAGTCAAACCTCTTGTAAAAACATAATAAGGAATCAGTTTATTATACCGGAATTTTCCCGCAAATGCAAGGATTTCTTTCATCATCCCCTTGGCTTCCGCCCAGTCATGCCGCCAAAACGGGAAAAACCGCTGCCCGGTGGCAGCGGCCGTCATTTTTCCGTTTTCTGCGCCGTGAAAGCGATGGTCACGCCCCCGATCAGCGCTGCGGCCAGGGATACCAGCACCATGGTCTGAGCGCCGAAATGCTCGCAGATAACACCGCCGGTGGACAGTGCCAGCAGGCACCCCACCGTACTGGTGGAGCCGAGATAACTCTGCGCCCGCACCGACTCGCCCTTTCCCACCACAAGCCCCGCATAGTTGACGGAGCTGATGGTGTACAGGCCATATCCGATAATCTGGGTCATCTGCGCCGCGTAAACACCATAGGGCGTGGCAGCGAGAAAGATGCCGATGGCTTTCAGCGCCATGCTCAGGCTGGCAAACGTAACCCATTTCTCGCATTTTATTCTGCGGAGCATCAGCGGGAAGCCAAACATGACGGGAAGCTCCACCAGCGCGCAGATAGCAGTGGCCGTCCCCTGTTCGCCCGCGCCGCCGTACTTGCTCAGCATAATCTGGAACATGAAGTTGCTCAGCAGATTGTGGCTGAACTGCAGGAAAATGGATGCCAGCAGAAACACCGCGAACCGGGGATACTGCCGCAGGAACCCCTCCTCCTTCGTCTGCTTCCGAAGGGATTGCTGCACCGGCTGCAATCCCCGTTCCCCGCTCAGGTGGAACCAGACCGTTCCGGCGATCAGCGCTGCGGCGCAAAGCGCGCCCATGGCCGGTACCATCCGGGTACCCAGCTCCCGCACCAGCATTCCGGTCACATAGGCCATCAGGCTGTAGGCCAGAGAGCCAATGCCCCGCGCAAGGCTGTAGTCGGTGGGCGATCCGCGCTCAATGGCATCCATGCCCATGGCGTTGGTAAAGGACGGCATCATCTGCAGCACCAGACAGGCGGTGGCAAAGGCGAGAATGGCCGGAACATTCCCCATTCCGGGCACCAGAATCATCAAATTGCCCACCAGCATGACGGTGCCCAGAAGCAGCATCAATCCATATACCTTCAGCTTTGGAAAGCGGCTGATCAGCTCCGCGGCAACAAGCTGGGCGGCAAAGGAGGCCACCGTGGAAATACCCAGCAGCAAGCTGATCTGGCTGTCCGTAAAACCGAAGCTCCGCAGCACATTGCTGGAAAAGCTCAATATTACCGCGTAGAAGCTCCATGTGGCCGCCTGAAGCAGCGCATATGCCGCGGTCGCGTTCCATCTTTGAAAAAAAGGCTTTCTCATCGTCTCAATCCTTCTGTTTTTTTGACCCAAACATGGTAACACCGTCTGTTTCATTTTGCAAGCGGAAACAGACGGTATATTTTATTCCGGCCGGAGAATATGGCGGATGCCCTGACGGCAATGGGGAAAGACCGCAAGCTGCGCCAGCAGGAACATGGCAACCGAGCAGGCCGTCACGCATACAGCCGTCAGAACCAGACTGGGATAGGAGTCCATGGCAAGTCCGCCGAACAGGAACGGGAACACCACCGTAGTGCTCAGCAGCACCAGCAGATTGACAAGATAGATTGCATATGTTTTCCACGGCTTTCGATACAGGCATTTGGTGTTGGCGTAAATGATGATATCGTTGGTGCGGTACAGCAGCGCGGCCACCGTTCCCAGCAGAACGCCGTAGATTCCCCAGAGTGCCACGCCCACCAGCGACACGCTCAGATTAATCGCGGCTTCCGCAATCGCCCGGGGGGCGGTCTGCTTGAAATGGCCGGAATACTCGATGGTCTGTACCATGGGCACCCGGGACTGGCTCAGCAGGGCGATGGCTACAAAGAGAACCGCCAGCTTCTGATCCACATAATTGGCGTCTGTCACACCCCGCGTGTACAGCCTCATGAACGGGAGATAGAGATACAGCGCCACCGCATAGAAGGCATAGGCCAGTGCGCTGTAGACCGACTCAGTCAGATCGATCATTCTCTTGTACCGCTCCAGATTGATCTGCCGGGTCTGTCCCAGCAGGAAGCTGACGCTGTTGTACACAATGGTCAGCACCTGATCCAGATGGGACACGATCATTTTATACATGGCATAGACGCTCACCGTTTTCAGGCCGCACAATACGGTCAGGATAATCACATCCGTATTGTTGAAAATCAGCGTGACCACCTGATGCACCAGCGCATAGTTTTTCTGCGCCACCGCGGCATAGTTCGGTTTGGCGCTCAAATTGATCTGGGGATACTTTTTCCGGATATACCACACAATGCAGCCCACCTGGGCGCACTGGATCACGCAGATCGCGGCCAGAATCAGAACCACATTGACGCCAAGGAATATCAGCACCACCTTTGTCAGGCTGATGAGAATATTGAACGCCATGACAATGTTGGTGGCAAGATAATGCCTGCCCTCCGCACGGAGCAGAACCACATATTTCGACTGGAAATAAAATGCGGCCACATTGCCCAGCCCGCTGAACAGAACGGCAAAGAAAACCACAAAGTAGGGCAGGTCGCTATTGGCTATCACCGGATAGGCAATAGCCAGACACAGCAGTCCAAAGAAATAGAGCCGGCTGGTTTTCTTATAATAGTCGCTGGTCGCGGCCAGAATGCTGTTGATATCGTCCCAGTTTTCCTCACTCACCGGCCGGTACAGCGCCTGCAGCGATGCCGCGCCCACGCCGGCCTCAAACAGGTTCAGATATACCAGAAACTGATCCAGCGAGCTGATCAGGCCGTTCACCTGCGAGCCGTAGCCCACCACCCACATTCTCGGAATGATGAATCCGAAACCGATGGCAATGAGCTGGCTCAGCGCGGCGTATAGAAAATTGCGGATGGTTTTCTGCTTGTTATTCATAGTGTTCCCTTCCGGAATGTGTGTCATCAGGTTCTTCCGAGAAGCTGCAGCAGACGGATGCAGCTCCGATAGGCAATGGGAAAGCGCTCGATCAGCAGCAGCTTCACCCGGTCTGAGAATCCCAGACATTTCCAGTCCTGCTTCAGCTCCGTCACCGATTCCCCCAGCCTTCCCCGCTGCTCATGGAAACACGCCCCGCCCGCCAGCGCGGCCGCGGCCGCCGCCGCATGAAGATATGCGGCATAATGCCGCGCGGCCAGTTCCCGGGTGCTCCGGCTCATATCCCGGGTGAGCCGGAACAGAAGCTGCGCAGACGCGAGCTGCCCCATGCAGCGGGACAGGTCGTGCCGCCCGGTTTGCAGCATGGCGCTTCCCTCCTGCCGGGCGTAAACATAGCCCGGATAGCTGTCCAGCACCACGGTTGAAACGTGTTGGAACAGGCACAGCATAAAGTAAGTATCCTCTCCGAAGCGCTGCGCCGGAAAGGGAATCTGCCTGACAAGCTCCGTGCGGATCAACTTACCCCAGACGGTGAATCCATACTGTTCCTCCCGGATCAGCGCGTCCCTGAACAGCGTCTCCCTGTCCCGGATCACACGGCTGTGCAGCACGCAGCGGTAGTCGCTGCGCGCCTGCCCGGTTTCCTCGAAGGCGTTGCAACAGACCATATCCGCCTCATGAGCCGTCAGATCGGCGGCCAGCCTGTCCAGATAATCCGGCGCGATCCGGTCATCCGCGTCCACAAAGGCGATGCAGCCGCCTTTTGCCAACGCCACGCCCCGGTTTCTGGCCGCGCTGACACCCTGATTGGACTGGTGGATGACGTGAATCCGGGAATCCAGCTTTGCGTACGCGTCGCAGACAGCGCCGGAGCCGTCGGTCGAACCATCGTCCACCGCCAGCAGCTCCCAGGCGGGATAGGTCTGCGCCAGCACCGAATCCAGACAGGCCGGCAGATAGGCCAGAACCTGATACACGGGCACAATGATGCTGATGAGCATCCGGTTTTCGTCCATAGCTGTCCTTTCTGCGTATCCTTCCTTACGCGCGGTGTACCAGAGCTGCCGCGCCGCGCACATCGCCCCGCAGCCAGCGCAGGGCAAACAATCTTGCCCGGATGTGCATCAGCACGCCATTGTGGGTTTTGATTGTGTACATGGTCAGCGGCGCCGGTGAAATCAGCGCCCTCAGAATCTGCCGCATGGTGCCGTGCCGGGAAAACTCCTCCATGGCGCAGTAGACATCCTCCATGGAGGGATCGGTACTGATTCCAATGGTGAGCAGCAGGCAATAGCACAATACCGGAAGCACATTCTTCAGCTCTCTGCCACACGGCTGCGCCAGCGCATAATCATAGAGCCGTTCAGCCAGATTCATCAGCCGGTAAGCGCACCGGGGCTTTGGCGCGTTCATAATGGAGCCATCCCGCTGGTAGTAGCAGGAATAGACCTGGCTCAGCGTGGCAACACGGTGGGTGTGGAGAATATACATGGCGTTGAACAGCAGATCCTCCGCCAGAATTTCCCGGTTCGGCTGGAAGCGAAGCCCATTTTGCTCCACCACCCGGCGTGCATACAGCTTGTTCCATGCCTCGAACCCGAACCGGTTCGGAATCCAATACCGGTAAAAATAGTCCTTCAGCCCGATGGCATCCAGATTCAGCGTTTCGTCGCTGATCCTGAAAAACGGGCCGTAAGCGCGGGAGTCATCCACCTTCTCATAATTCCAGACCGTCAGTTCGGCGCCGGTTTCCTCGGCGGTGCGAACCGCGTCCGCAACCAACTCCGGCGCGATATAATCGTCGGAATCCACAAACAGCAGATATTTTCCTCTTGCAATATCCATCCCCGCGTTCCGGGCAGAGGATAGTCCCCCGTTCTGCTTGTGAACCTGCCGGATGCGCCCGTCCCTGCGGGCGTAGTCCGCCATGATCTCCGCGCAGCGGTCCGTGGAGCCATCGTCCACCAGTATCAGCTCAAAGTCCCCCCGGGTCTGCGCCAGAATGCTGTCCAGACAACGGGGGAGATAGGCTTCCACCTGATAGATTGGTACGATTACACTGAGCATTGGATTGTCCATGTGTGTTCCTTTCCATTCACGCTCTGCGCAGGGCGCCGCGAATCCATGTGTAAATCCGTGCGCCGTTGTAATCCCCAAACAGCCTCACCAGCATCCGTCCCAGTTTCAGCGGTTTCTGGGAAACGGAATTCCAAATGTCACGGTTCTGGTTCAGAAATAGCAAAGCCTCTGCCGCGTCCTCCTTTGGAAGCGCCGCCACAAGCAACGCGTTGTCCGCATAGAGATTGGCAAGCGCGGCCACAGGATAACGCCGGAAATAATCTGCCTTGCAAGTGAGATTGTCCATCAATTTCTTTTCCGAAAGATTGGATGTGGCGCTGCCGGCGCGCTGCCGGTAGCAGTAACACTGCGCCGCCGTGCCCCGGACGCTGCCCGCCGCCGTCAGAACGCGCATCACCAGATCGAAATCCTCGGATACCTTCATATCCTCCCGGAATGTAATCCGGTTTTTCTCCAGCAGCGTCCGGCGAATGGCATAGCTCCATACCGCTGTCGGCGGGATTGCCTGGCGGTCAAACAACGCCCGCAGGTATGTCCGACCGCTCTCTCCCGCCGGGATGACCGGATACACCGTCCCGGGCAGCCGGGTTCCCTTCCCGGTCAGAGCGAGGTATCCAAAAACCATCACATCCGGGTTGGATTCCGCCATCCGGTTCAGCACGGCCAGCAGATCCTGATCCCACAGATCATCCCCGTCCAGATACAAAATGTATTCCCCGGTTGCCATTTCCGTTCCCAGATTCCGAGCCGAGCTGACGCCGCGATTTTCTGTGTGCAGCACACGAATATTGCCGAATCGCGCGGCATAATCATCGCAAATGGTGCCGGAGCCGTCGGTTGCTCCGTCATCCACCAGAATGACTTCATAATCCGGTGCGTCTTTTTGCGCAAGCACGCTTTCCAGGCACGCGGGCAAGTCAGCCGCAACATTGTATACCGGTATCACAACGGAGTATTTTAACATTTTGTCTTTCATTGTTTCGCTTTCATATCTTCGATTGCCTTTGAATCCATCTCCTTTGGAAACACCGCAGTCTGCGATACCAGATACAGCAGCAGCAAGAGTGAGGTGGCAGGATACAGGATTTTTTCCACCAGATAATAAGCGCCGTATGCCAACGCTACCACCACGGGGAAAATGGAGTAATCCATCAATCGCTTCTGATACGCCAGCCTTACGGCTTTCAATCCGGATACCACATTAAAAATCAGGAAACAGACCGCCGCCAGAATTCCAAATTCGTAAGCCATCTGAATCAGTGTATTGTGGGCGGATTTCTGAATTTCCTTTCCATTGGCATCCGTAAGCACCTTGGATGCGGGATTTCCAAGAAGCCCGACCTCTTTCAGATAGGTCTTCCAAAGATCCAGACGGCCTGTGGAAAAGGCGTCAAAATCCTGCCCTTCTCCCTGTTTTCTTCTTTCTTCGTTGTAGCTCTGTATCGCTTCCCAAGTATTTTTATCGGCAATCTGCTGATTGTTTCCCGGATTAGCCGGGTTTTCCGGTGTTTTCTGCTCCTCTTTGATCCACGTTTTTTCAAACTTGACCACCGCCTTGTTTGCCCCGTTGATCACAACCGCGGTATTGGGAACCAGGATGGCCAGAGACAGTACCGCAGGCAGCAGATAGCACAATACCTTTTTCCCCATTGTCTCTTTTTTCGCAATCAGAAATACGACCGCGCCAACGCAGCCGCTGATCAGCAGCACCACCTGAGAAGCCCTGGAAGCGGAATAATACGCGACCGCGGCTGACGCGCCCAGAATCACGTCCGCCAGAAGCATCCGGGCAGAGAATTTCTCCTGAGAAAAAATATCCGTAATCGCCGCAACGGAAACCGCTGTCATATACATTGCCAAACCATTCAAATTCATGAAAAAGCTATAATAGTATGTGCCATTCAGCGGATAGGAACGGATGCTGATCAGGAAAAAAAGCGCGAACGACAAATATATCCCGTTGATGATTGGCTTAATCAGGTCAGAAAAACTTCTATTGCCCCAAACGAGAAAGAAAACAGGAAAGGCGACCAACCACAAAAGGGTATCCGCCAGCACATTGGAGTCCACCAAAATGCCGGAAATCAGCATACACACTGTTACGCCGCCCCAGCTTACAAGCAAAACCGGTGAAAAAGAAACAGGTTTCATCCGGTCAGACAGACCCGCCAGGATGATCAGCCCCAGAAATAAACAGAATGGTATATACGCATACAGATAGCGTGTCAGCTTCCCCGTCGCGTTCAGAAATTGAATCAAAATGATTCCAAAGGTGGCAAAGGAAATCACCGCACGCCAGACGGATTCCGGGATGTGCTTTTTCACGCGATAAAGCGGCTCCAAAATCCACTGGATCAATTTCGTCTGCAGTTTTGTCAACATGATAAAGCCCTCCCAAAAAGGTCAATGTAGTTTCTCGCGTTTTCCCGCCAGGTCAGCTTCAGGGCGGTCTGTTTCCCCCGTTCGACTATTTGCGCGGCCTTTTCGGGGTTCTGAATGCAGTCCGCGATAACTGCGGCAATGGCGTCCGGGTCGTCTGCCGGAACAAGGAAGCCGTTAACGCCATGCTCAATCACGTCGGCAATTCCCTCGCCCTCGGTCCCGATCGTCACACAGCCGGCAGCCATGGCCTCCAGATAGACAATGCCAAACCCCTCCGGTTTGCTGGCCATGACGAAAAAGCGGGAACGGCACAGCAGCGCAAAGACCTGCTCATTCGGCAACTGTCCGGGAAAGCAGACTGCGTCCTTCACGCCCAGTGGCACGCACAGGCGCTCCAGTTCCTCCCGCAGCGGGCCCTGCCCCACCACGGTCAGGGTCATATCCGGGTAATTCTTTCGCAGCAGCGCCAATGCCCGAATGGTCTCGTCCACCCGCTTGCTGGGGATCAGATGTCCCACCTGAATCATGGAGTAGGCATTCCGCTCGTTTCCCGCCGGAATCGGACGGGGAACAAAGCCATTGTAAATGGAATACAGCCTGGTTTTTGTGCCGCAGACAGCCAGCCGCTGTTTCAGGCAGCGACTGACGGCAACAACCGCGTCGGCCTGATCACACCACCGTTTCAGCAGTGCCTGTTGTCCCTTTTCCAGCGGCAGGACGGTATCGCTGCCGTGCGTCGTCACCACCAGTGGACAGTGGAACTTCTTTTTCAGCCAGGCGCCGATCTCACTGTCGAAGCCCAGAGTGTGGGCATGGATCACGTCAGGCCGGAAATCATCAAAAATCCGATTCCAATGAACCCGGATCGCGGCAACGGCGCTGGAAGTATTGAAATGCTTTTCACCGAAGCGGGACAGCGTCACATAACGCAGGTCAACCAGTTCCACGCCGTCCATCTCCCGTTCCGAGAGCAGAGGAAGCACACGTCCGCGGCCAGGGCCATTCTTGCCGATCCCATTTGGGATAATCACCCGAACCCGGTGACCCAGCGCGGCGTATTCTTTGGCCTGATTGTGGACAAATGAAGCCGTCAGATCCTGATATAAGCCGTAGTGGCAGACAACCAGGATCTTCATTTATCAAATCTCCCGGTGAAGTCGGTGGATGCCACGCCCTTCAGGGGCAGCTTCACGGGTTTCCCCGTGGCGGCGGACTGGTAGATGGCCAGAATCATTTCCAGAGCGTTCCGTCCCGCTACCGCGTCCACATAGGGCCTGCGGTTATGCTCGATGGCATCCATCATATCGGCAAACAGACTGGTGTGGCCGTTGCCGTAGACATTGGAGGTGGCCTCCTGGAGGCCCTTGTTTTTCTGATCCGACGCGTCCTCGTCGGCAAAATTCCAGACGTCAATATTGTTGGTGGAGGTGCCGCCGATTTTGACGGTGCCGGTTTCGCCGAACAGGTACAGCGTCTCTTCCAGATTCTTGGGATAGACGTTGGTAGTGCCCTCAATGGTGCCTACCGCGCCGTTTTTGAACTTGACCACGGCCATGCCGATATCCTCACATTCCAGATAATCGTGGAACTGCTGCCTGGTTACGCCGTAGACCTCTTCGACCTCGTCGCCCATCATCCAGCGCAGCAGGTCAATGCCGTGGATACACTGGTTCATCAGGCAGCCGCCGTCCTGCGCCCAGGTGCCCCGCCAGGGCGCCTGGGTATAGTAGTCCCGGTTCCGGTTCCAGCGGACATGGACGGAGCCATGGGAAATCTTTCCGAAGCGCCCCGCCTCAAGCGCCCGGCGGGTTTCCTGCACCGCAATGTTGAAACGGTTCTGATGGCAGGCGGAAACCTTCACGCCCTTTTCTTCACTGCGGCGGATGATCTCCTCCGCGTCGTCCATGGACATAGCCATGGGCTTCTCAATGATAACGTTGATGCCATGATCGATGCAGTACAGCGCGATTTCGGCGTGAAGGCCGGACTCGGTGGCAATACTGACAAGGGTAATATCATTTTCCGCCAGCATCTGCTTGTAGTCGGTGTAACGTCTGATGGAAGCGTCCTTTTCCAGGCCGTGCTTGGCGAGCAGCGTCTCCATGGCCTCGGGCTTTACGTCGCAGACGGCGACAATGTCCAGATCGTTGTTAATGGCGGCTTTGATGTGATTCGTGGCAATTCTGCCACAGCCGATCAGCGCGTAATTCATTGCCGGTTCTCCTCGCTTTCCTTGTAGACACTGGTATATTGCTCCGCAATTCGATTCCAGTTAAATTTGCAGGCGAATCTCAAACAGTTTCGCGAAATAGCCTCATAGTTTTTCAGTATGCTGGAGATGGCCAGTGCTTGTTCCTCCGGGTCTCTATCGGAAACGGCATAGCCCACCGTTCCCTCCGGGAACTGTCCATCAAACCCCTGCCCTCTTGTATAAATCACCGGAACACCCTGGCTCATCGCTTCCGCATAAACCAATCCAAAGGTTTCTGTATGGGATGGCATTACAAAAATATCTGACTCACGCAGATAATCTATGATAATCTCCTGGGGGCATCGCGGAAAATAGCGGATAAAATCGTGCGATGCCATCATGCCGCGGTATTTTTCCTCAAGGATATCGCCCACCACCGTCAGGCTTACATCCAGGCCTTTCCGGCGCAGCAGTTCCGCCGCCCGGATGCTTTGCTCCAGATTTTTATTCGTTGAAACCTCCCCAACGTAGATTAATCGTACCGCGCCTGGTTTCAGGTGCTTTGGCTGTGGCACAGCAGCAAAGAAGAGATTCGATATTCCATTGGGGATGATGATACTGCGTTTTCTGATCTGTTGCACATATTTGCGTGGAACATATTTTTCAAGCACCGCTCTCTGATAGGACGGAGCAAGAAAGATAATCCGTTCCGCATGCCGCATGATTTCCACGCCCACGTGCCGGAGATGAACCATGTATTTGAAAAATACGTTCAAATCCGTATTGCGAATGGCAACGATATATGGGATTCCCTTTGTGCGGTTCAAACGGTATGCAGCGTATCCGCCTGAAAACAGCGTATGCGCGTGAACCATTTCAATCTGTCCCATATCGATGTATTTCTCCATGGTTCGGAGCATTTTTCTCTGTTTTTTGAAAAACAGCATCCGGTCCAGTTGTGTAAAGCAGGGAACAGCGAAGAAATCCGTCTCCACCTGAGGGGGCTGTCCTTGCTTTAAGGGAACAAACACATGATTTTCCACGCCACGGGCACTTAATGCGGAGAAAAGAAGTTCATATAGCTTGCTGTCATAATAACCATTTGCAATCTGTAATACCTGCACAAAGTCACCCCCCAGCATCAGAGTTTATAACCCAAGATTCTCTTTATACGGGGCTTCCATACTTCCATGATTTCCTCCAGCAGCGTCAATTTCCGCACCTCATAATAAGGGGTGCAGACGCCGCCGAATTGGCGGAAAAAGGTCTCAATTCCCTCAATCATGGAGCCTTCAAAGTCAAAAATCTTTGAATGCGCCGAGGCAAACTGAATCCCCTCCCAGAGAATCAGGCTCTGGGCACCGCTGCTG
Source organism: Clostridiales bacterium (assembly GCA_022774865.1). Taxonomy (GTDB): domain Bacteria; phylum Bacillota; class Clostridia; order Oscillospirales; family Oscillospiraceae; genus Faecousia. Next base: position 26,683 of record JALFLH010000021.1, read on the forward strand.
CGGAACGCCGGGTCGGAAGCGCCGAGCAGATAATAGCAAACCTGCTCGTCATAGACGAAATAGGCGCAGGAATGAACGTTGCCCTCCGCGTCCCGGGCTTCCAGATACTGTCCATGGCGCTCTTTTTCACAGGCCGCTACGATCCGAAAAACCACTTCTCTGGACATGGGGTTTTTCCGGTTCTGCGCTTCAAAGGTCTTGTTCAGCATCCGCCACAGGACATCCATATCCAGCTTATGGTTGAGCGTCAGTTTTTTCTGGGCGGATTTGATATGCCGCTTGCAGTTTTTGGCGAAAGCGGCATAAAGCCTGTCACAGTCGCTCAAATCCGTCAGCCGGTATGTAAATCTGGGTTCCATGCGGTAGCCCAGCCAACGGAACGGTAAAACATAGTCGTTCAGCGGGCTAAGCGTTTGCCTGACAGATTGACAGCGCTCAAAACGGCTGAACAATTCATTGATCACATTTTTCCGGGCGGTGTAGTCGTCCCGAATCTCCGGCGCCATCCAGATTCCGAGGTTTTGGGTCAATGGCGGCATCGTGATTCGATTTCCCGTTTTCACATAGGGCATTCTGGCCATCACCGATCCATTGGCATCGGTAACCAGCGCCTCCTCCCATTGGCCCGGGGCCACTGCATCCAGCCACCAGGGCTGTTCAAACAGGCTGTTCGCGTAAGGTGTCGTACTCATGTTCCGCTCTCCAGTTCCCTGATTGCGTCGCGATAGGAAATAAACTCATAATGATTTTCGATACAAAAGCGAATGGTTTCCATGTACCACCGTTTCATCTCAGGATCCTGCCCGTCGTCAAACTGATAGTCATGGAACAGGATCGTGCAGTAGGGCATTCCGGCTTTCTCCGCCCGTCGGATGATCTCGACGGTATCCTGGATTCCCTGCTCCACCTGTCCGGGATGGCACACATAGGTATCCATAATATGAAGCGGAAATTCCCACATCTTCCCAACCTTGTAGGGCTTTCGCAGCTCCGTCCGCTCTTTATTGAACCAGGTTGAGTCGAACAGATATCCCGCCCGGTTCATTTTTTCAAAGGTCTGCCCGTCAAACCGGACATAATGATTTCGCAGACCGAAGCTGGTAAGCCCGGACAAGCGTGCGAACGCGTCATGCTCATCCCTGATTTTTGCCGCGTCCTGATAATCCACGCCATGTACGCCCACGTCAAATCCGGCATCCAGTACATACCGGATCATGGGTTCCGCTGTTTTGCGGGAGTAGGACATTCCAAGCGCATTGTCCATTCCAAAAAAGAATACGGATGGGACGCCGTTGGCTCTGTCGAAGGCCATCACTTCCGCTATGCGGTTCATTCTTTTCCGAAACGGGAGAGAAAGCCGGTAGCAGAAAGTGCTCCAACTGATTTTTCCCCCGCACAGATGCAGGAAGCTCCGTACCCACATTTTGGGAAGAATCAGATCCTTCAGAAAATGATCCGATGGGTAGAGATGATCCACGTCATGGGAAACGATAATCTTCATGATGCAACAACTCCCCCCATTTCACATACCATTCTCCGATACCATCTCCCGGAAACGCTCCGCTTACAGTACCTCAATATTCTCTTTATTGGTAATTTTCTTTGTCACATTCTTGCAGTCGAACACAGGCACACCCACGGAAGCCACCATTTCATAGTCCACGGTGGTATGGGCGGTCGTGATGCAAATCAGGTCATACTGTCTCAGATTCTCCGGATCGATGGCGGCAATCCCCTCAAACCACTGCCCCTTGCTTCTGTATTTGGGAACAAACGGGTCATAGAAATCAACCTGCGCGCCGGTTTTGCGGAATTCCTCGATGACGCGGATAGCGGGGCTTTCCCGGTAGTCGTCGATGTCCTGCTTATAGGCCACGCCCAGCACCAGAACCCGGGAGCCGTTCAGCGCTTTTTTGTAGCGGTTCAAAATTTTTCCGGCCCGCTCCACCGTATACTCAGGCATCCGGTCATTGATCATCATGGAAGATTCGATCATGGAGGTGTGGAAGCCATATTCTCTCGCCTTCCAGCTCAGATAATAGGGGTCCAGCGGGATGCAGTGGCCGCCCAGGCCGGGGCCGGGATAAAACGCCTGAAAGCCATAGGGTTTGGTTTTGGCCGCGTCAATGACCTCCCAGATATTGATGCCCATTTTGTTGCACAGCATCGCCAGTTCGTTTACCAGACCGATGTTCACATTCCGGTAGGTGTTTTCCAGAATTTTCTCCATCTCCGCCACCGCCGGGCTGGAAACCGTATGCACATCACTGTCCAGGATGGAAGAATAGACCATGGAAATCACTTCGGCGGCATCGGCGCCCACCGCGCCCACCACCTTGGGCGTATTGCTGGTCTTGTAGATCAGATTGCCCGGGTCCACCCGCTCGGGAGAAAAGCCCAGGTAGAAGTCCTCGCCGCACTTGAGACCGCTGCCTTCCTCCAGAATGGGCAGAATCAGTTCCTCGGTGGTACCCGGATAGGTGGTAGATTCCAAAACCACCATGGTACCCCGGGTCAGGTACTTGGATATGGCAATGGCGGAATTTCTGACGTAGCTGATATCCGGCTGCTGGTGCGCGTCCAGAGGCGTGGGGACACAGATGGCAATGAAATCCACATCCTTCACAAAGCTGAAATCCGTGGTTGCTTGCAGCATTCCAGCGGAAACCAGTGCCTGCAGATCCGCGTCCACTACGTCGCCGATATAGTTTTTCCCGGCGTTGACCATATCGACCTTCTCCTGCTGCACGTCAAAGCCGATGGTCTTGAAGCCGTGCTTTGCCTTGTCCACTGCCAAAGGCAGGCCCACATAACCCAGGCCGCAGACACCCATAGTCAAAGTCTTATTCTGAATTTTTCCAATCAGTTCTTCTTTCATTGTCATATCAGAGGATCTCCTTTACCTCAGAGTTTTCGTTCATATCGTATTTCTTTCCACAGGCGGCGCAGACGGCTCTTCCCTCTGAGAAATGCAGTTTTTCACCGCACTGGCACACATAGCCACGGATTCGGGCGGGACTGCCATATACCATGGCGTAGTCCGGTACATTTTTGGTCACCACCGCGCCTGCTCCCACAAACGCGTATCTTCCGATATCATGGCCGCAGACAATGGTGGCGTTGGCGCCGATGCTGGCGCCCTGCCGGATGATGGTTTTCCGGTATTCATTTTTTCGCTCAATAAATGCACGGGGATTGATCACATTGGTAAAAACGCAGGACGGGCCCAGGAACACGCCATCCTCGCAGACGACACCGGTATAGACCGACACATTGTTTTGAATCTTCACCCCGTTTCCCAGCACCACACCGGGGGAAATGACCACGTTCTGGCCGATATTGCATTTTTCGCCGATAACACAGCCCTTCATAATATGGGAAAAATGCCAGATTCTGGTGCCTGCTCCGATGGAGCATCCCTCGTCAACATAGCTGGATTCATGGACAAAATAGCTTTTCTCCATCACAGCGCCTCCAAAACCGCGTCAATGACCTGCTTTTGCTCTTCCTCGCTCAAATAGGGATGCATGGGCAAACTCAGTGTCCGGGCGCAGTAGTCGTTGGCGTTCGGATAGGTTTCGCCATAGGACGGTTCATTGCAGAATACCGGCAGCCGGTGCTGCGGGGTGGGATAGTAGATCATGTTTGGGATGTGCTTTTCGGTCAAATGGGCTACCACCCTGTCCCGGGTTTCGGTGTCCGTCGCCAGAATGGCATACTGGGCATACACGGACTGGCAGTCGGGCGCCACATAGGGGGTTGTGAAATGACCGGCAAAGGCTGCATTATAGCGGTTTGCCACCGTCTGGCGGTTATGGATTTCGTAGTCAGCCAGCGCCTTCAGCTTTGGCAGCAGAACAGCCGCCTGAATGGTGTCCAAACGGGAATTCATCCCAATGCGGACATTGTCATATTTTCCGCGCGGCCCTTTCCCGTGAACACAGATGGAACGACATTGTGCCGCCAATTCATCATCATCCAGGAATAGCGCGCCGCCGTCTCCATAGCAGCCCAGGGGTTTTGCGGGGAAAAAGGATGTGGTGGAAATCTGCCCGAAAGAGCAGGTTTTTCTCCCGTGATAGGTTGCGCCGAAGCTCTGCGCCGCATCCTCAATCAGGAGCAGGCCATATTTTTCACAAATCGGGATAATGGCATCGTAGTCGCAGGGATTTCCCAGAATATCCACTGCCACAACTGCCCGGGGCTTCAGGCTGCCTTCTGCCAGCACGGCCTGAATCTGCCGCTCCAGGCTCTCCGGGCTGAGATTGTAAGTATCCGGCATGGTATCGCAGAACACAGAAACAGCGCCCAGCATATGGGAAGGCTCCGTGGATGAGATAAATGTGATATCCGGGCAGAATACCGCGTCCCCATCTCCAATGCCATACAGCATGAACGCGATCTGCAGCGCGTCGGTTCCATTGGCACAGGTAATGCAATGCTTCCGCCCCACATAGGCGGCCAGCTTCTCTTCCAGCTCCTTCACAATGGGGCCGCCGATATACTGGCTGTTGTCCAAAACCCTGCGAATATTCCGATCGATTTCAGTCTGAAGCGCACGATACTGTGCTTTCAGATCTATAAACTCCATCTGTTTTTTCTCCTCATAAAAGCGTTCAGGATTGCAGCACCGCGATTAATTTCTTTGTCAGGTTCTCAAAATCATATTCCTCTGCGGCTCTCCGGGCATGATGAACGTATTCGTCATAACGTGCCTGCGGCATAGCCGCAAATTCTTCTACGGCATTGGCGATATTCTGCGCAGTCGGCTCCGCCACCTCCGTGCCGGCGCCTAGACGCACCGCCGGGTTATATGGGCACGGGAAATCGGACAGGATCGGCTTTCCTGCCGCCAGATAATCAAACAGCTTGTTAAAACTGATGCCGAAACGAAACAGAGGCGTGGGGTTATTGTGGGCCAGATTCAAATCAGCCTTGCTGACAATATACGGCACATATTTCTTCTCCACTGAACCCTGAAATTTCACATTCTCAATATGCTCCGCCGCTACCCGGTCACGCAGGCTTTCCAGCTCATCGCCCGCGCCCCAGATCAGGAATCGGATGTTCGGATTGGTCACCAGCTTGGCGGCGTCAAGGAGAAGCCCCAGATTGTTGACCTTGCGGATGGAGCCGGTGTAGACCACCTTAAAGGTGTCCGGATCGTCCAGATCGCTGTTTTGAATCTGATATTTCCGCATATTCTCGCGGAATTCCTTCAAATCCACACCGTTATTGATGGTATATACCTTGGATTCGGGGATCTCCCGCTCCCAATGCCGCTCCCGGATGTAGTCATAGCCGCCCTCCATGGTAAATACCACGGCGTCAGCCTTCCGATAAATCCACTTCTCCAGCCACCGAAGCGCGATAACAGCCGGATTCCGGGGGCCGGCAATCCCGTAAGCCACAATGGACTCCGGCCAGAGATCCGCGATCTCCGCCACACCCCTGCACCCGTATTTCCGCGCAAGATGGATTCCCACTGCGCAGGAAGTCGGCGGCATGGATGTCGCCACTATGGCATCCGGCTTGGGGAAATGTTTACAGACGCCGGGCAGCTTCCAGGCAAATTCACAGATGTTGTAAATCCGCCTTGCCCCGCTTCCCTGATAGTTCATGCACTTGATATACACATAGGAAACGCCGTCTCGTATCTCTTCCCGATAAGCTTCCCCATTTTCAATCAGATTCTGATTCGAATTATGCACCGTACTTGCCGCGAAAATCGTCACCTGGTGTCCCATTGCCATCAGATATTTGGCAAAGCAAGTCTGTCTGGCCAGGGGATAATAGCACGGCGGTACCGCGTAATGGTTGATCAGCCAGATGTTCATAAAGCCATTCCCTTCAATTTGATCGGCCGTTTTCCGCCAGCGGATCGCCGTAATTTTTTCCCATCACGGCGAAAACCGTTCGGAACATGGTTCGGATTTCAAACCAAAAGCTGAAATGTTTCACCGCATACAGATTATAGCGCATTTTTCCCGGAAGCACCTGATTGACATAGGCATCATCCACGTTCCCGGCCTGCGCCAGCAGACGATCCTCGTCCTTATAGAGAATGCTGGCCTCGGAAGTAATGCCCGCGGGCAGCAGCAGGGTCGCCCACATTTCCGGCGTATACGCCGCGACAAACTGCGGTACCTCCGGCCGCGTACCGACAAAAGTCATCGTACCATCCAGCACATTGAGCAGCTGACTGATTTCGTCCAGACGGCAGCGGCGGATCAGCCTTCCCACCCGGGTAATCCGGGCATCCTGGCTGACCGTTACCTGCGCGCCAAGCCGGTCCGCGCCGCTTACCATGGTCCGGAACTTGAAAATCCGAAATTCCCGCCCATACTGGGTGACGCGTGTCTGCCGGTAAAAAACCGGCCCCGGAGAATCCAGCTTAATGGCAACAGCCAGCACAAGAAAGACCGGCGACAACAGAATCAGCAGCACCAGAGCCGCCCCAATGTCAAAGATGCGCTTGGCAATCAAGCTGCCCCGTTTTTTTGCCAGTGCGTCATAATAGGGCCGCACCGCTGGTGTACGCATCTGCGCCGGAAGATCATCCCATCGTTTCAACATCATGGCAAATACGCTTTCAGAATCTCAGTATAACCGTCAATGACATAAGCCACCTGCTCGTCCGTCAGGCAGGTGTTCAGCGGAAGAGAAATCTCATTGAGATAGTTCGCATAGGCGTTGGGATAATCCTTGATGTCGAATCCCAGTTCCCGGTATGCCGTGTGCATGGGCAGCGGTTTATAATGCACGTTGCAGGCAATGCCTCTGCGGGCCATTTCGTAAATGATCTCATTCCGCTGCGTCTCACTGATGCCCGGAACCCGGGTCAGGTACAGATGACCGGAGGACTGGTGTTCAGACGTGAAATGGGGCAGCACGCCCACGCCCAGGGGCTTCAGAGCCGTATCATAGCGGTCGATGATCTCCCTCCTCCGTCGCAGAAGTCCCGGATACCGTTTCATCTGTGCCAGGCCCATGGCGGCAGCAATATCGGTCATATTGCACTTATACCAGGTCCCGACAACATCATACTCCCAGGAGCCAAGCTGTTCCTTCTCCAGTGCGTCCTTGGACTGTCCGTGCAGGCTCAGAAGCTGGAGCTTTTTATAGATGGCTTCGTCGTCAATGCCGGGAATGGAGCGCCAGGTCAGTGCGCCGCCCTCGCCGGTGGTAAAATTCTTAACGGCGTGGAAAGAAAAGGACGAAAAATCCGCCACGCTGCCCACCTTCATCCCCTGATAGGATGCGCCGAAGGCATGAGCCGTATCCGCCATGACAGCCACCCGCCCCAGCGCTTCCTGAATGGCGGACGCAGGATGGAACAGGTGCTTTGTCCGGTTTACAATCTCAAAAAGGCGCTGATAGTCACAGGGAATCCCGCCCAAATCCACCGGTATGATTGCCTTGGTGCGCTCCGTAATGGCCGCTTCAACCCGGTCATAATCCATCTCCAGAGAATCCGGCTGGGTATCAATCAGCACCAGTCTGGCGCCCACATGGCATACCACAGACGCCGAAGCGGTGTAGGTATAGGCCGTGGTGATCACCTCATCGCCCGGGCCAACGCCCAGCAGACGCAGCGCCATTTCCGCGCAGGCCGTCTGGGAATTCAGGCACACCGCCCGGTTTACACCGCAGAAGGACGCCACCTGCCTCTCCAGTTCCTTGGTTCTCGGTCCGGTGGTAATCCAGCCCGACCGCAGCGCGTCAGCAACCTCATTCACTTCCAGATCGGAAATATCAGGGGGAGAAAACGGAATATTCATAATAAACTCCACTCCATTCAGAAAACAGGCCGGAATTAAACGGTTGTCTTTTCCTTTTGCCTTGTATTTTGATAGTGATAGGTGGGCACTACCTCGGACACCAGACGCCGGATATCATCCGACTCCGCCCGACTGGCTTCGTCCAGCTCCCGGAGCTTGTCCATAAACCACGCATCGTCCATCTCAATAGGCTTGCCGATATGGATTTTCCTGTTCGCGGTTTCCTGCATTCCCTCCTCGCCCATGAGTAGCTCCTCATACAGCTTCTCGCCGGGACGCAGGCCGGTATATACGATTGGAATGTCGACATCCGGCGTAAATCCGGAGAGGCGAATCAGGTTGCGGGCCATATCGTCGATCTTAACCGGGTCGCCCATTTCCAGAATAAAGATTTCTCCGCCGGTGGCGTAATAGGCCGCCTGAAGCACCAGGGATACCGCCTCCGGAATGGTCATAAAATAGCGGATCACACGCTTGTCCGTCACGGTAACCGGGCCGCCCTCGGCAATCTGCTTCTTGAACAGTGGAATCACACTGCCGTTGCTGCCCAGCACATTGCCAAAGCGAACCGCCACGAAGCTGGTATCGGCATACCTGCGGTCCATCATCTGAACCACCATTTCACACAGCCGTTTGGAGGCGCCCATGATATTGGTGGGGTTGACGGCCTTATCGGTGGAAATCAGAACAAACTTGTGCACCCCGTTTTCCGCCGCGGCCATCGCCGTTTTGTAAGTGCCGAACACATTGTTCTTGATGGCCTCGTTGGGACTGTCCTCCATCAGCGGCACGTGCTTGTGCGCCGCCGCATGGAAAACCACGTCCGGCCGATAGGTTTTCATCACGTCGTTAATCCGGCTGGTATTGCGGACGGAGCCGATCAGTGTCACCAGATTCAACTCCGGATATCTGCGCTTCAGCTCCTGCTGAATCTCATAGGCATTGTTTTCGTAAATCTCAAAAATGATCAACTGCCGGGGATTCGCTTTCGCGATCTGGCGGCACAGCTCGCTTCCGATGCTGCCGCCGCCGCCAGTCACCAAAACAGTCAGTCCCTTAATGCTGGTCAGAATTTCATCGTTATTCACACTCACCTGCTCGCGTCCCAGCAGATCCGCGATATCCACATCCCGGAGCATACTGACCCGAACCTCGTCATTGACAAGCTGGTACATCCCCGGAATGGTGCGCAGACGGCATTGGGTTTCCTTGCAGATGTTCAAAATCGCGGTGCGTTCCTTAAGGTCATTGCTGGGAATCGCATAGATAATCGTGTCAATCCGGTATTTTTTCGCCATATTGACAATATCATACCGGTTTCCAACGATTTCAATTCCCTCGATGAAGCGTCCCTTTTTATTTGGATTGTCGTCAATCACGCAGCAGATTTTCGCATTGACCCTGGAGGAATTCTGCATCTCCTTTATCAGCATCTGTCCGGCCGCGCCGCCGCCGATGAGCATAATCCGCTCGACCGCACGGCCGCCATGCCGAATATCGTTGATCTGCGTACGAAGCACCCGATAGGAAAAGCGCATTCCTGTGGTCATGCAGAAATTGATGATAAAACCGACCACATAGTACGACCGCGGCATATGCAGCTTCAGTACAACCTTCAGCACCCAGTACACCGGCAGCAGAATCAGATAAGCCCGCAGAATTGCCAGCAGCTCTGCGGTGCTGGCCAGACTCCAGATACTGTGGTACAGGCGGCAAAAATAGAACACCGCAATTGTCACTGCCGCCCATGGAAGGATGGAACGCAGGAATCCTTCCACATACGAAGGGTCAATACTTGAAAACAAAAAATCAAAGCGCAGCAGCAGCGCCAAAAAATAAGATCCAAGAATGGTCACCAGATCCAGCGTACCGACGAGGATTGCTTTCTCTTTCCATTCTTTGGTTCCCCGAATTCGCATCTTCTTCATGCTTTCCCTTTCTTCTCCAGCTTTCCTCAAAATGCAACGCAAATGTGTCATAACGCCTGCTATTACTCGTTTATCATATCATATATACTTACGAAAATCAATGTAATTAAGAAATTGTTAATCTTTCCTGGAAAAAGCAGAGCGTCTGCAATTGCATGCAGACGCTCCATGAATCATTCTTTCTGTTTCCTGGCCGCATCCGTACAGGCGCAGATTATCTCCTCCATACTGCTCATATTGCGCTGCATATCCTTTGCCAATGCAATCTGGCAGCGGGTGCGCACCAGATTATGGTCAGGGTAGGCAATGTGAAAATACGGGTCTCCGAGAATATAATCCGCCAGAAACCGGGTCGCCAGTTCCACCGTCAGCGTGACGCAGCTCAGCGCAAGCGTATCAATCTCCGCCTGGGTCAGGGTATGGGCTGTCATCTCCAAAAAGCCCTCGGCAAAGGCGCGGAACACATCCAGATTCACACCGGCTTTTTCCGGTTCTTTGGAATCCTCCTCCACCTTGTTGGCAGCGAAACGGATGGCGTCGCCAAAATCATGCCCCACCAGGCCCGGCATGACGGTATCCAGATCCACAACCACCATGGCCCGCTTGTCAATCGGGCTGAACAGAACATTATTGATCTTGGTGTCGTTGTGGGTCACCCGCAGGGGCAGCTCGCCTGCGCGCATCATCTCAGTCATGCGGCAGGCTTCCTGTCTGACGCTCAGCAGATAGTCCAGTTCATCCTGCACCTTCTCGACACGACCAAGGGGGTTCTCCTCCACCGCCCGGGCAAGCTGGTCGTAGCGCGCAACGGTATTGTGGAAATCGGGAATGGTTTCGTAAAGCTGGTTGATCTCAAAATCCGCCAGTTGAACCTGAAATTCGCCAAACGCCACGCCGGCATTGTGGATAATCTCGGGATCGGCGACGGTACTGTATGTCTTGGAGGGAATATAGTTGGTCATGCGCCAGAAATTATCCCCATCGATGATGTAGGTTTTCCGGTCTGCGGTATGGTGGAAGTGAAGCGCTACCTGTCCGGGCTTCTTTTTCCGGATGTGCTCCGTGACCTTGTCGATGTTCTCCATCAGCTGAATGGGATTTCGGAACGCGTAGGTATTCACATTCTGAATCAAAAAGGACTTCAGGCTTCCATCGGGCATCCGGAACTTCACCTCATAGGTTTTATTCACATTGCCGATGCAGATCGTTTCATAACCCAGATAGGTACCGTCCACGCAAAACAGGCGGCTGACTTCCGCCAGCTTGTCATTCAAATCCATAAATATCGTATCCCCTCATACACAAATTCAATTTGACTGCATCCTGCAGCCGGCCTTGCGCAAAATGCATCCGTGTAAGGAAGTCTGTCGTAAAAATGACTGTCCGATTGGGCAGCGCATTATATTTTATACGATGGTGAATGTTTTGTCAATGAATCATGAAAATACCGTCATTTTGCACCACAGGAACGGATTGCTTCCGTTGTATTTTCCATCATTTTCGTTTAACATGGCTTTTTTCGGCGGGCATCGCAATCCGCCCGTCATGCACAAATTGCAGAAAAAGTGCATCCAAAACAGTTGCCTGTTCTGGATGCACGCATTTCTTTGCATTCTTCCGCAGGTGTTTGCCGCTTGCTGAATCAAACGCAGATGCGAATACCTTTCCCGGTTTAATCTGTTAAGAGCACGATACTCCGCAGCGTGTCCGCTGCTTGAGAATTTCATTTGTCAAACCGATGCGGTTTGTCTTGAAGTGGAAAAACGGTCTTTCGGGAAGCTGAATAATCTCCACAGGCTGCATATGCGGCTCCAAAGCCTCGCTGATCTGGTTTTCGATATCCGCGGTGGAATAACCTTCCTCCAGCACAACAAACAGGTACGGCAGATAATTGCCGGGGTGTTCGGCATCCGGAACGATGACGAAGAATTCATCGTCCAGCCCTTCAATCTCCGCATCCGCCACCAGATTCTCCATGACGCTCTGATCCAGATTGCCGCCCTCGAAGCGGGGGTACTTGTTCCGGGCGCAGATATACAGGCTGCCGTTTTCGTCCATATAGCCCAGATCGCCCATGTGAAGCCACACACGGCCGTCGCTGTGCCGCCGCAGCACGAGTTTGGTGGATTCCTCGGTATCATAGCCCAGCATACAGCCCGGGCCGCTCATGCAGATCTCGCCCGTCTGGTTGTAACCCAGTTCCTTTTCCGAGCCGTACTCAAAAATGGAGATATCGGTCAGCGGCATCGGAATACCCACATTGCCGTTGAAGCAGGGAACATTGCTGAACGGCAGCGTAATGGTGGAGCCAGCCTCGCTGTTGCCGTAATTCACCGCGAAGGTGAACTTGCAGTTATGATCGTTGAAAAATTTCTGGATCCGGCGAATCTGCTTGTTATTCAGCGCTTCACATCCCACGCCGGAGGACAGCAGATGGGACATATCATAGTCGTCCGGAACCCGTCCGTTGCGAATCAGCACATCAATAAACATGGGAATGGACGGCCACAGGTTGGGACGATACCGCATTACCTCCAGATCCACATCATGTACGTCGCAGAACGGGTCCAGAATCAGAAGCTTATTGGAGGCCAGCGGCATCAAGATAATGGAAACCACAACCGCCACCAGGCAGGGCGGGAGCAGCGTCAGAAGCCAGGTCGGCCGGAACTGATTGCTCGCGCCGTAGAAATTCAACTGGGCAATCACACCCAGCATGGTGTGCGCGGAATGAATCACCTGTTTGGACGGGCCGGTCGCGCCGCTGGTATACGCCCGGAACAGGGGGCGGTCCACATCCGCAGGCGCGTCCACTTCGCCATCGTACGCTTCACCCAAAGCCAGAAAGCTTTCCCAATCCATTACCGCATCGCCGCTGAGCTTAGGCTCCGAATAGCAGCGGCTCAGACTCTCACGGATATGAGCCGGCATCTGATCCTGCCCGCAGCAGCCAATGGGATTCACCAGAATCACCTTTTCCACGCTGCTGCCGCTGAGATAGGCGTCCAGCTCCTGCTTTGTCAGAAAATCATGTGCGAACATCGCCTTCGCGCCGGAGAGCCGAACCGCGTCCACATTTTCGCGCAGCGTATTGTCCCGGCAAAGGAGCGACGCGCCAATTTTTTCGGCACCCAGAAGCAGATAGACAAACTCGGGAACAGAGCGGAGGAACACGGGAATCTGATCTCCCTGTCCAAAGCCAAGCGCCTTCAGTGCCCTGGCAGCCAGATCAGCCTGCTCCAGCAGCAGCTTCCAACTGATATCCTTCCCATAATAGTGCATGGCCGTGACATCCATGCCGGGCATATTCTGAACCAGATATTCCCGCAGCGTGCATGTGGGTACCTGCAGGTGATCGATCAGCGCTTTCGGATAAATCTGAAGCCAGGGACGATCCACACTGGGTTTCCCGGTTAAACAACGTGTTTCCATATTCTCAACCACTCCATTTTCCTTCCGCTAAAACCACAGAAACCAAGTCGCATGAAAAGCGGAAAATTTTTCAAAAAGAACGTGCTCATCATAATTCGGTTTTGTTGTGAATGCACGTGAATCAACGTGAACGATTTCATCCATAATCATTCATTTTCATTCCGGTGATTCCTGTATGGAGCGCGATAAAAAAACATCCGGATGATTGAATCAAACGGATGCTTCGGGAATATGCCGTTGTAAGCCGGGCGGTTTGGAGAAGCGGCGGTTTCGGGTGTTACCGCGCTCCCTCGTGGGTGAAAACCAGCTTTACGGTTTTGAGCATACAGCTCAGATCCATGCGGAAGGAGCGGTGGGCGATGTATTCCATATCGTAGAGAATCTTGATTTCAGGCTTCAGGTCATAACCGCCGTTCACCTGTGCCAGTCCTGTCAGTCCCGGGCGAACCGCCAGCCGGTTGGAAAAACCGTGAATATAGGTCTCAAATTCTTCATAAAAGCAGGCGCGCTCCGGTCTTGGGCCGACAAAGCTCATATCTCCCTTCAGAATGTTCCAGAGCTGGGGCAGTTCATCCAGGCGGGTTTTCCGGAGAAGCCGGCCGATTCTCGTGCAACGGGTATCGTCCTTTTCAGCCCATTGCGGTCCATTTTCCTCTGCGTCCAAATTCATGGAGCGGAATTTCCAGATGGTAAACGGCTTCCCGTTTTTCCCCAGCCGCTCCTGCCAGAACAGCGCCGCGCCGGGAGAATCCAGCCGGATCAGCAACGCAATCAACAGCATGGGGATTAACAGCACCACACTCAGAATCAGCGATACGAGGATATCAAACGCCCGCTTGACCAGCAGATATCCCCTGCCTGCAGAAACCCGGGGCATTGGAATATTGATTTCGTTTTTCATGCGTTCAGACGGTGAATTCACGTGAATCACGTTCTGTTTTTTATAAACAGGCTCTGCTGTAAGAACTTCCATGGATATCCTTCTCCCTGCAAAAGAGCGGAAAGCGCCGGCGCACATCAGGCTCTGCCGATTCGCATTATTCCTTCAAAAATCCTGTTCATTTTATCACATATTCGCAAAAAAAGCAACCCATTTGTCAAAAACCGTTTGGGCGCTTGGAAAAGATGCGGATTCTTGCACCAAGCGCGGAATTATGCTATACTGTTTTCAAATCAACCGCACAGGAGGTTTACCGCCTATGGAAGTGCTCTCCTTTTACCAAACGCCGCTTGGAACGATCAAAATCGGCTGCTCATGCGACAGCGTGAATCGGATTCAATTTGTCGCCGCATCCGGCGAGCCGTCCTGTCCAACGGCGCTGTCGGATCTGGCGGCAGCGCAGATTACAGAATACTTCGCACTCAAACGGCGGGATTTTGATTTTCCCATGCAGCCAGCGGGCACTCCATTTCAGCTTGCGGTTCTGGAAGCAATCAGGCGGATTCCCTATGGTGAAACCAGAACCTATCAGCAAATTGCCGCTTCCATTGGGAACCCCGGCGCGGCCCGGGCCGTCGGCGCGGCCTGCGGGCGGAACCCGATTCTGATTGCCATTCCCTGTCACAGAGTCGTGGGATGCCATAACCGCCTGACCGGCTATGCCGCCGGGATTGCACGCAAGCAGTCGCTGCTGAAACTGGAGCAGCAAAACCGATAACGCACAGGCGCCCGAACTTTTACGTTCGGGCGCCTGTCAATTTCCAGGGCTTCTGATTTCCTCCATACGACCATCCCCTTATTTCCCGCGGGATTTGGTCACAGCCGCAGACGGTTTGTTCAGCGGTTGCCTAGTTGTTCCGATTGGGATAGAGCGCGTCAATGGCGGCTCTGGCCGCATCCTGCTCCGCTCTTTTTTTACTGGTTCCGGTGCCAACGCCTGCCACCACGCCGTTCAGCTTCACTTCCACCTGAAACTGCTTGTCATGGTCGGGGCCGGATTCTCCAATCAGCGTGTAGGTCAGCACCTGGTTTTTCTTCTGCTGAACCAGCTCCTGCAGCTCCGTTTTATAATCGGCATTGTGCAGCTTGGTAACCGGTACCTCCACCAGAATAAACCGGCGGATAATTTCCCTGGCCGCATTCATGCCGCCGTCCAGAAACGCGGCCGCGATGACCGATTCCACCGCATCCGCCAGAATGGAGTCCCGGGTTCTCCCACCGCTCTGCTCCTCGCCGTGACCCAGGAGCAGATGCCGCCCCAGATCAATGCGGTTCGCCACCGATGCCAGTGTTTTCTCGCAGACCATATCGGCGCGCATTCTGGTCAGATCGCCCTCC
This sequence comes from Clostridiales bacterium, assembly GCA_022774865.1. GTDB lineage: Bacteria > Bacillota > Clostridia > Oscillospirales > Oscillospiraceae > Faecousia. The sequence continues at coordinate 42,102 of JALFLH010000021.1, forward strand.
GGCCGGTCGGGGAAATTGCGGTACAGATACTCCGCTACCACCATGCCCAAAATCGAGTCGCCCAGAAATTCCAGCCGCTCGTTGCTCATCAGACTGTTGTGCCAGCGCTCATTGGCATAGGATGAGTGCGCCAGCGCATTCTGCAGAAGAGAGATATTAGCAAACCGATAGCCGATTGCCGTTTCCAAGTCCTTAATCATCCATATTCTCCTTCATCCGCGCGAGCTGCAGCTCCAGCTCCGCGCTGAAGTCTGCCTTTGCAGCCGCCTCCGCCTGCTTCACGGCGTTTTTGAAGGCCAATGCGTCCGAAGCGCCGTGCGCCTTGATTACCGGCTTGCGAATCCCCAGAAACTGGGTTCCGCCAATGGTTCGGTAGTCCAGAAGTCCCATCATTTCCTTGACGCCGGAGCTGCACAGCAGATAACCCAGCTTGCTCAGAAGATTTTTCTTGAACATCCGCTTCATCAAGCTGCCCATGTACATGGCGGTGCCCTCGATGGACTTCAGCAGCACGTTACCGGAAAATCCGTCGCACACAACCACATCCACCGCGCCCAGCGGCACATCCCGTGCCTCCACGTTGCCTGTAAAGTTGATCATGCCTTGCTCACCGGCCTTCTTCAGCAGGGTGTACGCCTCTTTTTGCAAAGCGGTACCCTTGGAATCCTCCGTGCCGATGTTCAGCAGACCCACTCTGGGGTTTTCCACGCCCAAACCTTTTTTCGCGAACAGGGAGCCGACCAGGCCAAACTGAAGCAAAAATTCCGGGCTGCATTCGGCATTGGCACCGCAGTCGCAGATCACCGTCTTTCCGCCGGCTTTATTGGGAAACGCAGGCCCCATGGCCGCCCGGCGGATTCCCCGCACCCGCTTGACAATCAGTGTTGCGCCGGTCAGCAGGGCTCCGGTGGAACCGGCGGAAACAAAGGCGTCTCCCTGCCCCTCCGCCAGCATCCGCAGACCCACCACCATGGAGGAATTCTTCCGCTTGTGGATGACGGAAGCGGGATCGTCATGCATATCCACCACATCGTCGGCGTTGGCAATTTCCATACCCTCGGGCAGGTTTTCAATGCCGTGCCTGCGCATGACCTCCAGAATGTCCTCTCCCCTGCCCACCAACGTGATCTGGGTTCCGAAGGACTTTGCCGCGTCTATCGCGCCCAGAACCGGCGCTTCCGGTGCATTGTCGCCGCCCATGGCGTCAAGAATAATCTTCAATTGCCACACCTCTTTCTATCAATTCAAATACCATTTGCAACCAGCGCGTCAATTGCTTCCAGCGCGCGGTTGGCGATTGCCAGATTTTTTTCCGATTTCTTTCGGATTCTCACGTCCAGCGGGGAGATGATGCTGAAATTCACATTCATTGGCTGGAAGTTTTCAATGGCCGGATCACTGACATACAGGCCCAGGGCGCCGATTGCGGTGGTTTTGGGGAAATCCGGAATCTCCCGCCCCTGTACCTTCGCCGCCATGGCCACCGCCGCCAGATAACCGGATGCGGTAGATTCCACATAGCCCTCCACGCCGGTCATCTGCCCGGCAAAGGCGACCATGGGATTGCGGCGGTCGGCATAATAGCGATCCAGCAGTCTGGGGCTTTGCAGGAATGTATTCTGGTGCATCACGCCGTATCGGACAAATTCCGCGTTTTTCAGGGCGGGAATCATGGAAAACACCCGCTTCTGTTCCCCGAATTTCAGATGGGTTTGGAATCCAACCAGATTGAAAACGCTCTTCGCCGCGTTGTCCTGCCGGAGCTGGACAACGGCATAAGGCTCCCTGCCGGTTCTGGGGTCCGTCAAGCCCACAGGCTTCATGGGGCCAAAGCGCAGGGTGTCATAGCCCCGCCGTCCCATGACCTCCACCGGCATACAGCCCTCGAATACATTCTTATCCTCAAAGCCATGCACCTGCGCCTCCTCTGCGGAAACCAGCTCCCGCAGAAACGCGTCATACTGTTCCCTGTCCAGCGCACAGTTGATGTAGTCCGGGGTGCCCCGGTCATAACGGGACTGCCACCAGGCTTTCTCCATATCGATGGACTCCGCCGTCACCAGCGGCGCCGCCGCGTCAAAAAAATGCAGATATCCGGTTCCGAAATAGTCTCCGATGGCCTGTGACAGCGCGTCGCTGGTCAGCGGGCCGGAGGCGATGATCACCGGCGCATCCGGCACCGCGGTAACTTCCCGGGAGATAACCGTGATACGCGGGTGGTTCCGGATTTTCTCCGTGACCATGGCAGAAAACCCGTCCCGATCAACGGCCAGACAGCCGCCGGCCTCCACGCGGGTAGCATCGGCGCACTGCATAATCAAGCTCCCGCAGCGACGGAGTTCCTCTTTCAACAACCCCACTGCGTTTTCCAGCCGGTCGCCCCGAAGGGAGTTGGAACAGACCAGCTCGGCAAAGTTAGCCGTGTGGTGCGCCGGGGTCATTTTGTCCGGCTTCATCTCATAAAGCGTCACATCCACGCCCCGTTGGGCAAGCTGCCATGCGGCTTCCGAGCCGGCAAGGCCGGCGCCGACGACTTTCACATTCATGCCCCGGCCTCCCCGTTCTTTTTCGCGGATGCCTTTTTCGGCGTGGTTTTCTTTGCGGTCGTTTTCTTAGCGGTGGGCTTTTTCGCGGTCGGCTTTTCTGCGGCGGACGCAGGCTCCCCCTCCGGTTCCCCCTCGGTGCCCTCCGTGGATGTTTTTTTCTTATAATAGCCCCGTTTCTCCTCAGGGAGAAAGGCTTCACACGTTTCGTTGATGCAGAAGGGCTTCATTCTGCCCCGTCCGGATTTCTTGAACAGCGTCTGGCCGCACTTGGGGCAGTCCTCCGTCGTGGGAACGTCCCACGTCATGAAGCCGCACTCCGCGCCCCGTTCGCAGGCATAATAGGCGTAGCCACGCTTGCTCTTACGCTTGAGCATACCACTGCCGCATTTGGGGCATCGGCCGGGCATCCGCTCCACCAGCGGTTTGGTGTTCTTGCATTCCGGAAAACCGGGACAGGCCAGAAATTTTCCGAATCGTCCCGTTTTGATCACCATATGCCGTCCGCAAAGCTCACAGATCTCATCGGTAGGTTCATCCGGCACCTTCAGCCGAACGCCCTCCAGGGCGGTTTCCGCGTCCTGCAGTTCCCTGCTGAAATCCTGATAAAAATCGGCCAGCAGTTCTTTCCAGTTCCGTTTTCCTTCCTCCACCGCGTCAAGCTGGGATTCCATATTGGCGGTGAATTCCACATCGATGATGTCCTGAAAGCGATCCATCATCAGCCCGGTCACGACTTCGCCCAACGCGGTTGGCGCCAGACGCTTATCCTGCTTGACCACATAATCCCGATCCTGAATGGTGGAAACCGTGGTAGCATACGTGGAGGGACGGCCGACTCCTTTTTCTTCCATGGCCTTGACCAGCGTCGCCTCCGTATAGCGGGCGGGGGGCTGGGTAAAATGCTGTTCTTTGTCGATTTTGGCGGGCATTGCCTTGTCGCCCACCTGCAGATCCGGCAGCTCCGCGCCCATGGCCTCCCCATCCTCGTCCCGGCCCTCTTCGTAGACCGCGATAAAGCCGGGGAACTTCATGGACTGATGGGAAGAGCGGAACACATGACCCGCGCAGGTGGTGTCAATGGAAACCGTATCAAAGACGGCGTTGGCCATCTGGGATGCCAGAAAACGGCTCCAGATCAGCTTATAAAGCCGATACTGATCCCGGTTCAGACTGCCTTTGATCCGCTCCGGGTCAAGCTCCACATGGGTTGGCCGAATGGCTTCGTGGGCATCCTGCGCGCCGGATTTTGTCTTGAACACGTGGAACTGGCCGTAATAGTACGGCTCGCCATAGCGGGCGCGGATCAATCCGGCGGCTGCCGCCATGGCCTCATCGGACAGGCGCAGAGAATCGGTTCGCATATAGGTAATCAGGCCGAGGGTGCCCTCCCCGGCCACATCGATGCCTTCATAGAGCTGCTGCGCCACGGCCATGGTATGCTTGGGCGTCATGCCCAGCTTCCGGGATGCCTCCTGCTGCAGCGTAGAGGTAGTAAACGGAGGCGCGGCCGAACGCTTTTTTTCCGTCTTTTTCACATTGGTGACGGTGAATTCCTTTCCCGTCACCTCATCCACGATTGCCTGGGCTTCCCCTTCGCTGCCCAGTTCCCGCTTCTTTTCCTCACCCCAATAGCGGGCTGCAAAGGAGCCGGGCTTTCCAACCCGGTTGAGCTGCACATCCAGCGACCAGTATTCCTTCGGCTGGAAAGCGCGGATCTCGTTTTCCCGGTCCACAACCAGACGGGTTGCCACAGACTGAACGCGTCCGGCGGACAACCCCCGGCGAATCTTTTTCCAGAGCAGTGGGGAAAGCTCGTAGCCCACAATCCGGTCCAGAATGCGCCGCGCCTGCTGGGCATCCACCAGATCATAGTCGATGTCCCGCGGATGCTGAATGGACTCCCTGACCACCTTCTGGGTAATCTCGTTAAAGGTGACCCGATGGGTCTTATCATCCGGTAAATTCAGTAATTCCTTCAGATGCCAGGAAATCGCCTCTCCTTCCCGGTCCGGGTCGGTTGCCAGATAAACCGTATCCGCCTGGCTGGCCGCGGTTTTCAGTTCCTTAATCAGTTCTTCCTTGCCCTTGACCGGAATATAGTGCGGGGTAAATCCATGCTCCAGATCCACACCCATGGTGGATTTGGGCAGATCCCGCAGATGTCCCATGCTGGCTTTCACGGCATAGTCGGGGCCAAGATATTTTCCGATGGTCTTTGCCTTGGAGGGGGACTCCACAATGACCAGATTCGATGGTTTTGACATTCGGTGTACTCCGTTCCTATCAGTTTGCCTTTCTCTCAGGGAAGGCGCACGCGCTTGCCGGGCAGCCGCTGAACCACGCCCCGAACCTCCAGCAACGTCAGCGTGGCAAGCACCCGCGCCGCCGGCAGTCCCGTTTCGGCAATCACGTCATCCACCAGCCGCTCCCCCGTTTGCAGGGCAGACAATATTTTCTGCTCATCCGGGTTCCGCGCAGGCGGTGTTTCTTTGAAGCCACTATAAGGCGAAGTATCCGCCTTGTCAATGGCTTTTTTGTCGTCAGGTTGTTTTTTCGGCTGTATTTTCTCCGGAATCCGGGCTTTCTGCGCCACTTTCGCCCCGGGCGTGGCAGAATTTGGCGGTTCCTCCGGCCATGTGCTACGCCGGGCAGCCCTCGCTTCATCATGCACGCATTCCGGGTACTGCTGTTCATATTCGCTGACGACATCCCAGCCGCAGCTCACGGCAAGCGCTCCATCCCGCAGCAGGCGGTTGCTCCCCACAAAGGAGGGCACATCAATATTGCCGGGCACCACAAACACATCCCGACCCTGATCGGCGGCGAGCTGCGCCGTAATCAGCGCGCCGCTTTTCTCGGGCGCTTCCACCACCAGCACACCGCAGCTCATGCCGCTGATGACCCGGTTTCTCTTCGGGAAATTCCACCTGACAGGGGGTGTTCCCGGCGGAAACTCGGACAGAATACAGCCGTAGCGCTCCGTATCCGCGAACAGGGAGCGGTTGGAGGGCGGATAGATCTGATCCGCGCCGCAGCCCAGAATTCCAACCACGGGGGCGCCGGCAGTCAGCGCCCCCTTCATGGCCATGGCATCGATGCCGTGCGCCATGCCGGATACCACAATGCCACCGCATTTGGCAATCTGATATCCCAGCTTTTTGGCGGTAGACAATCCATAGGGCGATGCCTGCCGGGTTCCAACCACGCCAATGACCGGCGCGGCGTCAAAATCCGGCACTCTGCCCTTGTAATAAAAAACCAGCGGCGGGTCTGTGATATTTCTCAGCCGGGCCGGATAGCCCACATCCCGGTATGTGAGAACCTGGAGTTCCGCTTTGCGGCATTCTTCCAGAATCCCCATGGCCGGACGAAGATCCTTGTCGGCCAGCGCGTCCAAATTCTCCCGCGTCAGATTCTCCATGTCCGCAAAGCTCCCGCTGTCGGCAAAGAAAACCGTTTCCGGGTCCAGGAAACGGCGCACCAGATCTGCTTTTACAGAATCCTTCAGTCCCGGTCTTGTCGCAAGCCATATCCAGTGTACCAGCATATTGGTTCCGCCTTTTCTGTTTCATCGGGAAGATCGCTTCATTTCCCACATACAAATCGAGGCGGCAATCGCCGCGTTCAACGACTCACAGTGGGGATTCATGGGGATCATCAGTTCCGCGCCCGCGCCGTCCAGAATCTCCCGGCGGACGCCCCTGCCCTCGCTGCCGATGACAACAGCCATATTTGAAAGGGCAGCCGTGCGAATGTCCACCGCGTGTCTGGAAAGCGCCGTCACCGCAATCGGAATGCCCGCGCTGTCGCAGGCGTTTTTCGCGGTCTGCCAGGTCGTCTGAACAACGGGAACGCGGAACACGGCGCCCATGGACGCGCGAACCACCTTATGGCTGTAAGGATCGGCGCAGCCCTCCAGCAGCGCAACCGCCACGTCCAGCGCGTCGGCTGTGCGGAGAATCGTACCCAGATTCCCCGGGTCCTGAATTCCGTCCAGCAGCAGCATACCACTGTGGGGAAGAAATTCCCGCTTTTCGGGCAAACGGCAGAGAAACAGCGCGCCCTGCGGGGTTTCCATCGGCGAAACCGATGCCATCACATCCCCGGGAACCCGAACCACCCGGACGCGCTCCGGAAGCGCCGCCTCCACGCCGTCGGACAGAATCACGGTTTCCAGCCCCGGCCAGAACCGGACGGCCTCCTGCAGCAGCTTGGTGCCGTCCGCCACAAACAGCCCCGCAGCCTCCCGTTCCTTTCGGGAGTTCAGCAGCTTCTTTACCTGCTGGAGCAGCGGATTTTTGCGGGAGGTGATCCGTTCCTGCGTCATAGCTTCTGCACCGCGTCCAGCGCCTTGGTATTGCCCAGCACCAGCATAATGGCATCCCCGCTCAGCACATAGTCCGCGGCGGGCGATACATCGGTCATGCCGTCGTGCTTGATGGCCAGGATGTTGATGCCAAGTTTGGCGCGCACATTCAGCTCCTTCAGGGATTTCCCCACCCAGACCTTGGGCACCGGCACCTCGATGATGCCATATTCGTTGGACAGTACAATATAATCCAGCACATTGGTGGAAGAAAGGCTCTTGGCCAGCCGGTCGGCATTCTCCTGCTCGGGAATCACCACCCGGTCAGCGCCCAGCTTTTCCAGCACCCGGCGGTGAGTTTCGTCATGTGCCTTGCATACGATATAGGGAACCCCCAGTTCCTTCAGATTCATCACTGTCAGCACCGAGGCGGAAAGATCGCCGCCGATGGCAACCACGGCGCAGTCAAAATTGCCCGCTCCCAGCGCCCGCAGCACTTCCTTGTCCTGACTGTCGCCCACCACCGCGTGGGTCACATGGTTGGAAAGCTGCTGCACCAGATCATTCCGCCGATCCATAGCAAGCACCTCGCCCTTCTGCTCACTCAGCTTGCGGGCGACCTCAGAGCCAAACCGGCCCAGGCCGATTACCAGATAAGATTTCATAACAATTCCTCCTAGCCGATCAGCAGTTTTGTCTGCGCATACTGGAAACGCTCCTGCGCTTTATCCCCCATCAGGAAGCCCAGCGCGATGGTCAGAACGCCAACCCTGCCGAAATACATATAAATAATAATCAGAATCTGTGCCGGAACGCTCAGAAGCGGAGTGCCGCCCGCGGTCAGTCCCACCGTGGCCAGCGCGGAAACCGATTCGAAAAGCGCGTCCACAAAGGTAAACGGAGAAGTGGCGCAGATAAAGATGCTGCCAAACATGGCCAGTCCAACCAGAATCGTGATGATGGTCATGGCGTCCATCACCTGGGAGCTTGGAATGGTTCGCTTGAATACGCAGACCGTTTCCTTTCCCCGCGCTCTGGCGGCAATGAAAAGCAGAAGCACCACCATTGTCACCGTTTTCACGCCGCCGGCTGTGGATCCGGAGGAGCCGCCGATCAGCATCAGCACCGTGGCAACCGCCTTTCCACCGTCCGTCAGCGCCGCCTGGTCAATGGAAGCAAAGCCAGCCGTCCGAACCGTCACGGACTGGAAAAAGGCATTGAGAATCCTGTCTCCCGGAGACATGGCTCCCAGCGTATTGGGGTTATTCCATTCCAAAATGCAGAACAGCACGGTGCCGCCCAGCAGAAGAAATCCGGTGGTAATCAGCACCAGCTTGGTATAAACGCTGAACTTTCGGAAGCTTCTTTCAGTAGCCAACTCCTGCCAAACCAAAAAGCCCAGTCCGCCCACAACAATAAGAGCCGACAGCGTAAGCAGCACCACGGGGTCCGACTGGAATTTCATCATGCCGATGCCCGGCTGCACCGAGCCGAGAATGTCAAAGCCCGCATTGCAGAATGCCGACACGGAGTGGAATACACCCCATTTCAGCGCCGTCCACGGGCCGTATTCCGGCAGAAAACGCACAAACAGGAGCAAGGCGCCCGCCGTCTGAATGCCCAGGCTGCCAAAGAGAACCAGCTTTTGCAGGCGGACAACACCCCGCAGATCCGTCAGGCTCATCGCCTGCGCCATAATCATGCGTTGTTTCAGGCCGACTTTTCTGCGCAGAAGGAAAATCAGAAACGATGCGGCGGACATGAAGCCAAGGCCGCCGATTTCAATCAGCGCCAGAATCACCGCCTGTCCAAAACCCGTCCACTGCGTCCAGGTGTCATATAAAACCAGACCGGTGACACAGGTGGCGGACGTGGCCGTAAACAATGCCGGACGCAGGCCGCAACTGGTTCCGCTTCTGGATGCAATGGGAAGCATCAGCGCGGCAGTACCCAGCAAAATAATCACGGCAAAGGTGATCGCGATGATTTTGGTAGGGTTGAGCGCTTTTGAGCGCTTCCCCATAAACCAGCCGCCGGATGTATCAAATAACATTCACGCCGTTCCTCCAATTCATTATGTTTTCAGGAACAAATATCATTCGATTCGTAATCGATTCTATTATAGCAGTTTTGGACTCATTTTCAAGTCTTTTTCCAGCAGCCGGAATCCTCGGGTCAGGTTACACAAATTTTTGAAAAATATGATTTTACTTTTGGTTCAAAGTGTGATATAATCGTCAAAATCAAATTTCAGGAGGGAGATTTCATGAGCTACACTGAAACATGGTCCGGCAAAATCAACCGGAAACTGATCAAAAAGCTGCACATCATTGATGTCGCCGCCGGCCGGGAAAAAGCGGATCTGGTGCTGAAAAACGCCACCTATGTCAACGTTTTCTCCGGGGAGCTGGAAACCTGCGACATTGCCGTAGCCGAGGGCCTGATTGTCGGCCTTGGCAGCTATTCCGGCGTCGCGGAAGTGGACATGACCGGAAAAATTGTATGTCCCGGCTTCATCGACGCCCACATTCATCTGGAATCCAGTCTGGTTTCGCCCAGCGAATTCGTTCGTGCGGTCATCCCCCACGGCACGACCACCGTCATCACCGATCCCCATGAGATCACCAACGTCATGGGTACTGACGGCATCGACTATATGCTGGCCGCCACCGAGGGTCTGCCAATGGACACCATGTTCATGATTCCGTCCTGCGTCCCCGCTTCTCCCTTGGATGAAAGCGGCGCCAATCTGGACTATCGGGATATCGACAGCTTTTTTGAACATCCCAGAGTTCTGGGTCTGGCCGAAATGATGAACTACCCCGGCATCATCTCCGCTGACAGCGATACGGTGGCGAAGATTGTCGCATCGCAGGCACACCATAAGAAAATTGACGGCCACGCCCCCGGCCTGACCGGCTATGACCTGAACGCCTATGTAGCCGCCGGCGTCTACTCGGATCATGAGTGCGCCACCGCCGAGGACGCCATGCGCAAGCTCCGCCTGGGGCAGTTCATCATGGTGCGCGACGGCACCGCCGCTCGGAATCTGGAGGCGCTGATGCCCCTGATCAAATCTCCCAAATACTTCTCCCGCTGTATGTTCTGCACGGATGACAAGCACCCCAGCGATCTGCTGGAAAAGGGGCACATCGACTATATCTGCCGGGAGGCCGTGCGTATGGGCGCCGATCCCATCCAGACCGTACAGGTTGCCTGTCTCCATGCGGCCCGCTATTTCCTGCTGAACAACCGGGGTGCCATCGCCCCCGGCTATCTGGCCGATTTTGCCGTTGTGGAAGATCTGAAGGATTTCCATGTGGTCACGGTATACAAGCGCGGCAAGCTGGTATATGATCAGGGTCAGGTGCATGATTTCCCCAAGCCCGAAATTCCTGCCCACCTGAACGCGAAGGCGCACGACACCTTCCACCTGCCCGTTCTGCGCGCCGCCGATTTTGCCGAGACCCGAAGCAAGGTCGTCATCGGAATGATCGATGGGCAGATCATTACGGAGGATCTGGGCTACGCCAACGCCATTAACCTGGAAGAGGACATTCTGAAAATGGCTGTCGTCGAACGCCATAAGAACACCCGTCACATCGGCATCGGCTATCTGCACGGTTATGGTCTGAAGGAAGGCGCCGTTGCGACCTCCGTCTCCCACGACAGCCACAATATCATCTGCGTCGGGTGCAACGATGCGGACTGCGCGTTTGCCGTCAACCGCATTGCCGAAAACAAGGGCGGCATCGTCGTGGTTAATCACGGTCAGGTCATTGCCGAGTTGCCGCTGGAAATCGCGGGTCTGATGAGCGATAAACCGCTCGTGGAAGTGAACGATCTGCTGGAAAAGGCAAAAGCCGCCGCCCATGCCCAGGGTGTGGGCAATGGCATCGATCCGTTTATGACCCTTTCCTTCATGGCGCTGCCGGTGATTCCAACCGTCCGGCTGACCACCCGCGGCGTGATCGACGTGGCCACCCAGCAATACATCTGATTTCTGAGCGTCAAATCGCCGGCACTTTTACAAGTGCCGGCGATTTTCATCTTTTTCTTAACGAGAACGGGAAGTCTGCCTGCAAGCCCTCCGTTCACACGATCCGGCTTTCGCGCATAGACTATTCCGATGGAACAATCTCACTCAGAATGGAGGTTCATATGCGCAGAAATCGTTTTGTAATCCAATCGCTGGAGCTGCATTTGTTTTTCGGGCGGATCATGAAGGAGCACGCCCTGTTTCTTCTGGCCGGCTTTACCCCGGCCGGAAAGGACTTTGCCGCCCGGGCGGAGTCCTTCAGGAAGGAATTTGAAAAACTGCTGGATCAGACAGTGTCTCTGAGCAGCGGCATTGTGGGAAGCCCGGTGCTGTGCTCCGGGGAGGTGGTGACCGCGTTCACCGTTCTGGCGGAGCAGCAGACCGAATGTCTCACCGGCATCCCCATTGACGGCAATATCACCGCCAAAAGCCTGTGTCTGAAACCGCGGGATGGGCAATGCGGCGATCTGTCGGCTCTTTCGGGTCAGGTACGGCAACTGAACACCACCGCGCTGAAGCTGCTGGACGGCTTGATCGATTTGAAAGAATCCATTCTCAAATCCGTTCAATCCGGAGCGCTGTTCACGCTGAATTACCCGCTGCTCATCGAGCATATTCTGCGGGAAGCCCGGCTGTACCGCCGGTTCGTGCTCACGCTCCAGCGGGAGGGCAATCTGCCGGAGCAGTCCATGCGGGAAATGGAAACCTTCTGGAACCAGATTATGATGGAGCACGCCCAATTCATTCGGGGACTGCTGGACCCCTGTGAAAGGGAGCTGTACTGCACGGCAGACGGTTTTTCAAAGGAATACTGCGCGCTGCTCAGTACCAGCCGCTGTGCCCAGGATAAGGCCTTGACCGCCCAGGTTATTCAGGAAACCCGAAAATTCCGGGATTTTAAAGCCGCCGGAACTCAGGGAATTGAGCAAAACCGAATTCGCAGTATGATCCTTCCGCTGCTTGCCGACCATGTACTGCGGGAAGCCAATCATTACCTGCGGCTGCTGCAATGCTGAGTCAGGCCGCGCAAACGCCCGATGCAGTCGCCCGGGTGCGGGGCGGCACGGCATATCCCGGTATCCGGGGAACCGTGAAATTTCATTCCCGGTGCGGCGGCACATTGATTACCGCCGATCTCTGCGGCCTGCCGGAAACGGAAACGAATTTCTTCGCTTTCCATATTCACGAGGGCAGTGACTGCGGCGGCGAAGCCTTTGCCGATTCCAAGGGACATTATAATCCCCGGGATGTCCTCCACCCCAGCCACGCGGGAGACCTGCCGCCGCTGCTTGCCCATGGAGGAAAAGCGCACCTTCAGGTCTTTACCGGCCGGTTCCGGGTCTGCGATGTGATTGGTAAAACCGTCTTGATTCATGAGCATCCCGACGATTTCCAGACCCAGCCCGCCGGAAATCCCGGCCGGAAAATCGCCTGTGGTGTCATCCGCGCTGTTCGGTGAATCATTCGCTCCACGGCTTCGTGGAGCGGTTTTTCTTATGATTCCGGTGCCTTTTCGGCACAGCGTTCCTTGGCCACCGACAGCATCAGCTTGATGCGGTTGAGCTGGTTGACCTCGCTGGCGCCGGGGTCATAGTCCACGGCGGCAATATTGGCCTGGGGGTATGCCTTACGCAGGGCTTTGATCACACCCTTGCCCACCACGTGATTGGGCAGACACGCGAAGGGCTGAATGCAGACAATGTTGGGCACACCGGTTTTCAACAGCTCCACCATTTCCCCGGTGAGAAACCACCCTTCTCCGTATTGGTTGCCGAGAGACAGGAAGGGCTTTGTCTGCTCCCCGATTTCCTCAATGGACATCGGCGCTTCAAAGCGCCTGGACTTACGAAGGGCGTCCAGCGCCGGTTTCCGGATCAGTCTAATGGCCTTGACGCCAAGCTCCGAAATCAGCGCGCTGGACTCTTTCGCCCCCAGAAACTCCGTCTTGTACTGCCCGTTATAGAAACTGTAATTCAGGAAATCCACCAGATCGGGCACCACCGCTTCGGCGCCCTCCCGCTCCAGCAGATCCACCAGATGATTGTTGGCCAGCGGCATATACTTGACCAGAATCTCGCCGACCACGCCCACCCGGGGCTTGACCAGCGTCTCGTCAATGGGGAAGGAGTCGAAATCTTCCACAATCTGATGGCAGATCCGCCGGTAATGCCGGGTGGAGTGCTTGTCCTTCAGCGCGGCAATACACTTTTTCTGCCACATGGCGTGCAGCGCGTTGGCGGAACCGGGCACCCGTTCATAGGGACGCACCCGGTAGAGGCAGCGCATGAGCAGGTCGCCGTAGACCACCGCCTGCACCACATCGATCAGAAGCGGCAGCTTCAGCCGGAAGCCCTCATTCTTTTCCATGCCGTTGGCGTTCAGGGAGATAACGGGTATATGGGACAGCCCCGCCTTATCCAGCGCCCGGCGGATAAAGGCCACATAGTTGCTGGCGCGGCAGCAGCCGCCGGTCTGGGTCATGATGATGGCCAGCCTGTCCGTATCATACCGACCGGACAAGACCGCCTCCATGATCTGTCCCACCACGGTGATTGAGGGGAAGCAGGCGTCGTTATTGACATATTTCAGACCCACGTCGATGGCGCTGCGGTTGTCATTATCCAGCACTACCATGTGATAGCCGTGCTTCTTAAAAACCGGCTCCAGCAGATCAAAATGAATGGGACTCATCTGGGGTGCCAGAATGGTGTACCCCGCGTCCCGCATCCGCTTGGTGAACTCCGTCCGCTGATACTGCTGATGGACGGGATGTGCCTTGATCTGCTTCTCCCGCCGCATATCCATGGCCGCCAGCAGGCTTCGGATGCGAATGCGCACCGCGCCCAGGTTGTTCACCTCGTCAATCTTCAAAAGGGTGTACAGCTTGTTGCTTTTTTCCAGAATCTCCGCCACCTGGTCGGTGGTTACCGCGTCCAGACCGCAGCCGAAGGAATTGAGCTGAATCAACTCCAGATCATCCCGTCCGGCCACAAATTCGGCGGCGGAATAGAGCCGGGAATGGTACACCCACTGGTCTACCACCCGCAGCGGACGCTCCGGGTCGCCTTCAATCGGCAGGCTGTCCTCGGTGAACACAGTCAAGCCGTAGGAGGTAATCAGTTCGGGGATACCGTGGTTGATCTCCGGGTCAATGTGGTAGGGACGGCCCGCCAGCACAATGCCCCGACCGCCGGCCGCTTTCATCTCTGCCAGCAGCCGCTTGCCCTCTGTACGGATATCGGCTTTGGCCTTCCGTTGCTCTTCCCAAGCGGTGTGTACCGCGGCGCGCACCTGCTCGGCCGGGATATTCCACTCCTCAGCGGCGGTTTTCACCAGCCGGTCAGCCACGGTTTTCTCGCTGGTAAAGGCGATGAACGGCCGGATATAGTGGACATCGCCCTCAGTAATGGCCTCCACGTTGTTTTTCAGATTTTCCGCGTAGGAAACCACAATCGGGCAATTATAATGGTTCTGGGCATCCTTTGTCTCCTGATGCTCATAAAACACGCAGGGATGGAAGATCGTCTGAATTCCCTGGTTAATCAGCCACTGCACATGGCCGTGGGACAGCTTGGCAGGATAGCACTCCGACTCGGAGGGGATGGACTCCATTCCCAGCTCGTAGATTTTCCGGTCAGAGAAAGGAGAAAGCACCGCCCGGAAGCCCAGTTCTTTGAAGAATGTGGCCCAGAAGGGGTAATTCTCGTACATATTCAGTACCCGCGGCAGGCCGATCACGCCCCGGGGCGCGTTTTCCTCTGCCAGGGGTTCATAAGCGCCAAACAGCCGCTTTCGTTTGAACTCCACCATATTGGGCGCTTTCTTCCCGGTGGATGCTCCGCCGGCCCCCTTCTCGCAGCGGTTGCCGCTGATATGGCGGCGGCCGCCGGGGAATTTGTTGATGGTCAGCATACAGTTGTTGGAGCAGCCGCCGCAGCGGACGGAACTGGTGGTATAAGTCAGGTGCAGAATATCCTCCAGCGGAAGCATCACACTCCGCTCCCCGCTGTAATGCTCCCGCGCCACCAGCGCCGCGCCGAACGCGCCCATCAGGCCGGAAATATCCGGGCAGGTGGCTTCCACCCCGGCAATTTTCTCAAAAGCGCGCAGAACGGCCTTGTTGTGGAAGGTTCCGCCCTGCACCACAATCCGGCGGCCCAGATCCTCCGGACTGGCCAGCTTGATGACCTTATACAGGGCGTTCTTAATCACGGAATAGGCAAGGCCGGCGGAAATATCGGAAACCGTCGCGCCCTCCTTCTGTGCCTGCTTGACGTTGGAATTCATAAATACCGTACACCGGGTACCCAGATCCACGGGTGCTTTCGCATACAACGCCTCCTGGGCAAATTCAGCAGCCGTAAAGCCCAGCGAGGTTGCGAAATTCTCGATGAAGGAACCGCAGCCGGAGGAACAGGCCTCGTTCAGCAATATGGTGTCCACGGTTCCGTTTTTCAGCTTGATGCACTTCATGTCCTGGCCGCCGATATCCAGCACGCAGTCCACCTGCGGGTCAAAAAATGCGGCGGCGGTGCAGTGGGCAATGGTCTCCACCACGCCCTCATCCAGAGAGAACGCCGACTTCAGGAGCGCTTCCCCGTAGCCGGTGGAGCAGGCGCGCACAATCCGGGCATTGGGGGGAAGCCGCTTTTTCAGTTCCCCAATGGCGTACTGGGCGGTCATGATGGGATTACCCTGGTTATTGGCGTAATGGGAGAACAAAAGCTGCCCGTTCTGCCCGATAAGCACCATCTTCGTCGTCGTAGAACCGGCGTCGATCCCCAGATAGCAGTCGCCGCTGTAATCGGCCAAATCGGCTTTTGTCACCACACTTCTGGCATGCCGGGCGCAGAAAGCGTCGTACTCCGCCTGATCCCGGAACAGCGGCTCCAGCCGGGGCATCTCAAAGGATACCTGCACGCCCTTTTCCAGCCGGTCAATCAGCGCCTCCAGCGACACCTCAACGGCGTCATCTGCCTCCAGCGCCGCGCCCATGGCGGCAAAGAGATGGGAATTCTCCGGGTCGACGGTGGTCTCATCCGTCAGCTTCAGGGTGCGGATAAATGCCTTTTTCAGTTCCGGCAGAAAATGAAGCGGGCCGCCCAGAAAGGCCACGCAGCCCCGGATGGGTTTGCCGCAGGCGAGGCCCGAAATGGTCTGATTCACCACCGCCTGAAAAATGGAGGCGGCCAGATCGGCCTTGGTGGCGCCCTCGTTGATCAGAGGCTGGATATCGGTCTTGGCAAACACGCCGCAGCGGGCGGCGATGGGATAAATCTGCCTGTAATTTGCCGCCGCCTCGTTCAGCCCTGAAGCATCCGTCTGAAGCAGCGCCGCCATCTGGTCGATGAAGGAGCCGGTGCCGCCGGCACAGACGCCGTTCATCCGCTCCTCCAGACCGCCGGTGAAATAGATGATCTTGGCGTCCTCGCCGCCCAGCTCAATGGCCACGTCGGTCTGGGGCGCGGTAAATTTCAGGGCAGTGGCCACAGCCACCACCTCCTGAACAAAGCCGATGTTCAGTGCCTTCCCCAGATTGATGGAGCCGGAACCGGTTATTTTGCAGCGCAGGGCACACTTGCCCACTGCCTGTTCCGCCTCCCGCAGCAGCGAATTGAGGGTCTGCTGGGTGTGGGCATGGTGGCGGCGGTAATCGCCGTACAGGATTTTCCCGTTTTCATCCAAAATCACCAGTTTGACCGTGGTGGAGCCGATATCAATACCGGCTCTGTATGTATTCATGTAGTTCATCTCCGTGTCTATGTGTCAGGAATTCAGAATCTTCATGAATTCCTCGCCTGTGATGGTCTCCTTGTCATACAGGAACCGCGCAAGCTGTTCCAGCTTTTCTCTGTTCTCCGTCAGCAGCTTCCGGGCTTTTTCGTGCTGCATTTTCACCAGCGCGACCACCTGACGGTCAATTTGGGTCTGGGTTTCAACGGAACAGGCCAGACTGGCATCGCCGCCCAGATATTCATTGTTTACCGTTTCGAGGGCAACCATATCAAATTCGTCGCTCATGCCATAGCGAGTGATCATGGCCCGCGCCAGCCTGGTGGCCTGCTCAATATCGTTGGAAGCACCGGTGGAAATAGAGCCAACCGCGATTTCCTCCGCGGCGCGGCCGCCGGCATAGGTGGCGATTTTGTTCTCGATTTCCTCTTTCGTCATCAGGTAGTGGTTGCCTTCCTCCACCTGCATGGTGTAGCCCAGTGCGCCGGAGGTGCGGGGCACGATGGTAATTTTCTGTACCGGTGCGGAGTGGGTCTGAAGCGCCGCTACCAGCGCATGGCCGATTTCGTGGTAGGCCACCGTCATCTTCTCCTTGTCGGACATGATTGCGTTCTTCTTCTGATATCCGGCGATGACCACTTCAATGGACTCCTCCAAATCGGCCTGCGTGGCGAATTTTCTGCCGTCCCGGACAGCCCGCAGCGCCGCCTCGTTGATGATGTTGGCCAGTTCCGCGCCGCTGGCGCCGGAGGCCATGCGTGCAATCCGGTTCCAGTCCACATCGTCTGCAATTCTGACCTTCTTGGCGTGCACCTTCAGAATAGCCTCCCGCCCCTTCAGGTCGGGCAGCTCCACCGGCACCCGGCGGTCAAACCGGCCGGGCCGGGTCAGCGCCGGGTCGAGGGATTCCGGCCGGTTGGTAGCCGCCAGAATGATGACACCGTTGTTTCCCTCAAAGCCGTCCATCTCGGTCAGGAGCTGGTTGAGGGTCTGTTCCCGCTCGTCATTACCGCCCATTCCGCCGGTGTTCCGTTTCTGTCCGATGGCATCGATCTCATCGATGAACACAATACAGGGCGCCTTCTCCTTCGCCTGCTTGAACAGGTCGCGCACCTTGGACGCGCCCATGCCCACGAACATCTCCACAAACTCGGAGCCGGACATGGAGAAAAACGGCACGTCCGCCTCGCCGGCGACTGCCTTAGCCAGCATGGTCTTGCCGGTGCCCGGAGGGCCGACCAGAAGCACGCCTTTGGGCATGGATGCGCCGATTTCCTTGTATTTTCCCGGGTCATGCAGGTAATCCACAATCTCCTGGAGGCTTTCCTCCGCCTCGTCCACGCCCTCCACATCGTCAAACTTGATGCCATCGGAGGACTTGACATAGACCTTGGCGTTGGATTTTCCCATATTGAAGGACATGGAGTTTGCGCCGCCGCCCATCCGGTCCATCAGCTTCTTGGACATGAACTGCCCCAGTGCCACAAAGATGACCATCGGCAGAATCCAATAGAGCAGGATGGTGACCAGCGGGGAGGTTTCCTCCACGATTTCCGAGCCAAAGCTGGTGATGCCCGCGTTATACAGCCGCTCCGTCAACTGGCTCGCGTCCTCCAGCCTGCCGGTTTTATAAATCGCCGTTTCGTTCTTATCCGTGAAGGTGATCTGATTGTTTTCGATTTGCACACGGCCGATGTCACCCTTGTCAATCATGGACAGGAACTGTCCATAATCCACCTCCCTGATCTGCCGCTCCATCAGCCACGGCATGGCAAGCAGGTTAAACAGCAGCAGAATGACCATTACCACGCAGTAATAGAAAATCAGCGGTTTCTTGGGTCGTTTTACTTCATTCATTGCGTTACTCCCTTCTTCTGTGCCCATTCTCCGAATACCGGTTTATTCGGAGCGCTTTCTCTGTGTCGGATTTCTGCCAGTCATGAATTGACACCGGTTCGTTTTTTTCTCTGCTTTTCAAAGGTTTCATACATCTCCTTCAGGTGTTCAGCCAGCGGGCTGTCGGAACGGAAAGGAGAAAAGAAACGGTATTTGTAGTTCTTGAGATGCTTGGCATTGCGGATGTGATTCTTGATGGCCTCGTAGTTTGCCACCACCTGATGCTCCTCAGCAAATTTCTTCAGCTTCACCACCAACTGCGCCGAATGGGCCACATCGATGATAAACACACCGAAGAACATTCCGATGAAGAAGGAGAAGGCCAGATTCTGGGACAGCCAATGCAGGGCATTCAAAATGTACGGGTGAATCAGGAAATAATACACCGCGCCCAGCACAGCCCAGAAGAAGGAAAACAGCGGACAGATAATGCCCTGCACATTTCCCCAAAGATTGGAGTAATCCCACAGCCGCACCTTGAATACCTTCAGGCATAGGACACCCGCCACGTATTCGATCAGTGTCATGCACACCGCCATGGCCAGAAACAGCACTGCCTTATTCCAGAAAGGGTTTTCAATCAGGCTGTATTGCTCCAGCGATGCCAGCAGATACAGGATGCACAGGCCAAATCCGTACAACGGCACATAGGGGCCGGTGCAGAATCCGGGATTTACCCATTTTTTATTCCGACTGGTCAGGTTGCGGAACAGCAGCTCCAGTACCCAGCCCGCCACCGAGCCAATGAAAAAAAGGTATGCAAGGGTTAGAAAAATATCCAAATTCCGTTCCTCCTGTCATTATTTTACCATATCGTATTCATAAAAACCGAACAAATCATAAACAATTCTTTTCCGAATGATGAACAGGCCGGCTGCCTGTCAGAATCCGTCGGAATGTCCCCGCAGCCAGGCAACCGATGCACGCAGTCCGGCGATGGTCTTGGTCTCCAGCACGACGGAAAGCTGCCGCTCCTGCGCCAGCGCCAGATATTTGAAGGTATCCAGCTGCCCGGTGCCCAGCGCCTGATGATCCTTTTCGCCCTCCTTCACATCATGCATATGCATATGGTACAGCCGGTCTTTCCGCGCCAGAATCACCGGCTCATCCGTTCCGCCCAGCACCAGATTATGTCCGACATCATAGGTCAGGCCAAAGGCCGGGCTTTCCAGCAGCAGATCCAGCGCCTTCACCTGATAGTCCGTATAGCCGTGCCAGTTCTCCACGCAGATGCGGATGCCGCTGCCGCCGATGGCAGCGGTGCATTCATCCCGGAATTGCCGCATGGCGTCCAGAAACTGCTCCGGGTACGCGCCGAACAGGTACACCTTCCTGTCCGGCAGGGTAAAGTACACCCCAACCGGCATATGCATATTCAGCACGGGGATTTCCAGTTTTTTTGCCAGTCCAATGGTTTCGATGGCTGTCTGCCGGTAAGCGCCCGCCACCAGCGGATTGAAGTCCGCCATGTTCATATTCTCGTCCAGATGGATGGTATAGTGAATGCCGTAATCCCGGGCAACTGACTTCAGGCGCTGCACATCCATGGTCTGCACCTGATACTGGGGCAGATTCATATTCATCTCAACGAAATCCAGCTCCAGTTCGCTGCAAAGCGCGGCGCATTCCTCGATGGATGCAGTTTCAATCAGGGTGGGCATACCGAATCTCAGCATGGTCGTTCCTCCTCGTTCATTCTGTTCCGATCTTCTCCGCCAACGCCGGCGGGTTTCAGAAACCACAGGGCGGCAGGTGAACATCCAATTCACGGAATTGCCGCCTTATTTTGACATTATATCACATCAATTTTCCGTTGCCAACCATTATTCTCATTGCATCCGGCTGTTTTCCGTCGTATAATGGGAGCAAAACAAGGAGGAACTCATTATGCGTATTGTTGTGTTAACCGCGCTGGGCGTGGGCGGAGCCACCATGATCGGCGCGGTGCTGGGCGTTCTGTTTAAAAACATTTCCCACCGGTTCAGCGATATTGTCCTGTCTTTTGCCGCCGGTATCATGCTGGCAGCGGCAGTGCTGGGGTTGATTCTTCCCTCTGTGGAATATGGTGGAAAGTTCGGCCTGATTACCACCGTGGCGGGAATTTTTGTGGGTGCCTACACGCTGACGCTGATCGACAGGCTGGTTCCCCATCTGCACCGGTTGATGGGAACGGAAATCGAAAACCATCCCGCCAGTGACGGAATCAATAAGGTTCTGCTGTTTGTTGCCGCGATTGCCATTCATAATCTGCCGGAGGGCATTGCGGCCGGTGTGGGCTTCGGTTCGGGCAGCACCTCCGAGGCGCTGCTGATCGCCGGCGGCATCGCGCTGCAGAACATTCCCGAGGGTATGGTCATCATCGGCCCCATGCTGGCGGCGGGCATCAGCCTGAAAAAGACCTTTCTGTGCGCCATGGCCACGGGATTGGTGGAAGTGCTGGGCACCCTGGTGGGCTTCTTTGCGGTCAGCATAGCCGCCTCCATTCTTCCATTCGCCCTTGCCTTTGCCGGGGGCACCATGCTCTATGTAATCAGTGACGAAATGATTCCGGAAACGCACCACGCTGAAACCCGCGGCGTGACCTACGCGCTGCTGGTGGGCTTCTGCGTCATGCTGGTTTCGGACGTTCTGCTGGGCTGATCCCATGACAAAAGCACATCCGCCGAAAAGCCGGCGGATGTGCTTTTTGTTTGATTACTCGTAGCGCGCGGAGAGATCCCCGTAGAATTGGAGCATCTCTTCCATGGTGTCAAAATTGGCGACATACATCTGGTTTGCCATGGCTCCGGAGAGGGCATCCGGGATGCGGCCCCACATCTTCATGCATTTGCCGTATTTCAGCATGACCTCGTAGTCATCCAGCTTGTAATGCCTTCCGTCCCGGCGGCCAAAGAACGCACAGTAGTGGTGATTTCCGATGGGCTTGGTGTTGCAGTCAAATGCCACCATATCCGCCCAGATCTTGTATACATCGGTCTCCTGTGAGTAGTTATACATCTCCGGGGTAAAGCCGCCGGCGGGGCGCATATTGACCTCCAGACCCAGAATATCGCCCTTTTTGCCCAGTCCCTCCTGATCCTCGTTCAGGATGAAGAACTCCAGATGGATGAACCGGCTCTTGACGCCGAACGCCTTGACTGTCCGCAGGCCGGCATCGCGGATCTTTTCGGGCAGATCTTTCACCAGATAGTAAACGGAATCGCCGCCATCGTTGACAATGTCCATCAGAGAGCATGGGGTCACATTGCCGGACTCAAACAGGGGTTCCCCCCTGGAGTCCACAATGGCGTCATAGGTCTGGACATAGCCGTTGACAAACTCCTCCATGATGTAAACATTGTCATCCTTGTGGTCGATGAAGAAGTGAAGCTCCTCATCGTTATGCAGCTTGTAGGTGTTGTTGGCGCCCACGCCGTTGTCAGGCTTGACCACCACGGGATACCCGACCTCCTGCGCGAAAGCGGCGGCATCCTCATAGCCCTCCACCAGATGATACCGGGCAGTGGGCAGGCCTGCCTTGGCATAATAGGCCTTCATGGCGGATTTGAACTTAATCTTGTCCATTTCATCCAGCTTGGGTCCGGTGGAAATATTGAACTCGGTGCGCAGTCTGGCATCCTGCATCAGCCAATACTCGTTGTTGCTCTCCAGCCAGTCGATTTTACCGTACTTAAAGGAGAAAAACGCAACGGCCTTGAATACCTCGTCATAGTTTTCAAGGTTGGAAACCTTATAGTATTCGTGCAGCGCGTTTTTCAGTTCCTGGGGCAGATCGCCATAGGGGCTGTCTCCGATGCCCAGAACGCGCATTCCGTTTTTCTTCAGCTCAGCACAGAATTTCCAGTAGGTCAGCGGAAAATTGGGGGAAATAAAGACAAAATTTTTCATAAAGGGCAGCGTCTCCTTTTCTATATTTTGGATTTAGAGCTTTTCCGTCCATCTCATCCCAGTAGCTGGGGCACGTAGGTTTCCACCATTTTGAACCACCAGGGCCAGTCATGATCCACATCATAGCCCCAGTATTCAAACCGGGCGTTGATTCCCTTCCGGCGGCATACCGCGTCCAGACGGCGGGTAGACTCCACCAGCGGCCCTTCCCACGCACCCTGGCCCACCACAATCAGGATTTTGGAGTGGTTATTGTACAGATCCATATAGTAGTGGTCGGCAGGCATATTCTCCAGATACAGCACCGGGCAGTTGTTGTACACCAGATCGTCGCAGTAGCTGCCGAAGAACTCCTGATTGTCATAGAGGCCGGAAATGGCAAACACACCGTCAAACAGATCCGGCCGGCGGAAAAACAGGTTGGCCGCGTGCATGGCGCCCATGGAGCAGCCGAAGGTGAGAATCTTCTGGTCATAGCCGCAGCGCTCCCCGCTCAGATGCCTGATATAGGGAACGCACTCGTTGACAACATAGTTGAACCAGCGTTCGTGGTTTTCAATGCGCCAGCGGTTGTCCGCGCCCTGCGCGCCCCACGCCTCATTGTCGATGCAGTCGATGGAATAGACCGTGCAGCGTCCCTCTTCAATCCATTGGGCCCAGTGATCCACCATGTGGAAGTTCTCGAAGTCAAAGAAGCGGCCGCCCTGGCAGGGAATGAACATGACCGGCTTTCCGCTGTGGCCGTAAACCTTGAACTCCATGTCCCGGTTCAGGAAGCTGCTCCAGTGCCTGTAGTAACGAATTTCCATATTGTTTCTTTCCTCTCTGTTATAGTCCCAGACAATCCATAAAAATGGGAATCTGTTTTTCCCAGGAAGCCTCTGAATGGGTGCCGCCGGGTACAATCCGGAAGGCCAGATTCACCCGCTTGGTTACGAGAAGCCGGTCCATATCCATCAGGGCTTTCACATTGGAGGGATGATTGAACATTTCCTCACTGCCGTAGTCCATATAGATGGTGGTATCGTTTTTTACGTCCGCCTGCTCCACCAGCCGCTGAATCTTCCGCGGGCCTGTCCACAGGCTGGGCGACAGGCAGGCCGCCCGCTGGAACACGTGATTGTATACCGTAGCACCATACAGCGCCATCAGGCCGCCCATGGAGGAGCCGCAGATAATCGTGTGCTCCCGGTCGGGAAGGGTGCGGTAATTCTCGTCGATATAGGGTTTGAGGGTATTTACCATCCAGTCCATGTACAGCTTGCCTCTGCCCCGGATCTGCCCGTATTTGGGGTCGCTGAAGCCGTAGGGACAATACTCCTCCAGACGGTTGTTGCCAACCTTGTTGCACTCCACCGCCACAATAATCAGCGGCTTTCTCGTCCAGCTCATAAAGCTGTTCATGCCCCATGACTTTCCGAATGCGGCATCACTGTCAAAAAACACGTTATGTCCGTCAAACATATACATGACGGGGTATCTTCTGAGCTGATCTTCGTTGTAATAATCCGGCAGATAGATGTAAGCCTGACGGGGTCTGCTGCCGGAAAGAGCAGGCAGCGTCACTTCCCATTTGAAAACCATTTTCAAAAATCTCCCTGAATGGTGGATATAGGATAGTATAGTTTTCTTTTTCCCGATTGTCAATCCAGAAACTGGATAATTGCTACAGTTTTTTTGCTTTCTTTTTGTTTTCTCTGAACAAAAACGAGGCAAATATGCCCGTGTATGACGCACAAACGACCGTATGGTGTGCGCATCCTCCTGTTTTCTCTCTCAAGCCGGACACTTTTCTGTTTTGGGTCTTTACAAACGGCGGATTATCTGCTATAGTATCCGCAGATCTGAATGGCCCGGTGGTGCAGTCGGTTAGCACGCCAGCCTGTCACGCTGGAGGTCGACGGTTCGAGTCCGTTCCGGGTCGCCAGATAAGCACTTGCTTCGGCAGGTGCTTTTTTCTGTCCTTCCGGCAAAATGCGAAATCCGCGGGAAAACCCGCTTTTCTTTCCGCCGGATTTCTGATATACTGAAAAAAACAGCTTGCTGGAGGTAGCTTATGGAATTTCTTCCAATTTGCAGACAGGATATGCTGAATCGGGGGTGGACGCAGTGCGACTTCGTCTATGTCATCGGCGACGCCTACGTGGACCACCCTTCCTTCGGCCACGCCATTATCAGCCGGGTTCTGGAGCGCCACGGCTATTCCATCGGCATCATCTCCCAGCCGGACTGGAAGAACCCCAAATCCATCGACATCTATGGCCGTCCCCGGCTGGGCTTTCTGGTGTCCGGCGGCAATATGGATTCCATGGTGAACCACTATTCTGTTGCCAGGCGCCGCCGGAAAACCGATGCCTTCACCCCCGGCGGCGTCATGGGCAAGCGGCCGGACTACGCCACCGTGGTCTACTGCAACCTGATCCGGCAGACCTACAAGGACGTGCCCATCCTGATCGGCGGCATTGAAGCATCCCTGCGCCGCCTGGCGCATTATGACTACTGGTCGGATCATCTCAAGCGCTCCATTCTGCTGGACAGTCAGGCGGATCTGCTGATGTATGGCATGGGTGAAAAAAGCGTCGTGGAAATCGCGGACGCGTTGAACGCGGGCATGGATGTGAAGGATATCACCTACATCGACGGCACCGTATTCAAAACCGCCCAACTGGATGACAGCCTGCCTACCATTGTGCTTCCACCCTATGAGGAGCTGAAAGCCGACCGCCGAAAATATGCCGAGTCCTTCAAAATTCAGTACGGTAACTGCGACCCCTTCACGGCCAAGCGGCTGGCGGAGCCTTACGGCAACCTGTATGTCGTCCAGAACCCGCCCCAGAAGCCCCTGACCACTGAAGAAATGGACGCGGTGTACGATCTTCCCTACTGCCGAGCCTATCATCCCAGCTACGAAAAGGCCGGAGGCGTCCCTGCCATTGAGGAGGTCAAATTCAGTCTGGTTTCCAACCGGGGCTGTTTCGGCGCCTGTTCCTTCTGCGCGCTGACTTTCCACCAGGGGCGGATTGTTCAGGTGCGCAGCCACCAATCCATTCTCCGTGAGGCGGAGCAAATGACGAAAGATCCGGATTTCAAGGGGTATATCCACGATGTGGGCGGCCCCACCGCCAATTTCCGCCACCCGGCCTGCGAAAAGCAGATGACCAAGGGCGCCTGCGGCGGGCGGCAATGCCTGTATCCCACCCCCTGCAAGAATCTCAACGCCGACCACGCAGACTATGTGGCGCTGCTGCGCAAGCTGCGGAAAATTCCCGGTGTGAAGAAGGTGTTTATCCGCAGCGGCATCCGGTTTGATTACCTGCTGGCGGACAAAAAGGATACCTTTTTTAAGGAGCTGGTTCAATACCACATTTCCGGCCAGTTGAAGGTTGCCCCGGAGCACGTATCCGACGCGGTGCTGTGTCGCATGGGCAAGCCCAAAAACGCGGTGTACAACCAGTTTGTGGACAAGTATTTCGCCCTGAACAGGCAGTACGGCATGAATCAGTATCTGGTTCCCTATCTGATGTCCAGCCATCCCGGCTCTACGATGAAGGAGGCCGTGGAGCTGGCGGAGTACATCCGGGACATGGGCTACAATCCCGAGCAGGTGCAGGACTTCTACCCCACCCCCTCCACCCTGTCCACGGTCATGTACTACACCGGGCTGGATCCCCGCACGATGGAGAAGGTTTACGTTCCAACGGACCCCCACGAAAAGGCCATGCAGCGCTCGCTCATTCAGTACCGCGATCCAAAGAACTATTATCTGGTCAAGGAAGCCCTAATCAAGGCGCACCGGGAGGATCTGATCGGCTCCGGCCCGAAATGCCTGATTCGGGCTGTGCCGCCCCGGCCCGCCGCCCACACCGCTCCGCCGCCCAAGCTCAGGAAACCGGCGGCAAAGCCCGCTTCCAAGGCGGCAGCCAAACGCGCTCTGAAGCGAAAATAAACCCGGCAACCAAAAGTTGCGCGGTAGTTTCTGGCAGCAACCGCTGATTTTTGTTACGCTAGTGGCACAATAATCAGATCTGCTGATCAAAGCACTGCGGAAGCGCTGCTGAACCGGATTTGATTGAGCCGCCGTAATGGCGCCTCCTTCCGAATCGCGGACAAATGGCCGCCCGATAAAAACATTTTCTGCAATTGCTATTGACCATTCACATTTGCGGTGGTAGAATAACGCTTAATTGTGAGGAAGGTGGTCTCTCTATGGAAAAGAAAAATATCGACTGGAGCAATCTGGGATTTGGCTACGTGCAGACCGAGCAGCGCTTTGTGGCCAACTTCAAAAACGGTCAATGGGACGCGGGCGGTCTGACCACCAACGCCACCATTGAAATGAATGAGTGCGCCTGTGTTCTGCAGTATGCCCAGACCTGCTTTGAGGGTTTGAAGGCCTACACGACGGCCGACGGCCATATCGTCTGCTTCCGCCCCGACCTGAATGCCGCCCGGATGGCGGAATCCTGCCGCAGAATGCGGATGCCCGTATTTCCCGAGGACAAATTTGTGGAGGCTGTGGTGGAAACCGTCCGCGCCAACGCCGCGTATGTGCCGCCCTATGGGTCCGGCGCCACGTTGTATATCCGCCCCTTTATGTTCGGCATTGATCCCATCATTGGCGTCAAGCCCGCAAATGAATACCAGTTCCGCATCTTTACCACGCCCGTGGGCCCCTATTTCAAGGGTGGCGTGAAGCCCCTGACCCTGCGGATCTCCGATCTGGATCGGGCCGCGCCCAAGGGCACCGGGCACATCAAGGCAGGCCTGAACTACGCCATGAGCCTGTACAACATCGTGGATGCCCACGAGCAGGGCTATGACGAAAACGTCTATGTGGACTCCGCCACCCGCACCCACATCGAGGAAACCGGCGGCGCCAACATCATTTTCATCACGAAAGACGGCAAGCTGGTCACTCCCAAATCCGACACCATTCTGCCCTCCATCACCCGCCGCTCTCTGCTGCAGGTTGCGAAGGATTATCTGAATCTGGAAGTGGAAGAGCGTCCCGTTGCCCTGTCCGAAATTGGCGAATTTGCCGAGTGCGGCCTCTGCGGCACCGCGGCAGTGATTTCCCCCGTCGGAAAGATCGTGGATCACGGTAAGGAAATCCGCTACGCCGGTATGGGTCCGGTGATTCAGAAGCTCTATGACACGCTGAGAGGCATCCAGATGGGCACCGTGCCCGCCCCGGCAGGATGGATTCAGGTCATCGAATAAGGCCGGTTGTGTTTTTTATACAGAGGCCTTTGTTTCCCCTCTTGACACATTTCGATTCCTATGTTATGATTTTCCAAAAGTTCATACCAAACGCAAGGAAGAGGAAAAAACCAGCTTCACGACCGATGCCAGAGAACTGACGGTTGGTGCGAGTCAGTCACCGGCGAAGCTGCATACTGGCCTCGGAGCGGCCGGTCTGAACGGCGAAGGATCGCCTACTAGGACGGACGGAACCCTGCCGTTATCATCAGGGGCGTGACTGTTGGGTCACAGTGAGCGGCCGCGTAAGCGGCAAAAAGAGTGGTACCGCAAGGTTTTTTATGTGTTTGTAAAAGCCCTGTCTCTTTGTTACGCAAGAGACAGGGCTTTTTTATAAAAATTATCAAAAGGATGGAACTCCCGATATGTTGACAATCGATAAGGTTTTTCACGCTTCCGTCGTTCTGAAAAACATCATTCGCCCCACGCCGCTGGCAAAGGCCTACGGCATTGCCCCGGACTGCCAACTGTATCTGAAACCGGAAAATCTGCAGAACACCGGATCTTTTAAGCTGCGCGGCTCCGGCTACAAGATTGCTATGCTCTCCGAAGAAGAAAAGAAACGCGGCGTCATCGCCTGTTCCGCCGGAAACCACGCCCAGGGCGTGGCGCTGGCTGCCAGCAAGTGCGGCATTCAGTCACTGATCTGTCTGCCGGATTCCGCGCCCATCTCCAAAATCGAGGCCACCAAGGGCTACGGCGCCCAGGTTTGTCTGGTGGAGGGCTGCTACGATGACGCCTACGCCAAGGCGCTGGAGCTGCGGGACGAAAAGGGCTACACCTTCGTTCATCCCTTTGACGACGAGAACGTCATCGCGGGTCAGGGCACCATTGGTCTGGAAATTGTCAATGATCTGGACGATATCAACGCAGTCATCGTCCCCATCGGCGGCGGCGGACTGATCTCCGGCGTAGCCTTCGCCATCAAATCCATCCGCCCCTCCATCAAGGTCTACGGCGTTCAGGCTGCCGGTGCGCCCAGTATGTATAACGCCATTCACCACGGCAAAATAGAAGCTCTGGACGGCGTTTCCACCATTGCCGACGGCATCGCGGTGAAGAAGCCCGGCGAAATCACCTTTGAAATGGTCAAAAAATATGTGGACGATATCGCCGTGGTCACCGAGGACGAAATTGCCGCGGCAATTCTCACCCTGATTGAAAAGCAGAAGATGATCGCCGAGGGCGCGGGCGCCGTTTCCGTGGCGGCCGCCATGTTCAACAAGTTCCCCACCAGGGGAAAGAAGGTCGTCAGTCTGGTCTCCGGCGGCAACATCGATGTGACCAGTCTGAACCGGGTCATTGAACGGGGTCTGATGAAGTCCGGCCGCAGCTCCACCCTCCTGATTGAGCTGGTGGACAAGCCGGGGCAGTTGAAGGACGTGTCCCGGATCATCGCCGACTGCGGGGGCAACGTCACCAACGTCCACCACGAGCGGGCCGGCGACACGGAAAGCATCAACGGCTGTTACCTGCGCATCGGCATGGAAACCCGCAACTACGAGCACGTACAGCAGATTATCAACGCCCTGAAAAAAGAGGGCTTCAAAATCGTATCATCACAGTAAAGGAGCAGCGACATGAATACCAGCAAATATCAGATTGGCTATTACCCCGCCCCGGGCAGCCACTACAAATGGGTACAGAAGGATCACATTGAAAAATCTCCCGCCTGGTGCAGCGTGGATCTGCGGGATGGCAATCAGAGTCTGGTGATCCCCATGAGCCTGGATGAAAAGCTGGAATTCTATCGACTGCTTTTGAAAGTTGGTTTCAAGGAAATCGAGGTTGGCTTTCCTGCCGCCTCCGAAACGGAATATGATTTCCTGCGAACCCTGATCGAAAACCACATGATTCCCCAGGATGTGACGGTGCAGGTACTGACCCAGTGCCGGGAGCACATCATCCGCAAAACCTTTGATGCCTGCAAGGGCGCACCCAGCGCCATCATTCACTTCTACAATTCCGTTTCCGTGGCCCAGCGGGAGCAGGTTTTCAGAAAGTCCAGGGAAGAAATCAAGCAGATCGCCGTGGAGGGCGCCAAGCTGGTCAAGAAGCTGGCGGCGGAATATGAGGGCAATTTCCGCTTTGAGTATTCTCCCGAAAGCTTCACCGGAACGGAACCGGAATACGCGCTGGAAGTTTGCAACGCGGTTCTGGATGTGCTGGAGCCCGGCCCGGACAACAATGTCATCATCAACCTGCCGGTCACCGTGGAAATGAGCCTTCCCCATGTCTACGCCAGTCAGGTGGAGTATATGAGTGAAAACCTCAAATACCGGGAGTATGTGACCCTCTCCCTGCACCCGCACAATGACCGGGGCACGGGCGTAGCCGATACGGAGCTGGCGCTGCTGGCCGGCGCCGACCGGGTGGAAGGCACCCTGTTCGGAAACGGCGAACGCACCGGCAATGTGGATATTGTTACGCTGGCCATGAATATGTTCTCCCACGGCGTGGAACCGAATCTCGACTTTTCCGATATGCCCGCCATCGTGGAAACCTACGAAAAATGCACCCGGATGCATGTCTATGAGCGCACACCCTATGCAGGCGCGCTGGTATTCGCTGCGTTCTCCGGTTCCCATCAGGATGCCATCGCCAAGGGCATGAAGTGGCGGGAGGAAAAACAGCTTCACCAGTGGACTGTTCCCTATCTCCCCGTTGATCCCAAGGATATCAACCGCACCTACGACGCCGATGTGATCCGGGTCAATTCCCAGTCCGGCAAGGGTGGTATTGGATATTTGCTGGAGCAGACCTACGGCTACAGCCTGCCGCCGAAGATGCGGGAGCATTTCGGTTACCTGTGCAAGGGCATCTCCGATCACGACCACCGGGAATTGAAGAACTACGATGTCCTTTCCATTTTTATGGATCATTATCTCAACATCCACTCCCCCATTGCCATCTCCGAAATGCACTTCACCCGGCAGGACGGCAATGTTCAGGCCGCGGTCACCTTCCTGCGCAGCGGCACGCCGACCACCATCACGGCCTCCGGCAACGGCTCTCTGGACGCGGTCAGCAACGCCCTGAAGGATTACGTGGGCGACTGCTACACACTGAAGGTTTACACCGAGCACAGCGTGCAGGAGAAAAGCTCCGGCTCCACAGCCGCCGCCTACATCGGCATTGAAAGCCAAAACGGAACCCTGTACTGGGGTGCGGGAACCGACACGGATATCATCAAAGCCAGTATCAGCGCGCTGCTCAGCGCTTACAACAATATGATTCGGGAATAAGGAGGCGAATCGCCATGGAAATGACCATGACACAAAAAATTCTTGCCGCCCATGCCGGGCTGGATTCCGTCGCCGCGGGCCAGTTGATCAGTGCAAAGCTGGATCTTGTTCTGGGCAACGACATTACCACGCCGGTCGCGGTCAACGAGTTCCAGAAAGCAGGATTTCGAGATGTATTCGACAAGGACCGGATCGCCATCGTACTGGATCACTTTGTCCCCAATAAGGATATCAAGGCAGCGGAGCAGTCCAGACAGTGCCGGGAATTCGCCTGCTCTCACTGCGTCAGCCACTTCTACGACGTGGGTAAAATGGGCATTGAGCACGCGCTGCTGCCCGAGCAGGGTGTGGTCACCGCCGGTGACTGCATCATCGGCGCGGACAGCCACACCTGTACCTACGGCGCGCTGGGCGCTTTCTCCACCGGCGTCGGTTCCACCGACATGGCCGCCGGTATGGCAACCGGAAAGGCATGGTTCAAGGTGCCCTCCGCCATCCGGTTTGAATTGACTGGTTCTCTCGCCCCGAACGTCAGCGGCAAGGACGTGATTCTGACCATCATCGGAAAAATCGGCGTTGACGGCGCCCTGTACAAGAGTATGGAATTTTCCGGCCCCGGTATCGCCAGCCTGTCCATGGACGATCGCCTGTGCATCTGCAATATGGCCATCGAGGCCGGGGCAAAAAACGGCATTTTCCCGGTGGACGACGTGACCCTGGCCTATATGAACGGACGGTGCGAGCGGGCACCCGTCATTTATACCGCTGACCCTGACGCGGTATACGAGCAGACCATTGAGATTGATCTGTCCCGGATCGTCCCCACCGTGGCCTGTCCCCATCTGCCGGAGAATA
This sequence comes from Clostridiales bacterium, assembly GCA_022774865.1. GTDB lineage: Bacteria > Bacillota > Clostridia > Oscillospirales > Oscillospiraceae > Faecousia. The sequence goes on from JALFLH010000021.1 coordinate 73,869, forward strand.
CCCGACCCGCCTCCGAACTGCATGATATCAAGATCGACCAGGTCGTCATCGGAAGCTGCACCAACGGACGGATGGAAGATATGGAAGCGGCATATCACGCCCTCAACGGAAAAACCGTCGCCCCCGGCGTGCGCTGCATCATCATTCCCGCCACCATGGCCGTTTACCGGGAATGTGTCCAGCGGGGCTATGTCACCGCCTTTATTGACGCGGGCGCCATCGTCTCCACCCCAACCTGCGGGCCCTGCCTGGGCGGCTACATGGGCATTCTGGCAGCGGGCGAGCGGTGCATCGCCACCACCAACCGCAATTTCGTCGGCCGGATGGGACACGTGAAAAGTGAAGTTTATCTGGCCAGTCCCGCCACTGCCGCGGCCAGCGCCCTGACTGGCTACATCACCGAACCGAAGGAGGCAGGAAAATGAACGCACAGGGAACCGTTTTCAAATACCCCGACAATGTGGATACCGATGTGATCATCCCCGCCCGCTACCTGAACACCTCCAACGCGCAGGAGCTGGCCAGGCACTGCATGGAAGACATTGACACCGGATTTGTCCAAAAGATTGCCAAGGGCGACCTGATCGTGGCGGGCTGGAACTTCGGCTGCGGCTCCTCCCGGGAGCACGCGCCGCTGGTCATCAAAACCTGCGGAGTCGGCTGTGTCATCGCCAAGTCCTTTGCCCGGATTTTCTACCGCAACGCCATCAACATTGGGCTGCCCATTCTGGAATGTGAAGCGGCTGCGGAAGAAATCCAGGCAGCGGATACAGTCAGCGTGGATTTTGACACCGGCGTCATCACCGATATCACCACCGGCAAGACCTATCAGGCCGCGCCCTTCCCGCCCTTCATCCAGAATATCATCGCAAAGGGCGGATTGCTCGCCTCGCTGAAGGAGGAATAATCCAATGAAAAAGAACATCGCGGTTATCCGCGGCGACGGCATTGGCCCGGAAATTGTGGGGCAGGCGCTGCGGGTTCTGGATCGAACCGCCGCGCTTTACGGCCACGAGTTTACATACACCGAGGTGGACATGGGCGGCTGCGCCATTGACAAATGGGGCGATCCCCTGCCCCCGGAAATGCTTCAAAAATGCGTTGCCTCCGACAGCGTCCTTCTGGGCGCGGTCGGAGGCCCCAAGTGGAACGACGTTCCCGGCCCAAAACGGCCGGAAAAGGGTCTGCTGCGGCTGCGCGCCGGAATGGGCGTCTATTCCAACAACCGTCCTGCCAAGATCTGGCCCCAACTGGCTTCCGCCTCCCCGCTGAAGCCCGCCATAGTGGAAAAGGGCATCGATTTTATCATCGTCCGGGAACTGATCGGCGGCATCTACTTCGGTAAGCACGAAACAATGACCGAAGGCTCTGAAAAGATTGCGGTTGATGAACTCCGCTACAGCGACAGTGAGATTGAGCGCATTGGCCGCATCGGCTTTGAGACCGCCCGGAAACGCCGCAGAAAGCTGTGCTCCGTGGAAAAGAGCAACGTGCTGGATTCCAGCCGGCTGTGGAAATCGGTCATGCACCGTCTCTCCGCCGAATATCCCGACGTGGAGCTGACCGATATGCTGGTTGACAACTGCGCCATGCAGATCGTAAAGAATCCCAGCCAGTTTGACGTGATCGTCACGGAGAATATGTTCGGCGATATTCTGTCCGATGAAGCCTCCATGATTACCGGCTCCATCGGTATGATCCCCTCCTCCAGTCTGGGGGAAACCTCCTGCGGCCTGTATGAACCAATCCACGGCTCCGCTCCGGATATCGCCGGCATGGATATCGCCAACCCCATCGGCACCATTCTCTCCGCCGCCATGATGCTGCGCTACTCCTTTGACCTTTCGGACGAGGCCGACTGCATCGAGCGGGCTGTGGGCGCCGTCCTGGACGGCGGATACCGCACCGCGGATATCTGCGAACCCGGCTGCCGGAAGGTGGGCTGCACGGAAATGGGAAACCTGATTTTGGAACACATGACGAAAGGATGACAGCATGAAATTATCCGGCTCTGATATCATTGTTCGTACCCTGATTGAACAGGGCGTCGATGTGGTATTCGGTTACCCCGGCGGTCAGGTAATCAATATTTATGATTCTCTGTATAAATTCCAGAAGGAATTGCGCCACGTTCTGACCGCCCACGAACAGGGTGCCGCCCACGCGGCCGACGGCTACGCCCGCGCCACCGGCAAGGTGGGCGTGGTCATCGCCACCTCCGGCCCGGGCGCAACCAATCTGGTCACAGGCATCGCCACCGCCTATATCGACTCCGTTCCGCTGGTGGCGATTACGGGCAACGTCCCCACCACCGTCATCGGAACCGATGGGTTTCAGGAGATCGACATCACCGGCATCACCCTGCCCATCACCAAGCACAATTTCTTTGTCGGCTCCGTTGACAAGCTCGCCGACACCATCCGAGAAGCCTTTCGGCTGGCCAAGTCCGGCCGTCCCGGCCCGGTGCTGATCGACGTGCCGAAGGATGTCCAGACGGCCATGTACTTCTATCAGCCCCAGCCCCCCATTCAGGCCGATGAAAAAGCGCCCGCCAAGGAGGTTCGGATTCTGCAGGCGGCCGACTGCATCAACGCCGCGAAACGGCCTTTTATCTATTTCGGCGGCGGTCTGATCACCGGCAACGCCCAGGAAGAACTGCTGGAGCTGGCCGAAAAGATTGACGCGCCCCTGGGCTGCTCCCTGATGGGTCTGTCCGGCATCCCCTCGGAGCATCCCCGCTTTCTGGGAATGCAGGGTATGCATGGCCATTACGCCTGCTCCATGGCCATGCACAGGGCCGACTGTATCATCGCGCTGGGCGTCCGGTTTAACGACCGGGTCACCGGCAACCGGGCGAAATTCGCCACCTCCGCCAAAATCGTGCATATCGACATTGACGGTGCGGAGCTGGGCAAGACCGTGAATCCCGCCCACGGCCTGCGGGGCGATGTGAAGAAAACCCTGCGGATGCTCCTTCCGTTGCTGGATGCGGTCAAACGTCCCGCCTGGCAGGATGAAATTGCCGAACTGAAGGCGGAGGAGCTGCGAAATCAGGACAACCGTCCCGGCATGACGCCGCGGGCGATTCTGGAGACGGTGAACCGCTATCTGGATGACGACACCCCGGTCGCCACCGACGTGGGTCAGCATCAGATGTGGGCTGCCCAGTATCTGAAATTCCGCCATTCCCGCCGGTTTATCTCCAGCGGCGGTCTGGGCACCATGGGCTTCGGCATGGGCGCCGCCATCGGCTCCCAACTGGGAACCGGCCAGCGCAGCGTGCTGATAACCGGCGACGGAAGCTTTGGAATGTGCCTGAACGAAATGGCCACCGCCGTGTCCGAACGGATTCCCATGGTGATTCTGGTCATGAACAACGGCGTTCTGGGCATGGTGCGTCAATGGCAGACCCTGTTTTTTGACAGGCACTATTCCAACACCACGCTGGATCAGCGGCAGACGGATTTCGTGAAGCTTGCCGAGGCGTTCGGCGCCAGAGCCAGCCGCGCGCTGACACTGGAGGAGCTGGATGGGGCGCTGAAAGCGGCTTTTGCCTATGACGGCCCCTATCTGATCGACTGCGCCGTGGACAAAGATGAGTTTGTTCTTCCCATGCTGCCCCCCGGCGGCTCCATGGATGACATTATTGTAAGGATTGGTGATTGAGATGAACAGATTTACCATTGCCATTCTGGTCAATAACGAGTTCGGTGTTCTGAACCGGATAACCAGTATGTTCCGCCGCCGTCAGTTCAATATTATTTCTCTTGCGGTGAGTGAAACGGAATCCCCCACCTTCTCCCGAATCACCATTCAGTCCGAGGGCGACACGGTAGCCAAGCAGCAGCTCATCAATCAGCTCTACAAGCTGCCCGATGTGAAGTCCGTGCTGGAATTCAATCCGGAGGAAACGGTCAGCCGTGAGCTGCTCCTGATCAAAATTGCCAACAACCCGGACAACCGCAGCGGCCTGACGGCGGCTACGGAAGCCTACGAGGGAAAAATCGTGGACTACACCAAGGATTCCGTGATGATCCAGATGGTCGGCGACAGCCGCAAGATCACAAACTTTGTCAATCTGATGCGGGATTTTGAGATTCTTGAAATCTGCCGCACGGGTATTATCTCCCTGGAACGGGGCAGTTCCACCATCACCAAAAACGTATTTATTTGATTACAAAAGAAAGAGGGACTTATTATGAACAGAATTTTCTATCAGCAGGACTGCGATCTGCAGAAGCTCAGCGGGAAAACCGTGGCCATCATCGGCTATGGCTCTCAGGGTCACGCCCATGCCCTGAACCTGAAGGACAGCGGCGTTGATGTGGTTGTGGGCCTGTACGAAGGCTCCAAGAGCTGGGCCAAGGCAGAGGCACAGGGTCTGAAGGTTATGACCGCCGCCGAAGCCGCCAGGGCCGCCGACATCATCATGATTCTGATCAACGACGAAAAGCAGGCCAAGCTGTACAAGGAATCTATCGAGCCGAACCTGACTGAGGGCAAGACGCTGGCCTTTGCCCACGGCTTCAATATTCATTTTGGATGCATCAAGCCCCCCAAGAATGTCAACGTCATCATGATCGCCCCCAAGGGTCCCGGCCACACCGTGCGCAGCGAGTATCTGGCCGGTAAAGGTGTTCCCTGCCTGATCGCCGTGGAGCAGGATGCCACCGGAGACGCCTGGGACATCGGTCTGGCCTATGCCCTGGGTATTGGCGGCGCCCGCGCCGGCGTGCTGGAGACCACCTTCCGCACCGAGACCGAAACTGACCTGTTCGGCGAGCAGGCCGTCCTGTGCGGCGGCGTGTGCGCCCTGATGCAGGCAGGCTTTGAAACCCTGGTGGAAGCCGGTTACGACCCCAGAAACGCGTACTTCGAGTGCATCCATGAGATGAAGCTGATCGTCGATCTGATCTACCAGTCCGGTTTCGCCGGAATGCGTTACTCCATCTCCAACACCGCTGAATACGGCGACTACATCACCGGCCCCAAGATCATCACCGACGAAACCAAGAAAACCATGAAGAAGATTCTCAAAGACATTCAGGATGGCACCTTTGCCAAGGACTTCCTGCTGGATATGTCCGACGCAGGCGGTCAGGTTCACTTCAACGCCATGCGCAAGCTGGCCTCCGAGCATCCCTCCGAGGTTGTGGGCGCTGAGATCCGCAAGCTGTATAGCTGGAGCGACGAGGATAAGCTGATCAACAACTGATACGATTTGCACCTGTCGAACCGCTTTTGACAGGTGCAATCTCATTATTCCGCGCCGCCTCCCGGCGCACATCCTATTAAAGAAAGCAGGTTTCCCGCAATGATCAAAGACACCATTGTAAACGGCCCGCAGAATGCGCCGCACCGCTCCTTGTACCACGCGCTGGGATTGACGGACGAGGAACTGAGCCGTCCGCTGATCGGCATTGTCAGCTCCCATAACGAGATCGTACCCGGCCACATGAATATTGACAAGATTGTGGAGGCGGTCAAGCTGGGGGTGGCCATGGCCGGCGGCACCCCCATCGTATTTCCCGCCATCGCGGTTTGCGATGGCATTGCCATGGGGCATGAAGGCATGAAATACTCTCTGGTGACCCGCGACCTGATTGCCGACTCCACCGAGGCCATGGTAAAGGCGCACGGCTTCGACGGTCTGGTCATGGTTCCGAACTGCGACAAAAACGTGCCCGGTCTGCTGATGGCCGCCGCCCGGTGCAATATCCCCACCATTTTTGTCAGCGGCGGCCCCATGCTGGCCGGACGGGTTGACGGGAAGAAAACCAGTCTCTCCAGTATGTTCGAGGCAGTCGGCGCATTCTCCGCCGGGAAAATCGACGCTCAGCAGCTCCACGTCTGTGAGGAGAACACCTGCCCCACCTGCGGCTCCTGCTCCGGTATGTACACCGCCAACTCCATGAACTGCCTGACGGAAGTTCTCGGTATGGGGCTGAAGGGCAACGGCACCATCCCCGCTGTGTATTCCGCCCGAATTGAGCTGGCCAAGCACGCAGGTATGCAGGTGATGGAACTGGTACGCAAGGATATCCGGCCACGGGATATCATGACCGCCGCCGCCATCCGAAACGCCCTGACCGCCGACATGGCGCTGGGCTGCTCCACCAACTCCATGCTCCATCTGCCCGCCATCGCCAATGAGTGCGGTGTGGAATTCAACCTGGACATGGCCAACGAAATCAGCGCCAGGACGCCCAATCTGTGCCATCTGGCACCGGCCGGCCCCACCTATATGGAGGATCTGAATGCGGCCGGCGGCGTCTATGCCGTGCTGAAAGAGCTGACAAAACTGGATCTTCTGGATACCTCCGTCATGACCTGTACGGGCAAAACACTGGGCGAAAACATCGCCTGCGCTGTCAACCGCGACCCGGCCGTCATTCGTCCTGTGGAGAACCCCTATTCCCCCACCGGCGGCATTGCCGTGCTGAAGGGCAATCTGGCGCCCGAGGGAAGCGTGGTCAAGCGCAGCGCGGTGCTGCCCGAAATGCTGGTGCATGAAGGCCCCGCCCGGGTCTTTGAATGCGAGGAGGATGCCCAGGCCGCCATTCATACCGGAGCAATCCATCCCGGCGATGTGGTCGTCATCCGTTACGAAGGCCCCAAGGGCGGCCCCGGTATGCGGGAAATGCTGAACCCCACCTCCGCCATCATGGGCATGGGTCTGGGCAACTCCGTGGCGCTGATTACCGACGGCCGGTTCAGCGGCGCCACCCGGGGTGCCTGCATCGGCCACGTCTCCCCCGAAGCCGCCTCCGGCGGCCCCATCGGCATTGTTCGCGAGGGCGACATTATCAGCATTGATATTCCCAACAACCGTCTGGAACTGAAAATCAGCGAAGAAGAATATGAAGCGCGGATGGCCGCCTTCACACCCAGGAAAAAGGAACTGTCCGGCTATCTGAAGCGGTACGCCGCGCTGGTTTCCAGCGGCGCGAAGGGCGCAATTCTGAACATATGAAACGATCCGATTTATCCAATCTGAACATCCGCCTGAAGTCCCTTGCCATCTTCCGGGCGCTGCTGGACGATCCGGTCATCTCCGCGCTGTGCGGCTTTCTGGACTGTGTGGAATCCGCCCCGGCGGAGCAGGCCGTATCCCGCTATGCCTCGTTTCTCTCCCGGCTCTATTGCTGTGGAAGCGATTCTCTGGCGGAGCATATTCAGAAGATTACCGCCGACAGCGAAAACGCTTTCATCCGTCTGGTAGGCAGCGGGAAAACGCCCTCGCCAGAGATGACCGCATGCCTGAATGAAGAGCTGAACATTCTCCAGTCCGTGGCGGATCTGACGCCCCAGACTCTGCGCCAGGGGCTGGACTGGGACGGATTCCTGCCCGCTTTCCCGCCGGTTCAACTGGACATTCCGTCCTATTACCGTGCCAGAATCCGCGACATCGGAAAGCTGGGCTATGGAATCTATGCGCAATACCGGATGTTCTTCCTGAACCCGAAGGGCGTGATTGTTCCCGTCCGCCACCCGGACAGCGTCACGCTGGCCTCTCTGGTTGACTACCGGCGGGAGCAGCAGATCATCCTCGACAATACCCAGGCACTGCTGGACGGAAAGCCGGCGGCCAATATCCTGCTGACCGGTGACGCCGGAACCGGAAAATCCTCCACGGTGAAGGCCGTTGTCAACGAGCTGTACGGCAAGGGACTCCGGATTCTGGAAGTCCGCAAGGAGCAGCTTCACCAGATTCCCGAGATTCTCGACGCGCTCAACACCAACCCGCTGAAATTCATCCTGTTTATTGACGACCTTTCCTTCCAGCGGGATGATGACAATTTCAGCGCGCTGAAAGCGATTCTGGAGGGTTCCGTCTCCGCGAAATCCCAGAATGTGGTGATCTATGCCACCTCAAACCGCCGTCATCTGGTGAAAGAGAGCTTTTCCGACCGGGAGGGCGACGATATTCACCGAAACGACACCATGCAGGAGATCATCTCCCTGTCCGAACGGTTTGGCATTCAGATCACCTTCCAACGCCCGGACAAGAAAACCTATCTGGATATTGTCCACCATCTGGCACGGGAACGGGGGCTGACTCTCAGTTCCGAGGAGCTGGACGCGGGTGCCGAACGGTTTGTGCTCGGCCGCGGCGGACGTTCCGCCCGGGCTGCTTCCCAATATGTGGACAGCCTGACCGCCTCTGCAAAAGGGCCTAAACAAAGTGAATAATACACGCTGAGGATTCGGCGCAGGCATTGTACAGAATGCAAGAATATACTCTGTATACAATGCATGCGCCGATTTTTTTGTATTTTTATACTTGACATAGCCGAAGGAAGGATGTATAATCAGTGCATATATTGAATTTATATTCACAAAGGAGTACACATCATGGACAAGAAAGAGATTAAAAAAGTCGTGCTCGCCTATTCGGGCGGTCTGGATACCTCCATCATCATTCCCTGGCTGAAGGAAAACTACAACAACCCGGAAATCATTGCCGTCGCCGGCAATGTGGGGCAGGCCGATGAGCTGGAAGGTCTGGAAGCCAAGGCGCTGGCCACCGGTGCCAGCAAGCTGATCGTCGCCGATCTGGTGGATGAAATGGTGGATGAAATCATCATTCCATCCCTGAAAATGGATGCCAAGTACGAGACCTATCTGCTGGGCACCGCGTTTGCCCGTCCCGTCATCGGCCGGAAGCTGGCGCAGATCGCGCTGGAGGAGGGCGCGGATGCCATCGTTCACGGCGCCACCGGCAAAGGCAACGACCAGGTTCGTTTTGAACTGGCCATCAAGCGCTTCGCCCCCGACATGAAGATCATCGCCCCCTGGCGGGAGTGGGATATCAAGAGCCGGGATGAGGAAATCGACTATGCGGAAGCCCATCATGTTCCTCTGAAAATCAGCCGGGAAACCAACTATTCCAAGGACAAGAACCTGTGGCACCTGAGCCATGAGGGTCTTGATCTGGAGGATCCCGCCAACGAGCCGAATCTGGATAAGCCCGGCTTCCTGGAGATGGGCGTCTCCCCCTATGCGGCTCCCGACGGGCCCACTTACGTCACGCTGGACTTCGAGGCCGGCGCGCCTGTGGCCATCAACGGCGAAAAGATGAAGGCCTCCAAGATCATTGAAAAGCTCAATGAGCTGGGCGGCGCCAACGGCATCGGCATCATCGACATTGTGGAAAACCGTCTGGTCGGTATGAAGGACCGGGGCGTATACGAAACACCGGGCGGCACCATTCTCTACTTTGCCCACCAGCAGTTGGAGATGATCACTGTGGACAAGGATACGCTGCATCTGAAGCAGAAGCTGGCTGTGGACTATGCCGATCTGATCTACAACGGAAAGTGGTTCTCTCCTCTGCAGGAGGCGCTGACTGCTTTTGCCAACAAGGCCAACGAGCACGTGACCGGAACCGTCAAGCTGAAGCTGTACAAGGGCAACATCATCCCGGCCGGCATGACTTCGCCCTACTCCCTGTATTCTGAAAAGCTGGTCACCTTCGGTGAGAGCGATTACGATCAGGGTCAGGCCGCCGGCTTTATCAACCTGTGGGGTCTGTCCACCAAGGTTCAGGCACTGCAGGAGCAGGGAAAACTTTAATCCGAATCGAGGAATTCACCATGGCAAAAATGTGGGCCGGACGGACGGACGGCGTAACCGAACAAATCGCAGACGACTTCAATTCCTCCATCCGTTTTGACAGCCGGATGTACCGGCAGGATATCACCGGCTCCATGGCTCACGCCGCCATGCTGGGGGCCACGGGCATTCTCCCGCAGAAGGACTGCGACACCCTGATTGACGGACTGGACGGAATCCTGCAGGATCTGGAAAGCGGCAAGCTGGCCTTCGACATGAGCTGTGAGGATATTCATATGTTCGTGGAGCAGGAGCTGACCAACCGGCTGGGCGACGTGGGCAAAAAACTCCACACCGCCCGCAGCCGAAACGATCAGGTAGCGTTGGACATTCGAATGTATCTGCGGGAAGAAACCGACACCGTTTCATCACTCGTCAAAGAGCTGATTCGCGCCGTTACTGCCCAGGCCGAAACCTACAAAGCCGCGATCATGCCCGGCTACACACACCTGCAGCGGGCGCAGCCCATCACCTTCGGCCACCATCTGATGGCCTACGCCATGATGCTGCTGCGGGATCTGGACCGGCTGGCGGACTGCCGCCACCGGATGAACCAGTCCCCCATCGGCTGCTGCGCACTGGCCGGAACCACCTACCCCACCGACCGCCGGTTTGAGGCTGCCAAGCTGGGGTTTGACGGGATCTGCCTGAATTCCATGGACGGCGTGTCCGACCGGGACTTCTGCGTGGAACTGCTCAGCGCTTTCTCCATTCTGATGATGCATCTGTCCCGCTTTTCCGAGGAGATTATTCTCTGGTCAAGCTGGGAATTCAAATTCGTAGAGCTGTCCGACGCCTACACCACCGGCTCGTCTATCATGCCGCAGAAGAAGAACTCCGATATGGCGGAGCTGGTTCGGGGCAAAACCGGCCGGGTCTACGGCGATCTGATGGCGCTGCTCACCACCCTGAAGGGTCTCCCGCTGGCCTACAACAAGGATATGCAGGAGGATAAGGAGAGCATTTTTGATGCCTGTGACACCGTCGAGATGTGCCTGAAGGTGTTTACCGGCATGGTCAGCACCATGACTGCGAACACAGACCGCATGAAAAAAGCCGCCCAAACCGGCTTTATCAACGCAACCGATCTGGCGGACTATCTGGCAAAAAAGGGACTTCCCTTCCGCAGCGCCTATAAGATCTCCGGTTCCATTGTGGCGCACTGCATCGCCGAAGGAACCGTTCTGGAGGATCTGCCGCTGAAGGAATACCAAAAATTCAGCGATTTGTTTGATGAAGATGTGTATCAGGAGATTTCGCTGGAGACCTGTGTGCGCAAACGGATTTCCGAGGGCGGAACCTCTGTGGCCTCCGTGGAAGCGCAGATTGCCTATGTCAAAGAAAAGATTGGAGAATAACAGATGATTTCCTTGAAAAATAAAAGTTTTCTGAAACTGCTGGATCTGACTCCCGATGAAATCAGCGGCCTGTTGGAGCTGGCAGCCGATCTGAAGCAGAAGAAAAAAGCAGGTATCTCCCATAAGCTCTGTGAAGGGAAAAATGTCGCCCTCCTGTTTGAAAAGGACAGCACCCGCACACGCTGCGCGTTCGAGGTGGCGGCAGCGGATCTGGGAATGCATTCGACCTACCTTGGCCCCAGCGGCTCCCAGATGAACAAGAAGGAAAGCATCGCGGACACCGCCCGGGTGCTCGGCCGGATGTACGACGGTATTGAATACCGGGGCTTCGGACAGGAGATTGTGGAAAGCCTGTCCCGGTATGCCGGCGTTCCCGTCTGGAACGGCCTGACCAACGAATTTCATCCTACCCAGATTTTGGCTGATTTTCTGACGATTCAGGAGCATTTCGGCAAGCTCAGGGGAATTAAGCTGGTTTACATGGGCGACGCCCGCTACAACATGGGAAACTCCCTGATGGTGGGCTGTGCAAAAATGGGGATGCATTTCGTAGCCTGCACCTGCAAAAAATACTTCCCGGACAAGGCGCTGATTGAATCCTGTCAGGCAATTGCCGCCCAGACCGGCGCCGTTCTGGAATTCTGCGAGGATGTGACTTCCGCCGTTATCGGTGCCGATGTAATCTATACGGATGTCTGGGTATCCATGGGTGAGCCGGAGGGTGTCTGGAAAGAGCGGATTGACGATCTGCTTCCCTATCAGGTCAACAAGGCCGTGATGGAAGCCGCCGGTTCCCAGTGCCGGTTTATGCACTGCCTGCCCGCTTTCCACGATCTGAAAACCACAATCGGTCGCCAGATTCACGAGAAGTTCGGTCTGGAAGCCATGGAAGTCACGGACGAAGTATTTGAAAGCAGCCGATCCCTTGTTTTCGATGAAGCCGAAAACAGAATGCACACCATCAAAGCGGTTATGGCCGCAACATTGGGATAGCAGCAGATTGGACAGCTTCTTTATAACGCTGCCGCAGGCTCCTGTGCTCCGTTCGGATCATCTCCAATAATCCAAAATCTCTCCCTGATCCTGCAAGGGAGAGATTTCGTGTAATGGGCTATTGTTTCAGGGCAGGTTTTCGTGAATTCTATTTCCGATTGCCAAACAGTTTTCTGCCCGCTTGCTTCATTGTATGAGAAAAACCGTTTTTCAAGCAATACATCATTCCTGACAGAATCCTTTCCGGAACCCAGGCCAAAAGGTAAATGAAGTATTTCAGACACCAGACCGGAGAAAAACCGCCTGCCGGCCGCCGGGAGCGCAGCATCTTTCCCAGCTCCGCAAGCTGATTCCTGACAGGGATCATGTTCTCGGCCCGGTGAAGCTCTGCCCGCGTATTTGTATTCTCTTTTCCCAAAGAAGCCGGTTTTCCCTTCGATTGCTGCAAAGCATCCCGCGCCTTATCCGATTCCGCTTTTACCCGGAGATTCTGTTCTTCTGCGCGTTGAAGCTGTTTTTGTGTATTCTTCAGCGTTTCCTGCATTCCCTGCAATTTTCGCTCCGCAGTCACTCTTTTGTTTCTGTTGGTTTTTCGTTCCTTGTCCAGAAGCCCACTTACCGCTTCGATGCCGCAAAGGCAGACACCGTTGTAGGGCATTTTCAGCTTTTGAATCAAGGTGCCCGCTCCGAATTTTCTGTCCGTCCAGGCTATGATTTTCGATAACTGGACATCATTCTGATTGCGCCTCATATTGGCATGGTACAGCGCCTCTTCCTGAGAATTTGGAAGAATTTGCAGCTGCTCATAGGGTCGCGCGAGAACGACCGGAACGTTTGAAATCGCCTCCGCCGCTTTCAGCCATAAGTCATCTGCTATGGGGCAGGTTTCCCTGATGGCTTCCTTGTCAAAAAAAGCATGATCGAGCAGATTGGGGGGGAACAACGTACCGGCGCCACTGGTTGCCAGTAACTGCATACACGGCTCGTTTATACAGGTATCTGTTTCCTGCGGCCAGGAATTATAGGGTAATATGGTATTCTGCTCCGAGATCAGGATCAAATGGGTGCGAACCGCCGATACCGCTTCCGGATACAATAAATAGCTCCTGTAAAGCTTTTCCAGCATATCCTTTGGATAGAGCAGGTCATCGTCGATCGTGACAACCACATCGTTCACATATTCCTGCAACGCGTAAAAATATTTTTTATGGGGTTTTAAATTGTCGCACCAGCGCACACAGAGTTTCCCTTCCCGGATTAAGGTGATCAGATCCTGCGGAAGATCCGCTTCTTTTCCGGGAAATTCATCCTCAGCCAGCCAGAGAATCACCTCATCCGGCTTACGCGTCTGGGTGTAAATGGATTCCAGAATCTTGGCCACTCCGCCAATCCGCCGGGGATAGCTGGTCAAAGAAACAATGATCCGGCGGCTGATGAGCCGCTTCATGGTCTCGTAGCCGTGCTTACGGATGGTTGAGAATTCCAGATATTGATTCTGGTTATGCAGGGTTTGAGCTGTCACACACTCAAACTCTGCGCGATTGAATGTATCGTGGGCCATTTGATAGAAATCCGCTGAATCCGGCTCCGCAAAACGCTTGACATAGCGGGTCAATGAAAGGATCAAGCTGTCTATTACAAAACTCAAGACGGCATTTTCCAGAATATCACCGTAAGGAAGCTCCCGCACTGTTTTCGCAGCAGCAAAAACTGCCTCTTTGATATCCGCCAGACTGATTGCTTCAGTCGAATCTGCATCTGCCCCAAGGAAAATTAGAGGCTTCGATATAGATGCAATTTTCTCAGCAGACGCCGCGCAGATCGCGGTGAACGCAAACTCATCGGAAGTCGAATGCTCCTTGAACTTCAGCGCGTGACTCTGTAAGAAGGATTTTCTGAACAGCTTATTGCTTAGGCAGGAATCCAACACGCGCATGATATCATCGGGGCAGTCGCGGTAGCAAAAGGTATCTTTGTCAGCGGCAAGCCGGCTCCGATTCACGGCTTTGCACAGCGCTGGCCTGCCTTGAACATCATGTTGAAAATCGCATACCGCAATATCCGAATCTGTTCCAGACGCTGCCCGATAGAGTTCTTCCAGCATCTTCCCGCAGAGAATATCTCCGCTGTTCAGGAAAAGAATATACTCGCCGGTAGCTGCAGACAGGCCCCGATTTTTCGCCATGCCCCGATCGGCATTCCCGACCGCAACAGGCGTATACCGCTCATCCCGCTTATCAAAGAATACCCGGAACGCATCAATTTTTTCTGTGCTTCCAACAATCAGGGCTTCATAATCCTGAAATGTCTGCGTCCGGAGAGAATCTATGGTTTTGGCCAGGCAGCCCCCTGAAGCATCCGCAAGTATAATCATTGAAATCGCAGGTTTTTTCATTTTATCCTCATTTCCATGATGGTGCACCGCCAAACTCCGTGAAAACAAGCAGGCGCAAATTTATGGCTTACGCCGGAGAAGTTTCTTCAGGAGCTGTTTGCATCTCCCCAACAGGCTCTCCTGCGCAATTAGTTTACTGAAATCAGATACCTTGATTTCGCAGTCATACAGTGTCTCTTCAATGCTCCCGTAGTGTCTTTTATACTCATAATCTCCACCGGCAAAGAACATTTCTGTGTGCTTCTTTTCCACCATTCGAATCAAATGATAGATAAAAACCGCCCTTCCCAGTGAATAGTCTTTCAGCTCAGGGTTATATGTGAAATTCTCACCATATACAACCGGGCACTGCTCGCAGGAAAAGCGGATTGCGCCAACTGTATCGCCAAACCTGATCACATAACAGTTTGAAACATGATACCGATCCAGATACGCAAGCGCAGTCATGTTGTATTTTCTGTTTCGGGTTTCGTATTTAAATTTAAAAAATGTTTCTACGATGTCAACCGGAAGATTGCTTCTGTCGTATTCCGAAATGGTCATTTTTCCATAAGCTTCCTCTGCTGCTTTGATTTTTTTCCGCAGCTTGGATCGGGACTTGGAAGAAATACGGCTCATCATTTCTTCTCTAGTCTCCGGAAAAACGATTCTGAAATGATTATGCGCTTTGGCATTTCCATAGGGCAGGACACCATTTTTATATGTGATTTTCTTGACATTCGGATGGTTTTTAGCGATAAAACAGATAACCCGCTCCAATTCCTCCTTGGTAATCGGCACCAGCCACAGTCCCAGTTCTGCCTGATCTCCGGTAATCCGATACTCCAGCACTTTCGTCGCATTTCCATTCAGAATTCTCACCGTCTCAAATTCTCCGGCGCTGCAGAACAGGTCGAACCGGTTATAGATAAAATTGGGATTGACTTTTTCCCAATCCCCCGGATCGCTGGATCTCTGGATTTTGATTCTCATATTGCGTTATCTCCCTAAATGGTATACAATGTAATATATCATAGTTGGTTACCGGTGTCAACGGAGGGGTTCTATATGTTTCAGGGAAAGAAAACGGTGCTCTACTTTTGTCCCCATCAGGACGATGAGCTGATCACCATGGGTATCGATATCTGCGCCAGCGTTCAGAAGAAATTCCATGTTCATGTCATTTTATGTACGGATGGGTCGCAATCCTCTGTCAGGAAAGCATTATCGAACGGAAAAAGCTGTTCCTTCCATGAAGGCGCACATACTTATAATCTGTCTAATGAGGAATTCACGCAGGCGAGAGATCGTGAATTTACCGGAAGCTGTACAGCCTTGGGCGTAAAAGCATCCAATGTTCATATTCCGGAAAACCGGCAGGTTGACGGCTCCCTGTCTGTGAAGGATGCGGAAAACCTGATTCAGCATTATCTTTCAATCTTTGGCGCAGATGTGGTAGTCTGCACCATTTCCCCCAACAACGGACCGTCTCAGCACCCGGATCATAAAGCGCTTGGAAGAGCCGCCGATAACCTGCTGCGCAAAGGAATTCTCAAAGAAGTCCGGTTCTTTATTGAGCCCTATCTCTTTGCCCAGATTCGGGATAATCCCCGGCTGATTCCGGTTGATCCCACCATCACGAAAGCAGCCGGCCGTGCAGGAAAAGCAATCAAAAAAGCAATGGATTCCTACTCCTACTGGAATCCGGATGAACACCGTTACGCCATTGGCTATCATTCTGTTACGGCAGAATTCGACAATTTCCTGAAAAACATGGAATCCTATTCATTCGAAAAAATCAATCCGGAGAGAATGACTGTGTTTCAGAAATTGCGTCAGCAGCATAGAAAATGGCTGAAGCTGTATAAGCAAAAGCAATTATTTTACTCAATCACGGACTGTACGCCGCCCGATTTCGGTGCTTTGCGTTTGATCCGGATTCAAGCCCACGATACAGGAGCCTATCAGGATTTCTGCGAACAATATCAGGTAGCATTCACAGACAAAAACCTGCAAAGGGTGGCGGACGGCTCCTCCTTTTGGTGTCTGGTATCTCATGATGGAATCGTCGTGTCCAGTGGATGGCTCGCCTACAAGCAGCATTTTTATATTGGTGAAACCGATTTTGGATTTGATATGCGGGAATCCGAAACGGCAATTCTATTTGATTTTAATACAAAAGCAGAATACCGCGGCAATGGCTACTACGGATTACTGCTCAGAGCCATTGTCCATGATTCAGAAGGCCCTGGTCGCTTTATCATTTATACATCTCCTGACAATGCCGCCAGCTCCAAGGGAATTCTGAAAGCCGGTTTTCAATTTGACGGCGTGAATTCTGCCTCTGACAGCTCCATGAAACCGTATCTGCGCAAAGAAGGGTTTACATCCATTACGCGAAAATACCAGCTATGGGGACTTCGGATCGTGCAATAAGGATCTTTGGTCAAGCTATCCCTTTCCGGGTTTTTCTGCCATGATTGTTAACGCACGAAGTGATATGCCAACCGCAATTTGGCTTTAGCCGCCCCTTTTTGGGGGCGGCTAAGTTATTATAAAGAGGCGGCGTGGTTTCCCACGCCGCCTTGGTTTTTTCCTTACGAATATCTGATCAGTTCAATCTCCGCATCCGCAGGCAAGTCAAATACCGTTCTGACGGATTCGTCCGTGATTCGGCCGGCTCCGCCAAAGACGACGCCGCGCTTAATGCCGTTCTCGGCCACATAATCCGCCGCCGCGGATTCCTTGCCGGACTCCACAAGCAGCACGGGAGCGCCCAGCTTGCAGGCCAGAGCTCCACCGCACAGGCCGTCGGGGTAGTCCTGCGCGTAAGCCAGAGTCACACGCTCCACATCCGTGAAGAACGTCTCCGCTACCGCCACAGAGGTTTCATACCGGCCCTTTCCGGAAATGCGTTTCACATTGCCATAGGCACCCAGCGCAACCTGCAGCTCCGCGCTGACCGGCGCAGTGCCGCCGATAATATAGAACGTGTATTCGCCATCCAGCGCGTTCAGATAATTCTTCTGCGCATCCGTCAGCGTGGTTTCCGTCCCGTTCACCAGCAGGATGGGCTTGTTCACAGCCGAGACAGCCAGTGCGTCCGCGAAGGATTCGCCCGTACACACCAGAATCTCATTTCCGTTCAGACCAGCTTCTTCCAGAATCGCCAGATTCGTCTCGTAACGGGACTTGCCGGACAGCCGTTCATATGCGATTCCGGCATCCTTCAGGCCATCGGCAAATGCGTCAGAAACTGCCGCGCTGCCGCCCAGAATGTAGACCGTGCCGTCCTGGCTCAGATTTTTCTGGATATACGCCAGAACATCACTGTCATTCTTCTGCTGCGTCAGCAGGATGGGCGCGTTTTTCTGCGCTGCCAGATAGCTGCCGGCCAGCGCGTCGGGGAAGTTGTCGCCGTAGGCAACGACAATGGTATCAAAGGTCTCAACCTGCAGCGTTTCCTTCAGCTTGTCCGCAATGGCGAAGGAGGTCTCATACCGGGTCTTGCCGGAGAGGCGAATAATTCTGCCGGTGCCACAGACTTTGCAGATGTCGTTGTCGTCAAAAATGTGCTCGCTGGGTCTTAGCTGCACCTTATAGGTGGCCGTGTAGGCATAGCCATTCACTTCGCCGGACGCCACATAGACCGCAACGGCGCCAACGGTGCAGTCGCCTTCGTGTTCCTTCAGCTCTGCCTGGGCGGTGACGGGATCTTCATCCTCCTTGGCAACCGTTACGCTGATACTGTCATCGTTCAGCAGTGCATCCAGATAAGGCTTTCTTTCGAGGCAGTTGCTGCTGCACTCCAGCTTTCTGAAGCTCACAGAGGTGCCGTCCTCGCTCCATACGGCGTCGACGGGAACGTAGGTATGACCGGCGCTCTCGGCAGCGGCTTCATACTCGGCTTTCTTTTCCTCGTATTCGGCCTGCTCTTCCTCATCGGCGTAGCTGCCCGGCTCGGTAGGCTCACTGACTGCGTAGCCGCACATGGGGCAGACGTAGGAGGTGCCCTTATTCCAGCTTCCGCCATCGTCCTTGGTATAGTAGGTCTCATCGAACCGGATGAAGTGGTGCTCATGGGCGGTGCCCCTGTCGTATACGCGGGAATTCGCCTTGACCGCGCCGCAATCGGTGCACCGATCCTCGGTGAAGCCATCAATGCCGCAGAACGGCTCTACCGTGACCGTTTTGTAGGTATGGCTGCCGCCTGTCAGATGGGCCATACTCAGTTTCTCAACGAAGTTGGCAGACCACATGAATTCGTCGTTGTCGTTGACTTCCTTCTTGTAGCCATACTGCTCGCCCTCGTCGCTGTTGAAGAAGGTGTTGTAATTGGGATTGTAGTTGCTTTCCTCGTACTCGTAGCCGTAGCCGTTTTCTTGATAAATAGGTTTACCATCTTCGTCCGTGCCAACCTCAATACAGATGGCGGGGTTGGTTCGATCCTTCTTACCGGAGATCAGGGCGAAGTTGGTGGCAATGGAGACCGTCAGCTCATCGCCCACCAGATTCAGCGCGGCGATGGGATGGTTCTCAACAGTGAAGTCGGCCTTATCCTTGGTCGTAATGGAGAACGCTTTGCCGCCGAAGTCCACATTGTCGTCCCGAACACCGTATACGGTGTTGTACTCCTTCACCAGCGCCACTTCATAAGTCTCCAAATCAAAGGAGAGGATGCAGTTATTCAGGTTGAAGTAGAGCTTTCCGCCATACAGAACGGAGGTAATCTCTACCGCGGGGTAAACTTCCGCGTAGGTGAGATGCCGGCTCACCAGTTCGGTCAGCCACTCGTTCTTGACCATATCTTTGGCCTTGGGATTATAGACCCGGGCTTCCAGCTCTCCGTCGTCGTTTTCATAGTTGAACGTAATCAGCGTATCATAATCCGTGTCGCCATTGTCGCCGGCATCCGTGTCCGTCAGCTTATGGCGCACCAGCTTGTAGAGGGCATCGGTATCCATGTCGCTGAAGCTGCTCGGATTTTTGGAGTCCTCCATGATCGTCAGCAGGTCGGTGGAGTCGTAGACATAGTAGGCGTAGCCATCCGCGAAATAGGGGACACAGTTGATACGGGACATCCAGGAGTCCTCGTAATCCGTATGTGTGGCGGTATCCGCGTACAGGCTGGTAATGCCGCTGCCGTCGCTGCCAAAGTCCGTATTCGTGTAGCCATCGTACATAGTGACAGCGGAGGTGTGGCTGAACATGAAGTACAGATGATTCATGTTGCCGTCGGTTTCCACCCGGTCACGGGACATGACTTCCACATAAACGTCCACATAGCAGGGGTCGATGTAATACCACTTTCCATCCACCTTCACGGCATTCCAGAAGTGGACTTCGCCGAAGTTGGAGGTGTTGTCGGGGCCAAACATGGAAACCTCGGTATCGAAGGTGACCCGGACGGTGTCAACCAGATAGCCGGAGTCCACATCCAGCTTGCCGTTCTCGTCATAGACATACAGATCATCAGCCGTCTTCCAGTTGGAAGATACGGTCATATCCGCATCGGCGCTGACGCCATAGACCTCGGGATGCATACACTGAATCAGATACGTATATGCTTTGGCATAGCCCAGGCACACGGAGGTGCCGAAGCCGAAAGCGCCGATATGGCAGCCCTTCCAGCCGTTGATGACACCGGTGGTCATACCTGCGGCAGCCTGATCGGCAAAGACAGGAATCGCCTGATTGGCAGTCAGATCCGGCTGGCCGTCATCATTAACATCCACGATGGGATCATTCTCCATGGTGTTCTGGGTCAATTCCTCGACAGTCATCTTGTAGCCCGGAGCGTTATCAGGATCAACCTCAATGCCATTTTCCTCAGCGTCTGCGATGAAGTTGTCACAGGCTGCCGCCAGCTGCGCAGCAGCTTGGGGGCCGAAGGTCGCTTCCACAAAGCCGGGGGCATCCTCGGCAATTGCGTCTTCATGTTCGGTCATGAAGTTTTCGGCAGCCGTATTGGCCTGGGCCTTAATCTGGCTGACTGCTTCCTCGTTGGAGTCAACGAACTGATCGGTCAGCTCCTGCTTTTCCTCTTCAGACAGCGCATCATAGGCCGCTTCCGCCTTTTCCTTTGCGGTCTGACGGATTTCCTCATCACGATCCTTAACGGCCTTTTCCGCCTCAGCCTTGGCGAGGGCAGCCGCCTTCTCCTCGGGAGACAGCTCATTCACGCTGGGCGCCTTTTCTTCGTCCGTTACGGGAGATTCTGTTTCTTCGGGTAGCGTTTCCTCGGGTTGTGTTTCTTTGGGCTCCTCAGAGTCATCCTTTATCGCGCCGCAAACCGTGCATTTGTTATCCACATATTGATGCTCCGCAAGCGGCAGTTCGACTTCCTTAGGCTCGCTCTTGTAAGAAACATCGTCAACAGTTACCTCGGCGTAGTAAACATCCTTACCGGGAACCTTGCAGGTAGATGCTACACTCTCAGTGAAGACATATGTTACTTCCGCAGGGACATCCTCTTTTATTGTTGTATTGCACTTCTTGCAGACGATGTCAGCGGCCGTGCCCGCAAAGTCATCCTCAGGGGTTCCATTCCAGGTGAATACAGCCTCTGGCTCATGCTCGCAGCTCTCAGCCAGATACCGCTCATAGGCTTCCTGATAAACTTCATCATACACGCGCTGCTTTTCGGCTTCATATTCCTCGTCGAAATGTTTATCGATATAGTCCTGCTTCACGGCCGCTTCCACGCCCGCATTGTAAGCGTTCTGATAAACCATGTTCTTGATGGCGTTTTCATAGAACTGCTGGCGCAGCTGCGCTACGACTCCATCATAGATCTGGTCGTGGAACATCTTCGTGAGCTGGTCTGTATAATCCTGATAGACGATGTTATAAACATCATCATAATGCTCAGGCTTCTGCGGGCCGTTTGGCGCTTCCATCAGTTTCTCATCATCCTCGATGGTGCCGCTTTTGTCAGAGTCCGCATTCATGATGTAGGGCATATCGAAGGTGTTATTCTGAGCCAGCCAACTGTTCAGAACCAGCAGCTTCTGTGCCTCGGTCTTAGCCCCGGAGGCTTTCACCACTTCGAGAGCCTCCTTCTGGGCGGCCAGAATGGCTTCACCATAATACTGGGCGCCAAGCGCGTAGGTATAAGTAAAGTTCTGGATCATGCCGACCAGATTATCATAGCTGTAATCGCCGTTTCTGACCGCGTCCACGGACGTACCCGCCAAAACCAGCATCTCGCCCAGAATGCCCAGACCATCTTCCTTGTTGTCATTAAACTCCAGGAAGAACGGTGTCTGAACACCGTAAATATTGGCGTTATCCGCCATAACCTTCTGGTACTGGCTGTACAGATACAGAATTGTCTGGATCTCCTCCTCCGTCAGAGCAACAGACTCGCCGTCCTCATTGAGCACGGTGATGTTCTTCAGTTCCTCACCGACAACGATAATTTCGCGGTTGTTTTCATCAATCTCCGCGTCCTCGGGAACTTCGACATTGCTGGTGCTCACGCCGGAGACATCAATCTCGTCCGCGTTGAGCTTGAATGTGAAGTTGCTGTCCGTCACGGTGAAAACGGGAGCTTCCTCCTCAGGTTCTTCCGCAGTCTCTGCGGCGGAGGGCGCGTCCTCTGCAGCTTTGGCTGCGGGAGCCGCGTTTCCTGTAGCTTTGACAGGTGCCGCAGGCTCTTCGGATTCCGTTGCAGCCGCCGGGAATACCAGCAGGCTGAACACCATGGAAAGAACCAGCAGCATACTCAAGAAACGTCTTGCTGTCTTTTTCATTTTACGGTCTTCCTTTCATTGTTCGTTGTGCGAAGTCATCCGGGAAGTATCCCGGATGGATATCGGTAGGCGCTGAAAAACCCGCCATTGTCCGTTGACCCGGCCAAGTGGAAAGCACCGGATGCATCGGCGATAGAGGGGGATTCGTATACCCTCATAAGAATACCACGAATTCAATGCCGGAGTCAAGGGATAATTCATATAATAGCAACAATTTTACCAGAAGCTTCCCGGGCGCGGAGCAATAATTCCTGAAATTTCCAATTCCTTGTTTGACTCGGGCAGTTTGTCCAATCATTTTCCCCCTTGCATTCCAAGGCTGTTCCCTTTACAATATAAGAAAATTCTGAAATCGCACAAGGAGACAGAGAACAATGAAAAGAATTATTCCGTTTTTCCTCGCTTTGGTTATGGTAATCGGCCTGGGACTGCCGGTTCGAGCCGGTGCGGTGGAATACGCTGCCCTTACCGTCTCGGACAGCTATGTAAACCCCCTTTATCACGGTGTTATCACGGAATCTGATCTGACACCGCCCCGGCGCCATACCGCCACCTATGCGGCGGAAAACTTCACTTCGTCCATTGAGGAGGCAGGGGCGCTTCTCCGGAAAGGGATGGTGCAGCGTGAGGAAAGCGTAAATGTCTACTTCCAGACGCCCAGAAAGACCTACGACGAGGATGCGTTCAAAGCACAGGTTCGGGAAATCGCTGAAGCTGCGCTTTGCCACACCGGAGTCCCCACTGAGGGAGACTATCTGAGATGGCAGTATGGCGGCTGGTCGTATAAAGCGAAGGCGAATCTCGGAGATGCGGACGGCACGGAAGTGCTCCTGTGGACCATCGCCTTTCAGATTACTTACTACACCACCCGGAGTCAGGAACAGGAAATGGATCAGGCTGTCGAAGAACTGCTGGCATCGCTGGATGTCTCCGCCGCCCCGGACTACCTGAAGCTGCGCACCATCTACGATTACATCTGTGAGAATGTGACTTACGACCACGACCACCTGAACGACAGCAGCTACACGCTTCAATATACCGCCTATGGGGCTTTGCAGAACGGAACCGCCGTCTGTCAGGGCTATGCGGTGCTGCTTTACCGTCTGGCTCTGGAGCTGGACGTGGACTGCCGCCTGATCGCCGGCACCGGAAACAGCGATGCCCATGGCTGGAATATCGCGCAGTTGAAGGGGCTGTACTACGATCTGGACTCCACATGGGATGCGGGAAAAACGGATTACCGGTATTTCCTGAAGTGCGAGGACAATTTTGGAAATCATACCCGGAACGAGGAGTATTGCAGCGCAGCATTCAACGAAGAATATCCCATGTCCGAAACCGACTATACCCCCACCACTGAGGACAACTGCAAGGCGCACCACTACAACAGCGCCGTGACCACCGAAGCTACCTGCACCACGGATGGCGTTATGACCTACACCTGCCCCAATTGCGGCCATACCTACACCGAGGTCATTCCCGCCACCGGCCACAGTTGGAACGAGGGTGTCGTCACAAAAGAACCTACCGAAGATGAGCCGGGCATCCGCACCTATACCTGCAATGCCTGCGGACAGACCAGAACCGAAGAGATTCCCGTAAAGGAACACGAACACTGCTACACCGCCGAAGTCACGGAACCTACCTGTACGGAGCAGGGCTACACGACCCACACCTGTGCCTGCGGTGACCGCTATGTGGATTCCTATGTGGAACCCTTGGGGCACGATTTTGGAAACCCCACCTACGATCCGCAGTCAAAAACCCACACCTATTCCTGTTCCAGATGCGGCGATACCGAAACCGAAGGCTGCACCTTTGACGAAGGGAAGGTCATCACGGAGCCAACCGAGGATGCGCCAGGTGTGAAAGAATTCACCTGTTCCATCTGCGGCGGCACCTACACCGAAGAAATCGCCTATGTTCCGCCTGAAACGCCCAGTGTAACCCGCATCTTTGGCAAGACCCGGTATGAGACCTCTTTCGCAATTGCGGACGAGCTGAAGGACACACTGGAAGTTGAGACCTTTGACACCATCATCGTCACCAACGGCGCCAACTTCCCCGATGCTCTGGCAGGCAGCTATCTGGCAGCGCAGAAGAATGCGCCCATCCTGCTGACGCAGGAGAAGATGGATGCGGACGTTCTGGCGTATGTCAGGGAGAATCTGAGCAAGGGCGGCAAGGTCTACATTCTGGGCGGTACCGCGGCTGTCTCTCAGGCCTTTGAAGACGGCCTGAAGGAAGCCGGCATTACCTCCGAAAGATTGTCCGGAAAGACCCGTTACGATACCGGGCTGAAGATTCTGGAAAAAGCCGGCCTGAACGGGAACGAGATTCTGGTGTGCACGGGCGAAAGCTTCGCGGACGCGCTGTCTGTTTCCGCTGCCGGTAGACCCATCCTGCTGGTGAAAGGCACAGATATCAAGCTGACTGCGGCGCAGGAAGAATATCTGAAGACACTGGAGGGCGATTACACCTTCTATATCATCGGCGGCACCGCAGCAGTCAGCGCGGATCTGGAAACCGCGTTGGAGGCCTATGGGAATGTGGAACGCATTTCCGGAAAGGGCAGATATGAGACCTCTGTAGCGGTTGCGGAGAAATTCTTTAAGAATGTCAAGAAAGTGGCTCTGGCTTACGCGATGGATTACCCCGACGGGCTGTGCGGCGGAACGCTTGCCTGCAAGCTGGGCGCACCCGTACTGCTGGTCAAGCCCGGCCAAGAATCCGCTGCGGCGGCATATGTAGCCAAGAACGGGATTAAGCAGGGTGTCATCTTTGGCGGCTCCGGCCGAATCACGGATGATTCCGTCAGAACGGTTTTCGGCCTGTCTGAGGATGCCGTGATTGGCTGATAGCAGCCTGCTGTAAGGCAAAAACAAGGCGGCGTGGGAAACCCCACGCCGCCTCTTTATAACAACTTAGCCGCCCCCAAAAAGGGGCGGCTATCCATTTACCAAAAACGATTCATCCAAGATTCGGATGCTGCCCCTTCACCGTGGCAAGCAGCTTCAGGCCTTGCAGCAGATGCACTGCGAAACGGTCAATCTCGTCTTTATCGGAATTGACATGGTCTTTGCTGTTCCAGATCTCACGGAAGAAACTGCTGTAAAGATTCAGAATCTCTGGGCGATTGAACTTCAAAAGTAGATTTTCGTCTGTCCAACGGGTTTTCAAACGCAGATAAGAGCTTGTACTGGACAGGAATACGCTGGGGGTGCTGCCGTATTGAGAGTCCGAAACCAGCGGCTCATGAACCAGACGTACATTTAAAGAAGCAGATTCCTTCACCATCTTCCGAAAATGGTCGATTACCCGCTCCCGCTGCTCAAAGTCCAGCACAATCTTGTGGTTAAAGAAGTCGATCTCCCCGGTGACGACAAATCTGGAAATGGCCGACTCGCAAATCAGCATCTGCACATTGCCACAGTCCAGAATTCGCTGCGTTAATTGATAAACACTCATTAGCTCGGCCAGGCCATCCGCATTCTGAGTTCCCAGCACCCGGGATGCAAGTTCTTCAAACAGATCCTCCGGCAGAAGATGCTCTGTGGTATGGCCGAAAAACCATTGCCTGTCCGGCGCCAGCAGGGAATGTACATATTCCATGGATTGGAAAAGCATTTCCTTCATGGTAATTCTGGTAAATAAAAGAGTCTCTCTCGTGCACAGGGACTGAATATCGTGATACAGGGGGGTTGAATTCTCCTTTCCTTCGCAGACGGTTACGGCAGCGCAGGTATTCGGGCGAATCAGCATTCCGGTGATCGCAAATTCATGCTTCACCACGAACATAACCTTCCCTTGGGCGAATTCGCTCACATGGAGTTGGGAATCCACCCGGGAAGAATTGACCAGCATATTGGATATGAACAGCGCATTATAAATTGGCTCCTGATTTGCCTTATCCAGGTTGATCAGCAGGGAAAAACGGACATCCGGGTAGCGATGATTGTCCTCCGGGTTGCTGTTTTCCAGATTCACCATCTGAAGGCGATATTCATTTGCCACAGCGAACAGGTCAATAGCTGCCATAATATGCAGCGAACTGACCCGGCGCAAAACCGGGTGGCTCATCTTGGAAATAAACTTCTCCATGGAAAGCTCCGGAAAAAACGCCACGTTTGGAGCCACAGCGCTGCCGCTGCTCTTTTGCAGATCCAGCACGTAATAATATTCCGCAATCAGGTTATCATAGATCGCGTGCCGAAGTTCATTGGGATCAATTAGCTCGTAATCCCGCAGCAGTTGCGCCAATCCCGGCTCCGAAGCGTTATCCACCAGGCTGTTACTGATCTTCTGCAAAATTTCGCTGGCGGACTTTTCTGTGGGAAGAACCCGGCCGCCAACCCATTTGCTGATATAAGAGACGTCATACTGCAGCGCCTTCGCCAATGTCATGTGCTTTACCTCCGCCGTCGCAACCAGATGCTCCAGCAAAGCACTGAATCTGTTTTTTTGTTCCATTCCTTTTCATCCATCTCCGGTTCGTCTTTCGGCGCACCGGTCTTCTTTCCAATATCATTTTTGCGAAGAATCATTCATGAAGCACGCAGCCGAACAAGGTATGCCATTTTGTCATGCCGCGTTCAATCGCAGCATGGGGCGGGATTTTCCTCCAGACATTCGGTCATGCCATGGATTCATGTCTGTCATGAAATCTATGCTTTCGTCAGCTTGAAAGGGGTGTAATCTTGGATTTTATGACTCGGAATATTATAGTTCACTTTCCATCTCTTGTCAAATCCATCTATTTCCATTTTCAAATTACTGGTTTCCAGATTGTACCATATTTCCCCTATCAGATAATCCAATATCCCGTAAAATATGGTTAAATTACTGGCCAATCGAGATCAATCCGTTGCATGGGCTTCCGATTGCGCCGTATTAGTCATGTGACTCTGCAAATATTGGGCGATATATTTCCAGGAAATTTCGTCATAATCACCAACTCCATAGTTCTCCGCGTTGAAGCCATGGTTGGCTCCCTCAATCAGATGAAGCTCACAGTGTTCATACATTTTTTCCGCTTTTTCGGAATAGGATGCCGGGACAATAAAATCCATAGTTCCGTGGAGAATCAGAACGTCCCCCGGAAATGTCCCGATGTGGTCGTACACCTGATAGCCTTTCAGCGATTTGGAAAACGCGTTCTGAATCGGGAGGGGGCATTCCTCGTAGAACAGCTGCACCAGTTCCGCAATGTTGAAAGCCGGGTAAAGAAGGATCATGCCTTTCACCTTTTCCGGAAATTCGTCAGCCACCAGCGCCGAAACCAGTCCGCCCTGACTGGTTCCAAATAAGTAGATGTTTTCCGGATCTATGTATTCCAGCCCGCCCACCGTTTCCAGAACAGCCTTCAGATCCTCCACCTCTGTGAAAACCGTCATGTCCGACCTTTTACCGTTGCTTCTGCTTTTGGAGCTTCCGCCGCAGAAATCAAACGCGTAGGCCACATAGCCCAGGTTCGCAATTCTCTCGCAGTAGGATTTCATGGAATCGCTGGTCATATCGGAGCTGTGGGACAAAATGACGGCGGGCATCCGATCTGTCCTTTCCGCCGGCACATAGAGCCGCCCGTAAATCTGCATTTCTCCCTTTTCCACATGGAATTCTTCAACCGTGAACCCACTCTCTCCGGGCACACTTTCTGCCGCCGCTGGCCCGTTGCCGCATCCGCTCAGTCCCATGACCAGCAGTAAAAGCAGCGCGATCATTCTTTTCAAATTGGATTTCATCCTTTCCAAGAGATATTTCGAAAAAACTGGAAAAAATTAACGGTCAAACAGGGAAAGGCCGCACTCTGGCAAATCAAAGAAGGAGCCCAGCGCCTCCGGCGGAATGAGCTGCGCCCCCAAAAGCGCCAGATAGTTCATTCCCTCGCTGCCGTCGTCAAAGCCATAGACCGGACTCCAGCCGAATCGCAGGTTTTTCACCGTGCCGTCCCAGGTGCCGCCCCGCTCCATGCCGGTCTGCGCCACAAACGTCTTGGTTCCCAGCGCGTGAATGCAGCGGTTGCGGCTTAAAGCCCGCTGGGCTGAAAAGGGTTCGTCCCAGCCGTCCTCGCTCAGGTACAGTATGTTCTCCCGCTGTGGCTGCTTCCACAATTCGTCCGCCACCACACTGATCACCCTTCCGCCGGCGGCAAGGCAGGCCTCCTGCGCCGTCCGATCCGTGCCGCGGGCATTGCCGGACACCAGAACATAGCCCTGCTGCGCCGCCTGACGCCCGGCTTCGGCAGCGAAGCGCCGGTTTTCCGGCAGAAGATCCCGGCTGCCGACCACCGCCACCGCCGGTTCCGTCAGCATCGACAGATCTCCCCTCGCCCACAGGCATCCGGGGCTGAGCAGCCCCAGCCTTTTCCGGAGCAGCAGCGGATAGTCCCCGCTGACCCGGGTAACCGGCACGCAGCCGGCCCCCGCTGCTTTGGTAAGGTAATAATCCAGAATCTCCTCATCCGCCAGAAGCCGAACAATCCGATCCGCCATTTCCCGGCCATAGCCAAGGGCAATCAGATCCCCCGCTACCAGCTCCCGCTCGGACATGGGACGCTCCATGGCGCCCATCCGTCCGGCAAGCGTACAGAACTGGGCGGCAGTCAGCGATTTCCGTTCGGGGTTTCCCAGATGGCCGCACAGCAGCAGGAATCCCCGCTCCCGGGCGTTCAACGGTAACGCTTCTTGATTGGAACAGGCGGCTTGACCGCTTCCTCGGTCAGCACGCCGTCCGGGCTCAGAAGCATGGGCCGCACGGTGTAATTGGAATATTTCGCAATCTCGTCCATTTTTGCCTTTTCAGGGAAATTGCCGATGATCGTCCACGCCACGCCCTTGCGTCTGGCGCGGCCGGTGCGGCCGATGCGGTGAATATAGTATTCGTTTTCCTCCGGCACGTCGAAGTTGATGACGCAGTCCACATCGTCCACATCGATGCCCCGGGAGGCCAAATCCGTGGCAATCAGCACCGGCAGCCTGCCATCCCGGTAGCGCTGCATCGTCTTTTCCCGCTGGCTCTGGCGGATATCGCCGTGGATGCACTCGCAGTCCAGACCGGCGCGCTGAAAATCGTCGCACAGCCGCTGGCACATATGCTTGGTGTTGCAGAAGATCATCACCCGCTCATAGCCCTGCGTGCGGATCAGGCGGAGGGTCGTCTCGGCCTTTTCCAGCGGTGTCACAGTCAGGCTGAACTGGTCGATGTCCGGCCGATCCTCCTGCTTTGGCTCCACGGTGATCTCCACCTCATCCCGCTGGTACATCCAGGACACCGTCATGACCTCCTGCGAGATGGTGGCAGAGAACAGGCCCAGATTCTTTCGGTTCTTCACCTTTTCAATAATCCGGGTTACATCCTTAAAAAAGCCCATGTCCAGCATCCGGTCGGCCTCATCCAGCACCACGGTCTGGATTTTATCCAGGCGGATGGTCTTGCGGTTATAATGATCCATCAGCCGTCCGGGGGTCGCCACCACGATCTGGGGTTTGCGCTCCAACTGCTTGATCTGACCGCCGATGCCCGCGCCGCCATAGAGCACCGCCACC
Organism: Clostridiales bacterium; assembly: GCA_022774865.1. Classification (GTDB taxonomy): domain Bacteria; phylum Bacillota; class Clostridia; order Oscillospirales; family Oscillospiraceae; genus Faecousia. The sequence continues at coordinate 103,507 of JALFLH010000021.1, forward strand.
CGGATTCCATTGTAATAGGTGAGCAGTCCCCGCAGCTCGTCACCGATCTGAATCGCCAGTTCCCGGGTGGGCGCCAGAATCAGACCCTGCACCGCGTCGGAGTCCGCGTCGATGTGCTCGATCATGGGAATACCGAAGGCGAAGGTCTTGCCGGTTCCGGTGGGTGCCTTGGCAATCACATCCTTCCATGCCATGAAGGGCGGAATGGCTTCCGCCTGAATGGTGGTGGGGTAGCCGTAGCCCTTTTTTTCCAGTGCTTTGAGCATGGCTTCGCTCAGGCCAAGCTCCTGAAAGGTTATTTCCTTGCGTTCCATCATACAATCGTCCCTTTTTCTTCGATCATTTTTTGATTTTATTTTATCATTTTTTGCTTCAAAGTGCAACTGTCATTCTCTGTTTCCCGAAAATTAAGAAATCCGGATCATCTATCGGTGGACAAGCGGGAAGAAATATGGTATATTGGTTAATAATATGTCCAAACAATAAGGAGAACGCGAATGGGCAAGCTAATCGTAATTGAGGGAACGGACGGCTCCGGCAAATCGACTCAGTTTCACCGTCTGACCGACCGGCTGCGGCACGAGGGCCGGGCATTTCAGCAGTTGGTCTTTCCCCAGTATCAGGAGGAAAGCTCCGCGCTGATTCGGATGTACCTGAACGGGGAATTCGGAACCAGTCCGTCCGATGTGAACGCATATGCCGCTTCGGCATTTTTCGCGGTTGACCGCTATGCCTCCTATAAAAAGGTCTGGGGGCAGTGGTACGCGCAGGGCGGGCTTGTGCTCTCCGACCGCTATACCACCTCCAACGCCGTCCATCAGGCATCCAAGGAGCCGCCGGAAAACCGGGCTGAATTTCTCCGCTGGCTCTATGAATTTGAATATGAGAAGCTGGGGCTCCCCCGCCCCGATCTGACCATCTATCTGGATGTCCCCACGGACTTCACGGAAAAGCTGATGCGCTCCCGGGAAGAATCCACCCATACCCACGCCGATATTCACGAGCAGGATCTGGCATACCTTGCCACCTGCCGCCGCACCGGAAAAGCAGCCGCGGCCTACTACGGCTGGACGGTAATCGACTGTGTCCGCGATGGGAAAATGCGCGGGATTGACGATATTCACGAAGAGATTTACCGCCATGTTATGAAATGTCTGGAGGAATGAAGTATGGTTTATCTGTTATTGAGCACCGGATTTGAAGAAACGGAGGCAATTGCTCCTCTGGATCTGCTGCGCCGCGCCGGGGTGGACGTCTGCACCGTGGGCGTGGGCGGCAAAACGGTTTACGGCAGTCATAAAATCGGTGTGGTAGCCGATCTGGAGCTGGGTGAAATGGATCTGACCGCTCTTGAAATGATTGTGCTCCCCGGCGGTATGGGCGGTGTGGCGTCCATCCGCGCCAGCCAGGGCGCCATGGACGCCCTGAAATTCGCGTGGGAAAATGGAAAATACGTAGCCGCCATCTGCGCCGGCCCCACCGTTCTTTCCGATCTGGGCATCACGGACGGCAAAAACGCCACCTGCTACCCCGGCTGTGAGGGCGGCATGGGCAGCGCCCGGATGGTTCCCGACGCAGCCTGCGTCACAGACGGAAAGCTCATCACCGGAACCTCCGCCGGCTGCGCCGTGGCATTCGGTCTTGCGCTGGTGGAAGCCCTGAAGGGCGAGCAGGCCGCGCAGGCCATTGCCAGCCAGATTGTCATTCGCTGACGGGAGGATATTACCATGAAAAACGACCAGTTCCGGGAAGATGCCGGTTATCTGGATGACGAAGATTATCTGGACGAAAACGATGATCTGGAAGAAGCTCCCGCCCCAGGCGATTGGGAGCCGGACGACGATAACCCCGGCGACCCGGTGGACTCCGCTTTCGATGAGGACGATTCGGATGACGACGGCTGGGCGGATTCCGACGCCGCGTTTGACCCGGACGAAGATTACCCCGATGACATACAGGATGAAGATGACACCGGCGATACGCAGGATGAATACTATCATGAATCCCTGGAAACCCCGGAGGCGCGGGAAGAGCTGACCGGCGACGACAGTGCCATGTACGCTGCCGGATTGACACACCCGGAAGACGCAGCGTTCCACATTCCCGACGATGACCCCTCCGTACAGGACGGGGATTACCCGGACGAGACGGAATACGCCGGCGAGCCAGAGAACGCTGCCGATGACCTGCCGGACGGGCAGGAGAACGCGCCCCGCCACGTCCGCCGCCGGACGCGTGCGGCGCGTAAGGGTCGTCCCCGGCGCAAAAAAGGTTCCGGCCTTCTCAGCATTCCCCATATGCTCGCCGCTGCCATCTGGCTTCTGGTCATCCTGGCCATCGGCGTCTCGCTGGGACGGATGATCTGGGTCTGCGCCGCCGATGTTCTGGCCTTCGGCCGGGAGAGCAAAGAAGTGACCGTCTCCGTTACAAGCGACGACACCATGGAATCCATTGCGCAGAAGCTGCAGGACGCCGGGCTGATCCGGTACAAGAAGCTGTTTCTGCTGTATGCGGATCTTTCCCACGCGGAACGGAAAATGACCACCGGCACCTTTACGCTGAACACGCTCTATGACTACAACGCGCTGGTCAAGCAGATGTCCCCCCGTTCCGGGAACCGGGCTGTGGTGGAGGACGTGCTGATTCCCGAAGGCTACAGCTGCCGCCAGATTTTTGAACGGCTGGAGGAAAAAGGCGTCTGCAAAGCAGCCGATCTGGAGCATTGGGCTGCCAACGGCGAGCTGGGTGACTACTGGTTCCTGTCCGATGTGACCCGGGGAGATAAATACTGTCTGGAGGGCTACCTCTTCCCCGCCACCTACGACTTCTATGAAAACAGCACGCCCAAGCAGGTGCTGACCAAAATGCTGGACGCTTTCCAGGCCAATTTCACCGAGGAACTGAAAGCGCAGCTTCCCGCGCTGAATGAACGTGTGTCCCAGATGATGCGCGATGACGGAAAGAGCGAGGACTTCATTGCCCAAAACCAGATTACGCTGCACCAGCTCATCACCGTGGCATCCCTGATCGAAAAGGAGACGGCAAGCCACGAGGAAAGCCCCAAGATTGCCTCTGTCATTTACAACCGGCTTTTCCGCTGGGGCGACACGCCGCGTTATCTGAACATTGATGCCTCCGTGATTTACGCGCTGAACGGCAAAACCGGTCTGACCGCCGAGGATATGGCGGTGGACAGTCCCTATAACACCTATACCCACACCGGGCTTACCCCGGGCCCCATCTCCAATCCCGGTATTGCCAGCATGAAAGCGGCGCTGAATCCGGAGGACACCGATTTCTATTACTATGTGCTCAATCCTGAAACCGGCACCCACGAATTCACGAAGACCTACGAGGAGCATCAGGCGCTTGTGGAGAAGTTCAAGAATGCAGAAAATGGATAAACTGGAATTGCTCAGTCCCGCCGGGGACATGGAGCGGCTGAAAATGGCCGTTCTCTACGGCGCGGACGCCGTGTATCTGGCAGGCACCAGCTTCGGAATGCGCTCCTTCGCGGGGAACTTTACCCCGGAAGAGCTGCCCGTGGCCGTGAAATATGCCCACGCCCATGGGGTCAGGGTACACGTCACCGTGAACACCATGCCGCGCAATGACGAGATAGCCTGCCTTCCCGCCTATTTGGAGCAATTGGAAAACGCCGGGGTGGACGCGCTGATTCTGGCCGATCTGGGCGCCTTCACGCTGGCGGGGAAATACGCTCCCCATTGCCAGCGCCACATCTCCACCCAGCAGTCCATCGCAAATTATGAATGCGCCCAGGCATGGTTCGATCTGGGTGCTCAGCGGGTGGTGTTGGCACGGGAATGCAGTCTGGCGGAAATTATCGAAATCCGGCAAAAAACCTCCCCGGAGCTGGAAATTGAGACCTTCGGCCACGGTGCCATGTGCGTCAGCTATTCCGGCCGGTGCCTGCTGAGCAACTATATGACCGGGCGGGACTCCAACCGGGGCGCCTGCGCTCAGCCCTGCCGCTACCAGTACGCCCTGATGGAGGAAAAGCGTCCCGGGGAGTTTTTCCCCGTTTTCGAGGACGAAAAAGGAACCTATATTCTCAATTCCCGGGATATGTGCACCATCGACCACCTGAAAGAGCTGATGGACGCGGGCATTGACTGCATCAAAATTGAGGGCCGGGCAAAATCCGCCTACTATGCCGCCATCGTCACCGGGGCTTACCGGCACTGCATCGACGATGTGGCGGCAGGCCGGGAAATCGATCCCGTCTGGCGGGACGAGGTGGAGCACGTGTCCCACCGGGTCTATTCCACCGGCTTTTATTTTGGAGAACCGGGTCAGTACGTGGAGAATTCCCGCTACATCCGCCAGTGGCAGATTGCCGCGAAGGTGGAGTCCTGCGACGAAAACGGTGTGGCGCTGTGCAGCCTGAACAACAAGTTCCGCGCAGGCGACGCGCTGGAGGTGGTCGGCCCTGACCTGCGTCCGTTCCCGATCACGGCGGAGAATATGACCGACACCGACGGGAAGCCGCTGGGAGAACCGCGGAATCCACAGATGAAATTCCGCATCCCCCTGCCCAGACAGGTTCCGGCCTTCTCCATTCTGCGCAAACGCGTGGATCTCTCCGCAAAATAACCGTGCATTCCTCTTTTTTGAAAAAGCAATCAATTTCCCGCATTCCCCTTGCGGTTTCGTACAATGGGCTATATAATATAGTCCGGAAATCCGTCCCGTTGTCCGGGCGTACACCCGCTTTTTCCGTAAATTCTGCCGGTTTCGTTTCTCAGAAACCGCATACTGTAAAGGAGATCAGATACATGAACATCACCCATGACATCAAGTACATCGGCGTCAACGACCATCAGGTAGATCTGTTTGAAGGTCAATACGTGGTTCCCAACGGAATGTCCTACAATTCCTATGCCATTCTGGACGAAAAGGTCGCCATTATGGACACCGTGGACGCCAACTTCACCCACGAGTGGCTGGACAATATCCAGAATACACTGGGCGGCCGCCAGCCGGATTACCTGATTGTACAGCATATGGAGCCTGACCATTCCGCGAACATCGCCAACTTTATGAAGGTCTATCCCAAGGCTACGCTGGTCTCCTCCGTGAAAGCCTTTGCCATGATGCAGAATTTCTTCGGAACCGATTTTGCCGACCGGCGGATTGTGGTCGGCGAGGGCGACACCCTGTCTCTCGGCCGGCACACACTGACCTTTGTCACTGCGCCCATGGTGCACTGGCCTGAAGTCATCGTCACCTATGACGCGGCGGACAAGGTGCTGTTCTCCGCTGACGGCTTTGGAAAGTTCGGCGCGCTGGACGTGGATGAGGACTGGGCGTGCGAAGCCCGCCGGTATTACATCGGTATTGTGGGTAAATACGGCGCGCAGGTACAGGCGCTGCTGAAAAAGGCCGCGACGCTGGATATCCAGACCATCTGCCCCCTGCACGGCCCCGTGCTCAGTGAGAATCTGGGCTACTATCTCAACCTGTACGATATCTGGTCGTCCTACCGCGTGGAGAGCGAGGGCATCGTGATCGCCTTTACCTCCGTCTACGGCAACACCAGAAAGGCGGTGGAGCTGCTGGCGGACAAGCTGAAGGCCAATGGCTGCCCCAAAGTGGTCGTGCACGATCTGGCGCGCTGCGATATGGCGGAAGCCGTGGAGGACGCGTTCCGTTACGGCAAACTCGTTCTCGCTACCACCACCTATAACGCCGACGTCTTCCCCTTCATGAAGGAATTCATCCACCACCTGACCGAGCGGAACTTCCGCAACCGGACGGTTGCGCTCATGGAGAACGGAAGCTGGGCGCCTCAGGCCGCCAAGGTGATGCGGGGTATGCTGGAAGGCTGCAAAAACATCACCTTCACGGACGCCACTGTACACATCAACTCCGCCCTCAATGACCACAGCAAGCAGCAGATTGACGATCTGGCGCAGGAACTGTGCAAGGATTACATCGCCCAGAGCGGTCAGACCGCCAACAAGAACGACCTGACCGCCCTGTTCAACATCGGCTACGGCCTGTATGTGGTCACCTGCAACGACGGAAAGAAGGACAACGGCCTGATCGTCAACACCGTCTCTCAGGTCACCAACACCCCCAACCGGATCGCCGTGACCATCAACAAAGCAAACTACTCCCACCACGTCATCAAGCAGACCGGCATTCTGAACGTCAACTGTCTGGACATCTCCGCGCCTTTCCAGATCTTCGAGAATTTCGGATTCCAGAGCGGACGCACCGTGGACAAGTTCGCGAATCTGACGCCTCTGCGTTCGGACAATGGGCTGGCGTTCCTGCCCCGGTATATCAACTCCTTCATGAGCCTGAAGGTAGAACAGTACATTGATCTGGATACCCACGGTATGTTCATCTGCTCCGTCACGGAAGCCCGGGTAATCTCCAAAACCGAGACCATGACCTACACCTATTACCAGAACAACGTCAAACCCAAGCCCAAGACCGAGGGTAAGAAGGGCTTTGTCTGCAAGATCTGCGGCTGGGTCTACGAGGGTGACACCCTGCCCGACGACATTGTCTGCCCCCTGTGCAAGCACGGCGCGGCGGATTTCGAACCGATCCAGTAAAACTTCTCCCGGTACCCGAAAACGGATACCGGGATTTTTTTCTTGTGCATCGGGGGAAATTGTGGTATGATGCTAAAAGAAAAGCAGAAAGGAACGCTTTATGGGTGACAACGCGATTTTATTTGATCTGGACGGAACGCTGACCGACTCCGGCGAGGGAATCATGAAATGCGCCAAGCTGGCGCTGGATCACTATGGCATCCCTGTTCAAAACCGGGACGCGCTGCGCGTTTTTGTCGGTCCTCCTCTGGCCGAAACCTTTATCAAATTTGGCGTCCCGCCGGAAAAAACGGAAGAAGCCATCGCCATCTTCCGAAGCCGATATCTCTCCGTTGGCAAATTTGAAAATTTCCCCTACCCCGGGATTTCCTCCCTGCTGCGCGATCTGAAAGACCGGGGGTTCCGGCTGTATGTTGCCACCTCCAAGCCCGAACCCACCGCCGTGGAGATTCTGGAGCACTTTGGGCTTGCCGCCTATTTTGAACAGATCTGCGGCGCCTCAATGGGCACTTCCCGCACCACGAAAGACGAGGTCATCGCCTATCTGCTGGAGCAGAACGGCCGGGCGGATCATATCCTCATGGTGGGCGACACCGCCTTTGACGTTCTTGGCGCAAAGGCCCACGGCATTCCCACCATCGGCGTCGCCTGGGGCTACGGCAACGTAACAGAGATGCAGCAGGCTGGCGCAGTTGCCATCGCGCACAACATGGACGAGCTTTTCAATTTGCTGGTGTTCTACCTGCCAAGTAATACTGAAAGAAGGTAATCCCATGATAATTACCCAAATCCGGCTGGGCCGAATCTCCGTTCCCCTGCGCACTCCGTTCAAAACTGCGCTGCGCACTGTCAGCAGCGTGGAAGATGTGATCGTAGAAATCCATACCGACTGCGGCGCGGTTGGCTATGGCGAAGCGCCTCCCACCGGAGTCATCACCGGCGACACCACCGGCGCCATCATTGGTGCCATCCGGGATCATATCGCGGGTCATCTGATCGGCCGGAATGTGGACGAATTTGAGACACTGCTTCAGACCGTTCAGAATTCCATCGTCCACAATTCCAGCGCCAAGGCCGCCGTGGATATGGCGCTTTGGGATCTGTATGGCCAGCTCTACTCCATTCCCGTCTACAAGCTCATGGGCGGAGCCAGAAAGCAGATCACCACCGATATCACCATCTCCGTCAATGACCCGGAAATGATGGTGCAGGACGCCCTGCGCGCCGTTGCCCGGGGATATGACTGTCTGAAAATGAAGGTCGGCGTCAATCCCGAACTGGACGTGGCGCGGCTGCGGGCCGTGCGCGCCGCCGTCGGGAAAGATATCACCATCCGCATCGATGCCAATCAGGCCTGGACGCCCAAGCAGGCCATTCGGATTCTGAACAATATGCAGGAACAGGGACTGGAAATCGAGCTGGTGGAACAGCCGGTGAAAGCCTGCGATCTGGAAGGGCTGAAATACGTCACTGACCACAGTTATGTGCCCGTTCTGGCCGACGAGAGCGTTTTCTCCCCTGCCGACGCCATGACCATTCTGAAAATGGGCGCGGCAGACCTGATCAACATCAAACTCATGAAGTGCGGCGGCCTGTATAACGCCCTGAAAATTGCCTCGGCCGCAGAAATCTACGGTGTTTCGTGCATGATTGGCTGTATGCTGGAGGCCAAAATCTCCGTCAACGCGGCGGTACATCTGGCCTGCGCCAAAAATATCATTACTAAAGTCGATCTGGACGGCCCCGTACTGTGCAGCGAGGACCCGATTCTTGGCGGCGCGGTATTTGACGAAAAGCAAATCACCGTGTCTGACGCACCCGGTCTGGGCATTGCGGGCATCGAGCCGGGACACATCACCTATCTCGACTGACGTGAAAACCGGGCAGCCAACGCTGCCCGGTTTATGACGCAGGGTTTAATCGCTCCCGCAGGTAATCCCGTGCCTGCTCCTGCGTCAGATTCAGCACCAGTGAAATCTCGGAGGACAGGAGTTTTTCCGCATCCCGGAGAAAGTTTTCGTCGCACTGATGGAATTTCCGCCCGGATGCAGTCTGCGCGGCACGGTAACGGTAGAGAGAAGTCACCATCTGCAGCAACGTGAGCCGGTCGCCGCCGCTCATGATATCCCGGTAATGCTGCTTCCGCTGGTTCTCCTCGTCAATCCAGACATCCTTACGGATGGTATCTGATGACAGCAGCGCCCGCATTTCCGCCTCCTCAAGAACCGGCTTCAGCTTCGCCATTGCCGCCGGATTATCGGTTGGCAGGTAAAACCGTGACTTGCTTTGCAATCTGGGTGCCAGCACCAGATATTCTGTCCGTTTCCGGTTCACCGTCTGCTTTTCGATTCCCATAACGCGGCACACGCCATGGATTCCATACATCACCCATTCTCCGGTTTCAAACATGATAATCCCTCCGAATCAGCCCCGTAAACACCCATCTACTGAGAATTATAGCATGAATCCGGAAGAATTTCATGTAGTAAAAATGCCAAAATTTATCAGCAACATTCGTATAAAAACACCGCAGCGCCTGTTTTTTCGCGCTGCGGTGTTTGTTTTTTACGAAATGGTTTCCACCTTGATGGTATTGGTGTTGCCGGACTTTCCGTTGATGGGGCCGCCGGTCAGAACCACGTTGTCACCGGGCTTCAGCCCCAGCGCCTTCCTTGCATTGGCCATGGCATAGTAAAACATCACATCCATGGAAGGGAATTCCTCGGACAGCACCGGCGTGACGCCCCAGCTCAGCCCCAGCTTGCGCCAGATCTTTTTGTCGGTGGTCATGCCCACAATATCCACCGGGCAGCGGAAGCGGCTGACCAGTCTGGCTGTGGTACCGGACACGGAGCAGACCACAATCGCCTTAGCATCCACGTCGATGGCCATGGAGCAGGTGGCATGGGAAATCGCATCCAGATTATTCTTAATGCGGAATTCCGAGTTGTAGAACCGCTTGCGGTAGCTGGTGTGCTGCTCGGTATATTCACAGATCTGCGCCATATACCGCACGGCCTCCACCGGATACTTGCCGGCAGCGGACTCGCCGGATAACATGACGGCGGAGCTGCCGTCATAAACGGCATTGGCCACGTCGGAAATCTCGGCGCGGGTGGGACGGGGGTTCGCAATCATACTCTCCAGCATTTCGGTGGCGGTAATCACCCGCTTGCCCAGCATCCGGCATTTGCTGATCAGATACTTCTGCACCGACGGCACTTCCACAAAGGGAATCTCCACACCCAGATCACCCCGGGCAATCATAATGCCCTCACAGGCCTCGCAGATCTGCTCCACATTGTCCACACCGGCACGGTTTTCGATTTTCGCAATGATATCGATGCGTTCGCCGCCATGTTCGTTCAGGAAATTCCGGATGTCCAGCGCGTCCTGCTTGGTGGAGACAAAGGACGCTGCCACAAAGTCCACATCATTCTTGATGCCGAACAGCAGATCAGCCTTATCCTGCTCGGACAGGTAGGGGCCGGACATGACCTTGTTGGGAAAGCTCATACTTTTCTTATTGCTGAGCACGCCGCCGGTAATGACCTCGCAGACGGCGTCATTGCCCTTCAGCGCCCGTACTTCAAACACAACCATACCGTTGTTGACGGTGATCCGGTCGCCCACCTTCAGATCGTTGACCAGACCTTTGTAGTTCACAGCGACCCGGGTCTCGTCGCCCTCAATTTCCTCGGTGGTGAAGGTAAAGGGATCGCCCTCCTTCAGCGTAATTTTTCCATCCCTGAACGTGCGGATTCGATACTCCGGTCCCTTGGTATCCAGCATGATGGCAACAGGCAGATTCATCTTCTCCCGCACCTTTTTAATCAGGTCAATCTTTTTCTGATGCTCCTCATGGCTGCCATGGGAAAAATTCAGGCGCGCCACATTCATACCCGCCTCAAACATCCGGGTCAGGGTTTCCTCGTTCTCACTGGCAGGGCCAATGGTGCAGATCAGCTTTGTCTTTCGCATAATGGAACCTCCTGTATTTCCATTGATTTCTCTTTCCAAATTTGTCATGCCGATTTTACCACATCCGGTTCCCAGCGTCAATTCATTTTCCATCAAAAGCAGAGCCGGATTTTATAAAACCGAAGCCAGAATTCGATCTGGAGCAGGTAGGCCATGGTCTGAGGCGCCCGCATCAGCTGGCCGTACCACGGCCATGGGTACTCTCCGGTGAGCAGTTCCGCTGCCGCCTCCCGCCGCACCAGATGCCAGAGTGGGTTGGCCTCATCATCCAGAACCGCTCTGAGCCTGCCGCTGACCAGCTCGGTGTAGCGGGGATCAAAGGTCTTGGGATATGGGCTCTTTTTCCGCCACAGCACCTCCGGGGGGAGAACGCCCGCCATGGCCTCCCGCAGCAGCCCCTTCTCGTGGCCCTGGTAATCCTTATACTGCCATGGCACGCCGTACAGATATTCCGCAATCCGGTAGTCGCAGAAGGGCACCCGCACCTCCAGAGCCGAAAACATACTCATCCGATCCTTTCGATCCAGCAGCGTCTGCATGAACCAGCGGAAATTCAGATTCACCATTTCCTTCATCCGGCGCTCCTGCTCCGGGGTTCCGGGCAGAATATCACTCTCCCGACAGGTCATGGCATAGCGTTCATGGATATAGTCCGGGGCATCAATCTGCGACAGCAGCGCATCGGATAGCATCCGCTGCCGCTGGGGCGTATTCTGTGCCCATGGAAAGCCGTCGGATGCCCGTACCGCCGGGTCCCGGTACCATGGATACCCGCCGAAAATCTCATCGGCGCACTCCCCGGACAGCGCTACCTTCACGGTTCTGCGGATATCCCGGCAGAAGGCCAGCAGGGAAAAGTCTACGTCCGCCATGCCCGGCAAATCCCGGGCGATGGTCGCGTCCTCCAGTGCGCCCAGCAGCTCCTCCGCCCCCAGCACCGTCCAGTGGTGGTGGGTATTCACGGCGGTTTCCATCAGTCGGATGTAATAGCTGTCGGAATTGGGCTGGAATTTGCTTGCCCGGAAATACCTGTCATTGTCCACGTAATCCACAGAAAACGTCTGGAGCTGTTCGCCGCGTCCCGCCATTTCCCCGGCGCAGATCGCCGTGATCAGGCTGGAATCCAGACCGCCGGACAGGAAAGTACCGATGGGCACATCTGACACCATTTGCGCCCGAATGGCATCCTCCACCAGAAACCGGACATGGGCGGCTGTCTCCTCAAAGCTCTCCCGATGCTCCCGGTCTTTCAGATACCAGTAGCGTGTGATTTCCAGCTTTCCCTTCTCAAAGAATGCGCAGCAACCCGGTTCCAGTTCAAGTATTTCCCGGAAAATGCCGCATCCCGGAGTACGTCCCGGGCCAAGCAGCAGGATCTCCGCCGCGCCCTGCGCGTCCAGCTCCGCCTGCATCCCGGGATAAGCCAGGATGGTTTTCATCTCCGAGGCAAACAGCAGGCCGTCCCCGCGCCGGCTGTAAAACAGCGGCTTGACGCCGATCCGATCCCGGGCAAGAAACAGCCGTCCTCTGTTTTCCTCCCAGACGGCCATGCCGAAGATTCCGTTGAATTTCTCAAGGCAAGCCCGCCCCCACTGGGCGTAGGCATGGAGCACCACCTCCGTGTCGGAATGCCCCGAAAACCGATGTCCCAGCTTCAGCAGTCTGCTGCGGATTTCCCCGGTGTTGTACAGCTCCCCGTTGTAGACCAGCACATAGCGCTCCCCTGCCCAGCTCAGCTCCATCGGCTGCCTGCCACCCTCCGGATCGATGATGGCCAGTCTGGTGTGGAGCAGGCAGCAATTCCCGTTTTCATAGCTTCCGGCATCATCCGGGCCGCGCCGTGCCATGGTTGCCAGCATTTTTTTCTTTGGGGCCTCCTCCGCCGGCAGGGAAATCATTCCGGCAATCGCACACATAAAGCATCCCTTCCTTTCCATCCCTGTATTCTATGCAGGCTATTTTCAGATTGGAACGCATGAATTGCCCCGGGAGCGGAAATACTGTGAAGGGTGATAAAAATGAAAACCAGTCAGGAAATGCTGTCGTCCATTCTGAAAACCACGCAGATGGGACAGGTGGGAATCCGCAGTGTACTGAACGCATCCATGCGGCCGGGGCTGCGCAAAGCGCTGGAATCCCAGCTTCAGGAATACGATTCCATCGAAAGTCAGGCGCACGCCATCGCCGGCCAGCGGGGTTGGGAGCTATCTGACCTGCAGGGCGGCGTACGCATGATGACGGACATGATGACGCGCATGAAGCTGAGCTACGGAAACGCCGATTCCAAAATTGCCGGTATGATGATTCAGGGGAACACCCGGGGCATGATCACAGGGCTGAAGAATCTGCATCAATATAATTCTCTGGACTGCCAGATCAGCGGCCTGTCTCAGAAGCTCCTGGACTGTGAAACGGCAAACATCCGCCAGATGCAGTCCTTCCTGTAAGCGGCGGAGGCCAGTTCTCCGCCGCACCGATCCGGTGCCGGACGCATATCATAATCCGAGAACAGGAAAGGAGTGATTCTTCTGCCAGCTACAGGCTACATAACGGCGCGCGCTTTCGCAAGCAAGGCCATTCTGCCCCTTCCAAATGTGGCAGTTACCGTAACCGCTTCCGATGGGACGGCCATCGCCATGCGCCTGACCAACCGGAGCGGGCTGATAACCCCCATCGAAATTCCGGTGCCGGAGAAGTCCGAAAGCCAGTCGCCCAATCCGGGTGAACGCCCCTTTGCGGTGGTCAATCTCTACGCCAGGCTGAAAGGATATGAGCAAATCGCGGCTGAAAATGTGCAGGTTTTCGCCGGGACAACAACCGTTCAAAATCTGGAAATGATTCCACTGTCGGAGCTTCCGAACCAGTGGGATCAGTCTGAGCGCTTTGACACCCCCGCGCAGAATCTGTAGGAGGTGATCCTTTGCCAGCCGTTATTCCCTACATTCCCCAGCAAATCACCGTCCATCTGGGGGCGCCCGGCGCCAGCGCAGCCAATGTGACGGTTCCGTTTTCCGATTATGTCAAAAACGTGGCCTCCAGCGAAATCTATCCCACCTGGGAGGAAGCCGCGCTCCGCGCCAACATTCTGGCTATTGTTTCCTTCGCGCTGAACCGGGTGTATACAGAATTCTACCGCAGCCGGGGCTATGACTTCGACATCACCAGCAGCACGGCGTACGACCAATTCTTTGTCAATGGGCGCAGCTTTTTTGAAAATGTGGCGCGTCTGGTTGACGAACTGTTCAACGACTACCTGCGCCGTCCCGGATTTGTGGAGCCGCTGGCCGCCAAATTCTGCAACGGAACCACGGTTACCTGCGAAGGGTTAAGCCAGTGGGGCAGTCAGAATCTGGCGCAGCAGGGCTACAATTCCACGCAGATTCTGCGCAGCTACTACGGAAACGTGGAAATCGTCAATGACGCTCCCATCCGGGGCATTACCTCCTCCTATCCCGGCAGCCCATTGCGGCGCGGCTCTTTCGGCCCCAATGTTGTGGTAATTCAGGTGGAACTGAACCGGATTTCCCAAAATTATCCGGCCATTCCCAAAGTGCCCAACGTGGATGGCATCTTCGGCAGCCGAACCGAAGCCTCCGTACGGGCATTTCAGGAAATTTTCGATCTGAACCCGGATGGTATTGTGGGGCCTGCCACCTGGTACGCGCTGGTGCGGCTGTACACCGCCGTCACCGCGCTGTCTGAGCTGCGCAGTCAGGGACAGCAGTTCTATGCCATCGCGTGGCCTTATCCCGGTGATCTGAGTCCCGGAGATTCGGGGGAACAGGTCAAGCTGCTGCAATATATGCTCTCCACCCTGTCCGCCTTTATTCCGGAAATTCCGCCGCTGACGATCGACGGAATCTACGGCCCCCAAACCCGCGACGCGGTGCTGGCCGCCCAGCGGCGTTTCGGTCTGCCCCAGACCGGCATCGCCGACAACGCCACATGGGACGAAATCTATGACCAGTTCTCGGGGATTGAAACCACGGCGCTGCGCAGCACCGAAACATTCCCCACTTCCCAGTCCGGCCAGACCCAGCCAAGAAACCGCCATTCCAGATCCACCACCATGACCCAGTTCCCCGGAAATAATCTGCAGGCCGGAAATCAGGATCCGGTCAGACAGGAGGTAGTCCGATGAGACCAGGCGAATCCTTTGTGGGGCAGCCAATCCGCAGCCTGCAGACCATGCTGCGCGTGCTCGCTCAGTACGATGGGAAATACGCTTCCGTGGTGCCGGACGGCATCTACGGGCCGCAGACCATGGCGGCTGTGGCGCATTTTCAACGCCTTCACGGTCTGCGTGTAACCGGCGTCACCGACCAACAAACGTGGGATATGATCGTGAATGCCCATGAGCCGGCTCTTGTTCACATGGATTCCGCCCAGACACTGGAGATCATTCTGAACCCCAGCGAAGTCATCACCCTTGGGCAGTCCAGCCCCAATATGTTCGTCGTCCAGGCATTGCTGGCCGTGCTTTCGCAGGTTTACGGCAGCGTGGGCGCGCCATCCCATTCCGGCACGCTGGACACAGTGACAGCCGAGTCCCTATCCTCTTTTCAGGCGCTCAGCGGCCTGCCCATGACCGGGAATCTGGACAAAATCACATGGAAGCACCTCGCGCTCCAATATCCGCTGGCCTCCAACCTCCAGAGCAAACGCAGCCGTGGGGAGGAAGGGCGACCCATTTGAGAATTTTTTGAGAAATCTGTCCCAACCTACTTGATTCATCCGCGGTTTTTTCCTATAATATAGGAAATTATACGCTGAAACCCTGCGTACATTCCCACGGAGGAAAACCCATGTTCATAAAAGACTGGAAAAAAGAAGTATTCACCATTCCAAATCTCCTGAGTTTATTCCGGCTGGCGTTAATTCCCATCTATGTGGTCATCTATCTGAACGCGGAAGCCGCATGGGAGTATTTTCTCGCCGCCGGAATTCTGGCCGTCTCCTGCCTGACGGATATGATTGACGGGAAAATCGCGAGACATTTCAACATGATCTCCACCGTGGGCAAAATTCTGGATCCCATTGCCGACAAGGCGACCCAGTTCACCCTGACGCTGTGTCTGTCCATCAAATACCCGGTTCTCCGGTGGGTTCTGGTTCTGTTCGTTATCAAGGAGGGCTTTCAGGCAGTTGCCGGTTTTGTCAATCTGCGCAAGGGTAAAATGCTCCCGGGCGCCCTGTTTGCCGGAAAGGTATGCACCACGGTTCTGTTCATCAGCCTGATTCTCCTGGTGCTCATCCCCAAAATGCCGACCGATGTGGTGGATGTCATTGCGTTGATTGATGTGGTTTTCATGGGCATTTCCCTGGTCAACTATATTCTGGCCTATTTTGGCAAGCACACCAAGGTGCAGAATCTGGACAACGAATAAATTAGGCCCCTGACCGGTGCGGACGCGCCGGTCAGGGGCTTTCAAAAAGAACGGCAGCGGCCTTTCGGGCCGCTGCCAGCAAGTCGGACATCTCTCTGCACAGACGCGGTCTGTCACGAGTCCGCCGTCGGGCTATCCGCGAAATTCTCCACGGCATCGGCTTTCTCCACCACGTCCGTCTTTGTATGATCAGTATACCAGATTCCCGGGCAGAATGGTGAAGAATTCTTGAACACACGGGAAATAATTTGTATCGAATCCGATTCGTTGGAAACACAACCCGGGTCTGCTTCACGGCAGACCCGGGGATTTTTATTGACCGGATTCCGGCTTTCTGGGTTTGTCCTCCAACACCTCCGGGATGAAGTGCCGGGCAAAACGTCCCTCGCCTTTGGTTTTCACATAGAAATATCCGATGACGGAGAAAATCACCGCGCCGATAAAATTGACGAACAGATCCATCATGGTATCCAGCAGACCGATATCCAGATAGCCGCCCAGACCCAAGGCCTGTTGGGTGCCGTCTGCGTAAACCAGAACCGTGTCCGCCACATTACGCACATGGTAGACAATGTTATGCCCGCCCGGATCCATGGCTACGGAATTAAAGGCCGTGATGATTGTGTCCTTCTGCATATCCAGTCCAAAAACCGAATCCATTCCCCATTCAAAAAACTCCCACAGCACACCGATGGTCATGGAGAAGCAGAACGCCGTGACGGCCATGTAAAAGGGCGAAAGCGTCATGGATACCCGTTTGTTTTCGTTGAGAATGTTGACAATGGAGAACCCAATCGCCGCAAACAGGAAGCCGTTGATGGTGTGCAGGATGGTATCCCAGAACGGAAATGTCAGATAGTATTCCCGAATTTCTCCCAGAATTTCCGCGGCGAAAATGAACATCAGAATGATGATCTCCATGGTATCCGGGATTTCCACATGGAGCTTCCGCTCCACAAGGTTCGGAACGGTAAACAGCACCAGCGTGAGAACGCAGATATAGACGTTCTCATAGTTTTTGTTGATGATCTGGGCAATCATGGTGAGAATGACCAGCAGGCGGAGAATCAGATAGGCCGCCAAAAGCCATTTCTTTCCTTTGACCGCTTCCAAATCCACATGATCGCGCCAAAAATGTTTCTTTTTCATGGTATTCCCCTTTTGCTGTCCGTCCGCTTCAGGCGGGGTACACATTGGTCAGCCAGATCAGCACCGGCAGAACCAACGTAAAAATGCTGACAACCCACGGGAAAAGGGGCTTGCGGGAGCAGAACATGAGAATCAGGCAGAATATCGTCACGCCCAGCGGGCCGAAAACAGCATAATTCCGTGTCACCATCAGGGCAAATTCTCCCGTTTCCTGCAGGTTCAGCCCCACATTTTCCGGCAGCCGGTTCATATTGTCGATCGCCAGCCGGACGGCGGCATACACCACCGGGATTGCCATCAACACCTTGCGAAGCCTCCAGATCCAAAAGCCGGTCTGACTGAAAATATTGCCAATTTTTTTGAAAACTGGACTTGCCTTTTCCCAAAAGCTTTTCCATTTATCCGCAAATGAAGCACTGTTGCTCATAGTCCACCTCCGAATGGTTCATTGCTGTCACTATACCATATTCTGCCGCCCCAGGCAAGCACAGAAATCCGATAAAAACAGCCGGCTTTTCTTATTAGTCCGGTTTATTGTACATTTAGTATGCTATACTGCGGCTGTCAGCGCTGTCAGAAAAAGTTAGGAGGAATCTCAAATGAAAACCGACATCCATCGCCGCAAATCCCACCCCAGTCTGCGCTGCCGCCCCTATCCCAATGCCGCCGATCCCAGCTATTTCGTGGATAAACTGGTGGATGGGATTCTGGCCGTTGCCACAGGAATTGGCGCCGCCACCATTTTCTTCTACCTGATTACCATGTAATCAGCCGCGCCGGTTTTCCCGGTACAGCGCCGCCAATCCTTTACTGATCAGATCCTTGTCATAAATAATGGCTCTGCGGCACATGGGAATCACAAATTTCGCGATTCCGCCGGTGGCAATCACCGTGGTTTTGTATCCCAGCTCCTCCTCCATGCGCTCGATCATGCCGTCAATCATGCAGGCTGCGCCCAGCATCAGTCCGCTGCGCATACAGTCAATGGTATTGCGGCCAATGGCTTTCTTTGGCTGATCCAGTTGGAGCCCCGGAAGCAGCGCCGTCCGGGCTGTCAGCGCGTCCATGGAGATTTTCACACCGGGGCTGATGCAGCCGCCGATGAAAGCGCCGGTCTTGTCCAGCACGCTGATGGTGGTTGCCGTCCCCATATCCACCAGAATCAGCGGAGCCTTGTGCGATCGAAGAGCCGCCACCGCGCCCACCACCAGATCCGCGCCGGTCTGGGCGGGATTCTCGATCTGGATGTTCAGCCCGGTTTTCAGTCCGGGTCCGACAACCAGAGCTGTCTTTCCGGTGAGCTTCTTGATAGCGGTCTGCATGGAGTTCAGCACCTGCGGAACCACGGAGGCAATGATTGCGCCCTCCACGTCTGCGGTGCGGAAGCCGTAGACATCCAAAATTGTTTTCACATCGATGCAGTATTCGTCGGATGTCTTGGTGGCATCCGTCCGAAGCCGCGCCTCAAACAGGATTTTCTCCTCCCGCACCCCGCCAAGCACGATATTAGAATTTCCAATATCCACTGTTAATATCATGGAATATCCTCCAAATCTTCCTGCCGGATAATCCTGCAGGCAACAATTTTCCCGTCTTGGGTTTCAATCAGGCCGGCGCTGCCCCCATAGCCGCAGCTTCCCGGATTCAGAATCCACATTCCGTCCGGTTCCTGACTGCAGTATGCCTTGTGCGTATGACCAAACAGCACCGCGTCCGCGTGGGAAAGTCTGGCATCGTTTACCAGCGCACCGATTCCCAGTTTCACATGGTGCCGGTATCCGTGGGTCATATAAAGCTGCACATCTCCAACCTGACAGCTCAGGATTTCCGTCTGCCCGGGCGGGCAGCGGTAGTAGTCGCAGTTTCCGGGAACCTGATACACCGGAAGATGGGGATATTCCTGGGCCAGCACCTCGCCGTCGTCAAAGAAGTCCCCCAGATGCACCAGCGCCTGCGGTCTGATTTTCTCCGTGCACAGGCGCATGAAGCCCAGACTCCCATGGGAATCAGAAAAAACCAGTATTCTCATCAAGCGTCATCTCGCAATCTCAGAATAAAAGAAGTATATCACATTCCGTACGGAATTTCCATAGTTTCTCCCGGAAATATCCGGACAAAACACAGTCATTTTCCGGTCAGTCCCCGGCACATATTTCCGTTCCGGGACATATACTGGATACAGAACGAGCCCATGGGCAGACAGGAGGTATTTCCATGTCAAATCAGCCGCAGCAGGACTATCCCATTCAGCAGATCGTGCGTCTGGCCGCCTCCCCCGCCGGAAAGCAGCTTTTCGCTCTTTTGCAAAAGCAGGGCGGCGCGGAATTTCAAAAGGCGCTGGCCAGCGCGGCCGGCGGAGATTATGACTCCATCCGGCGGGCACTTCCATCCCTGCTTTCCTCGCCGGAGGCACAGGCGCTGCTGCAGGAGCTGGGGAGGTAAGCATGGACGAGATGGAGCAGAAGCTGGGAGCCATTCTCGGCAATCCAGACCTGATGAAGCAGATCATGTCCATGGCGCAGTCTCTGGGGCAGCAGCCAGCACAGCAGCTCCCGCAGGAGCCGCCCCCTCCCGCGGCGTCCGAGCCGGGCATGGACCCGGCAGCGCTTCAGAGAATCGCATCTCTGGCCGGGAAAACCGGAATTGATCGGAATCAGCAGGCACTGCTGAAAGCGTTGGGGCCCTATCTCTCCGTCCAACGGGTTCGCAAGCTGGAAAAGGCCATGCGGGCGGCAAAGCTGGCCAGGATCGCTTCCTCTGTTTTGAACAGCGGTGCCGTTTCATTTTTATCAGGCAGGTGATTTGCCTTGTATAACCGCTATATTCCCCAGTCCGACGGCTCCTACCGAAAAAACCGGATTCCCGAGCGGCCGTCCCCGCCGGAACGTCCGCCGTCCCCTCCATGCCGGCCTGATGCCGACGCGCCGACGCTCCATCCGTCCCCCCGCCCCGAACCGGGCAGCGTGACCGATTTCTTTCGCCGGCTGCTGCCAAAGGATTTTGACACTGGGGATCTTCTGATTGTCCTGCTGCTGCTTCTGATGGCAGCGGACAACGCCGAGGAACAGAATACTGCCCTGCTGACACTGGCGCTGTATTTCTTCATGTGAAATTAAGAAAAGCTTAACCTGCCCGCTCTGGCCTTTTGCCCGTTTTTCTGCTATAATTGGTTCATTTCCCTGAAGGAGATGAGCCGGTGAAGCTGATACGCCGATTTCTGCGAACTGTACGATTTCTGATCCTGCTGGCCCTTTTTGCCGGCGCAGGACTGTGGCTCTTTCTTGAAAACGCCCACTGGGGCTATGCCAGAGCGGTTTCATCCGACGAGCAGACGCTGCGCGGCAGTGTGGTTTCCGTGGCTGAAGGCTGGCTTGGCGCAAACGAGGCAGACGGAACCCACCGGGAGATCATCGACCTGTACAATGCTCAGGATGTGCTGGCTCAGGATTACGAAGTGAAATATTCGGATAACTGGTGCGCCGCTTTCGCAAGCGCTGTGGCGATTCAATGTGATCTGACGGACATCATCTCCACCGAATGCGGCTGTCAGCGGCAGATCGGCCTGTGGGAGCAGCTTGGCCGCTGGGAAGAGGATGACAACTATGTACCTCTTCCTGGGGATTACATCTACTATGCCTGGGATGAAGGCTTCGATCTGGGGGACTGCATCGGCTGGGCCGATCACGTGGGAATCGTGGTTGGAACCTGCGGGCCGTTTCTGAAGGTCATTGAAGGGAACAAGGGTGACGCCGTTTCCTACCGGATTATCCTCATTGGAGATTATCGCATCCGGGGCTACGGTCTGCCGGATTATCATAGCAAAACAGCATGAAAAGACTGCCCATGGATAATTCCATGGGCAGTTGCGTTATCTTGCCACAAAGCCGACCTTTTTATAGACCTTGCGCAGGGTCTTTTCAGCCACACAGCTTGCCTTCTGGGCGCCGTCGCGGTAGACGGACTCCAGATACGCCTTGTCCTTCATCAGGCGGGTGGCCTCCTCCCGGATGGGGCGCAGAGTCTCCACAACGGCCTCGCCCACGGCGGGCTTGAAAACGCCATAGCCCTTTCCGGCAAACTCACTCTCAATGTCGGCAAAGGATTTTCCGGTGACGGCAGAATAAATGGTCATCAAATTGGACACGCCGGGCTTGTTTTCCCTGTCATAGCGTACGCAGTTTTCCGTATCGGAGTCGGTAATGGCACGCTTGAACTGCCGCATAATCACCTCGGGTGGGTCCATCAGCAGCACCCGGCCGGTATCCTCATTCTCGGACTTGGACATTTTCGCCGTGGGATTGGTCAGGCTCATAATCCGGGCGCCGACCTTAGGCACAAACGGCTCAGGCAGCTTGAACACATCGCCGTAAATGCCGTTGAACCGGCGGGCAATGGTGTGGCACAGCTCCACGTGCTGCTTCTGATCCTCGCCCACGGGTACCAGATCCGGCTGATACAGCAAAATATCCGCCGCCATCAGGGCGGGGTAAGTAAACAGGCCGCCATTGATATTGTCCGCGTTCTTGGCAGATTTATCCTTGAACTGGGTCATGCGGGACAGTTCGCCGAACATGGCGTAGCAGTCCAGCACCCAGCCAAGCTCTGCGTGCTGGTGGACATGGCTCTGAATGAACAGCGTGTTCTTCTGCGGATCCAGACCGCAGGCGATATACTGGGCAAGCTGCTCCAGCGTACGCCGCCGCAGATCCGCCGGATTCTGCCGGACGGTGATCGCGTGCATATCCGCCATAAAATAAAAGCAGTCATATTCCTCCGCGCGTTCCGCCCAATTCTTGACAGCACCAAGATAGGAGCCAAGGGTCAGATCGCCCGAGGGCTTGATGCCGGAAAGCATTCTCTTTTTTGTTACCGTTTCTTCCATGATAATTACCTCTCGCATAGTTCATAGATTGAATGATCCAAATATCTGATATATTATACCACACTGCAAATTAAAACGCAACGGAAAATTGACTTTTGTCCGGTTCAATGCTATAGTAAGTGGAGAAATTTGAGAATAGAGGTAATGGATTATGGACTATTTGGCACTTGCCGCGCTTTTGTTTCCCGACGTAACGGAGACGCCTGAAGATATTGAGAATAAGTATCCCCGGCGGGAATTGCCTGAAGGCGCAGTCGTCACCCGGATGGCGCCCTCCCCCACCGGTTTTGTCCATCTGGGCAATCTGGTGCAGGGCATGATCTCCGAGCGGATGGCGCATCAGACCGGCGGCGTACTGTTTCTCCGTGTGGAAGACACCGACGCCAAGCGGGAGGTTCCCGGCGCGGTGGAGGTGCTGATTGAATCCCTGAAGCACTACCACATTCATTTTGACGAAGGTGCCACCATGGACGGCGACCACGGCCAGTATGGCCCCTACCGCCAGCGCCAGCGGGCGGCCATCTACCACGTTTTTGCCAAGAAGCTGGTAGCCGAGGGGAAAGCCTACCCCTGCTTCTGCACAGAGGCCGAGCTGTCCGCCATCCGGGAACAGCAGGAGGCCAACAAGGAAACCACCGGCTATTACGGCAAATACGCCATCTGGCGCGACCGCTCTCTGGAGGACATTCAGGCGCAGCTTGCGGCCGGAAATCCCTGGGTGCTGCGGTTCCGCTCCGAAGGCTCTATTGAAAACCAGTTCAAATTCGACGATCTGGTCAAGGGCAAGCTGACCATCACCGAGAACAACATCGACCATGTGCTGCTGAAGTCCGACGGCATTCCCACCTATCACTTTGCCCATGCGGTGGACGACCACCTGATGCGCACCACCCACGTAGTCCGGGGTGACGAATGGCTGCCCAGCCTGCCTTTCCACATTCAGCTCTTCCAGGCACTTGGTTTCAAGCTGCCCAAATACGTCCACATTGGCCCGCTGATGAAAATGGACGGCAATTCCAAGCGCAAGCTCTCCAAGCGGAAGGACCCGGAACTGGCGCTGACCTTCTACAAGGCCGAGGGCTTTCCCGTGCAGGCCATGCGGGAGTACCTGATGACCGTGCTGAACTCCAATTTTGAGGATTGGCGCCGCGCCAATCCCGATGCGGATATCGACAGTTTCAGGTTCAGCCCCAAAAAGCTCAACCCTGCCGGCTCTCTGTTTGACTACGCCAAACTGACGGATGTTTCGAAAAACGTGATTTCCAGAATGTCCGCCGAAGAAGCCTATGATCTGCTGCTGGAGTGGGCAACGGAATTTGATCCGGACTTCGGGGAGAAGCTCTCCGCCGATGCGGGCTATGCCATTCGGATTCTGGCCATCGGACGGGGCGGGAAAAAGCCCCGCAAGGATCTGGCCACCTGGAAAGAGGCCAAGCCTTACATGGGATTCTTCTACGATGAATACTTGGAAGCGCCGGTTTTTGACGAAAAATATGACAAGTCCGTGATTGTGGACGTGCTGAACCGTTTTCTTGAAACCTTCGACCCGGCGGACGATTCCAGCGCGTGGTTTGAAAAAGTCAAGGCCATCACCTCCGCCATCGGCTTCACCACTGATATGAAAGCCTACAAGGCCGATCCCGCCGCTTTCCCCGGCACCGTTGCGGATGTGTCCACCTTTATTCGTCAGGCTGTTACCGGGAAGACCAATTCTCCCGACCTGTACACCGTGATGCAGATTCTGGGCTATGAGTGCACCGCCGCCCGGATTCGCGACTGCATTGCTGCGTTGAACTGATGGGAGTACGCCCGTGAGCCATAAAAAACAGCAAAGCGAGGATATCTTCACCGCGCTCATTCATTCCTACAATACCCTGACCCGATCCGAAACCAAGGTGGCCGACTATATTCTCCGGCACAAGCAGGAAATCCATCTGCAGAGCATCTCCGAGCTGGCGCAGCGCTGCAGCGTCAGTGAGGCCACCATCAGCCGTTTCTGCCACAGCGTGGGCTGCGCCAGCTTCAATGAGTTCAAGCTGGCAGTGGTACAGGCCATCTCCGCCAGCGAAAATATGGATATGGGAACCGACCTGTACAGCTCCATTCTGCCGGACGATTCCATTGAGCAGAAATGCCGCAAGCTCTGCAACGTCAGCACTGACGCCCTGCACCAGACGCTGAGCGAGCTGGATGTGGACATAATTGACAAGGTGGTGGATATGCTCAGCCGGGCGGGAAGCGTCTATTGCTTCGGTCAGGGCAACTCCTCCATTGTGGCCGAGGACGCCTGGGGACGGTTCTCCTGCGTCAGCCCCAAGTTTCACTACATCGCCAACGCAAACCTGCAGGCCACCACGGCGGAGTTGCTGGGTAAAAACGACGTGGTTCTTTACTTTTCCTTCTCCGGCGCGGTGCGCGAACTGACGGAAATGGGTAAAATCCTGCAAAACCGGGAGGCCAAACTGATTCTCGTCACCCGGTTTCCCAACTCCCCCGGTGCGCAATATGCCGATCTTCTGCTGATCTGCGGCGCCAACGAAGCGCCCCAGCAGCAAGGCTCCATTGCCGCGAAAATCGGTCAGCTTTTCATTGTGGACGTGCTGTTTCACGAATACTGCGCCAGAAACCGCGTTGCCTCCATTTTTCAGGAATTTGCGGATAAGGACAACTGAGAAGGTCACCCGATGGGTGACCTCCTCTTTATATAACGAAAAGCACCCGAAATCTTTTGATTTCAGGTGCTTAATTGGTACGCAGGAAGGGACTCGATACATTATGGTGTCGGCATCGTCGAGCCGCTGCCGAGCAAATGTCCACCGGACATTTGCATTTTATTGTTCGAGTCCCAAATACAAAAATAATCCGAACCCTTCTCCTACTGAGATAAGGTTCGGATTATCTTGCCTTGGTACGCCGGAAGGGACTCGAACCCCCGACCTACTGATTCGTAGGCAAAAAATATTTATTTTTAGGGTTTTTTGAGTCTGTTTTTAGTCTATATTTCCAACAAAGTCTGAGTATATCAAATATTTTTAGAAATAGGTCTTTTAAGGATTTATTCAGTTCGCGACAAATTAGCGACACAGTCTTAGCCTACGCAACGATAAAATCCCCTCCCCGGGTATCTCATCATCACCCAGGGAGGGGATCATCTTCAATCAGCCGTAACGTGCATTTTCCATCAAATCGTGCACGTTATTCTTTCAGTTCCGGCAGGCCGGCCACACTGGTCAGCAGGCTGAGCACGCCCGCCAGAACGGCGGCAGAGCCAACCATAACCCAGTTCACGTCGCCCAGCACGGCGGCGGTGCCGATGGTCGCCACGGCGGTCTGGGCCACGGTCTTAATGGCACGGACACCGGCGGCTTTCAGCCACTTTGCAAATTTTTCTTTCGTCATAATATGTACCCCCCAATTTTTATTTTGCCCTGATTTCCAGAGCAGTATTGACAGTGTTCATCAGTTCTTTCAGGAACCCGTTCCCGTCAAGTTTATCCGGGTCATGATATACGGCGTGCATCCGGTTCAAATCCTCCAGCTCCTCCACGGTCACATACCCGCGATCAATATATGATTTCGCCAGGAATTTGATTCGGTCGTAAAGAATCGTCCGGTCTGCCAGGAAAAGCACGTCCAGTTTTCGGTTGATCTCCTTCATATCATCCTTATGCCGGGTATCCTCGGATTCCTGCTTTGCGGTGGCCTTGTCTTCCTTTTGGGCTTTCCGGCCAAGGCACCACTGGATAACGCCGAAAAGCCCTGCGACAATGGCAGCACCGCCAGCTCCCCCCAGAAACGCTTTCAGAAATTCCATTTAAACTGCCTCACACCTTTTCCAGATACCCGCCGTGGCAGTAGCCCTTATTCCCGGCGGCGCTGACCACATACAGCCAATCGCCGGTGTAGTAGCCATAGCAGCGGACGATGGTGCCGTTGGGCATCGTTTCAATCAGACGCTTGCCA
>JALFLH010000001.1 GCA_022774865.1 Clostridiales bacterium
GCCATCCGAACGAATGTCCTCCCGCAAGTAACCATCCTCATCAGCCGCCCATTCATTGTTATCCAAATAGTGCAGGCCGTTTTCCGCGGCCAATTCCTTCAGCCGTTTGTTCAGCCCATAGATCAACTCCAGTTTGAACAGATGACTCTGAGCCTTCTCCGCGGTAACGGACATGACCGACATAATATAGATATCGGCGTTCGGCTGCCGCTCCTTAATAAAATCAAGGATTGCCTGATACTGCGCAACAACCACATCCTGGTCATTGCAGCACTCATTCAGGCCCAGATGAATAAAGATCTTACCATATGTATTCTTTTGGAGCACCTTATCCAGGTTTCCATTGCCGAATCCATAGTCATAGGTATAGCAGTTCAGCAATTTGAACACGGTCATTCCGACTTCACAGAAATAATGCGCCTTTCCGAGCCTTGCAACGTCGCGCAGACCCACAACCCGGGAATCACCGATGAACAGCGCGTCATCGAACCAGCTCTCGTCAATCTTAACCGGTTCCGGCGGCTCTGTTGGCGGCTGCGTCTGTTTGATTGGAGCCGTCTGCTCCGGCTGTGTTGCAGGTGTCAGCGGTTCCGATGGTTCCGTTTCAGAAGATTCGATCTCCTGCTCCGCCATATGCTGGAGGGTAAATTTAGCCGCATCATCTGCCAGCAGCAGAAACGGAACCGCAAAAATGCTCTCGTCCTGAAACAGCCCCGCCGGCCGAAGAACGTCGTATTTCAAATAGATACCCAAAGCGCCGATCAGAATGGCTGTGACCAGCAGCAGACAAATCAGCGTCAATGCCTTGTTGCTCATGATGCACCTCAATACTGGAAATACAGAAACGGGTCCTGTGCCGCTGTGGAAACGGAATAGATGACCAGCCAGAAAATCAGCAGGAGAAACAGATCCGCAAGGGTGGAATTGCGGCATTTTTCCCAGATTTTACGGGGAATTGGCGTTGCCAGAATCACGCCCGCAGCCAGCAGCGGGCCGTAAGTAATCCCGGCGGACAGGTAGTCCATGGGATTCAGTACCGCGCCGCCCACGCCGAACAGTCTGCCGAAAAAAGCGATCATCTGTCCGAAGTCTCCGATGGCAAAGGGTACCCAGCTCATAAGAATCACAAACACCAGATACACATGGCTGATCACGTGGCTTCGCTTCATCAGCCTGCCCATCCAAAGCCGTTCATTCACAATCAAGACGAACAGGATGCCCGCCCATAGAAGATAGTTTCCGCCCACGCCGTGCCAGAGTCCGGTCAGCAGCCACACCACCGCCAGATTCAGAATGGTGCGGATGGTTCCCTTCCGGTTGCCCCCAAGCGGGATGTACACATACTCCCGGAACCATGCCCCCAGCGTTACATGCCAGCGCCGATAGAATTCCGACACGGTTTTAGAGGCATAGGGATCATCAAAGTTCCGTGGCAGGTCATAGCCCAGCATCTTTCCCAGCCCCATGGCCATCAGGCTGTAACCATAAAAGTCGAAATACAACCGCATGGCATAACCGGAAAGCGCCATCCACGCAAACGGGACAGAGACGTTTTCATAGCCCAGTGAGCCAGCCTGTCCCCACAGGCCGCTCAGTTTATTCGCCAGCAGCACCTTCAGACCCAGACCCAAAATCAGCTCCTGAAGACCCTCATGGAAGCGACGGAAATGAGGGCGGCAGTCTTGCGCCTGTGCCCGCAGAGATTCGGGTGAAACCAGTGGACCGGAGAGCAGTTTGGGAAACATGACCGTCTGGGAAGCGTAGGAAATCAGGTTGGACTGCGGTACTGTTTTTCCGCGGAATACATCAATCAAATAGGCGGAAATCTGGAACAGGTAAAAACTCATGCCCACCGGCAGATAGCGTCCACCGTCATACAGCTTAAAGAAAACCAGAATTCCGGCCAGAAACGTCAAATACACCGCCAGCAGAGCCCCCCGCCCTGCTTTGCGAAGGGTCAGCCCGGCCAGATAGGACAGTCCTGTCATACCCACCAGCAGGATAAGCTGCCAATAGCTGCCACTGCAGGCCAGAACATAATACAGCAGGCTGCCCAGCAGCAGTATCGGACTTTTCGCCCGCGCCGGCGCCAGCAGATAAACGGCCAGAAAGGCCGGCAGAAAAAAGAATAGGAATTCGATACTGTTAAACTGCATTGGTTGATCCTGCTTTCGTCGTAATCGTGCCCAGGAGAAAGTTGGCAATCAGCAGGATATATTATATCGTCAAAACAGGTGTAAATCAAGCATTCCGTTTTCTTTTTCGACAGAATTTGACCGGCCTGTACGCAGACCGGTCAAAAAATCAGGCATTGGACTTTTCCGCCCTGCGAACGGCTTCCACAACCTGCGCCAGGGCATCGGTGTTGACCGTCTCCATCATACCGTTGTCATAGGCCTGGGCAACAGCCGGGTCAATGGGCAGTCTGGCCAGAACCGGCAGGCCGAATTTGGCGGCAATCTCGTCCAGATGGCTCTGCCCAAATACGCTGATGCGCTTTCCGCAGTCGGGGCATTCCAGATAGGAATAGTTTTCCACAAAGCCAAGCACGGGAATATGCATCATCTCCGCCATCTTAACGGCCTTGGAAACAATCATGCTGACCAGATCCTGAGGGCTGGTGACGATCACAATGCCATCCACCGGCAGGCTCTGGAACACCGTCAGCGGCACATCGCCGGTTCCGGGCGGCATATCCACGAACAGATAATCCACATCCTCCCAGATCACGTCCGTCCAAAACTGCTTCACCGCACCCGCGATCACCGGCCCACGCCAGACAACAGGGTCAGCGGGGTTGTCCAGCAGCAGATTGATGGACATGACCTGAATGCCGCCCCGGGTCAACGCCGGGTACAGCCCATCCTCATTGGCGCCCTGGCATTCGGTAACGCCGAAGGCGGTGGGCGCGGACGGTCCGGTGATATCGGCATCCAAGACGCCGACCCGCTTCCCCTGCCGTGCCATGGCCACCGCCAGCATGGCAGTCACGGTGGATTTCCCTACGCCGCCCTTTCCGGAGACCACAGCGATAACCTTATTTACCGTGGATTTTGGATTCAGGGACGCCAGCAGGCTCTCCGCCTTGCGGTCAGCGCAATCAGAACCGCAAGTGCTGCAATTTCCACTACAAGAACTCATAAATCTCTCGCTCCTTTTTTCGCACTCATTATAAAGCCGTATCGAAATCATGTCAACCGTCATTTTCCGGGAGCGGATTCCTGCGCGGCTTCCCACTGCTCCATCAGCTCCATCAGAAGGGTTTCCGCTTCCTCCTTTTCGCCCAGTAAACGGGTCAGCTCCTGATAGTCGGCGGAGGCAGCGTCAATCTTTGCATCATATTCCGCAACGGCCTGCTCCTGTTTTTCTATTTCCCGCTCCAGACGGCGAATCAGTTTTTCACTGTCCTTCATGCCGCTTTTGGGGCGTTCCTTCTTCGGCTTTGGCGCAGCGGCACCGGGCTTGACCGCCTCATGCTCCAGAATGGAGCGGTATTTCTGATAGCCGCAGCGGAAATCCCGGATCTGCCCCTGCTCCAGAACCCAGATCCGCTCGGCGAACTTTTCAATAAAGTAACGGTCATGCGACACAAACAGAAGTGTGCCCTCAAATTCTTCAATGGCCGCCTCCACCCATTCCCGGGAGGCAATGTCCAGATGGTTCGTCGGCTCGTCCAGAATCAGCAGGTTGATCTTTTCATCCATCAGCATACACAACCGCAGCCGGCTCTGCTCCCCGCCGGAAAGATTGCCCACGGTCTTGAATACATCCTCTCCCTGAAACAGGAACTGTCCCAGTCTGTCCCGGGCAGTCTGGGGCGTGCAGTTCTTTTCATAGAGCATGGTGTCATAGAGGGTACGTTCCGGGTGTTCAAAATGGATAATCTGAGGCAAATATCCAGCCTTGATGGTCGGGCCGAACTGGATTTTTCCCTGACAGTCCTCCTGACCCAGCAGGCACTTGATAAAGGTGGATTTCCCGGTTCCATTGTCACCCAGAAGCGCGATCCGCTCGCCGCCCTCCACCTTCAGATTGACATCAGAAAAGAGTGTCCGCCCGCTGAAGGACTTGGACACATTCTTCATCTGAAACACCACATCGCCGGAAAACTCCTTCTCTCCAAAGCTGGCTTTCATGGTTTTCTCCGTTTTGGGTCGCTCGGTCTTTTTGATCCGCTCCATGCGGTGTTGAATGGACATGGCGCGGCGGTAAAGCGTGCGGTTGTTAATGCCCCAGCCCTTCATCCGCTCCACGGTGTAGCCAAGCTGTTTCAGTTTGGCCTGCTCCTGTTCATACTGCTTCATCTGAAGATCAAACCGCGCCTGCTTTTCATCCATATAGAAGGAGTAGTTGCCGGAATAGAATTCCGCATGGCCGTCCACAATTTCAATGACCCGCTGGGCTACCTGATCGAGAAAATACCGGTCATGGGAGATGGTCAGCACCGTACCCTTAAAGGACTTGATATAGCGCTCCAGCCATTCCACACTGCTCAGATCCAGATGGTTGGTCGGCTCGTCCAAGAGCAGAATATCGGTTTTTTCCAGCAGCAGACGCGCCAGATTGACCCGCGTCTTTTCCCCGCCGGAAAGGCTGTCAAAGGCCTGTGTGCGCTGCTGCGCCGGAATGGCCAAGCCGTTGCATACCTTATCCACATCCACGTCCATCTCATATCCGCCGCCGGCCTGAAACCTGCCGAGTAAATCATCGTATGCATGGAGCTGTTCATCGCTGGCCCCCCGCGCCATGTCTTCTTCCAGTGCCAGCATTTTTTCCCGGCAGCGGAGCACCTCCGAAAAAGCCGAACGCAGCACATCCTCCACGGTATAGCCCGTCGGAAAATGGGGAATCTGGGAAATCAGACCCAGCCGCTTGTTCGGGTTGACGTATACCTCTCCCCCATCGAAATCCATCTGTCCGGTGAGAATCTTGAACAATGTGGTTTTTCCGCATCCGTTCCGTCCCAGAATCGCCACCCGTTCTCCTTCCTGAATCTCAAAGCTGAGATCCTGCAGAAGGTTTTCGCCAATGACGAAAAATTTCGTTAAATTTGTTACCTGTATATCAACCATTGTTGTTCTCCATGGAAGCCACAATTCCGGTCAGTTCCTCCAATGTGCAAAGCAGATTCACTGCCTGCAAAAAAGCATTGGTACTGATTTTTTCCGGAAATCCCATTTTTTTAATCAAAGCGGCTCGTTTTTCCCTACTACCCGGGCCGTATATCCCCAGCTCCAATAAATCTGCCTTTGTAATGCCGGTTTCCGGCGCGGCGCTGGTTTCTTCCTCAAAGGTAGCGCCAGCCCGGCGCAACGCATCCAGAATCACCTCCGGGCGCATTCCCTCCACACCGAGCTTGCCCTCCTTCCCGGGAGCTGTCTTCCTTCGCTCCTTCCCGGGAATATCGGGAATATAGGCGTGCTTCAGGTATCGGGCATCAATGGCGCTTTTCAGATGATTGCGAATGACAAACCCCGCACCATCGGAGTCGGTCAGCACAATCAGGCCGCGTTTTTTTGCCACCCGCCGCAGCAGCGCCAGTTGTGCCCGGTTTTTGAAAATACCGAAGCCTTCAGTCTCCAGAATGGGGGCGTCCACAATCTGGCTGAGCGTATTCTTGTCGAAACGCCCCTCCACCACGATGGCCTCTCTGATCTTAACCACGGCGCGCCTCCTGTGCCAGCCTGAGAATCAGCATCTCCAGAAGCCGCTGCGGGTCATCAAAAGATGTTTTCATTTGATAATCCGTTTCCAGCACCAGTTCAGCTGCGGTCTTGCAGAAGGCGGGGCTGAACCGCCTTGCGGCGTCCATGGTCTTTCGCGCGGGATAATCCGGAATTCCGCACAGCTTCATCAGCTCGCCATACCCCCTGCCGTGGTCGAGCAGCGTCCTTGCCGCGCTGATTCTGCGGAAATGGCCGCCGATGGCGCCCAGAATGGCCAGCGGTTCCTGCTGCATTTTCAGAAGCTGCTGCAGCTTTTCCAGTGCCGGTGCGTATTTCCCCTCGCCCAGAAGATCGGTCATTTGAAACACCACCGCATCCAGCACCGGTTCCGTCACCGCGTCAATATCCGATTTTTTGATCTCGTCCGCGCCCGAATAGGCGCAAATCTTTCCGATCTCCCCGGCAAGCGCCGTCATGGTACCCCCAGTGATCTCAATCAGATAGGCGCACAGGTCATTGGAAATATGTTTTCCCTGAGCCGAAAAATGGCGCAGCACCCAGCTGATCAACTCCCGTTGACCCTGCCGGGCAAATTCCACGATCACTCCGTTCTGATCGATCGCCTCCCAGAGCTTTTTCAATCGCTTGTCCGGCTTCCACGCAGCCGTCTCATAGGTGAAGATCACAGTGCACCACACAGGAATATCCGAAAGCAGCTCTGCCATTTTGTTCCGGTCGGCTTCCGAAAGCTTGAACAGGTCGACTTCATCCACCTGTACCAGCGTGTGCTCCGCCATCATGGGCAGATTTTCCACACTGTCGGCAAAGGATTGGACGTCAAAATTCTCGCCGGTGAGTTTATGAAAATTGAAGGATTCGGTCAGATCGTCCAGCAGAAGCTTCCTGATCTGCTCGAAATAGTGGTGCAGCAGAAAAACCTCTTCCCCATGGAAGATATAGAGTCTCCCCGGATTCCGGCTGCGGATATCCGCCTTGAGCTGCTGCAATTGATCGGCTGCGGCCGGTTTCTTCGCCATGACTTCACCTTCTGAATACAATATTGCCCTGCAGATCCGTGCGGTAAACCACACACCCGGCATCGTACAGGCGCTCCAGCGTTTCGGATGCGGGCAATCCGTAGGGATTTTCTCCCACGGAGATTACCGCCAGATTCGGCTTTGTGGCTTCCAGAAGTTCCCTGCAGGCGGAATTCTTTGAGCCGTGGTGTCCCACAACCAGCACTTCCAGTTCCGGAAGCGCCGCCGTTTTCAACAGCATCCGCTCTCCAAAGCTGCTTCGGTCGCCGGTAATCAGTATATCACAGTTTTGTGCCCGGAACAAGACCGCAAGGCTGCTTTCGTTGCCGGAATCCCGGAGAACCGGCGCATATATCGAGATGGAGACATCTCCGTAGGCAAGCTCCAGATCTCTGCTGACCCGGACGGTTCTGCCCTCCATCTGTAATTCCAGCGCGTCATCAATTCCCGTTTCTTCCTCCACATCGGGAACAAACAGCACGTCCGCCGGAATCCGGGTCAAAAGGTCGGACATCCCTCCGGCGTGATCCCGATCGAAATGGGTCAGGATAATCCCATCCAGCCGGGAGATCCCCCGGCTGAGCAGTGTTTCCGCTGCCAGATCTGCCGCGTCCTCCCCGTCGCTTCCGCCACAATCCACCAGAAATGTCTTTTTGCCGCTTTCCAGCAGAATGCTCTGTCCCTGTCCCACATCCAGAACGGTCATCCGGCATTGGTCAAACAGCCCGTCAGCCCAGGAAGCAGCCAACGCCAGACACAGGCCGACAGCACCGCAGCAGGCCAGCAGTCCCGGCTTCCGGTTCTTTTGCAGCAGAAAGACGGACAGCAATACATAGACAAATCCAAGCCACGCAACAATATAAATGCTCCTCGTGTAGACTGCGGCCAGCGGGAACGCCGCAAGGGTTCCCGCAACCGAAAGCACATAGCGAATGGGCCAGGCAAAGATGCCGGCCAGAAATGCGCCCGCCGCAGGCCAGAGCCAGCCCGCAAGACACACCAGCATCGTTCCATAGAAAATCAAACTGATAACCCAGAGGGTGAGCAGATTGGTCAGCACCCCCACCAGACTGACCGCGCCAAAGTACCATGCCACCAGCGGCGTGGTGAATACCATGGCGCTCAGCGTCACGGAAACGGAACCGGCAGCCCAGCGCTTGATCTTACTCAGCGGGTTTTTTCCGTCACCGTGCAGCCTTCCCGCCAGAAAGTCAAATATTCTCCTCTGAAACAGGAAAATACCCACCATACAGCCCACGGAAAGCTGGAAACTGGCCGAGGTAATCACCAGCGGATTGACAAACAGCATCACGAGGCAGGAAAAAGCCAACTCGGTGGGGCCGTCATACTCCCGGTCAAAGAGCATGGCAAGCAGCATGAGAATCATCATCAGGCTTGCCCGCGTAACGGAAGGAGAAAAACCAGCAACCGCCGCAAACAGGACAAGACTCGGAATCCCGATCAGCGCGGTAAGCCAGCGCCGTTTGAAGCAGAGCAGATAGATCAGGGTAAACAGAATTGTCACGTGCAGACCCGATACGGCAATGATATGGCTGATACCGGACACCTTAAAGGCCGTGCTGGTTGCATAGTCAATTCCAGACCGGTCTCCCAGCAGCAGGGCTTTTGCAAAGCCTGCGGTGTCCGCAGGAAACGAATCGTCCAGAATCCGTGTGATTTCATGCCGCCAAATGGCCGGAAAAGCCCAGAACGGGCGGTAAGCCATCTTTCCAAGCTGAGCGTCTGCCTGCTGATAGGCAAGCAGAAAGATGCCGCTGCCCCGATGGAAAGTAGCTTTTCCGTCCGGGGTTGTTACCCGAAAGCGGAACACACCGGACAGCGTATCCCCCGGCTCCATTTCAATCTCCCCGTTGACATAGAAGCGGACACGGTATGGCTTTCCGTTCAGACGCACCACACCATCTACGGCAGTGCCATATCCAGTCTGTTCGCTGTAATCCGTGCATTGGGCGGTTACTTCGGCCTCTTCGCCGTCCAGCTCCGCTGCCGCGCGGAGATAGGTTGTATGGAACAGTTGAAACCATGTCAGTCCCACGGCACAGCCCAGCAGCGCCGTACCGAGAATCCTCATCCATTTCAGCCGCTTCCCGCCGGATAGAAGCAATACGGAAAGTCCGGCCAAAACCGCGCAGGCAGCCCATACGCCGGACGACGGCCAGAAATAGGCGCAGAACGCACAGGCAGCGGTAAATCCAAGGGTGAACCACATCAATTTACGCATATGCCGTATTCCTCCTGTCTTTTTGGATGGAAGCCCATTCGATGCAGGCAAAAGGGCGCCGCCTCAGCGGCAGCGCCCTTCCATTCAGTTAACCCAGCTTGGAAATCACATAATCATCAACCAGTGCCAGGGCATTGTCCACCTTGGACAGATCCTTGCCGCCGCCCATGGCGCAGTCGGGCTTTCCGCCGCCGCTGCCGCCGCAGGCAGCGCAGACCAGCTTCACCAGATCGCCGGCCTTGATTCCCTTCTCAACTGCGTTCTTACCGCAGACGGCGAGGAACGAAATTTTCTCTCCGGATACAGAGGAAAGCACAGCCACCACATCGGGAGCCTTGTCGCGGAGCAGGTCGCCGATCTGGCGCAGCTTGTTGGCATCGGCATCCCGAACGGTTGCCGTGAGCACGTGCAGCCCGCAAATATTGTGGGCGCCATACAGGAAGCGGTCAGCTTCACCGGCAGTTTCCCGTGCCTTGAAGGAATCGATGACCCGCTTCAGGGACTTGATCTCCTCAATCTGACTCTGCACACGCTCTGCCAGTTCCGCGGGCTTGGTCTTGAGCATGGAGCTGGCTTTGAGCAGCATATTCCGGTTCTTCTCCATATTGTCCAGACACAGCTTGCCGGTGATGGCATCAATGCGGCGCACGCCGGAGGCCACGCTGCCTTCGCTCTCAATGTGGAAGGGGCCGACCTTGGCCGTGTTGTCCAGGTGCGTGCCGCCGCACAGCTCCACGGAGAAGCCGCCCATGTTCACAACCCGAACCGTATCGCCATACTTCTCGCTGAACAGCGCCATAGCGCCCAGACGCTTGGCCTCCTCAATGGGCATCTGGCGGGTATCAATCCGGTAACCCTCCAGAATGGCGTTCTGCACAATGGAATTGATTTTTGCCAGTTCCTCCATCGTCAGCGCGGAATAGTGGGTGAAGTCAAAGCGCAGGTGATCCGGTTCCACCAGAGAACCGGCCTGATGCACATGGTCGCCCAGTACGCTCTGGAGCGCTTTCTGAAGCAGATGGGTGGCTGTGTGGGCGCGCATGATGGCCTTGCGGCGATCCACGTCAACGGACGCGCACACCACGTCGTCCACCTTGATGGAACCGGTATTGAGTTTGCCGTGATGCAGGTATTTACCGCCCTTGTCCTTCTGCACATCGGTTACCTCGAAGCGGGATTCTCCAATGAGAATAACGCCGTGGTCGGCAACCTGCCCGCCCATTTCCGCATAGAAGGGTGTCTTATCCAGCACGATGATGCCGCTCTCACCGCCGGCGATGGAACCGGAAACCTCATCGCCCACACAGACGGCCAGCACCTTGGCCTCGCAGCTATTCTGCTCATAGCCCACGAACGTGGTGGGGGTATTGTCCAGCCCCAGATCGATGCCGGCCCATGCCAGATCGCCCAGTGCCTTCCGGGCTTCCCGGGCACGGACACGCTGCGCCTCGCGCTGGCGGTTGAACTCCTCCATATCCACGGACATGTCCTCGTCCTCGACCATTTCCTCAGTCAGGTCGATGGGAAAGCCATAGGTATCGGCCAGCAGGAACGCGTCCGCGCCGGAGAATACCTTCTTTCCTGCCGCCTTGTGCTCGGCCATTTTGCTGTTGAAGATGGCCATACCGGTGTCGATGGTGCGGGCGAAGTTCTCTTCCTCCACCTTCACCACCTTAGTTATATAGGCAGCGCGCTCCCGCAGATAGGTGTAATGACCCTCGTTTTCCTGCACCACGGTTTCCACCACCTCGTACAGGAAGGGATGGTTAACGCCCAGGAGCTTCCCGTGGCGGGCAGCCCTGCGGAGCAGACGGCGCAGCACATAGCCCCTGCCTTCGTTGCTGGGCAGAACGCCGTCCGCAATCATAAAGGTGGACGCGCGGATGTGATCGGTGATGACCCGCAGGGACACGTCGGTCTTATAGCTTTGACCGTAGCTGGCGCCGGTCAACTGGGTCACCTTGTTGGTGATGTTCATGACGGTATCCACGTCAAACAGGGAGTCCACATCCTGACACACCACCGCCAGACGCTCCAGGCCCATGCCGGTATCGATGTTCTTCTGCACCAGCTCGGTGTAGTTCCCGTTGCCGTCGTTGTCGAACTGGGAGAACACGTTGTTCCAGACTTCCATATACCGGTCGCAGTCACAACCCACCGTGCAGCCGGGCTTCCCGCAGCCATACTTCTCACCCCGGTCATAGTAAATTTCGGAGCAGGGGCCGCAGGGGCCGGAACCATGCTCCCAGAAATTGTCCTCCTTGCCAAAGCGGAAAATTCGTTCCGCGGGCACACCGACCTCCTTGTTCCAAATCTCGAATGCCTCGTCATCGTTTTCATAGATAGAAGGATACAGCCGATCCTCGTCAAGGCCAACCACCTTGGTCAGGAATTCCCAGCTCCAGGTGATGGCTTCCCGCTTAAAATAATCTCCAAAGGAGAAGTTGCCCAGCATCTCGAAATAGGTGCCGTGCCGGGCAGTCTTGCCGATATTTTCGATATCGCCGGTACGGATGCACTTCTGGCAGGTGCAGACCCGGCGCCGGGGCGGTTCCACCTCTCCCTTGAAATAGGGCTTCATCGGCGCCATGCCGGAGTTGATCAGCAGCAGCGACGCGTCGTTCTGCGGAATCAGGGAAAAGCTGGGCAGGCGCAGATGGCCCTTGCTCTCAAAGAATGAGAGAAACATCTCGCGCAGCTCGTTGACACCATAGGGTTTCACACTCATTGGAATTCTACCTCCATAAATCTAACAATGGCTATGCAAATATAAAACGCCCCTATCTGTCGATAGGGGCGAAATCATCGCGGTACCACCCTAATTCATCCCCAAAGGGGATATCTTAGCCGCTCTGTAACGGGAGCGCCCGTCCCGGTCATCCCGGGCAACGCAGGAAGTGGCTTGCCGTTTTCGGGTCGAGGGCTTACACCATACCCCTCTCGCTGAGGACTGTCCAACAGCTTGGTTTCCGCATCGTCTTTGCATATCTTATCGTATTTTACATTGCTTATTGAAAAAAGTCAAGATTCTGTTGTAAATTTTTCGGGCATTTTCATGAAATGATCCTGTACCGCAAAGGGCACGTCCCGTTCCGGCTCCCATGGGCGGATGGCCAGGCGGGCGCAGCTTGGCAGCGGTGGAAGCTGTTCCCCCGGAAATACTACCAGCTCCAAGTCCGTTCCGTGGCTTGTCCGCCGGGCACGCAGGTCGAGAATGCTGAACCAGGCGAGAATCTGCTTTTCGATCATTGCCTGTGCGGGGTTGGAGATTCCCGCGTCCAGCGTCTCCACAATTCTGGGTGAATCGCAGCCGCAGGAACAGGGCTGGTGAAGCAGGATACTGGTTTCATGGGGGTCAAAAACCAGGGACGGGTTCTTTTTTGAGATCAGGTACAGACGACCGCGCCCGGGATCCGGCACCGGGTCTCCCTGCTCGTCCAGAACTACGGCATCAAATAGATCGTGGCGTACATGGATTCCGGCCTGACAGGGGCAGGTAAATCCCACAATCACAGGGCTGGACGCAACGCTGTAGCAGCCCCAGATCCGACAGTCCAGTCCCCTTTTGATACCTTCCACCATCCAGCGGGCATAGGGATAGCCGCACAGCACAACATTGTAGATGTAAAGGGGTGTCGCTGTATATTTTGCCAGCTTCATCAGTCCCAACACCACCAGCGGATGGGCAATCACCGTGTGGGCATGGATATCAAAAGCCAGCCGCAGAAGCTCCTTCCAGCGGTAATCCGGTCCCCAGAAAACGGGAACGCCGCCGCAGTTTCGAATTGCCTCAGAAAAAATACCTCCAAGGCTCGCCGCGCCTTCGTCCGGGAAGCAGACAAGCACCTTCTCCTGCCTGCGCAGAAACAGACGCAGTCTTTCCGTCAGGAAATCGCAGGTTGCCGTCAGTGCCTCCGCCGTTGTCTCCTGTTTCAGCAGTGCATCGTATTGTGCGCTCATGCTGTGCCTCCCTTCCGGTTTCTGAGTTTATTATACGAAATCGTCCTCAAATTGCAAGCAAAAAGGAAAGACCCCGGAATCCGGTGCCTTATCCCTGATTACAGGAGCGGAATTCCCGCCTTCTCGCAGGCGTCGGTGGTTTCTCTGTCCCAGATGCTGGATTGAACCTCGCCGATATGGGCGCTGCCCAGCAGAAGCATACTCAGCCGACTCTGTCCGATGCCGCCGCCAATGGTCAGGGGCAGTTCGTCGTTCAGAAGCATCCGGTGGAAGGGAAGCTGCCGCCGGTCATCGCATCCCGCAATCGTCAACTGACGGTCAAGGGATTCCGCGTCCACCCGGATACCCATGGAGGAAACCTCCAGCGCCCGGTTCAGAACCTCGTCCCAGAAGAAAAGATCACAGTTCAGGTTCCAGTCGTCATAGTCCGGGGCGCGTCCGCCGTGGGGGCTTCCGGATTTCAGAGCGCCGCCGATCTGCATGATGCAGGCTGTGGGATGCGCCTGAACGTAGGCGTTCTCCCGCTCCTCCGGGGTCAGGGCAGGGTATTGATCCTCCAGCGCCTGGCTGGTGATGAAGCTGACATCGGGAGAAAGCTGCACACGGAGCTGAGGATAGCGAACCTGCAGGCGGTCGTTGGTGGCGCAGATGGCCTTCACAATTGCGCGGACAATCAGCTTCAGATAGTCGAGGTTCCGGTTTTCCCGGGTAATAATCTTCTCCCAGTCCCACTGATCCACATAGATGGAGTGGATATTGTCCAGTTCCTCGTCCCGGCGGATGGCGTTCATATCCGTATACAGTCCGTTTCCGACTACAAAATGATACCGTTTCAAAGCCAGACGCTTCCATTTGGCCAGTGAATGTACCACCTGCGCGTCCTTGCCCACGGCGGGAACATCAAAGCTGACCGGCCGTTCGTAGCCGTTCAGATTGTCGTTCAGGCCGGAGTCCTCTGTCACAAACAGCGGCGCGGAAACCCGCTTCAGATTCAGCGCTTCGGAAAATTCCTCCTGAAACGCGGACTTGATATAGGCAATGGCACGCTGGGTATCGTAGGCGTCCAGAGTGGGCTTGTAGCCCGCGGGTATGTAGATTTTATTCATGACAATCCATCTCCGTAATAGAATTGACGGTAATCCGAAAAACAATATGCATCATCTTATCATGTCTTTCCACAAAAATCAACTGTCTTTATTCAGAACACCCATTCGAAAAGAATCTGCGCGCTGTGCCGGAATTGGCGCCCAGCCGCCACTTTGTCATCGCCCTCCGTTGTGGCTGCGGCCCCATCCCGCTGCGGATTCAGTTCAGCATTTCCTATTGCGGTATTATGGGAAAATCGTCGCGCATCATCCTTCCAGAAAAAGGAATTTTTGAACCTTTTCCTTAGTTTTTTTACAAATGGTAAAATATGTCATTATTTTGATAATAAATTGTGAATATACCGTTAATTGTCATATTTTAAGTTATTTTTTTCCTGAAATGGTATTGACACCCAACTATGAGCCGGACATAATAGGATAAAAGAATTGTATTGATACTGTGCTTTTTTGAAAGGAGTTTTTCATATGAAGAAGGTTTATGAAAGCCCGGTTTTTCTGGCTGAGGCGTATTCGTTCAGTTCCAGCATCGCTAACTGCGGACAAAGTGTTAATAATCCCCAATTTGTTGAGGTTGGCGATAAACTATGTGATAATCCACACAATGGTCATAAGTATGGCGGGCAAAACAGGACTTCTGGCTCACTTGCTGTGAATGATATTACATCAGGTTATTTATTTAATGACGGTGATGCGACTGCGTGTACCATAGACTGGGATTATCAAAACGATATTGTTAAGGTCAATGGGAGTACATACGGCTCATTTTCTCAAGCGTTTTATGGAAACAACTCAAGCGGTGGCCATCGTCCCGGCTATCATGGCGTTGCATTTTTCTCGTAATCCATATGTATCGAATTGGAAATCTGACTTTTTCCGTCCGCAATTTAACAGGGGATCAATCTGCGGACAGATTGATCCCCTTTTTGCATGAAGGATCGCAGCCGGACTACCGCTATGAACTGCGGTTCTGCCGGGTGCTTCCTCTCCCCCGCCCCGGCGCCGGCCTGATCCGTTCCCAAGACACCATCGCCGCCCCCGGCGAAAACGGCAGTACGGTCATCGTCCACCTGTCAGAGGGAGAACCCTTTGCCGTGACCGTGGAGCAGGAAAGCTGCGCCGTCATCTATCTGCCGGAAAGCAGCCGGGGCAAGCCCTGGCACGCCTATTTTCTGCCCGATCTGCTCCACCTGGAACGCCCCCTGCTGAAAAAAGACTGCTTCGTGCTCCACGCGGCATACGTGGCGCTGGAGGACAGCGCCGTCCTGTTCACCGCGCCCAGCGGCGGCGGAAAATCCACGCAGGCCGGGATGTGGGCCAATCTGCTCGGCGCGCGAATCATCAACGGCGACAAACTTGCCGTCGGAATTCAGGAGGGAAGCTGGTTCGCTCACGGGCTGCCGGTTTCCGGCTCCTCCGCCGACTGCCGCAACGAGAGCCATCCGGTGCGCGCCATCGTCATTCTGGAAAAGGCTGGGGAGAATTCCCTCACCCGGGTCGGCATTGCGGGTTTCAACCGGGTCTTTTCCCAGACGGTTCTGAACCCATGGGACGGTGAATTCTGCGGGAAAGCCATGGATCTGGTTGCCCGCGCCTGTCAGGAAATCCCCATCTATCTGTTCCGATGCACCAAAACACCGGACGCGGTTCACGTGCTTTATCGCGCGCTGTTTGAAAAGGAGGAACCAACCCATGGGAATGAGCAATCCAATCGCCCGCGCGCTGATTGCGGACGCCAAACAGGCCCGGGTTCCAATCACCGTCAATTTTGAGCTTCTGCCCATCTGCAATCTGGACTGCAAAATGTGCTACATCCGCACGGATGGAGCGGAAGTCCGCAAGCAGGGCGGGCTGATTCCGGCGGATGCGTGGCTTGGCCTTGCGCGGGAGCTTCTCGACGCGGGCACCCTGTTTCTCCTGCTGACCGGCGGAGAGGTGTTTCTGTATCCGGAATTTCGGTTCCTGTATGAAAATCTGGTCAAAATGGGATTTGTACTTACCATTAACACCAACGCCACGCTGATCGACGGGGATACGGTGAACTGGCTGAAGCAGTTCCCGCCGAAATGTGTCAGCATCTCCCTTTATGGAGCCAGCAATGAAGCCTAT
Organism: Clostridiales bacterium; assembly: GCA_022774865.1. Taxonomy (GTDB): domain Bacteria; phylum Bacillota; class Clostridia; order Oscillospirales; family Oscillospiraceae; genus Faecousia. Next base: position 16,118 of record JALFLH010000001.1, read on the forward strand.
GGGGCGCTCTGCGGGAAAACAGGGATGTTTGACCGGGTAGACCGGGCCATTTCCCTGCTGCAATCCGCCGGCATCACGGTGGAATGCAAAACCTTGCTGACACCGCTGAACGTGCAGGAGATGCAGCCCTGTCTGGATTACTGCCGCGAACGGAGAATTCCCTGTGAATTGGCGTCCTATGCCTTTCCCCCCGCGCGGAAAACAGGCAACCGGGCACAGGTTCGATTCCGTCCGGCAGAGGCAGCCCGCTGCCAGTTGGAAATCGACCGGCTCATGTCATCCACGGAAGAATTTGAACAAAACATTCGCAGTTATCTGGAGAAATATGAAGCAGGCCGGCGGCAACCCGGGACGCAGCAGCAGGGTCTGAGCTGCGCAGCCGCGAATTCCAGTTGCTGGATTAGCTGGCAGGGACATATGACTCCCTGCGCCATGCTCAACGAACCATACACCCTACCCTTTCAGCAGGGCTTTTCCGCCGCATGGGAGGCGCTGAAGGTGAAAGCGGACGCGCTTCTGCTCAGTCCGGAATGCTCCTTCTGTGAAAAACGGAGTGTATGCACCGTTTGTCCCGCCGCCTCCGCCGCCGAAACAGGAGCTATCTGCAAAGCATCCCGGTATCACTGTGAAATGACCGACGCTCTGATCTCTGATATGAAACGCTACGCGGAAGCACATCATCTGGAATGGAGGAACACCGTGCCATGAAGAAAAAAGAACAGTTTCTTGTACGAACCATCGGCGATTCGCCAGTTATGATGCCATACGGGGAAACAACGCTCCGCTTCAATGGTTTGATTATGCCCAACGAAACAGCAGCCTTTATCTGGGAGCATCTTGAGCAGGCAGACTCGCCCGAGGAACTGGCCGCGCTGCTCTGCGAAGAATTTGAGGTTTCACCCGAGCGCGCCCTTCAGGATTGCCGGACTCTGGTTTCCCAGATGAGGCAGGCCGGCTGGATTGAATGATCGAATTTACCGGATTTTTCGCTTGCATTTTCCGGCAAACCATGCTACAATGCTGTTAGCCTGTTTATCGGAGGTTCGTTATGAACGCCATTGCCTCTTCTGCTTCCTTTTACTTTTATTACTATTACTTTTTTACCCGTAAAAAGTAATAGCGATTTGTGCTGCAGAAAACAGGAGTAAATCAGTCATTTTGAAACGCTGCAACGAGATCGCCTCTCGGTGCAGCGTTTTTTATGTAAGGAGAATAAAACGATGATTGCAGTATTGAAGAGCGGTACCACCCCGGAGCAAACCCAGCACCTGATTGACTGGCTGAAACGGATGAATCTGGATGTCCATGTATCCCAGGGTAAAGAGATGACCATTCTGGGTCTGATCGGTGACACCAGCAGAGTGGATATGGAGCTTCTCAAAAGTCTGGAAATCGTGGAGACCGTCAAGCGGGTTTCCGAGCCTTTCAAGCAGGCCAACCGGAAATTCCACCCCAATGATACCATTATTGAAGTGGGCGACGTGCGCATCGGCGGTGGATATTTCGCCATGATTGCCGGCCCCTGCTCCGTGGAATCCGAGGAGCAGATCATTGAAGTCGCAACCGCCGTTAAGGAATCCGGCGCCAACATCCTGCGCGGCGGCGCGTTCAAGCCCCGTACCTCTCCCTATGCCTTTCAGGGTCTGAAGGGCGAGGGAATCCATCTGCTTCTGAAGGCGAAGGAGGCAACCGGGATGCCGATTATCACCGAGCTGATGAACATCAACGATCTGGATCTGTTTGCCGATGTGGATATCATTCAGGTCGGCGCCCGGAATATGCAGAACTTCGATCTTCTGAAGGAGCTGGGCAAGACAAAAAAGCCCATTCTGCTCAAGCGGGGTCTGGCCAACACCTTCCTGGAGCTGCTGATGAGCGCCGAATATATCATGAGCGAGGGCAACAGTCAGGTGATTTTGTGTGAACGGGGTATCCGCACCTTTGAGACCTACACCCGTAATACACTGGATCTGTCCGCCGTGCCCGTGCTCCACGAACTGAGCCATCTGCCTGTGGTGGTTGACCCCAGCCATGCTACCGGAACATCCAAGCTGGTTCCGCCCATGGCCGTATCCGCCGCCGCTGCGGGGGCGGACGGCATTATGATAGAGGTGCATAACAACCCGGCCTGCGCCCTGTGCGACGGTGCCCAGTCCCTGACCCCTGCTCAGTTTGATGATCTGAGCCGCCGGGTGCGCCGGGTGCGGGAGGCAATCGTATGAAGGTCGGCATTTTAGGACTTGGCCTGATTGGCGGAAGCCTCGCCAGAGCCTATGCCATCGCCGGACACACCGTGTACGCCAGCGTACGAAATGAATCCATGCTTTCTTTCGCCCAGCTTGCCGGAGCGGTTCACGCGCCTCTGACGCAGAATAACATCGGCCAGTGCGACCTGATCCTGCTGGCCATCTATCCGGACGGCTGCGCCTCCTGGCTGGAGGAAAACGCACCCTCTATCAGCCCGGACACGCTGGTCATCGACTGCTGCGGCATCAAGCGGGAAATCTGCCGCCGCAGCTTCCCGCTGGCAGAGCGGTACGGATTTACCTTCGTGGGCGGCCACCCCATGGCCGGTTCCCAGTTTTCCGGCTTTAAATACAGCCGGGCGGATTTATTTGAAAACGCGCCCATGGTGCTGGTTCCGCCCCGGTTCGACGACATGGAGCTGCTGGACAGGTGCAAGCGCGCACTGGCTCCCTGCGGCTTCGGCTCCTTCTCCGTCACCACGGCAGAAGAGCACGACCGTCTGATTGCCTTTACGTCCCAAATGCCCCATATTCTAAGCAATGCATTCATAAAGTCCCCCACTGCCCTGCGCCACAAGGGCTTCTCTGCCGGAAGCTACAAAGATCTGACCCGGGTGGCCTGGCTCAATCCCCAGATGTGGGCAGAGCTGTTTCTGGAAAACCGGGACAACACCCTATTCGAGCTGGATACCTATATTCAGAATCTGAGCGCCTATCGGGATGCCATTGCAAACAATGATCTGGAAACACTGACCGCGCTGCTGGAGGAAGGCAAGCGCCGTAAGGAGGAGGTTGACGGATGAACACGGTCCATGTTACCGCTTCCCGGAGTTACGATGTTTTGATCGGCAGCGGACTGCTTTCCACCGTGGGACAGCGCGCCGCGGCCATGGGGAATGTCAAAAAAGTCTGCATTGTCAGCGAGTCAACCGTCTGGCCGCTCTACGGCGCATCCGTTCGGAAAAGTCTTTCTGATGCCGGGCTGGAAACCTGTGAATTTATCTTTCCAGCCGGTGAAAAAAGCAAAAACGGCCAGACTTTTCTTTCTCTTCTCAACTTTCTGGCGGAAAACCGGCTGACCCGCGCCGATCTGATTTTAGCGCTGGGCGGCGGCGTGGTTGGGGATCTGGCCGGATTCGCGGCGGCCTCTTTTCTGCGGGGTATTCCGTTTATTCAGGTACCCACCACCCTGCTGGCCGCTGTGGATTCTTCCGTGGGCGGCAAAACCGCCATCGATCTTCCCGCCGGGAAAAATCTGGCAGGTGCCTTTTACCAGCCGAGCCTGGTGCTTTGCGACATTGACACGCTGAACACCCTGCCCGCCGAAACATTCCGGGACGGGTGCGCGGAGGTGATTAAATACTGCATTCTGTATGATCCCGCCCTGTTTGCCCATCTGTTGGAACGGGGACTTTCCTTTGACCGGGAGGCCGTCATCACCCGATGCGTGGAGCTGAAACGGGATGTGGTTGCCCAGGACGAATTCGACACCGGCGCACGGATGCGGCTGAATCTTGGGCACACCGTCGGCCATGGCATCGAGGCACAAAGCAACTTTGAGATTTCTCACGGACAGGCGGTGGCCGCTGGTATGGCCATTGTCACCCGTGCGGGATACGCGCTCGGAATCTGCGAACAGGAAACCCGGGACGCGGTACTCTCGGTTCTTCGTGTCTTCGGCCTTCCGGTTGCCTGCAAGTACCGTGCTGAGGACCTTTACCGCAGTGCCCTTTCCGACAAAAAAAGAAGCGGCGGCACGGTGAATCTGATCGTGCCCCGCCGGATCGGCGACTGCGTGATTCGTCCCACGCCCGTCGATGAAATGCAATCTTTTATTCAGGCAGGACTTTAATATGGACATTACCATCCAACCGGGAAAACTGCGCGGCCGAATTGCCGCCGTTCCCTCCAAATCTCAGGCGCACCGTCTGATGATCTGCGCCGCCCTGGCGGACAAGCCCACGACGCTGATCTGCCCGGACACCAACCGAGACATTGCGGCGACGGCAGCCTGCCTGAACGCGCTGGACGCGCGGGTAACCCGCATGGAAAGCGGATACCGGATTGAGCCCATCCGGCATATCCCGAATTTCGCCCTTCTCCGCTGCGGTGAGAGCGGCTCCACCCTGCGGTTTATGCTCCCCATCGTGGGAGCACTGGGCGTGGATACCGTCTTTGAGATGGAGGGAAGGCTTCCTCAGCGTCCCCTTTCCCCGCTGTGGGAAGAAATGGAGCGGATGGGCTGCGCCCTTTCCCGCCCCACCGAAACCACAATTCACTGTCAGGGGAAGCTGCACAGCGGCATCTATTCCATTAACGGCAGCGTATCCAGTCAGTTCATCACCGGGCTGCTGTTTGCCCTCTCCCTGCTGCCGGGCAAATGCAGGCTGGACATCACCGGAAAGATCGAGTCGCAGCCCTATATCGCCATGACCCATCAGGCAATGGCGCTGTTCGGCGCGCCGGACTACCGCTCCCCCGGCACCGTGGCCGTAGAAGGCGACTGGAGCAACGGCGCATTCTTTCTGGCGGCGAACGCGCTGGGCAGCGAACTGGAAATCACAAATCTGGATTCCGCCTCAGCGCAGGGAGACCGGGCTGTTGTAGAATACCTCCGGCGGTTGGAATCTCACTGCGTCATTGACGCAGCCCAGACACCGGATTTGGTTCCCATACTGGCCGTGGCGGCCGGCGCAAAACATGGCGCGGTTTTTGAAAACGCGGGCAGGCTCCGCCTGAAGGAAACGGATCGGCTGGCCACCACCACCGCCTTGATCAATCATTTAGGCGGCTGCGCCCGGGTCGAGGGAGACACGCTGATTGTGGAAGGCACCGGCTATACCAGCGGAACCGTGGACGCCACAGGCGACCACCGCATCGCAATGGCCGCCGGCATCGCGGCCACTGTCTGTACCGGCCCCGTGACCATCATCCACGCAGAGGAAGTTCAAAAATCCTATCCCAGATTCTGGGAGGAATACCGCCGCTTGGGAGGGAATTATGAGCAGCACCTACGGTGAAAATCTGAAATTGTCCATTTTCGGCCAGTCCCACGGGGGCGGCATCGGCATGACGCTGGACGGCATCCCGGCCGGACTTCCGGTTGACACGGAAAAGCTTCAATCGTTTCTAAACCGGCGCGCCCCAGGGCAGAACGACTGGTCCACCCCCCGAGCCGAGGAGGACCGGCCCGAATTTCTCTCCGGCCTGCTTGACGGCTATACCTGCGGCGCGCCCATTGCCGCCGTGATTTACAACAAAAACACCCGTTCCGGGGACTACGCCAATCTGAAGGACTGTCCCCGGCCCGGCCACGCGGACTACACCGCCGAAATTAAGTACGGCGGTTTTCAGGACGCCGCCGGCGGCGGACATTTTTCCGGCCGGTTGACGGCTCCCCTGTGCATCGCGGGCGGATTGTGCAAGCAATGGCTTGAGGAACTGGACATCCACGTCGGTGCGCACATCTACGCCATTGGTGGCATCCCGGACACGCCGTTTGATCCGCTGATGCCCCAGCTTGGCAAGATCGGGACGGTGTTTCCGGTACTGTCCGAAGCCGCAGGCGCGGCAATGCGCCAGCGCATCTCCGCTACCCGTGCCGAGGGTGACAGCGTGGGGGGCGTCATCGAATGCGCCGTCACCGGTCTGCCCGCCGGAATCGGCGAACCCATGTTCGGCGGCGTAGAAAGCCGCATTTCCGCCATCGTCTACGGAATCCCGGCGGTCAAGGGTGTGGAATTTGGTTCCGGTTTTCAAGCCGCTGCCCTGCGCGGAAGTGTAAACAATGATGCATATCTGGTGGAAAACGGCCGGATTCGGACACAAACCAACAACTGCGGCGGCATTCTGGGCGGTATCACCAACGGGATGCCTTTGATCTTCCGCGCCGCTTTCAAGCCGACCCCTTCCATCTCCCGTCCTCAGCAGAGCGTTTCCATCAGCCGGATGGAGCAAACTGAGCTGATTGTCAGGGGCCGGCACGACCCCTGCATTGTCCCCCGGGCGGTTCCGGTGGTGGAATCCGCCGCCGCCATCGCGATTTTTGACTTAATTCTGGGCAATACCCAGTCAAACAGGAGGAAGCAGTAACATGGATCTCAAGGAACTTCGCGGCCAAATGGATCAGATTGATGACGATCTGGTCAAGCTGTTCTGCCGGCGCATGGACGTGGCCGCCCAGATTGCGGATTACAAAAAAGAGCATAATCTTCCCATTCTCATGCCGACCCGTGAGCGGGAAAAGCTGCAGGACGTGGCTGAAAAAGCGGGGCCTGAGATGGCCAATTATACCCGGGTACTGTATTCCATGCTTTTTGAGCTGAGCCGCAGCTACCAGTCCAAACGGGCTGATACCCTCACCCCGCTGTATCAGCAGATCACGAAGGCCATGGAAAACACCCCCAGGCTGTTTCCGCAGGCGCCCATGGTTGCCTGTCAGGGCGTGGAGGGCGCATACTCCCAGATTGCCTGTGAAAAGATTTTCAAGTCTCCCTTCATCCTGTATTTCAAAAATTTTGAGGGTGTCTTCAACGCCATTGAGCAGGGACTTTGCCAATACGGCATTCTCCCGCTGGAAAATTCCACGGCCGGTTCCGTCAAAAAAGTGTATGACCTGATGATCCAGCACAATTTCTCCATTGTCCGAACTTTCCGGCTGAAGGTTGACCACAATCTGCTGGTCAAGCCCGGCACGAAACTCTCCGAGATCAAGGAAATCTACTCCCACGAGCAGGCCATCGGGCAGTGCAGCGAATTTTTGCAGGGGCTCGCCAACGTGAACGTCATCCCGGTTGCCAACACCGCTGTGGCGGCGGAGATGGTCTCCAAATCCGACCGCGGCGGCGTTGCGGCCATTTCCAGCCGGAACTGCGCGGAACTGTACAATCTAGAGTGTCTGGCATCCTCCATACAGGACAAGGGCAACAACCGCACCCGCTTCATCTGCATCAGCAAGAACCTGGAAATCTATCCTGGTTCCGACAAAACCAGCATCATGATGGTGCTCCCCCACCGCCCCGGTTCCCTGTACAAGGTTCTGGCACGGCTCTATACGCTGGGCATCAACGTGACCAAGCTGGAATCCCGCCCCATTCCCGACCGGGATTTTGAATTCATGTTCTACTTTGATCTGGAAACCTCCATCTATTCTGAGGAATTTGTCCAGTTGATGTGCGAACTGGATGAGCTGTGTGAGGAATTCAAGTATCTGGGCAGCTACTGCGAGGTCGTGTGATGAACTGCGGATTATTAGGGCGTAAACTGGGACACAGCTACTCCCCGCAGATTCACGCCCGTCTGGGCAGCTACCGCTATGACCTGTTTGAAAAGGAACCGGATGAGCTGGCCGGTTTCCTGAAGCACGGGGATTTTACCGGGTTGAACGTAACCGTTCCCTACAAAAAGGACGTAATCCCCTATCTGGACTCCCTCTCCCCCCGCGCGGAAAAGCTGGGTGCCGTGAATACCATCGTCCGCCGGCCGGATGGTACCCTCGTCGGTCACAATACGGACTATTTCGGATTTCAGACCATGCTGCAGCGCAGCGGGCTGAATGTAGCCGGGAAAAAGGTTCTGGTACTCGGAAGCGGCGGCGCGTCCATGCCCGTCCGCGCGGTGCTGAACGAAGCCGGTGCCCGGGTCACAGTCATTTCCCGCAGCGGCGAAAACAACTATTCCAATCTGCACCTCCATGCCGATGCCGCCGTCATTGTCAATACCACCCCGGTGGGAATGTACCCGAATGTGGGAAAAACGCCCCTGAATCTGGATCAGTTTCCCGCTCTGGAGGGTGTATTGGATATCATTTTCAACCCTGCCAGAACCCGGCTTCTGATGGACGCGGAAAAGCGGGGCGTTGTGGCCATGAACGGCCTGTTGATGCTGGTGGCGCAGGCAAAGGAATCCGCGGAATGGTTCACAGCTTCACCAATCGACAATTCCATCATAGACCGGGTGTACACATCACTGCGGCGGCAGATGGAGAACATCATCCTCATCGGGATGCCCGGCTGTGGAAAGTCAACCGTCGGGCGCGTGCTGGCCGAAAAGCTGGGCAGACAGTTTGTGGACGCGGATCAGGTGCTGGTGCAGAACGCGGGACGCACCATTCCGGAAATCTTTGCCGCCGATGGGGAGGCGGAATTTCGCGCACTGGAAACCGAAACACTGGAAAGCCTTGGCAGGCAATCCGCGCTGGTGATCGCAACCGGCGGCGGATGCGTGACCCAGCCGCGCAACTATCCCCTGCTCCGCCAGAATGGCACCATCATCCTGCTGAACCGGGATGTTGAAAGGCTGCCCACGGACGGCCGTCCCCTGTCGCAGGCCAATCCGCTTGATGTGCTGTATGAATCCCGCAGGCCGCTGTATGAGGCTTTTGCGGATCATCAGGTAGACAACAACGGGAACCCGGATGATACCGTCGAACAGATCATCCGGCTCTGGGAGGAAAACGCATGAAAATTCTGGTTATCAATGGCCCAAACCTGAATATGCTGGGAATTCGGGAGCCGGGCATCTACGGAAGTAGCACCTTTGCAGACCTGCTGGCGCTGCTGGAACAGACCGGGAAAGAGGAAAATCTGGAAATTCAGCAATACCAGTCCAACCACGAAGGGGATCTGGTGGACAAGATCCAGTGGGCCTACGGAAAAATCGATGGGATCGTGATCAATCCCGCCGCCTATACCCATACCAGCGTGGCCATTCTGGACGCGCTGAAGGCCGTTCGAATTCCGGCGGTGGAGGTGCATATCTCGGATGTGGACGCCCGGGAAGCCTTCCGGCAGATCTCCTACGCCGGAATGGCCTGCGAGCACACCATCAAAGGGCACGGACTTGCCGGCTACCGGGAAGCCATCCTCTATCTGAAAGCGCATTATGCATAAAGAAACCGTCTGCCGCAGTTTGCGGCAGACGGTTTCTTGATTATTCCACGGATTTCAGGGCCTCAGCCATATTGATTTTATCCAGTCTGAAATAGAAGATAAAATCCACCACACAGGCGGCAAGCAGTGTGAGCAGCAGCGCAGTGATGCAGGACACCCCGGTCAGCCGGGGCTTGAACCAGCAGAAATCCACCTTGATCTGACTGATCACAAACGTCAGCAGCAGGCGCCCCAGCGGAAGACCGACCAGTGCGCCGAGAACGGTCAGAGACAGATTTTCCTTAAACACGTAGGCTGCCGTCTCCTTGGCGTTGAAGCCCAGCACCTTGATTGTGGCAATTTCACGAATCCGTTCGTTGATGTTGATGTTGGTCAGGTTATACAGCACAATCACCGCAAGCAGTCCGGCACAGAACACGATGGCAACCACCACCAGATCCAGCGCATCCATCATGGAGCCAACCATGCCGGCCAGATCCTCATTGACGGAAACATTCATCACGCCGTCCATACCGGCGATTTCCGCGCTGACCGCATGAATGTCTGTACCTTCAGGTACGCACACCAGCGCCATCTGGTTTTCCGGTGTCTCCCCCCACTGGGCTTCCATGGTTTGGGGCAGAACCAACGCATAATTATAGACATAGTTGTCATAGATGCCGGATACGGTAAGCTTCATTTCCTGCATATCGGAATTTCGCATGGAAATGGAATCGCCAACGTGAATGCCCATGGCGTTGGCCGCGCCCACCGTCAGGATCACTTCATTTTCACCCGGCATGGGGAGCGGTTCCATCCCCGAATGGAAGTTGATGAAATCCTGAATCCGCTCGTCCGCCGCCATCAGGTAAATTTCCCGGGTTTTGGAGTTACTATCCAGTTCTACACTCTGCTGGTGGTAGAACAGCACATTCGACACGCTGTCCGAAAGGCGCTCCCGGAACGCGCTCTGCGCGTCCGCATCCTGTCCCTCCGAGAAATAGACCTGCATATCGTAGGTCGTAATATCCTCAAACTGGTAATCGACAATGTGGACGATGGAATCCCGCACCCCAAATCCAGTCATCAGAAGTGCCGTACAGCCTCCGATACCCACCAGCATCATGGCCAGTCGCTGGCGGTAACGGACAATGTTCCGAATGGTCACCTTGTTCAAAAAGCTGATACGGTGCCAGAACGGCAGGTATTCCAGCAGGATTTTCTTTCCCGCTTCGGGCGCCTTGGGGCGGATCAGCTCCGCCGGTTCCTCACGCAGCGACCTGCGGCAGCAGAACCAGGTGACGAACAGCATCACGGCGGAATAGGCCAGCACTACAATACTGCAAAGCGGCCAGTTAAACTGAATCACCACGCTGGGCGTGATGTAGAGCATAATCTTATAGGCTTCCCAGAATATTTTCGGAAACAGAATTCCACCAAAGACGGTGCCCAGCCCGCATCCCACCACGGCGCCGCTGCCCGCATAAAACAGATACTTGCCAATGATGGCCATATTGCCATATCCCAGCGCTTTCAACGTGCCGATCTGCGTCCGTTCCTCCTCGATCATCCGGGTCATGGTGGTGATGCAAACCAGCGCGGCAATCAGCAGGAAGAACGCGGGAAACACACGGGAAACGCCCTGCACAATATCAGAGCTGCTGTCCAGTGACTGATAACCCAGATTGCTCCTCCGATCCATCACGTATACCCTGGTATCCGTCATATCCCGGATGGTGTCCAGCGCGTCATCCAGTTTCTTCTTTGCGTCCAGCAGCTCAGCCTCCGTGTCAGCCAGCTTCCGGTATGCCTCGTCCTTACCCCGGTTGTATGATTTCCAGCTCTCGCTCAGTTCGGCTTTGGCCTTTTCCAACTCGACGCGGCCATCCGCCAGCTTCTGTTCATTTTCCGCAATCTGCGCCTGGGCGGATTCAAGCTGTACCTCGCCGGATTCCAGCTGCGCCTCGGCCGAAGCAAATTGATTCTCCACCTGTGTCTGCTGATTCTGCAACTGCAGGAACCCCTCATCGATCACGGCCATGGCGTCGTCCAGCTGCTTCTTCGTCCCTTCCAGCAGACTCTTCTGCTGCTCAAGCTCCGCCTGCTGGATCTGAAGCTGCGCGAGCTGAGCACCATATTCCTCCTGCTGCTGCTTCAGTTCCTCCCGTTTGGCGTCATATTCGTCCCGTTTTGTTCGCAGCTCCTCCAGCTTGCTTTCAAGCTGGGCAATGGTCTCCATATCCGCGTCCGGTGCCTGCTTTGCTGCGTCCAGCGCGGTCTGTGCCGTGGAAATGGAGGTGTCCATAATACCGATCAGCAAATCCATCTGCTTCAGTCCGCTGTCAATCTGGCTGAGTCCGGCTTCCAATTGGGTAATACCGGCAGTCAACTGGGTCAATCCGGTTTGAAGCTGCAGCAGACCATTGTCAACCTCCCGCTGGCTGGCGCTGACCGTTTTGTAATTCTCGAAAAGCTGGGCATTTGCCTCCGCAAGCTGGGCATAGGCATCCGCCTTGGCCTCCGCCAGCGCGCGGCGGGAATCCCGCATGGTCTGCGCACTGTCAGCGAGGGTCTGCTTCGCCTCCGCCAGTTGCTTCTCACCTTCTTCAATCCGGTGTTCGTTGTCCCGGATCTGCTGTCCGGCATCCAGGAGCTGATCCCGGCCTTCTTCCAGTTCCTTTTCCGCTTCCGCCTTGCCGTTGTGATAACGCAGAACGCCCTGATGGTATTCCACCATGCCTTCCCGGTAGGCCTGAATGGCGTCCTGCCGAACCTGCTCCAGACGTTCCTGTGCCAGCGGCTGAAGCAGCGGCTCCAGCCGGTCGGCCGCGTCTTCCATCGCGTTCTGATAATCTTCGGTATAAATCTGACCATCGCCTTCCAGCGTAACATCGATCTCGGTATAGTAGTCCACATCGAAGCCATCCAGCGGGATGAAGAAATAGTTGGCCAGACTTCCGTTGCCCACGGAGGTGGTTCCCCGGTTCATGTCCATGTAAAGCGGCGTGGCAACATAGCCAACCACTGTATACGTCCGGCTGGCAAAGGCCTCCAGCGTGCTTTCATCGTTGGTATCGGAAATTGTCACGGTGGCGCCCAGAATCTCGTCCGAATTACGGAAGCCGTCCGCCAGGCATTCGTCCGGTGCCTGCGGCATCCGTCCGCCGCGCAGGGAAACCCGGTTCACCGTCTCCGGCAGGGAATAAAACCGGTATACCGAATCGTCAGCCCGCTGACCCACGTTGGCCACCGCGTCCAGATACACCATACCCTCGGCATCCACCACGCCGTCCATTTGGGCGACGGCATCCACCTGATCCCGCCTCCATCCGTAGGAATTCAGCAGGCGGAGGTCAAACATATTCTGTTCGTCCATGTATTTCTGTCCGGTTGCAACCATGTCACGCTTGGTCATCAGCAGACCCACAAACATCCCGGAGCCGAGGGCGATGATGGCCACAATGGCCAGATACCGCCCCAGCGATTTCAGAATGGACTGGCGCAGATTTTTGCGTATCGCATTTCGTTTCATTACCATTCAATCTCCGCAATATCCTGAGGATGTTCGTTTACCTGCGTGGAAACCACCGTTCCGCTGCGAACCCTGATGACCCGGTCAGCCATAGCGGTCAGCGCGCCATTGTGGGTAATGATAATCACCGTCATGCCGGTTTTGCGCCCCGTATCCTGAAGCAGGCGCAGAATCGCCTTGCCGGTCTGATAATCCAGCGCGCCGGTTGGCTCGTCGCACAGCAGCAGTTTGGGGTTCTTTGCCAGTGCACGGGCAATGGCCACGCGCTGCTGCTCACCGCCGGACATCTGGCTGGGAAAGTTTTTCATGCGCTCGCCCAAGCCCACGTCCTTCAGAATCTGCTCCGCGTCCAGCGGATTCTTACAGATCTGGTTCGCCAGCTCCACGTTTTCCAGGGCGGTCAGGTTCCCGATCAGGTTGTAAAACTGAAAGACAAATCCCACGTTTTCCCGCCGGTACTGGGTAAGCTGCTTTTTGTTCATACCGGAAACCTCCGTTCCATCCAGCACCACCTGCCCGGAAGTCAGCGTGTCCATGCCGCCCAGGATATTCAGAAGCGTTGTCTTACCGGCTCCGGAGGGGCCGACGATAACCACCAGCTCCCCTTTTTCAATTTCAAAGGACACGTCATGCAGAGCATTAATCTCCACTTCCCCCATATGATACACTTTTCCCACATTCCGGAATTGAACAAACGCCATTTTCAATCACTCCATCCGATTATCATACGGAACTATTTTACCATATATTCCATTTCATTTTGGAACAAATTGTAAATTTCCTGTTTCAAAAACAAAAAGAGCCTTCCGGCTCTTTTTGCATTCACTTGCGGAAAACCAGCAGCTTGCTGGCGGCGAAATTCATCACCACCACCAGAACGCTGACCAGAATCTTCATCAGATTTCCATTCCAGGCCAGCAGCTCCACCGTGACAAAAATCAGCCCGGTCTCCAGCGCGCCGGAAAGCAGTCTGCTGCCCACGAACTTGGCAAACTCGGGCACTACCGTTCCGGCCGACCAGTCGTGACTCTTAAACACAAAGGGCTTGTTGGTCAGATAGGCAAAGATCACCGAACCGACCCACGCAATGGCATTGCTCCCGGCCGCGGGTAGCCGAAGCCAATTGAAGCACGGAAAATAAATCAGCCAATTCACCGCCGTGGTGAGAACACCGAAGAACAGATAGGAAAGGATATCTTCATAACGCTTTGCGAGCGCGCGGATTTTTTCAATCATGTGAGCCTCCGAATGCAATCTTGTCTGTTTGCATTATAGCACACACACTTTCATCTTGCAAGTAATCAATATCCTCCATTCAGCACCGTTCAAGCCAGCCGATCATCCGGTCTGCCAGTGCGGCAACACCGGAAATCAGGGAGACGAGGATCAGTGCAGGCACAGCCAGCAGTCCAATCAGCACCAGTGCAGCCGCCATGACCGCCGTCGAGCACACCCTGCCGCGCTTCTTTCGGGAATCCGGGCGGCTGTCTGACAGAAGCCGGGTCAACTCCATCATTCTTCCCTCGCCCCGCTGACAATGGAAATATAGGCGTTGGAGGTAATCCGGTAGACCAGCGCGTAGAACAGTCCGAATACCAGCACCGCCACGCCAAAGGTGACCAGCATCAGCCCGGTGTTCCGCAGATTGAACAGGGCAAGCAGCTTCTGCACCATGGGGAAGGCGAAGGCAGTGTGAAGCACCGCCGTGGCAAAGGGCAGCAGGAACACCGTAAGCATCTGGGAATTGATGCTCTTGTGAATATCCTTGCGGGTCATGCCCACCTTCTGCATAATCTCAAACCGGGACTGATCCTCATAGCCCTCCGAAATCTGCTTGTAGTAGATAATCAGCACGGTTGCCAGCAGGAACACAATGGAAAGAATGATGCCAAGGAAGAAGATTCCGCCGAAGGTTCCGTGAAAGTCATCCCGCTCCTCTGCCCGGCATTCTGTACTGCTGCTATAAAAGCCGGCTTCCCCTGAAATATCCATATCGCGGATGCGCAGGCGAATGGCGTCGATCAGCTCGATTTGTGCCTTCGGCGGAAGATCCGTATCGAAGCTGTAAGACAATATCTGCTGGAAATCGTATTCATGCAGATTCTCCTTTATTCCGGCCCGCAGGCTGTCAATGACCGGCTGCAGATCCGAAACCACCACATACACCGAGGGGATCACATCCATAGCGGCGTCACTGCTGTCCATGATATCCGCCACCTGCTTCCTGACCTGCCAGACCGTGCCGTCGTCCAGCGCGATCACAGGATCATCATAGGTTCGCCGGACGCAGTGGATCAGCACCTGGTTATCCTCCAGCGTTTCGCTTTCGCCCATGCACCGGTTGTAATCAGCCAACGGAATGATAATCAAATTGCATACATCGTCATAGGTATTCAGGGAAAACTGATCCACCTGTTCAGGATTCACCGTCAGCGTGCCATCGCGAAGCAGGCCGGTGGCATAGGTTCTCACATACCCTTGCTCGTCTTTCGGCACAACGCCAAATCCGTCGATGACACCCCGGATTTCCCCCAGCATCGTTTCCGCCTTTTCCTCCGAATAGCCCAGCGTTTCGTCACTGGCAAGATAACGGATGTCGATGGAAATATCTTTCGGATACCGGGCGTGCAGGCTGTCCTCCTCGCCGAAATACAGGCTGGCGGAGCCAAGCATCATCACCAGCACCATGGTGCTCAGAATGCAGATGGAAGCCAGTCCCGCGCCGTTGCGCTTCATCCGGTAGGCCATGGAGGACACCGCAACAAAATGGTTTTTCCGGTAATAGTAGTTCCGATTCTTCTGCAGCAGCCGGCAAAGCATCACCGATCCTGAAATAAAGATCAGATAGGTTGCCACGATGACCATGGCCACGGCGACAAAAAACCAACTCAGCGCCATCAGCGGGCTTTGAATGGACACGGCCAGATAGTACGCCGCGCCCAGCAGCAAAAGGCCTCCGATTCCCAGCAGATAATTCGCTCTGGGCGGCTTTTCGCCCACGTTTTCACTTCGTATCAGCGATACGGCGCTCAAACGCCAGATCTGAATCAGATTTTTCAGAAAAATCAGCCCCAAAATCCCCATAAAAACGATGACCGTGTCACTGAACGCTTCCAGATTGACGGTAAAATCAAAGGATGCCGTTCCATGGAGAATCCGGGTCAGGCAAAGCTCAGCCAGCTTGGAAAGCGCCACGCCGCCAAGGAGTCCCAGCGCCAGCGACAGAGCTCCCATAATGAGCGCTTCCCACAGCAGCATCCGGCTCAGGTTTCCCTTTCCCATGCCGAGAATGTTATACAGGCCAAACTCCTTTTTCCGGCGGCGCATCAGAAAGGAGTTGGTGTAGAACAGGAAAATCAGTGCGAACAGCATCACAATCCAGGTGCCGAAGCCCAGCATCTGGGCTGTGGTTCTTCCGCCCGCCATATCGTTCAGCACACGCATGGCAGCCAGATAATGGATGATGTAGAACATCATCACCATGCCCACGCAGGTGAGCAGATACGGAACATACAGCCGCTTATTCTTGCGGATGCCATCCCGCGCAAGTCTGGGGTAAAATCCGAATTTCATGCCTGCTCACCACCCGTCGCCAGCATGGTCAGTGTGTCAGAGATTCTCTGATAGAGCTGCTCGTTGGTGCAGTTCCCCCGATAGATCTGGTGGAAAACCTCGCCGTCCTTGATAAACAACACACGGGAGGCGTGACTGGCCGCCTTGACGGAATGGGTAACCATGAGAATGGTTCGCCCGTCCGCGTTGATCCGGCTGAACAGCCGCAGCAACTCATCCGTTGCCTTAGAGTCCAGCGCGCCGGTTGGCTCGTCCGCCAGCACCAGCTTGGGATTGGTGATAATCGCACGGGCAACGGCGGTGCGCTGCTTCTGACCGCCGGAAATCTCGTAGGGATACTTTTTCAGCAGATCGGATATTCCAAGCTGCGCCGCGATGGGCTTCAGCCGCTCCGCCATCTCCTTGTGAGGCTTTCCCGCCAGTACCAGCGGAAGATAGATATTGTCCTCAATGGTGAAGGTATCCAGCAGGTTGAATTCCTGAAACACGAAGCCCAGATTGTCCCGGCGGAACGCGGCAATCTGGCTCTCCCTGACGGTGGACAATTCCTTTCCGTCCAGAACCACCCGCCCAGCCGTCGGCGTGTCCAGCGCGGCCAGAATGTTCAGAAGCGTTGTCTTGCCGGAGCCGGACTCGCCCATGATGGCCACATATTCTCCGTCCTCCACGGAGAAATTCACATTTTTCAGCGCCTCCACCTGGTTCCCGCCAAAACGGCTGGTGTAAACCTTCCGCAGGCCCGAAACTTCCAGAATGCTCATACAAAAATCCTCCTTTGGAATTTGTGTGCCAATTATAGCAGAAACGGGGAACTGCCCGCCTTGTCATCGGCTTACAATTCCCCGTGCATTTCTAACAGTTTTGTAAGAATTGGCATCCTATTCCGCCTTCAGATCATACCGGGCAAGGCCGATCCGGATGGTTGTCCCCCGGCCGGGGACGGATTCCGCCGCGATGGAATGGCCCAGATTCCGGCAGATCCGGCGGCAAAGGTACAGCCCGATTCCGCTGGCCTTCTGGTCGCTGCGTCCGTTGCAGCCGGTAAAGCCCTTCTCAAAAATCCGGGGCATATCCTCCGCCGCGATGCCGATGCCGGTGTCCTGCACGCAGAGGGTTTTCGGCTCCTCCATATAAATTCGGACACACCCCGCCGGGGTGTATTTCAGGGCGTTGGACAGCACCTGCTCCACCACGAAGGACAGCCACTTTTCATCGGTGATTACCTGTTGGTTCAGCGGCTCATATTCGAGCTTCAGCTTCCGGGCGATAAACTCCCCCGCAAATTTTCGCAGGCTCTGCCGCACGATGGAATCCAGATCACACGGACGAATCACATAGTCGCTGGAATCCGAGTCCAGCCGCAGAAACATCAGCACCATTTCCACATACTGTTCAATCCGGGTCAGATCCGAAGAAAGCTGCCGTGCCAGACCGGTATCCTCGTTCTGCAGGTGCAGATGCATGGACGCGATGGGTGTTTTGATCTGATGCGCCCAGACGGTGTAATAGTCCATCATGTTCTGGTATTTTTCGTTCATGGTGTTGCAGAGCGCCGTCTGTTCCCGGCAGAGCCGGCGGATGATCTGCTGATAGTCTCCGTCCGGGATGTCGTTTGTCTCCGGCAGCATGGCGGCGTCGGCCGCCGTCCGGATGACGGAAAGGGTACGGTGAACCCGACGGGCGCGGCAGAAATCCAGGATAAGCCCAATCAGTCCCGCCAGCGCGCACAGCCCCAGCGGATAAACAATCGTTACAAGCGGAACCTGATACAGCGCCAGAACCGCTGCGAAAATCAGGACAAACAGCGTAAACAGTCCGATGCAGAGTTTTCTGCTGTTCAGATAGGATAGAAAAAAATTCATAACACAATCATCTGATCAGATAGCCAACGCCGAATTTCGTTTCAATAAAATCCTTCAATCCGGCGTTTTCCAGTTTTTTTCGAAGCCTGCCCACATTGACCGTCAATGTATTTTCGTCCACAAAGCTGTCCGTCTGCCAGAGCTTCTCCATCAGCTTTTCCCGGCTGACCACATTGCCTTTGTTTTCCATCAGCGTCAACAGAATTCGGTATTCGTTTTTGCTCAGCGGGATTTCCGTGCCCTGATAACGGAGGTTACTGTCGCCAGTATTCAGCATCGCCCCCCGGTGCTGGAGCACCGGAATCGCGCCCGTAAAATCATAGGTTCTGCGCAGCAGCGCGTTGATTTTCGCCATCAGGACGCTGCTGTCGAAGGGCTTGGCGATAAAATCATCCGCGCCCATATTCACGGCCATGATGATGTTCATATTGTCCGCGGCGGAGGAAATGAAAATGATCGGCACCTTTGAAACCTGACGGATCTGGCCGCACCAGTGATAGCCGTTGAAAAACGGGAGGGTAATGTCCATCAGCACAAGATGGGGATCGAATTCCGAGAACTCCTCCATCACGTTCCGAAGGTTACGGACGCATCTGGACTGCAAATCCCACATTTCCGCCTGGGTTTTAACCGCCTCCGCAATTCCACGGTCATCCTCTACAATCAAAATCCGATACATTATCCGTTTCCTTTCACGCAGGTCAGAAATCCATTGCCATCCGGCTGGATTCCGCTTCCGAAAGCTCCGTCACCCGGGTGTCCATCACCCGGTAGACCCGCTGGCACATATTCAGCACGCTGGGGCGGTGGGTGGTAACAATGCAGGTCTTGTTGGGATGCTGCTGAATCAGATTCCGCAGCACCTGCCGCTCGGTGGTCACATCCAGCGCGGAGGTGGCTTCGTCCAGCAGCATGACCGGCGCGTCCCGGAGAATCGCCCGGGCGATGGCAATCCGCTGCGCCTGTCCCTCGGACAGCCCCCGCCCCCGTTCACCGATGGGCGTGTCGATGGTCTGGGGCATATTCTTCACGAAATCCCACGCACAGGCGGTTTTCAGGGCGTTGATGATTTCCCCGTCCGAAGCATCCTCCTTCACCATCCGCAGATTCTCCGCGATGGTGCCCGCCAGCATGGTGTTGCCCTGGGGCACATAGGAAAAAAAGGGACGGACATCCGCGCTCATATCCATGCTGGTTCCATCCCTGGCGCTGAGCGTAACCCTGCCGTCCCCAGGGAAAACCAGCCCGAGAATCAGCCGCAACATGGTGGTTTTTCCCTCGCCGCTGGGGCCGACCAGTGCCACGATCTCACCGGGGCGGGCGATGAAATCACTTTCGGTAATCACCTGCCGGTTTTGCTCATAGGCAAAGGTCACGCCGGTCATCCGCACGGTCAGGCCGTCCGCCGCAGCCGGCTCCAGAACCTTTGCCCGTTCGGGATTCCGGCGTTCCCGGGGTAGCTCCACCAGCTCCCGGATCCGGTGGGCTGAAACCGAACTGTTGAGCATACCGGGAATAATTCCAACCAGGCTGTTGAAGGTGGATGACAGCGCGGAACGCTGCTGCAGAAACAGCGTCATGGTACCGTAGGAAATGGCATTCGTCCACAGCCGGAACAGGCAATAGCCGAAAGCCGCGAAGGATACGCCCGTGGAAATGAGCGTGGTGATGGCATTCGCCTTAATCTGGAACAGGTTGTAGTCCAGATTGTGCTTTTTATACTTTTCCTGCCACTTTTTCAGCTCTCTGCCGTATTTTTCGGTGATGCCAAAACTCTTGATGGTGTCCATGTTGTAAAAGGCTTCCGCTTCGAAGGTCATCAGTTTGCTGTTCATTTCCATGACTTTTTTGCGGTATTCCTGCGTTTTGCGCATGATGTACCGACTGACGAGAAGCAGAAACGGCGCGCTGAGCAGGGCGATAAACGCCATAGTGGCATCATAATAGAGAATCACGCAGAATGTGGCGATGAAATTATACAGGCTGATAATCAGGGAGGGCAGCCAGCTAACCGCATTGCCCGCGACGGTGCTCACATCACTGTTGAACCGGTTGAGCAGATCGCCGTTGGTGTAGTGGTTCAGCGCCATCCAGTCAGCGCTGATGATCTTGTCGAAAATGTCCGCCTGAATGTCATTGTTGACAAATATGCTGATTTTGGTGGACAGCCGGCTGACCAGACTGGAGAAAACCAGACTGAACACGGTGGAAAACACCATCATCAAAACCAGCACCCAGAGCATACTCAGCTTTTTGCCTACGATAATATCAATCAGGTACTTGCTGATTACGGAGGAACCCAGGCTCAGGGTGGAACTGAAAATGCCCAGGATCAGGTAGAAGGCGATGGCTTTTTTATAGCGCTTGCTGTAGGAAAAAATCCATTTCCAGTCATCGATAAAATTGCTGAATGTCCCGTCATCGTATTTATCCAGCAGCATCTGAACGGACTGGGATTTGAAAATCCGGTTCAGCCCGGTGAATTTCCGATTATTTGCTTCCTTGCTCATGACATTGCTTTCCTTTTCCATCCTGATAATCTATAGTTTCATTCTATCGGCCTTTCCGGAAAAGTCAATCTTTTTCTGGAATCCGGAAAAGCAGTTTTTACATTTTATTCACGGCAAATTAACGGCTTCTTCCATTTTTGCCCCATTCTTTCTGATATGGTAGAATCAAAAATGAAAGGAAGTGCGCCATGGAACAGCCCAAAAAACAGGTTCCTCTGGTAGAAAGCCGCCTGCGCCACAACATTCTGGAGATGCCAAAGGAGATCCGCAAGGCAAGCGGAATCGTTATCTACGGCCGGCGGATCAAAAGTCTGGTATTTACAACCGATCTTGCGATTATCAAAAACTGTGACGCCGACGCGGTATTTGCCGTCTATCCCTTTACGCCCCAGCAATCCATCAGCGACGCCATTATCAAAGCCTCCTATATTCCGGTATTCTGCGGTGTTGGCGGCGGCACCACCCAGGGTATCCGCACCATCTCGCTGGCAAAGGACGCAGAAAGCCAGGGAGCCATGGGCGTGGTGCTCAACGCCCCGGTTTCGGACATGAATCTTCTGGCAGTGGCGCGCGCGGTAGACATTCCCACCATCATTACGGTCACAGACGAAAAAACCAACATTGCCGCACGCCTTGAGTCCGGCGCTGCCATTTTGAATGTGGCGGCAGCGGGTAAAACGCCGGAGCTGGTGCGCTCCATTCGCGGCAGCTTCCCGGATGTTCCGATTATCGCGACCGGCGGAAGCACCCCGGACACCATTCTGGCTACCATTGATGCCGGTGCCAACGCCATCACCTACACGCCCCCTTCCACGCAGGAGCTGTTTCACGCCATGATGGCAAAATACAGGGATGGAGATGCCTGTGTGAATTGAAGCCCTGTGGCCCAGCTCCAATTGGCTCCGGAAGCAGCGGCGCGCGAAATTACCTGTATTTTCCATTTTTCCAAAATATGGTCTTTTCTTTTCCCGCAGTCTGTGGTATAATACCTCCGATAACGGAAAAGGAGATATCTGACAATGACCATCGCCGAAATTCTGTCCAATGAACTTGGCCAGAAGTTGGAATACATTGAGAATGTTATCCGCCTGCTGGATGAAGGAAACACCATTCCCTTCATTGCCCGCTACCGAAAAGAAATGCACGGTGCCATGGACGACACCACCCTTCGGAATCTGGAGACCCGGTTGACCTATCTCCGAAGCCTCCAGTCACGCCGGGATGAAGTCAAAAAATCCATTGAAAATCAGGGAAAGCTGACGGATTCCCTGTCCGCCGCGATTGACAATGCCGCTACCCTGACCGAGGTGGAAGATCTTTACCGCCCCTACAAACAAAAACGCCGCACCCGTGCCTCCGTTGCCCGGGAAAAGGGGCTTCAGCCTCTGGCGGAGGCCATTTACGCGCAGGATGAGCGTGATCCCGCCGTTCTTGCCGCAGACTATGTGGACGAGGAAAAAGGCGTAAATTCTGTGGAGGAAGCGCTGGCCGGCGCCTCCGATATCATCGCGGAAAACCTGTCCGATGATGCTGCCATCCGCAAATCCCTGCGGGAGCTGGTGATGCGCCGCGGCGCTCTGGTCTGTCGGGCGGAGAATCCCGACGAGGACAGCGTTTATCGCCTGTATTATGATTTCAGCTCTCCCCTCTCCCGGCTCCAGGATCACCAGATTCTGGCCATCAACCGGGGTGAAAAGGAGGGCATTCTCAAGCCCGTCATTGTGCTGCCGGGCAACGAGGGCGCCGCGCTGGTCTGCCGTGCCGCGCTCAAGCCAACTGCCCGCATTTCCGCCTTTGTCCGTTCCGCCGCAGAGGATGCGTATGACCGTCTCCTCTTTCCCTCCATTCAGCGGGAAGTACGTTCAGACCTGACGGAGCGTGCCGGGCAGGGCGCCATTCGAAATTTTGCATTGAATCTCAAACCGCTGCTGATGCAGCCGCCCGTGAAGGGCTTTGTAACCATGGGTCTTGACCCCGGCTACCGCAACGGCTGTAAGGTTGCCGTGGTAGATCCCACCGGCAAGGTACTGGCAACTGCGGTAGTCTATCCCACATTCAGCGAACGCAAGAAACAGGAGGCCATCTCCGCTCTTTCGTCTTTGATCACCCGCTACGGCGTGAAACACATCGCAATCGGCAACGGCACCGCTTCCCGGGAAACGGAAGCCATGACCGTGGAGCTGCTCAAAAAGCACCCGGAAGCCAGCTATATGATCGTCAGTGAAGCGGGCGCTTCCATATACTCCGCCTCCCCGTTGGCCGCTGAGGAATTCCCCGATTACGATGTCAACCTCCGTTCCGCCGTGTCCATCGCCCGGCGGCTGCAGGACCCCCTTGCCGAGCTGGTCAAGATCGACCCGAAGGCCATCGGCGTGGGGCAATACCAGCACGACTGCCCCCAGAAGGAGCTGGATGAAGCTCTGGGCGGCGTGGTGGAGGACTGCGTGAACGCGGTGGGCGTGGATGTAAATACCGCCTCCAAAAGCCTGCTGAAGCAGGTGTCCGGCCTGAATGCCACCACCGCCAAGAATATTGTGGACTATCGGGAAGCAAACGGCCCATTTACCAGCCGCGCGGAGCTGAAAAAGGTGCCCAAGCTGGGGCCGAAGGCCTTTGAGCAGTCCGCCGGTTTTCTCCGGGTTCCGGAGAGCCGGGAGGTTCTCGACCACACCGGTGTCCACCCGGAATCCTATGCTGCGGCAAAAAAGCTGGTGAAGCTGCTGAATTGTGGCAGCAATATGTCAGATTTACCGAAAAAGCTGGAGGATTATGGCCCGGCAAACGCCGCCCAACAGTGCGGCGTGGGCGAGCCGACGCTGCGCGACATTGTCCGGGAACTCTGTAAACCCGGACGCGATCCGCGGGATGAGCTGCCTGCCCCGATTCTGCGCAAAGACGTGCTGGAAATCAAAGATCTGAAACCCGGTATGGAACTGACCGGGACGGTTCGCAATGTCATAGATTTTGGCGTGTTTGTGGATATTGGCGTACACCAGGACGGCTTGGTTCACATTTCGCAGGTTTCCAGCCGCCACCTTCACCATCCCAGCGAGGCGGTCAAGGTTGGAGACGTGGTTCATGTTATGGTTCTGGATGTGGATGAAAAACGCCACCGCATCAGTTTGTCCATGAAGCAGGCATCCGGCAGTTAATTTTTGTCCCGCAGATTTCTGCGGGACATTTTTTCCCGGTTTTTCCGGTGAATCACATAAGCCAGCCCGCAGATCAGAAAATCCGCCCCGCGCAGAATATCGATCTCCACCGTGTTTGCGATCCGCGTGAGGAGACATTCCCTCATTTCTTCCGTGCGAATTCACTCGCAGCTCTTTAAATGACCCCGCAGTGCAGGAGTATCCCTCGATTGCGGCAAAATGGGGCGGCAGATGCCGCCCCGGAACGCTTAATGCGCAAACTGGCTCTGATAAAGCTCCGCGTAGAACCCCCGGTGAGCCAGCAGCTCCTCATGGGTTCCCTGTTCCACGATGTGTCCGTCCCGCATCACCAGAATCAGGTCAGCCTCCCGGATGGTGGACAGCCGGTGCGCCACGATAAAGGAGGTTCTCCCCTTCATCATGGTGTTGAACGCCTCCTGAATCTTCAGCTCCGTCCGGGTATCGATGGAGGAGGTAGCCTCATCCAGAAACAGCATGGGCGGCAGGCAGAGCATGACCCGTGCAATGCACAGAAGCTGCTTCTGTCCCTGAGACAGGCTTCCGCCGGACTCCCCAATCACCGTGTCATACCCCTGTGGCAGCCGCTTGATGAAGCTGTGGGCGTGCGCGTTTTTCGCGGCGGCGATTACCTCGTCGTCCGTCGCGTCCGGCTTTCCCATGGTGATATTCTCCCGGATGGTTCCGGCCTTCAGCCAGGTATCCTGCAATACCATTCCCACACAGTGACGCAGTTCCCCACGGTTCATGTTCATGGTGTTCACACCATCCAGACGGATTTCACCGCCGTCCGGGTCATAAAACCGCATCAAAAGGTTAATAAACGTGGTCTTTCCGCAGCCCGTGGGGCCGACAATGGCGATGTGCATACCCGGCTTTACAGACAGGTTAAAGCCGCCGATCAACGGTTTTTGAGGGGTATAGGAGAAGGATAGATCGCGGATCTCCACGCCGCCCTCCACCTTTTCCGGCCGCTGGGGATGCTCCGGTTCCGGGCTTCTGGCGGGTGCCTCGATCAGCTCAAACACCCGTCCGGCACAGGCCAGCGCATTCTGCAGCTCGGTGATCACACCCGAAATCTCGTTGAATGGCTTGGTATACTGGTTGGCGTAATTCAGAAAGCTGGTCAGATTGCCCACGGTGAATCCGCCCGCGCCCACGATGCAAAGCAACGCGCCGGTCAGCCCCACCCCCGCGTACACCACCGAATTGACAAACCGGGTGCAGGGATTGGTCAGGCTGGAGAAGAAAATTGCCCGCAGGGACGCTTTCTGAAGCCTGTCATTGATTTCATCGAACTGCGCCAGAGACGACTTCTCATGGCCGAACGCCCGCACAATTTTCAATCCGCCAATGGTTTCATCGATCAGCGCCGTCTGTTCCCCCCGGGTAACGGTTTGCAGGGTAAACATCGAATAGGTTCTGGTGGCGATGAAATTGGCAACCAGCAGGGAAAGCGGCGTAATCAGAATCACCACCAACGCGATCTGCCACCGGATACGCACCATAAAAACCAGGGTGCCCAGAATCGTCATGACGCCGGTGAAAAGCTGGGTAAAGCCCATCAGCAGGCCGTCGGCAAATGTGTCCACGTCGGAGATCACCCGGCTGACCGTGTCGCCCTGGGGATGGCTGTCCAGATAGGAAAGCGGCAGTACCTGAATATGGCGGAACGCCTCGTTCCGAATATCCCTGGTTACCCGGAAGGTGATAAAATTGTTGATCTCACTCATCACCCACTGGGCAAGCCCGGCCACCGCCGCGCAGACAATCACCCGACGCAGCGAAACCCACATCGCCGAAAAGTCCACCCGTCCGGCATCGAGGATGCAGTCAATGGCATTGCCCACCAAAATAGGGATATACAACGTCATCGCAACATATACAAGCGCCAGCAGCAGCGAGCCAACAATGGCAAACGCGTAGCGTCGAATCCGCTGCAGCACTTTTTTCAGGACTTCTGTCTGCTTTGCCATGTCACTTCGCCTCCCTTGGGAACTGGGAATAGTAAATCTCCTGGTAGACACCGCAGGACGCAATCAGTTTCTCATGCGTCCCCTTCCCCACCAGCTTTCCGTCGTCCAGCACCAGGATCTGATCCGCATACCGCACGGAAGCGGCGCGCTGGGAAACGATAAAGGTGGTCGGTGGGTTGTCCATTTGCCGGATTGCCATGCGGAGTCTGGCATCCGTGGCATAGTCCAGCGCGGACGCGCTGTCATCCAGAATCAGAATGGCAGGCCTGCGCACCAGCGCCCGGGCAATCGTCAATCGCTGCCGCTGGCCGCCGGAGAAATTGGCGCCGCCCTGTTCCACCGGCGCGTCCAGTCCGCCCTCCTTGCCGCTTACCACATCCCCGGCCTGTGCCGTTTCCAGCGCGTCCCACAATTGATCGTCGGACGCGTTGGGATTGCCCCATTTCAGATTGTCCCGAATGGTGCCCTGAAACAGGACGCTCTTCTGCGGCACCAGACCAATGCACTGGTGAAGCGATTCCATCCTGTATTCCTTTACGTCCACCCCATCCAGCAGCACCTGTCCCTGTTCCGCATCATAAAACCGGGGAATCAGATGAATCAGCGTGGTTTTCCCGGAGCCTGTGCCGCCGATGATTCCAATTGTCTCCCCCGGCGCCGCCTGGAAGCTGATATGCTCCAGAGCGGGTTCACCGGAGCCCTGATACCGAACGGTTACATCCCGGAATTCAACCGCGCCGCGCAGTTTATCCGCCGCACGGATTCCGTCCTGCTGGGCAGGTTCGATTTTCAGGATTCCATCCACACGGGCGGCACAGGCGGACGCCTTGGTCATGTTGATAATCAGGTTGGCCATTTTGATCAGCTCAACCAGAATCTGCGACATATAGTTGTACAGCGCAATCACAAGTCCCTGCGTCAGAACCCCGTTGTTCACCTTCACAGCGCCGATTTTTACCAACAGCACCACAGCCAGATTGACAATCACGAGGGTCATGGGGTTCATCAGATTGGAAATTCGACCAGCGCGCTGCTGCTTCGCCTGAAGCTCCGCCGTCTGGTTTTCAAACGTGCGCTGCTCGCTGTCCTCCATGGTAAATGCCCGCAGAACCCGCACGCCGGACAGGTTCTGCCGGGTCGCGGAGGTGACCCTGTCCAGACTGCCCTGAACCCGTTTGTACATGGGCATGGTGATTGTCATAATGCCGAACACAACCAGACACAGGATCGGGATGACCCCGGCAAATACCATCGCCGTCTGAGCGTCGATGGAAAACGCCATAACCATGGCGCCGAACACCACAAAAGGCGACCGCAGCAGCAGCCGCAGCGTCAGGTTCACACCGTTCTGTACCTGATTGATGTCCGAGGTCATCCGGGTCACCATGGTGGAGGTGCCCAGCGTGTCGATTTCCGTGTAACCAAGGCTCAGAATGTGCGCCATTTCCGCATGGCGCAGCCGCGTGGAGAATCCCACTGCAGCCTTGGCTGCGAAATACTGCGCCGTGACCGAGCTGGCCAGTCCCACAATGCCCAGCATAATCATGACCAGACACATTTTCACCACATAGCCGCCGTCTCCGCAGCCGATGCCCTTGTCCACAATGTCTGCCACGACCAGCGGAACCACCAATTCGAAGCTGGCCTCCAGCAGTTTGAACAAAGGGCCCAGCACACATTCTCTGCCATAGCCCTTCATGTACTTCAGAAGGTTTTTCATTTTTCTCCCCCTCTCAGTTTCTGCTGGCATTATATCACCTGCCAGATCAAATTTCAATCGCATGACTCCTGCCGAAGGAGAAAACAATCGATGTTTCTCTCTTGACAAACCAGAATGAGTATGCTAAAATAATCCAGTCGTCTGATCTGGAGTGATACCCAAGAGGCCGAAGGGGCTCCCCTGCTAAGGGAGTAGGCGTCTAAACAGCGCGCGAGGGTTCAAATCCCTCTCACTCCGCCACAG
Organism: Clostridiales bacterium; assembly: GCA_022774865.1. Lineage (GTDB taxonomy): Bacteria > Bacillota > Clostridia > Oscillospirales > Oscillospiraceae > Faecousia. Next base: position 43,819 of record JALFLH010000001.1, read on the forward strand.
AAATAACCGCCGCAGGGCGGTTTTTCTGTATTCGGAGAGATGTCCGAGCGGTTTAAGGAGCCAGTCTTGAAAACTGGTGATGGGGCAACCCACCGTGGGTTCGAATCCCACTCTCTCCGCCAAATCCAGCGAATTTCAGCAGAAATTCGCTGGTTTTTTAAATGATTCATTTCCAGTCATTCATCCAAGACCGCGCCGGTTGGCGCGGTCTATTTTATTCTGGGTATTCCAAAATTCTGCAATCTATGATATAATGCAGATACATCAGAAATAAGGAGGAAATCTCTATGGAAGCAAAAAACTTACGGCAAAAAGCACGGCAAAATCTGGCGGGCAGATGGTGGATCGCGGTCGGCGTTGCGGCTGTGGCATGGCTGCTTGCCGGAACCCTGATCGGCACAGGCTTTCTCCCAAAGACGGAAATCAAGCTGAGCGATCTGGATCTGCAAAAGCTCCCCATCCTGCTCAAGGCATATGTTTTCGGCGGTGCGGGACTCATCGCGGTGGTCAGTTCTGCCCTCGGTCTGGCACAGTTTATTCTGGGCGGCGTGATCCAACTCGGCTACGCCCAGTACCTGTTAAAGGAGCATGACCGCCGGGAGCCCCAGTTTGGCGACCTGTTCAGTCAGTTTGAGCGGTTTGGGCAGGGCTTTGCTCAGGCATTCCTGCGGGGGCTGTACATTTTCCTGTGGAGTCTACTGTTCGTCATTCCCGGCATTGTCAAAAGCTACGCCTATGCCATGACGCCCTTCCTCATGGCGGACCATCCAAATCTCACGGCATCCGAGGCCATTTCCGCCTCCAAGCAGATGATGGACGGCCATAAGGGCAGACTTTTCTGGCTGGATCTGACGTTCATCGGCTGGAGTATTCTCAGCGCGCTGACCTTTAATCTTGGTTATCTGTTCCTGAATCCTTACATGAATGCCGCCCACGCCGCATTTTACCGCGACCTGTGCGCCAGAAAAACTCAGCAGCAGGAATTCTGACATCATTCCGAAAACACCCCCGGTCTTGCCTGAAGCAAAACCGGGGGTTTCCGATTCAAAGATCAGTTAAAGCGTACCACTCTGTTGGCGATTCTGTAAATGCCGCCGCAGAAATTCTGGCCAACTCTGCCCGGCAGACAGATAAACCAAAGCGGAGAATGGGTTCGGAAATGCTTTGCCCATTTTGAATCAAACGCCTCGCAGGTTTCCCACATTTTTCCAACTGCCGCATCCGTCTCAGGCGTTTTGTTCAGCCGGGCATAAAGAATGGAAATGCCGAACATCATAAACAGCTCATGCTTCAGATAACGCTTCAGAAGCGGCTCCTCCACCTCATCCAGATGGCAGGCGGTAAAGCACTTTTCGGTTACAAGGATCTGGTGGCTGTAGCGCTTGCACATGATGTTTTTCTGAACCGACTGATCGGGACGTCCGATCCAGTAGCGGTACAAATCCATATTCATGTAGCACATCCGGCGGATGAACGGAAGGGTCTGATAGACCATCAGATTGTCCTCATAGAATACGTGCTTCGGAAGCTCTTCGCCCCATTTGCGCATAGCCTCGGTGCGGAAGGTACAGGAGTGGATGGTCAGAAGCTGATGGATTTTGAAGGGCTTTGTGTCCTTCCATCCGAAAATATCTCCCTCCGGAAGCTCAGCGGAATAGTTGATGGAACGGTCGCCCTTTCCGTCCGCGTGGACGTAATAATAATTGGTGACTGCCAGATCCACGCCGCCGTCTTTCTCATATTGCTCAAGCTGCTCAAGAAACGCGGGAAAATCGGCACTGAGCGTATCGTCACTGTCCACGACCTTGAAATATGTGCCCGTGGCGTGCTTCAAGCCCTGATTGATGCCCTCGCCGTGGCCGCCGTTTTCCTGATGTACAACCTTGATGATGCTGGGATATTTCGCGGCATATTCATCGGCGATCCGGCCGGTGTTATCCTTGGAGCCGTCATCGATGATAATGATTTCCACCTTCTCCCCGCCGGGCAGGAGGCTTTTGATGCAGTTTTCCATGTAATCCTGGGAATTGTAACAGGGTACGGTAATGGTCAGAAGCTTCATATCGATATCCTTCTTTATCTACAATAATCCGCACGGACATTCGCTTGTGCGGTGGAACCATGGAGATTATATCATATCCCATCCCTTTTTGTCACGCACTTTTCCTTTAATCTTCCTTTAAATTCTGGTTAGAATTCCCTTTTGACCATGGAAAAAAATGATTGACAAGTTGGTCTATTTATGATAGACTGTTCTCAAGAAATGGTCTATTGCCTACAGACCAAATAGAGGAGTGATTGGAAATGGAAGAAATGAAGCTGGGATTGGTAGAATCCAAATTCGCGGACATGATATGGAGCCATGAGCCGCTTTCCTCCCGGGAGCTGGTCAATCTGGCGCAGGCTGAATTGGGCTGGAAAAAATCCACCACCTATACGGTGCTGAAAAAGCTCTGCGACCGGGGTATTTTTCAGAATCAGGGCGGTATTGTGACCTCCCGCATTTCCCGGCAGGATTTTTTCGCCATGCAGAGCGAAAAATTTGTGGAGGAGACCTTCGCCGGTTCCCTGCCCGCTTTTCTGGCCGCTTTCACCAAGCGGAAGCCGCTTTCCCAGCAGGAAATTGCCGAAATCCGCCGGATGATCGATTCTTTTGGGGAGGAATGAGCCATGGAAGCCCTGTTTTTGAAGCTGGTGAACATGAGCATCACGGCAAGCTACCTGGTGCTGCCGGTGCTCTTATTCCGGGTTTTGCTGAAAAAAGCGCCCAAATCCATCCGCTGCGTTCTTTGGGGGCTGGTAGGGCTGCGGCTGGTCTTCCCCTTCTCCATTGAAAGCGTGCTGAGTCTCATTCCAAGCGCCGAACCGCTGCCGGAGGAATTTCTCTACGCCGCTAACCCCCAGGTCAATACCGGCATCGCCGCTTTGAATAACGCTCTCAATCCGATGATCGCGGAAAGCCTGACTCCAACGGAAATGGCCAGCGCCAATCCCACCCAGATCTGGTCGTTCATTTTCGCCCGGGTGTGGCTCATTGGTGTAATCGCCATGGCGGTCTATGCCCTGATTAGCGATGTTGTCCTGCGGCGAAGGGTGCGGGTGTCCATCAAGGTCGGTCAGAATCTTCACCTGTGCGACCACATCGGCACGCCCTTTATTCTGGGCATTGGGAAGCCCCAAATCTACCTGCCCTCTGATCTGGATCCAAAGACCGCCGATCACGTTCTGGCCCATGAGTACGCCCACATCCAGCGGAAAGATCATTGGTGGAAACCCCTGGGCTTCGCCCTTCTGAGCGTCTACTGGTTCAACCCGGTTCTTTGGCTTGCCTATATTCTGCTGTGCCGGGACATCGAAATGGCCTGTGACGAAAAGGTAGTCAAGGATCTGGACACCAGTCGCAAAAAGGAGTATTCTGAAGCGCTGCTGCGATGCAGCGTGTCCCACAAACGGATTGCCGCCTGTCCCCTGGCTTTCGGCGAGGTGGGAGTCAAAAGCCGGATCAAATCCGTGCTGCGTTACAAAAAGCCCGCTTTCTGGATCATCCTTCTGGCGGTGATTGCCTCCATCACCGTGGGCGTTTGCTTTCTGACAGATCCCGCCGGCCAGAGCCTGTCCGCGCTGGGACAAATGGATGCCAATGAAATTCGATCCATCAGCGTTGCCAACGGGGAACGGACTTACGAGATTACGTCCCAAGGCGGTATCGAATATGTGACGGAGCTGATTGATGAGACTTCTGTCAGCAGAAATGAGATATCCAAAAGCCGCAACGATAACCGGAACAAGTTTAACACCATCACCGTCCATTTTGCTTCCACCGAATGGCATTATCATTTTAACGAAAGCTGCACAGCGGTCTGGCTGGATGACAGTGTCAAGCCCTCCTTTTCCTATGAGGTGAAGAATCCCGAACGGGTTCTTCAGTTTTTTGAAAGCACGATCGAAACCCAGGCATTCAGCCAACTCTGTGAAGGCACCTATAACATTGGTACGCTGGTGGGTCAACATTTGGCCATATCGTTCGAGCCCGAAACCGGCGATGGGAAAATCACGCTTTTAAATGGGACGCTGACTGTCACCGCCGGCGATGGAACCGTACTGTACAGTGGAAGTAATCCGACGGTCGAACAAAGCACCTGGAGCGAGGCAGTCGATGATTTAACAAATCTCGATGGCAAACAAATCTACCTCTACTCAGACAGGCTCGGCATGGAGTATACCGCAGACCAATCCATGCTCTTGTATGAATTCAGTGAAGACGGCGAGGTCCTGTACACCCTCTACTGCGTCGATGGCATTCCAGTTCTGTATTTTGATAACATTCGCCTCTTCAAACTCGATCCAATCACTGCACCTAACCGCCCTGTTGAGAAACAGACAGCCAAGCAGACCTATGGCGAGGGCGTTCCCCAATCCATTCCGAACAAGCTGTAGTTCTACAACATCACCGTCTGCCCAGAGTAAAATGCTTTTCTGACAACGGGGAAGTTCATACAGATTTGATTATTGCAAGTTCGGAAAACCAATGAGCGCAACGCGGTGGCAGCCGAAGCTGCCACCGCGAAATTTATTTCCGGTAGAAGGAATTGCCACCGATGAATTCCCGCACCAGGCTGGTGGGCGGAATCTCATCGTCCACATCCGCCTCGATAATGTAATTTAAGATCTTGACGATATTGCGCACCTCGTCATAGCATTCATCCTCCGGCGGAACAGCGGTCAGCAGCGGATAGATGTGCTTTTTCAGCACCGCCAGCTCATAAAGCGTGGAGCTGTTGAAAATCACATCCGCATTCTCCTGATAGGGGAAAATCCACCGCCGCTCGCCCCGGCGCACCGAGTCCCACATGGACAGGGTATGCTGCACAGAAGCCCCCCGGGTTTCATAGTCCCGGACAATCCGCCGCAGCAACCGCAGATAGCTGGTAGGAATCCGGTTGTGATCGTCCAGATTCAGGGGCAGCAGCGGGCTGACATAGAGACGGAAGATCAGTTTTTTGTCAATACTCTCCGGCAGCATGGCCGGGTTCAGTCCGTGCAGGCCCTCTACAATGATCACGGAATCGGCCTGCAATTGAAGCCGGTGACCCTGCCACTCCCGGCGGCCGGTGAGGAAATTGAAGGTGGGCAATTCCACTTCCTCTCCCCGCAGAAGCCCTGCCATATCCTCCCGGAACAGCGCCGTGTCCAGCGTGTTGATGTGCTCCAGATCGAGCTTCCCGTCCGGCCCGGGGGCGATTTTGTCCCGGTCGATGTAGTAATCGTCCAGACTCATGAGAATCGGCTTTTTCCCATGCACCCGCAGCTGGGTTGCCAGCCGGTGGGCGGAGGTGGTTTTTCCGGAAGAGCTGGGCCCGGCCAGCATGACCGCTTTCGCGCCCCGCTGGCACACCTGATCCGCGATTCGGGAGAAGTTCTTCTCATGCAGCGCCTCGTTGACACGGATCAGCTCCCGAATCCCCCCGGAAATGGTCAACTCGTTCAGATCGGCCACCGTCTCGCATTCCATCAATTCACCCCAGCGCTCCCCCTCTTCAAACACGCTGAAGAAATTCGGAGAATCCAGACAGGGCGCCACGCAGTCCGGATTTCCGTCATCCGGACTGACAAACAGAAATCCATCCTTCGCCGCTTTGATGTCCCACACCGTCAGATACCCCGTGGACGGCATCATCTCTCCATAGTAGTAGTCGGCAAAATCTCCATAGGAATACTCATCAAAATAATCCACGGTGCGCCAGCGCAGCAGCCGTGCTTTGTCCGCATCTCCGTCGGCTTCAAAGTGGGCAATTGCTTCCTTCAGCGGCACCCGGCGCCGCTGCAGCGGGATATCCGCAGCAACCAGCTCCCCTACCTTCCGCTTCAGCTCTTCGGCTGAAAAACGACTGTCTCCCGTCACTTTCAAATAGACGCTTGCGCCCACGGTGCAGTTCATTTTTGCGGTCGCGTTTGGCCAAAGCTGACGCAACGCGAGAAACAGCACAAACTGCGCCGTGCGGCCATAGGCTTCCCTGCCCGCCGGATCGGCATAGCGGAGCAGGCGGATCTGGCCGTTGGACGCAGCCATCGCCCTGCGCATGGAGGCCCGGTCAGAATCGGAATCCGCGTCCCGCACCGGAATGTAATTCAGGGTAAACACTTCGCCGGCAATTTTGGCCGCCAGCGGGCGGCTGGAAAGCAGATTGCTGTCCAGTCCCAAATGGCGTACCAGCTCCAGCAGACTCTGCCCCGGCTTTGCTTCCGTTTGATGTCCATCTATTTGAAGCATCATTGCACAACCCTCCGCATTCTGTACTGTTTTGAATATATTATCACATTTTGAGAATTATGGCAAGTATGCAAGGGTATATCCAGCGTAGATCTCGCCGCCAAAGCAAGCGCTGTGTGCAATGTCGCCGATCACCAACTCCGGGACGTTTCCGGCGTGCGAACAGTTTCAGAGCCTTGGAGGCAGGGAGAATGGAAGCAGGTGCGGACGTCCGCTCCACGCTCTCCTGCAGGGGGAAAAAGAAAAAGGGCTCGTGCCCCTTCGGATTGTCAAAGATACCCAAAAAGACGCTCCTCCATTTCATCCAATAAAATTATCCGCTTTTTCCCTGTCCACAGTGGTTCCGCCGTTTCTGCTGCCGGAGCTCTTCTCAATTTTGACCCGGGTCTGGGTCGTGCGGGAGAATTGATCCTCCCGCGCCGTGACAGCCACACTTCCCGCTTGGATATAGGCATTTCTTCACCGTGTCGCGGATCTTCAGCCGATCCTCCAGACCGCAGGGCGAATAATGGGTTACCTCCATCAAGACGGCATAGGGGTCGCACAGCCTGCTGTATTGTTCTACCTCCTCCGGGGAGATCACCCGCTGCACGGTGAATCCGCCCCGGGGATCTGCTTGCAGCGACTGCGCCAAGGCATCCGCAAAAATATAGTCTTTCATTCCCGAATGCCTTGATTTTCTTCTGCTATTTAAAGTATAATTCAGTTAGACAAATAAGAATTTGTTGCGGGAAATCATTCAGTCTTAGCACATTTCATCCAAGAAAGGAGTTTTCCATGAAAAAGCGGCTATTTCTATTTATTTCTCTTGCGCTCTGTCTGGCGCTGTCTGCCTGCGACGGCAAGGACAGCATCTCCGGCGAGGTAGTGGAGGTCACCCCCACTGCCCTCATTTTGGAAATAAACGAGGGTAAGCAAGTGGCTGTCCTGCTGGAGGAAAATACATATATCTTTGGCATGGATGACATTAATGGTGACGATTATAAGGCCGCCCCATACACTGGCGTTCAGGTTAGCTTTCACCAAAAGGGCCGAGCCGGTTCCATTACCACGGCGAATGGCACGCAGGTGAAAGCCTACCGCCCCGATGATTTTATCCGAATAAGCGCCTACCTGCTCCCAGAGGCCGCCGTCCTGTCTGACGGTACGGTGCTGGACGCATGGAAAACAGACTTTTTCGGAACCATCTATCAAACCAAGGATAGTGTTGAACTGCTACGTGAGTATGCTCCCAACGGCCCGGAAAATCACCATGTCGGAGATTTAGAAAGCTATGATGACCTCAGCGAAGTGGCCATGCCCCATGTAGCTGAGTTCTATGAAAAACAGGGTAAGCTGTACGATTTACAGGCGGAACTGGAGCGGGCATGGACGGCGTATCGGACGGCTCCCGAGACCTTTTCCTCATTCGTAGTTAGACAGGATTCTTCTCCTGCCGCATCCAGTGAGCGGGTCTTTTATTTTAGGACGAATTTGACACGAACGGTCAGCGGAAATATCGTTCAGGAGGCCACTCTCTGCGCCGCCTTTGACCGGGAGACCGGGATCAACATTCCGCTTGATGATCTGTTCGTATGCCAGAAGGAGGACATCGGAAAGAAACTCCTGGATCTGGCGGAGAAGGGTGGCACCGGCCCCGCCGACCCTGCGGTGAAGGCGGAAATGCAGGCTGCTTTCCAGATGGAATACTTGTCCTTCTCCCAGGATGGCCTGTGGATAGAATTCCCCCAGGGCACTCTGCCCAGCCAGGAGCATACCTATCTGGTCTCCGTGGAATTCAACGAGGACTGCAAAACCCTTCTACACCCTTGGGCTGTCCCCCATCGAAGCCCCAATGATTTCTAAAACCAGATCGACCAATTCCAATTTCTCGAATATCGTATATCGGCACCCACTTAGGGTGCAGTGATAGTGCACAATACCATGTTTCAAAACTTGTTCAATATATTTTTTGCCAAATTGCTTGCTTTCTTCTTTATTTCTCGATATCACCGGGCCAGTCCAAAATTCCGCCGAATTCCACAATATTTGTATAGCCCAAATCTACAAGTTTCTGCGCAGCCTGCTTGCTGCGGTTACCGCTTCGGCAGTAGACCATAATAAGCCGGTCTTTATTGGGTAGTTCCGGAATTTCATCCGTACCGATGAATTCGTTGGCAATATTGATGGCACCGGGGATATGCCCCTGGTCGTACTCCTCCTGGGTGCGTACATCCAGAATCACATAGTCCGTCTCCGTGTCCATGATCTTTTTGGCTTCCTCTGCCGTGATGTTCACATATACTGCCTCCTGCTTGTTTTCAATAGTCTGCCCGCAGGCTGGCAATAGCATGAACACGAATGCAAACAGTATGAATAGTTTTTTCAAACGAAAACCTCCAATTGGCAATCAAATGGTTCTTTTTCAACGCTGGCCTGATTGTATTCCTCCGCTTCACGGCATCCCATGGCCTGATAGAGCGCCTGGCCTATCTACTATTTTGTTGTCTGCCACGGACACCCGGAAGTGCCGGGCGTTAATCATGGTTTCCTTCCTGCACTTGGGGCAGAACAAGGGGAACGCCCGCAGTTCCGTCTGCCTGATAAGCTGAAGCCGGGTCTTTGCGCCGCAGCAGGGGCATAACACCCATTGCCGCTGCTCAACCATTTCCGCCGCCCGCGGCTCCGTAACATGGTTTGGCATCCCGACCAAGGACTTGGTACACAGGCCCAGACGCTTCACCTCCAAGCAGCGGCAACCGTTTTATAAGTCCCCCACTACTGTTTTCATCACATCCTTAACTACACACATACACCTGACAACTATGAACGCCAATTCTGGCATCAGAATATAAGTGCTAATTCTGTTTGTATGCTAGTATGCCTTCTATCGGAAAACCGTTGAACGAGGCTATTATAACTCCTCTTATTAGATTTTAGGTCCATTTTAATCCTTATAAAGCAAAAATGCCATTACTGCGATCGTCAATATGATCAATAGGATTTTTACTACAATAGCTGTTTTAATCTTTCCCTTTTCTCGGATAGACTCACCCAAGGAGATAATCCACAAGCCAATAATACCAACAAGAGCAAGAGCAAAAACTCCGCCGACAGCATCCATAATCATCGAAACATATTTTCCCTTAAGGAGATATTTGTTCATCTCCATCAACCATTGGTACATAATCAGGTATAACGGCAGAACAGACAATGCACTAGTAAGCTGATATACTTTTCCAGTAACGCCTTTTTCTCCGTTATGAATAGCGACGGAAATAAGAATAATAACTGCCCACAAAACAACTGAAATAATTACAAAATGTTTCAGAACAAAAGTGATCACAGTGGCAACTGCTGCCCCACCGATCACAAGTCCAGCCAGTACAATCAAAGCAATAAACGTAAATGGAATAAAAAAAATAAAAACCATTATACATCCTCTTTTATACTCTATACTTTTTATACTTCTCTTCTTGGGTGGTTATTAACTGAATCAGATTCCGACGTTTAGGAAAAAGCATATCATACTTTTCGGCTGTCATTCGTAAAACGACTGCATATACAACAAAAGCATTTGTCATTCTATTGAAGTCAAAGAATATCATACATTTACTATAGACACTCTATTGCTTATTCCAACTTACTCCGATAAGCATTGATATTTATTATAAATATATCACAGAATTTAACATTTTGCAATAAAAAGTCGGCATTTTGCAATAAAAAGTCGGCATTTTCCGTTTCCACTTTATAAGTCGGCAAGGGGTTCCCTCACCGTACATGATATGGGCGATAGCGTTGACCTGATGGGGCCGCAAGGTGATCTCAGGGTTCATACCCGAAAAGCGGATATGACTGCCGTCATACTCACGGGGCCGGATAGAATTAACGGTTTCGTTGAAGATGCTGCACAGCCGCCCAAAAGCAGGGCGGTTAGTAAAATGAGAATGTATTTCATAATAGGATGTTCACGACCTTTTTCTTATATGCTTTGATTCTACCACCGCCAATTACCATTGGCAAGAGGTCGGATTTACTTTGTTTCTATCCAATATTGTATTCATCGTCGATCAGGCAGTACTCCCAGCCATATTGCTTGCAGAGTGCCAGATTTTGCTCATTCTCCCGAATCAACTCCTGTGCATTCAGTCCGCTGTCATCCATACGGTTCTCAATGTCGCTGGCATGATTCTTGATATCTGCAAAGTGCGTTTCAATATATTGTCGGGACATGACGAGACACACACAGCGGATTTCTTTCCGGTAGCCTTCGGTAAAGTCCTTTTCCCAATCAAAGGGGATGTAACAACCCTCCACAATGAGATTCTGTCCATTCTCCATGGCAGTCTTTACCATTTCCCGAACGATGGGCCAGAGGTAATCTGTCAGCTTATCATCATCCATGGGGGTCAGTTCCGTCTGGCCGCTGCGGATCAGACCCATTTTCAGATGGTCGACGGACAGATAGGGATAATGGTATTTCTCCAGCAAGCGCTGGGCAAGAAGTGTTTTCCCGGTATGGGATGCTCCGCCAATCAGGATAATCACGAAATCAACTCCTTACAGCTTCTTTGTAAAGCAAATGATTCGGTTTGCTTCCTCGAATCCCACGCACAAGTGGAATTGAAGGCTTTGCGTATTGTCCAGTTCGCAGTCACTGGCAAACTCACAGCAGCCTTTGCTCTTGGCCCAGCTTTCACAGGCAGTCAAAAGTGCTTTGGCAACCCCCTGTTTGCGGTATCTATCCGCTACATAGATGCCCTCTAAGTAGCCAACCGGGGAAGAATCCGTTCCCTCAACATAATCGTGCCGCAACTGGCATTGGGCGAAACCAACGGCGGTTTCCTGGGCAAATGCCAGGAAAAAGGCTGCATCCGGCTTTGCGATCATATCCGCATACTCTGCGCGCATTTCCTCTACCGTATGGTTGGGCCAAAGCTGGCAGGCCAGTTCCGCCAGTATATCTAAATCCTTGATTACTGCTTTTCGAATCATTTGCCGCGTTCCTTTCTCATCACGAAATTGGTGAGCAGTTCCCCTCTGCGTTCCACCTGCTGCTCTCTGACTACGGTGTATCCCCGTTTTTCAAAGAATGGTCTTGCCGTGATGGATGCGTGGGTGGTCAATTCTGTGGCTTTGTTGTTTTGCTCCAATGCGTCGCAAATCGCTGTCGCTACACCCCGGTGCTGATAATCTTTATGTACATAAAGCCTGTCCAGATAGCCGGTTACATCCATGTCACCGAAGCCGACGATCTTACCGTCCATCTCCGCCACCACTGTATGGTGCGCCTGAAAAGATTTGTTCCACGCTTCCAAATTTACTTTGCCTGTTGCCCAGGCGTCAAGCTGCTTCCGGGTGTAGTCTTTGGCGTTCACCGCGTGCACGGTATCATAGAAAAGCTCGGTCAGTTCCGCAAAATCCGTTTTCACATATTTTCGGAGTATCATAACCTTCACCTACCGCTTGCCGGCAAATATAATTCTATGTACTCTTTCTGAAAATCAAAGGCCATAGGATGCTCATTTTTCATTCGCCTGCTTGTTTTTCTGCAATGTTCTTTTGCCAACTCTATGTCGTAGTAGATTGCCCGCTCTGCAAATAAGAAATTGTAGACTTATAACCCTTCGTCTTTCAGCATTTTTTCCAATGTTGGGGCATCAAACGAAATGGTATCCATGCTATTCCAAAACAATGTTTCTATTTCTGACATAGAAACACCAAAAACGGAATGAACTGTTTCGTCGTATTCGCATCCATCATATTTATAAAAATCAAGATACCGTTCCATTCCGAATGTATCAATAAGGAACTTAGTAAACGCACCCGCAATCGGATAAGCAATAACGCATCCAGTATCAGCAAAAATGTTATTATGAAACAAGGCTTTTACTGAAATATCAGGATGTGTTGTCTTGTAATAGGATACCCAGGTTTCGTTAGGCACGCCCCACCATAACCCATCAAATGACATTGCCAACCCCTCAACAACAAAGTCAGATTCAGGGAAATTTATCAGAAACGAGATTAGATGTGTGTCTTCATGGGAACCAATACATTTGATGTTCTCTGTATAAACAGCATAGATTTTGTTTCTTCCGCAGAGGGCAACTCCATTACAGGGTAAATCCTCATTCCAAATCACACGACCTATCGCTATTAGAGAATCGGTAAAATAGTAGTCTATTCGTTCGGAGTAGACTACATTCAGAGTGCTACATATTTTGGAAAATGCGTTCTCCTGTGTTTCTGAAATCGTCTGGATTTCTTTTTCTGCCAAACTGCCTTTCTGATAATGAAACACATAGTGTTCTGTTGTGTATGTTTCGGTTTTGTCATATTCAAATCTTTCTTCATCAGTCATGTTTGCAGAACACATAGATACAACCCTCCATCCTCTTTCTAAATGGTAAATTTAATACTATTATTTAATTAAAACTTCACAAATCAACCAGAATATGATATAATAATCTGGGTGATACAAAATGGGTAAAAAATACAAGTTTACGGAAGAACAACTGGAGGAAATTACGGCAGCAAAGGCCAAGAATAA
>JALFLH010000022.1 GCA_022774865.1 Clostridiales bacterium
AATACGCTGCGTTTCCATAACCCCCAACGCAAAGCCGTCTTTGATGAATCCTCTTACGAAACTCCAGCGTTCCATTTTTGAAGCTCTTGACCTGCCCATTCCTGAAGAGAATGTATGTGATAATTCTTGTGGAATTTAGGGAGTATCAAACTTTTCCTATCTGCTGTAAATTTTTCAGATGATAGGTTCGAATTGGTGTCATGATGACAGGGAGCTGGTGTCATCGTACAGTTAGACTGACCCCTTGGCGGCAGAATGTTTACAATTTATGTATTGCTTTTGTGCGTACATTTGCGTATAATAAGGGTACGAATCTTTCCAGGAAAGGGGTACACACCATGGCAAAATCCGCGAATCTGTATGCGCGCATCGAGCCGGATCTGAAGGAGCAAGCTGAGGGTATTCTCTCCGCTCTGGGGATTCCTGCCTCCAACGCCATCACCATGTTTTATAAGCAAATCGTACTTCAAAAAGGACTACCCTTTGAGGTAAAACTCCCCGTTTCCCGCCCCGTAGATGTCAGCACGCTCAGTCCTGAACAGCTGAACGAAGAACTGGAGAAAGGATATGCGGACATCGTTTCGGGCAACACCAGAAGCGCGAAAAGCGTCTTTGACGATATCCGCAAAGACTACGGAGTATGATTTATACGGTACAAATCACCTCCCGCGCTGAGACAGATCTTCGGGAAATCTACGAGTATATCGCTTACGAATTACTCTCTCCGCCCACAGCCGCGCGGCAGCTGCAACGGTTGGAAGAGGAGATTCTCAGTCTGGATCAGATGCCGAGCCGGTATCCTGCCTATCTGGAAGAGCCCTGGCATAGCCGTGGTCTGCGGGTCATGTCCGTTGACAACTATCTGGTTTTCTACATTCCCGACGCAGCCACACAGACTGTCACAGTGATCCGTGTCATGTACGGCGGACGGGATATTGGTTCCCAACTGGACACGCTGGAACAGCCGTAATCCACCATGAGCACCTGTCGAAAGGCAGGTGCTTTTTGATATAACCCATCAGTTCCGGATGCCCATAGCCTGCTTTTTCTCGCTGATTTCCCGGCGCTGCTTGCGATCCATCTGCTGATGCTGATTCTTCTCCCGCTGCTGGTCCTGCTCCTGAAACAGCCGCGCAAGCTGGGCCATAAGGGCACTGACAGAGTGGGCAACGCTGGGGATGTACACTGGCTCTACGGGATTCATTTTCTCGGGTTCATTAACCGTATTGGTTGGACGCTGTTCAACCAAACTGGCAGAATCGTCATCCCCGTCATCCGTTTCTTCCGATTGACGCAGCGGATATGCAGGTTGGAAATCGTTCACCCGGGGCGGCTGATCCTCGGGCCGCGATTGATCCTCCTCAGTCCTCAGTCGTTGCCCTGTATCTGCCCACTGCTGGAAATATGGGGTGATTTTCAGTGCCTCCTGAATCACCGTATTGCGGATGGATTTGAATTCCTTATTCCGCTCCAGGGGAATGCGCTCCGGGAAGGTGTCGGTGTAGGTACGCAGTACATCTTCTCTCTGCTCGTACCACAGATCGTACAGCTTCTGGATATTCTCATCCCCGGCAAGCTCCGCTACAATCTGGTCAACGATGGCTTTCACATCCGGTTTGAGATAGCCATACACCTTCTTCCCGGTGGTGCGGGAGAGCCGGTCGCTGAGTTGGATCAACAGGGATTCCACCTGTGGGTTCCGGTAGGTTCCCGTGTTGATCTGCTCCACAATCTCCGAGATACTTTCCCGCCCCCGCTGGCGCAGCAGATCCCGGTATTCTGTCTGCTGCCGGTAGGTAAAGAGCAGCTCTTGGGAAAAGATTTCCTTGGCAAACTCGGAGCGTATGTTCTCCATACCCTGTTTGCTCAGATGCCCCTCTCCCGGCACTGTGGAGTAGGCAATGAGGTGGACATGGGGGTGGTGCCCCTCGTTGTGAAAGGCGGCATACCACCGCAGATGCTCCATGGGAATCTTGAGATTCTCGGAAAGAGTCTGCGTCTGCCCCCGCAGGAAATCCCGCCAGCGGCTGCCATGATCGAAGCCCAGCCGGGCAGCATCCTCCCGTTTCAGAGACAGGATTGCCGTGTACACATTACCGGTATAGGCGTTCAACTCCTGAGAGACTTTGCTCAGCTGCACCTGCACACCGTCATCCGTAAACAAGCCGTGGCTCCCGAACCGCTCCGCGCGGGGACGGGTGGCAATGTAGTCGGCATAGGTTTTCGTATTGGCAACCGCATCCAGATTCTCCTCAATCGCTATGGAAATAAATTCCGAAGCGTTCCCCACCGTCTGCTCCCGCAGGAAATCCTCGTATTCCTGGCTCCCCTTTATTTCCGGGAAGTCCCGCAGGAGCTTCTCGATGAGAGCCTGCTGCTTCTGCGTTGCCGGGGCATGGCGGTGGCTGTCATCGATCTTTTCCACACCCTCCCGAGTGGCGATATACCGGGCATAGCCGCCCACGGATTTGCCGCGGCCCCCCGGCTTCAGGTACTTGAATTTTGTCACCAGTCTCGGCATTTATCTACCGCTTCTGGAAGTCAAAGGCATCCTCAAAGGAGTAGGCCCCGTTGGTTCGCTTGACCTGAGATACACAGGTATCTGCTGAGACACATGTGGGACTGACTCTTTCCATAAAACGCAAAAAGGCCATTATGGTTATCCATTTCGGATTCCATAATGGCCTCACTGCATTGCCATATCCATCGTCTCCGTCTGTTCTACGGATGTTATGTTTACATAATCCCCGATAATACTCAGCGCCGAATCGTAGCTCTGGCACTGGGTGACTCTCTCGAACATCTCCCTTGCCTTGTCCTCCATGCCATGCTCCCGCAGTGTCTGACCGGCAATCCCCAGCAAGTTATGGATATTCCCATCTCTCCCTATGAGAGGACAGTCCGGTTTGACTGATTTCTGTTCTTGCTTCTGGACAAAACCCCCGAGCCGATTTGGGACATAGTTTGACAGCCAGGTGCCTCCAAAGATCGTGTGGGTTTGCAGTCTCCATAGAGCCAACCTTCTAACATCCATTTCTAGTCCCTCTTTAAAGGGGAATAGCAAGCAGGTCAAGCCATCATGCTTGAAAGAATACGCCTCCTGAAAACCGGCGCCCTTTTTGAAAACCCCATCTTCAGTCAGCATTACATTGATTCCATCCACCCAGTCTTGCAGATCTCCCCCGCAGCCTTGGAGGATAAGGCCCTCCTGGTCTCCCATCCGGCGAAGCTGGTCTTTCGTAATCTCCTGAATACTCACAGCTTCATCTCCCCCATTGTCATACCCTGTTCCTGAGCGATTTCCTGCTGGGTCAGTTTTCGGAAGCTGTCCACGCCGGGAATCAGCGACAAGCTGCGCCCATTGTCCCAGGCAACTCCGACCTGACCGGCATCATCCACATACCGCACGGTACCTCTGGTTCCTGATGGTACCGGGGCAAATGGGTCAGTCATTTGATTTAGCAGAATTCTGCTGCCGGGAGGATAACTCAGCCGAGTAAATTCCACCTGCTGACGAGTTGGAAATGGTCTGTTCATTCGATATCACCCTTTCTTTCGGATAGTTTTGACAGTCTGGTCCGCATACACTCCCCATCCTCACCACGGCACAGAAAACCATGCCCAGGAAAGGGGCATCCCTCGCACAGTGGGGATGCTGTACAGACGGGCTTTTCAGTCTGTGCGGGAGGCCCTGTGTGGGAACGGTATTCCGGTCTGGTTCTGTTTGGCTTGGAATTTGCTTGGTTTGGATTCTTCACTTTTACCCTCCATTTCCTCCGGCGCCCTTTTTCAGGCACGGGATCTTGTTCATAGAAAACGAAAAAAGCCGTCCTCCCTGAAACAGGAGAACGGCCTGGAATCGGGAGCTGACAGCCAGCGCCCTTTTTGAAAATAAAAAAGCCGGGATTCTCGAGGCTTCTGCGCCTCAAAAATCCCGGCTGATTCACAAATGATAATTTTCTGAAACCTAAATTCCACAAGAATTATCACATACATTCTCTTCAGGAATGGGCAGGTCAAGAGCTTCAAAAATGGAACGCTGGAGTTTCGTAAGAGGATTCATCAAAGACGGCTTTGCGTTGGGGGTTATGGAAACGCAGCGTATTTTGTCCAGCTCA
>JALFLH010000025.1 GCA_022774865.1 Clostridiales bacterium
TGAAATTATGCGATTTTTTTGCCTCTGCACGTTTTCCTACATCGATTGGTGTAAGTTTGGTGTAAGGCGTAAGGTTTTTCGTTTCCCCTGTGTCCGAAAACCCTTGATATTACGGGCTTTTTCGCGTTTCGGTCAATCTAAGGGCTTCATTGTCGGGAAGAGCAGCACATCGCGGATACTGGCGCTGTCGGTCAGGAGCATGACCAGCCGGTCGACGCCAAAACCCAGACCGCCCGTGGGAGGCAGGCCGTACTCCAGCGCGGTGATATAATCGTAGTCCACCTGCGCGCGGGATTCAGGATCCAGCGCCTTGCGGTCTGCCACCTGCTTCTCAAAGCGAGCCTTCTGATCGATGGGATCGTTCAGCTCAGAGAAGGCGTTGCCAAACTCGGTGGCATTGATGAAATACTCAAACCGCTCGGTATAGGCCGGGTTGGAAGGCTTCCGCTTGGCCAGCGGGCTGTTTTCCACAGGGTAATCGTAGATAAAGGTGGGCTGAATCAGCTTTTCCTCCACAAAAGCATCGAAGAACTCCGCCAGAATGGCACCCTTGGAGGGAATCTCCGGCAGTTCCACGTGCTTTTCCTTTGCGATGGCGATGGCCTCCTCGTCAGAGGAAATGGCATCAAAATCCACGCCGGAATATTTCCTGACCGCCTCAACCATGGTCATCCGATCCCAATGGCTCAGGTCGATCTGCTGGCCCTGGTAGCTGATCTGCAACGTGCCGCAGACATTCATCGCCACGGTTTTCATCATTTCCTCCACCAGATCCATCATACCATGATAATCGGTATATGCCTGGTACAGCTCGATGGAGGTGAACTCGGGATTATGCTTGGGGTCCATGCCCTCGTTGCGGAAAATACGCCCCACCTCGTAGACCTTATCCATGCCGCCGACCACCAGCCGCTTCAGGTAAAGCTCCGTCTCAATTCGCAACACCATATCCATATCCAGCGTATTATGGTGTGTATAAAAGGGGCGGGCAGAAGCGCCGATCTCAAAGGGTGTCAGAATCGGAGTGTCCACCTCCAGGAATCCCTTGGAATCCAGATAGCTGCGCAGTTCGTGCATAATCTGACTGCGCTTGATGAAGGTATTCTTGACCTCGGGGTTGACAATCAGATCCACATAGCGCTGCCGGTACCGGATCTCCCGGTCGGTCAGGCCATGAAACTTATCGGGCAGGGGTAGCAATGACTTGGCCAGCAGGGTGGCTTCGTGTACCCGGACGGAAATTTCGCCCCGCTCGGTTTTAAAAACATCGCCGGAAACGCCCACAATATCGCCGATATCGTTTTTCTTGAACCGGTTGAAGGAATCCTCCTCCATCTCGTCAAACTTCACATAGAGCTGGATGCGGCCGGCGTCGTCCTGCAGATCGCAGAAGGACACCTTGCCCATCCCCCGTTTGCTCATGATCCGGCCTGCCAGACGGACAGTCTTTCCTTCCATTTCCTCGTAATTCTGCTTAATTGCGGCAGAAGTGGAGGTCACATCAAATTTGGTCTGCTGAAAGGGGTCCCGGCCCTCCGCGCGCAGATTCTCCAGCTTCTCCCGGCGAATCCGCACCTGATCCAGCAGCGGCATCTCCGACTGGGGAACAAATTTTGCCATGGCTCAGCCCTCTCGCGTCACGCTGACAACCTTCATTTCGAAAGCGCCGGCAGGTGCATTGACCATGAACTTCTCGCCCGCGGCCTTTCCCACAATCGCGCGGCCAAAGGGAGAGTCATCGGACAGCTTGAACTCCATGGGGTTGGCTTCCTGAGAGCCGGTGATCCGATACTGGGTCTGCTTGCCGTTGGCGTCCTCCACGACAACCGTGCAGCCAAGGCCCACGCGGCCGTTGGCCTCGTTCTCATCCTCGATCACAACGGCGTGGGAAAGGATATCCTCAATCTCCGCAATACGGCCGTAGAGCTTTGCCTGTTCGTTCTTGGCGGCATCGTATTCGGAGTTTTCGGACAAGTCGCCATAGGAGCGGGCTTCGGCGATCATGGCCGCCACCTCCCGCTCACGGGTGGTTTTCAGGTAATTCAGTTCTTTTTCCAGATCCGCAAGTCTCAGACTTGTAATTTTATATTCCTTTGCCATATTCAAGAATCCTTTCTCAGAATATAATAACCATAGCTTTTTACATTATAGGAGATTTTTTCGTTTCAGTCAAGGAAATTATCCCGATTTTTCATAAAAATGCGGAAGCGGCAGCCATACCGCCCCCGCGGTTTTATTTTTCTATCAGCGCTTCCACGGCCGCGCAGATCTGGGGATCCTCAGACGGCTCCAGAACACCGGCGTAGATCTTCCGGGCGGTGTCCTCGTCCACCTCCACCACCCGATCCGGCGTCAGGCCGCCGGCTTCCGCCAGGCTGACGCCATTGGGTGTGGAATACTTGCCCACAGACAAGCCGACGGCCGAACCATCCGGCAGCTTGTAGGTCTGCTGGAAGTAGCCTTTCCCGACCGTTGGCTCACCGATAATTTCGGCCACGCCGTATTCCCGGAGCGCAGCCGCAAAGAACTCCGCGGCGGAATAGCTGCTTCCATTCACCAGAACCGCCATGGGAAGCCCAACGCAGTCTGCATCTGACTGATCCACCGTTACACGTCCCAGATAATCCTCGCTTCGAAACAGCGGCCCCTCCGGCAGGAGGTAGTCCAGCACCTTCACAAGCTCGTCCTTATATCCGCCCGGATTGTACCGCACGTCAAACAGAAGCGCCTGCGCGCCCTGCTCCATCAGGGATTTCACCGCTGCAATGGTTTCCTCCGCGCAGCGGGAGTCAAAGTTCGCAATGGTCACAAGGCCGATTCCGCCGTCCAGCATCCGGGCGGTGGCAACCGCCGTCTGGACGGTTTTTCGGGTCACTGGCAAATCAAAGGTTTCCTCCCCCCGGCGCAGAGTGAGCTTCACCTGTGTCCCCTCCTCGCCCCGCACCAGATCCCGGGCGTCCGAAGTGCTCATTCCCGCGGCGGACTGTCCCTCGATGGCCGTAATCACATCGCCTGCCAGAACCCCCGCCTCATCCGCCGGGCCGTCCGGTTCTACTTTGACCACCTCAAAGCCGGAGTCATCCTCCGCTGCCTGAATTGTAATTCCGATTCCCACATAGGCATTGTTCATCTGCTCCACGTGCGCCTGGTACTGGCTGGCAGGAATATAGTAGCTCCACCGGTCCCCCAGCGCATCCACCATAGCCTCCGCCGCCGCGTCCTCCATCTGCGTCGCGTCCACTTCACCGATAAAGCGTTCTTCAATCAGGTTCTCCAGCGCGTCCAACTTGGACGGCTTCTTTGTTTCCATCCCCACGCAAATAAACAGCGTTGCGGCAGAAGCCAGTGCCGCGACCAGAATATAGGAGAGAACTTTCAGCACTTTCTTTTTCACAGTGACACCCCTCGATAGCAATGCACCCACAGCCCTTAGGAGCTGTGGGAATGCATCAATGTAAGTTTACATAATTTGCAGGATTGACATACTTCCCGTTGTAAGCAATGCCGAAATGCAGGTGGTTACCCGTAGATACGCCGGTAGAACCCACATATCCAATTACCTGTCCGGCGGACACCGCCTGACCGGCCTTCACGACATATCGGGTCATATGCATATACACGGAAGAAAAGCCATCGCCATGGTTGATGGAGACGTAGTAGCCGCCAGTCTTGCTGTAGGTCGCAGTCGTTACGATGCCTGTGCGGGAAGCGACAATCGGCGTGTTCTCCGGCGCGGCAAGATCCACGCCCTGATGGTACGTGGAGGCGCCCGCCGTGGGCTGCTCCCGGTTGCCGAAGGGGCTGGTCAGCTTGGTATAATTAACGGGAACCAGCCAGCCGCTGCTGGACGGCGCCGTACCGGAGCCGGTGGATGTGGAACCGGAGCCGCTTCCGGAGTTGGTGGTTGTGGGCGGAATGGTGGTATAAGTAGCCATATAGGCTGCCCATTCCGCTTTCTTCGCCTGCGTGTATTCTTTCTCCTTGGCGGCAATTTCCTCCAGCAGATCCTTTGTCTGCTGTTCATATTCCTGATAGAGTTCCTGAAGCTCATAGCCCTTGGCGACCAGCTCGTTCAGAAGCTCATCGGCCTCCGCTCGCTTGTCATCCAGCTCCGCCTGCGTGGCGTCCAGTTCCTCTCTGGTAGCCGAGAGCTCGTCCTTTTCGCCCGTCAGTTCCGCCTGCGCGGCCGCCACCTCTTCAGCAGCCTGGCTCATCTCTTTCAGGCGGCGCCGGTCAGACGCGGCGATTTCCTCAATCATGCTCAGCCGGTCCAGCAAATCGGAGAAGCTGTTGGCCTTAAACAGGACGGCCCAGTAGGAGATGGTTCCGTCTTCCTCCATGGCCCGGATGCGTTCTTTGTTCTTCGCATTCAGCTCTTCCAGCTTGGCCTGTGCCTCGTCCAGCTCATCCTGCTTGTCCGCGATCAGCAGGCTGTACGCGGCAAGCTGCTGGTTGATGTTGTCAATCTGTTCGTTGAGAATGGCAATTTCCTGATCGATCACATTCTTCCTGCTGACCATATCGGCAATTTCATTCTCATTGGCCTGATACTGTCCCTGAACCTCTTCCATCTGCGCTTTCAGGTCGCTCTTCTGATTTTTCAGTTCGTTGATCTGATTGCGGATCTCGCTGGAGGAAGCCGCGTGCGCCCTGGTGGGAATCAGGCTCAGAATCAGCGTGAGTATCATGACTGCCGCCATCACGCCAGCCAATATGGACACCCATTTTTTGCGATTTTTCATATGTAGTCTCCTTTTGGGGGTCTCAGATATACTTCATGGGATTGACATATGTTCCGTTGTAGGAAATGCCGAAATGCAGGTGGTTGCCGTTGGACAATCCTGTGCTTCCCACATATCCGATCACCTGACCGGCAGACACATAATCCCCCACAGATACAATATAGCGCGTCATGTGCATATAAATTGACGAAAACCCGTCGCCATGGTTAATGGACACATAATTTCCGGCGCCGCCGCTCTGGAAGGAGGCCGCCGTGACCTTGCCGCTTTTCGCGGCGTAAATCGGCGTGCCGGCGGGCGCGGCCATATCCACACCGTTATGCATCCGTTCATAGCCTAAAATCGGGTGCTTGCGCATACCAAAGGGACTGGTCAACTTATAGGATTTGAGCGGGCTGATCCAGCCGGAGGACGATGGCGCACCGTCGCTGGGGGTGGTGTCGCTGCCGGTTGGCTTTGTGGTGGGCGGTACGTAGGTCGCCAGCCACTCCTGATATTCGGCCGCCTTCAAATCCTTCTCTTTCTGGGCGATCTGCTCCATCAGCTCTTCCTGAAGCGCCTCGGAAGCGTCCAGCATGGCCTGAAATTCCTCGCCTCTGGCAACCAGCTCCGTCAGAAGCGCGTCAGCCTCCGCCCGTTTGTCATCCAGTTCCGCCTGGGTGGCGTCCAGCTCCTGCCGTGTTTCATTCAGTTCGTCTTTCTCGGATTTCAGTTCTGCCTGCGCGGATGCCACCAGATCGGCCGCCTCGCTCAGTTCCTTCAGCCGTTTCTGATCCGAGGCGGCGATTTCCTCAATCATGCTCAGCCGATCCAGAAGATCAGAAAAGCTGCTGGCCTTGAAAATGATCGACCAGTAGGAGATATTGCCGTCCTCCTCCATCGCGCGGATTCGTTCTTTGTTTTTTTCATTCAGTTCGTCCAGCCGGAACTGCGCCTCATCCAGTTCATCCTGCTTGTCCGCAATCAGCAGGGCATAGGCCGCAATCTGCTGATTGATATTGTCAATCTGGGCATGCAGCAGGGCTATCTGCTGATCGATGGAGTTTTTTCGATTCACCATGTCCTCAATTTCATTTTCGTTGGCCTGATACTGCCCCTTCACTTGCGCAATCTGCTCCGCCAGTTCTTTTTTCTGATCCTTCAAATCGTTCAGCTGGTTTCGGATCTCGCTGGAGGAGACCGCCGAAACCGATGCGGGAAGCAGCGTCAGCAGCAGGCTCAGAATCATTACCGCAGCCAAAAGGCCCGCCAGTATCGATATCCTTTGTTTTTTCACTGCATATCTCCCCCGGGTTACACATCCATGAACTTCCGGATGGAAGTCCAACTGCCGATAATACCCACAAACAGGCCGGCAAAGCAGAAGGTGGCAATCATGGGCACCAGAAGCTCCTCAAAGGGCACAAAACTGAATAGCTGCAGCGCGTCCATGGAATCGATTTTAGCAACCAGCGCGTCATACATGACCCACTCAATGCCAAAAGCCAGCGCCGCGCCCATCATGCCCAGCGTAAAGCCTTCCACCACGAAGGGCAGCCGGATGAATCCATTGGTCGCGCCCACCATCTTCATAATGGCAATCTCGTCCCGCCGGTCGTACATGGCCAGCTTGACGGTGTTGGAAATAATCAGCAGCGATACCACCAGCAGCACCGAAATCACCGCGACGGAGGCGATGTGCAGAATCCGCTGCAGGGTGGAAAAGCCCTCTGCCAGCTCGTACTCAGCCTTGACCTTGTCCACGCCCGGAATCTGCTTGATTTCCGCCACGGTTTCGGCAATTTTCGTGTTGTCCTCCAGAGTCACCACAAAGCGGTGGCGCAGATCCGACGGCTCCAATCCACTGAAGCTGTCCTTCTCCTCCTCGTGGTCTGCCACAAAACTCTGGAGTGCTTCCTCCCGGGGAATGAACTCAGCCTGCAGCACATTGTCGATCATATTGATCTTGGTTCCCACGCTTTTGGCCTCCGCCTCGGAGAGCGTATCATCCACATACACCATGGTCTGGTTGGTCTGGTTCAGATCCTCCACCATGATATTTACATTGTAAGATAAGATTGAGAAGCTGCCCACAATCAGCAGGCAGGCCACCGTGACGCAGACGGCGGCAAAGGACATAAAGCCATGGGTAAAGATGCTTTTGATGCCCTCTTTCAGCAGATATCCGATATTATTGATTCTCATAGCTGTAATACCCATCCATTCCATCGCTGACGATCACACCGTCATTGATCACAATCGTACGCTTGTTAAAGCGGTTTACCAAATCCTCAGCGTGCGTGACCACCAGCATTGTCGTGCCCAGATTATTGATCTCCTGCAAAAGGCTCATGATCTCAAAGGAACGGGCAGGGTCCAGGTTGCCGGTTGGCTCGTCGGCGATGATCGTCGAGGGATTGTTCACCAGCGCCCGGGCAATGGCCAGACGCTGCTGCTCGCCGCCGGAGAGCTCGCCGGGATGGCGGCCGCCCTTGGAATCCAGTCCGACCAGATCCAGCACATAGGCAACCCGATCCTTGATCTCCTTCTCCCGGGCGCCGATGACCCGCATGGCAAACGCCACATTTTCGTACACAGTCATGTTGGCAATCAAGCGGAAATCCTGAAACACTACCCCAACCGTACGGCGCAGATAGGGAACCTCCCGCTTACGAATACGCTCCAGGGAATAGCCGTTCACGTGCACGGCACCGGCGGTGGGCTTCAGCTCGCCGGTAATCATTTTGATAATGGTGGACTTGCCGGAACCGGACGGGCCGACCAGAAAGCAGAACTCACCGTCCTCAATCTGCATCGTGACCCCGTTCAGCGCGGTATTTCCCTCCGTGTAGGTTTTATATACATCAGTAAATTCAATCATAGACACCAATCTCCAGTCATAGTGTAACCAGATTGTAACACATTGTAAAAATAAAGTCAATCCGATTCCCAAAACAAAGCGAAAAACAAGGAAAAGTTTACACCGGTTTCACATATTGGGCCAGCCGGTTTCCGGTTTTCTTTGGTTTCAAAAATGGAGCCGCACAACCGTGCGGCTCCATACTGGATTCTTTTTATCGGGTTTCCCGGGAGGACAGATACTTGCGCACCATCAACGCCACTTTAAACACAATGGCATGGTCGAACTGACGCAGATCCAGTCCGGTGAGCTTTTTGATCTTCTCCAGCCGGTAGACCAGCGTGTTGCGGTGGACGAACAGCTTCCGGGAAGTTTCGGAAACATTCAGGTTATTCTCAAAGAACTTGTTGATGGTGAAGAGCGTCTCCTGATCCAGAGAGTCGATGGAATTCTTCTTGAACACCTCGCTCAGGAAGATCTCACACAGGGTGGTGGGGAGCTGATAGATCAGGCGGCCGATGCCCAGCTTCTCATAATTGATAATGCTCTTCTCGGTATCGAATACCTTACCTACGTCAATGGCCGTCTGGGCCTCCTTATAGGAATCGGCCAGCTCCCGCAGATGCTCGGAAATGGTGCCGATGCCGATCACGGTTTTGATGCTCAGCTCAGTTTTCAGTGTCTCTTCAATGGAGGCGGCAATCTTTTCCAGCTCATCCGCCGTCGTGGCAGGGGTAATCTGCTTAATCACGGCGATGTCGCTTTCGTTGATGCTCAGGACGAAATCCTGCAGCTTATCGGGGAACATTCCGGCCAGCACATCCACAGTCGCCACGTCGCTGTGACCCACCTGACGGATCAGGAAAACCGCCCGGGGCGCGTCCGTGGCGAAATGCAGTTCCTTGGCTCGGATATAGATATCGCCCGGGAGGATGTTGTCCATGATGATATTCTTGACAAAGGTACCCCGGTCATGCTTTTCCTCATAGAAAGTTTTGGCGTCGTTCAGCGCCACGAAGGCCAACTGGCAAAAGCTGCGGGCGAGGTCGTCGTCGCCGTTGCAGAACACGGCATACTCAAAAAAATTGGAGCTTCCGATGATGGGCTTGAACGTTTTCTGTCCAAAGGTGATAATGGGTTCAGAGGAATTGCCCACCTTCAGCGCCGCGTCGCTCCAACGCTCGCCGAGCAGGGACACATCGGTGCAGGAAACCACACAGCCTTCGGTATCAATTACGCCAAACACGCGGTCGGTTACATCTTTTAGCTGAACAATTACGCTCTGAAAAACACTGTTGGACATAATCCGTGCCTCCTTAGTAATTTGCATAAATACGTATTTCACAAAACATCATGGTTATTATACACAGCTTTTGCGCACTTTGCAAGTACCATTTGACGTTTTATTGCAAAATCTCAGAGTTTTTTTAGGTAATATCACGGCTCCTGTCGAAGGTTGTCCGGCATAGCGTTCACTCGTGCGGCATTGTCCCGGATACTTTGCACAATTCTATGTCTCCAATGCGGAAATCTCCGCCTCCGTCAGTTCCCGCACCGCGCCCCGGGGCAGATTGTTCAGCTTCAGCGCGCCCTCCTGCAGCCGCTCCAGATAAGTCACCGTCATGCACCGGGCGGCCATCATGCGGCGCACCTGATGATATTTTCCTTCGCACACCGTAATCAGGCTCTCCCCCGCTCCCAGCGGTTCCAGCCTGGCGGGGCGGCATACGGTTCCATCCCGCAGCGTCAGCCCGGCGGCAAAGGCCTGGATATCCGGCAAGGTGGCCGTGCCCTCATGCCGGGCGTAGTAGATTTTGGGCACTTCCTTTTTGGGCGAGATCAGCCGGTGGAGCAGCTCGCCGTCGTTGGTCAGCAGCAGCAGTCCCTCGGTGGCCTTGTCCAGTCGTCCCACCGGCTTCAGATCCAGGCGTCTCAGTTCCTCCGGCAGCAGCTCCATCACAGTCGCCTCCGCCTTATCCTCTGTCGCCGTGACATACCCGGCAGGTTTATTGAGCATGACCACTACCCTCCGCTTTCCGCCGGGGATTTCCCCATCCAGCGTCACCCGCTGGGTATCCGGGTCGATTTTTCTGGCGCAGTCCCGCTCCACCTTTTCATCCACCGCGACCCGTCCCGCTTTCAGAATTGCCTTTACCTGACTGCGGGTACCCACGCCGCTGTCACACAGGAATTTGTCCAGTCTTTCCATGCTTCCTCCGTTCTATCCCTCAGGCTGTCCGCATAGAGTGGTAATGCGAATCTGGAATTGGAGGGATCCGATATGATGATTATGACCGCGAAGGTCAATTTGAAAAAAATTGCGCTGATTCTGGGTGCCATTGCAGCCGTCATCGTGGGGTTGATTCTGCTGCTGGGCGGCCGGGGCGAAGCAAAAACCACGTCCGCCGCCGTCTCCAATAACGATGCCCGGGTGAAATTCCTGACCGATCTGGGCTGGGAGGTAACCACCTCTCCTGCGGAATCCAGTCAGGTGCGGATCCCGGAGAATGCCACCGAGGTCTTTGACCGATACAACCAGCTTCAGAAAAGCCAGGGGTACGATCTGACGCAGTATGCCGGGAAAAGCGTCATGCGCTATGTCTACAAAATCAACAACTTCCCCGGAGCCACGGAGCCGGTCTACGCAACCCTGCTGGTCTATAAAAACCAGATCATCGGCGGAGATGTGACCAACACCGCCGCGGGAGGCAAGGTACAGGGCTTCAAGATGCCGGCAGCAAACAGTCCCACTACTCCAACCACGCCGGCAGCTACCGGGCCGGCTGCGTAAATTGCAATTCGCCTCATTCTCTATTGAAAAAATATATCATAAAAACAGCCGCTTGACAACTCCAACCATTCGTGCTATCCTGTAGGCAAGTTCATATGGGTTCTTCAGGGCGGGGTGCAATTCCCCACCGGCGGTAAAGTCCGCGAACGCCTTGTGCGCCGAATCGGTGAAATTCCGGTACCGACAGTATAGTCTGGATGGAAGAAGAACTTACGGCTCCTGCCGTCCCCATGCCGCGCCCTGAGTGTTTCGATACTCAGAGCGTTATTTTTTTACCGATGAGGTGTTGGTTATGCGCAATCTGATGTCCGAAATTCAAAAAAACCTGACCTTTTTTCTGGTGTGTATCGCCATCGTCGTGGCGCTGGCGCTGCTGGCACGGCTGGCCGAGCGGTTCATGCCCGAAAAGCGGAAGGTAACCCCAGCCCGCCGGGTGGCCATCATAGGCATCTGTGCCGCCATTGCGACGGTGCTGCACGTGCTGGATTTCCCCCTTCTCTTCCTGGCCCCGGAGTTTTACAAGCTGGACTTCTCCGAGCTGCCCGTGCTGCTGTGCGGTTTCTTCCTTGGGCCCTCCGCTACGGTGGCCTGCGAGGGCATCAAAATCCTGCTGAAGCTGGTTCTCAAGAGTACCTCCACCGCCTTTGTGGGCGACTTTGCCAACTTTGTGGTGGGCTGCAGTCTGGTTCTGCCCGCGACGATCATCTATCACACCCACAAAAGCCGCCACTCCGCCCTGATCGGTCTGGCCGTGGGCTGTATTTGCATGACCGTATTCGGCAGTGCCTTCAACGCCGTCTACCTGCTGCCCAAATTTGCCCAGCTCTACGGAATGCCGCTGGACACCATCATCGCCATGGGCACCAAAATCAACGGCAATATCCACAATGTTTCCACTTTCGTCCTGATCTGTGTGGCGCCGCTGAATCTCATCAAGAGTGCCGCCGTTTCGGTACTGACCCTTCTGCTCTACAAGCGCGTTGCCCGTCCCCTGTTCGGACTGCGCCAGTAAAGGAAACCCCGGAGCCTGACGGCTTCGGGGTTTTCAGTCAATTATCCCAGGGTTCCTGCTGGGACGGGATAGATTGGGGATCCGGCCGGCGGGGCGGCATTCCGTTCTCTCTGTTCCGGTTAAAGAAAATGAAGAACGGCTCCGTCACCCTGAACAGAATGCTCAGCACCAGATACAGCACGTTGTTCTGGGGGCTGCAGGAAGAATACAGGTCGTACATTGCCATGTAGTGCAGCACCATCTGCGCGATGGCCACGCCAAGCATGGGCAGCATCAGAATCAGGATTCTCATCAACGTACCAAATATACTGGGCAGAATCGTCTCCATGGCATGACTGTGCAGGACACCGGAGATAATCTTGGAAAACATTCCGGCAAAGTTGGCAAAGAACACCACATAGAGCGCGCACAGGACAATGCTCAGGACAAGCATAATCTTCCGCTTGGACTTGTTTCTTCCCTTGACCACATACTGGTACTGGTCAGAAACGCAGCCAAGCAGATAGGAATCCGCCACGGGAATCCAGCTCAGCCAGGGATGCCTGATCCCCCGGTTTTTCGCAATGGAGTAGAGTCCCAAGCTGCGCAGCACATACAGCACAACGGACAGAACCAGCATGGCCAGCAGATAGACCATCCAGAAAACCACCATCCCGATGCTGAAATCATCATTACCGAATGAATAGGCAAAATTGTAGGACATCATGTTCCCTCCTCTTTTTTTGATGAGGTTAGTTTATCACAGGAACGCATACAATGCAAGGCAATTGTGCGCGGGAAGCCGCCGGAAATCCGGCGGCTTTCACGTTTTATTTCATCAGCTTGCAGACCAGATCTGTGTAAGCCACCGGGTCATCGATGGGCAGATCTGCCATCAGTTGTGCCTGATAGCACAGGAGCTGGGCGTAATCCTTTGCCTTGACGGGGTCCTCGGTCATGGCAGACTGCAACGCTTTGACGGCGTCGTGCTCCATGTTCAGCTCCAGAATGCGGCCCACAGGGAAAGCATAATCGGGGTTGGCCTTCTTCATATACTTCTCCATCTCGAAGCTCATGCCGGCCTCCGGGGTCATGCACACAGGATGGCTGCCCAGATTGGCGGAGATTTTTACCTCCTTGACCTGGTCGCCCAGGGATTCTTTGACGAAGGTCAGGAAGCCCTTCAGTTCCTCCGCCTTGTTCTCCAGTTCTTTCTTCTCTTCCTCGGTCTGCAGGTTCAGATCCTCAGAGGACGCATTGCAGAACTGCTTTTCCTCAAAGCTCATCAGGTACTGCGGGATAAACTCGTCCACATCCTCGGTGAACAGCAGCACATCGTAGCCCTTCTTGTCCAGGGTTTCCACCTGGGGCAGCTTGGCCAGACGCTCGCGGCTCTCGCCGGGAACATAGTAGATCTTCTCCTGTCCCTCGG
>JALFLH010000029.1 GCA_022774865.1 Clostridiales bacterium
ATCCCGTACTGCTAACACTTCTCCCATTTGACACCATCCCTATCCATTTTCTCGAAAAACTCACCGTGAGTTTTTCAAGTTTTGGGATATTATCTCATATGGAAGGGGGAAATGCTAGTCGGGCGGTTATTGAGCGCTTACAGCAGTCCCGCCTATCCGGGAAAGTAGTGGATATGGAAAGCTTCCGTGCCTCCTTGATATGAAGAAACGCCGCCCGACCGGGCGGCGTTTCTTCATATCTGAATACAGTACTGAATGCATTTGACTCCCATGCCAAGACTCTCGTACAGTCCGATGGCGGCCGCATTCTGCGGTGCGCAGGTCAGGCGAATATCCGTGCAACCCATTTCCCGCGCAATGGATTTTACATTCTCCATCATCTGTCTCCCAATTCCGCTGTGCCGATGGTCTGCAGCAACGCAGATCTCCTCAAGCCGCAAGGTTTTGGAAGATACGAGACCGGGATGATCCAGTTCCATTGTGCCAATCAACACATATCCAACGACTGCCCCGTTCAGTCTCGTCACATACAGCGATCTGCTGTCCAGCGCCATCTGAAAACGGGCTATGTCGTAGAGCGTACCCGTATGGCAATAGAATTGGGGCTGCCAACCGACATGAAGCTCATGCACCTGCAATGCCAGTTTATCGACCGCTTCCAAATCAGACAGCTTTGCCGGTTCCAGCATCAGGCCAGTACCGCCTTGTGGAACACCTTCTTGCCCTTGCGGATCTTCACGCCCTGGCGAAGCTGTTCCTCGGTAACGGCAAACTGAGCATTGGGCACCTTCTCGTCATTCACCAGAACCCCGCCCTGCTCCACCAACTGCCGGGCCTGCTTGTTGGAGGGCGCCAAACCGCAGGCAACCATCAGGTTCAGAATGCCGATTTTGCCATCAACCAGCTTGTCAGCGGGAATCTCCGTGGTAGGCATATTTGCGTCATCACCGCCGCCCACAAACAGGCTCTTGGCCGCTGCCTGGGCCTTGGCCGCCTCTTCCTCGCCGTGAACCAGCTTGGTCAGCTCAAAGGCCAGAATCTCCTTTGCTTCGTTGATCTTGGAATCCTTCCAGGTCGCCATCTCATCGATCTGCTCCAGAGGCAGGAAGGTCAGCATCCGCAGACACTTCATCACGTCCGCGTCCTCCACGTTGCGCCAGTACTGGTAGAACTCGTAGGGGGTGGTCTTGTTGGGGTCCAGCCAGACGGCGCCCTTGGCGGTTTTGCCCATCTTCTTTCCCTCGGAGTTGAGCAGCAGCGTGATGGTCATGGCGTGGGCGTCCTTGCCCAGTTTCTTGCGGATCAGCTCCGTGCCGCCCAGCATATTGCTCCACTGGTCGTTGCCGCCGAACTGCATATTGCAGCCGTAATGCTGGAACAGGTAGTAAAAATCGTAGGACTGCATAATCATATAGTTGAATTCCAGAAAAGACAGTCCCTTTTCCATGCGCTGCTTGTAGCACTCGGCCCGCAGCATATTGTTGACGGAGAAGCAGGCGCCCACATCCCGCAGCACGTCAATATAGTTCAAATCCAGCAGCCAGTCGGCGTTGTTGACCATCTGGGCTTTGCCCTCGCCGAACTCGATAAACCGCTCCATCTGCTTTTTGAAGCAGGCGCAGTTGTGTTCGATGGTCTCCCGGGTCATCATGGAGCGCATATCGGTGCGGCCGGAGGGGTCGCCGATCATGGCGGTGCCGCCGCCGATCAGGGCGATGGGCTTGTTGCCCGCCATCTGCAGCCGCTTCATCAGGCACAGCGCCATGAAATGCCCCACGTGCAGGGAATCGGCGGTGGGGTCAAAGCCGATGTAGAAGGTGGCCTTGCCGTTGTCGATCATTTCCCGGATTTCGTCCTCGTTGGTCACCTGGGCAATCAGGCCACGGGCTACCAGTTCGTCATAAACTTTCATTTTCCATTTTCCTTTCTGATTTGGCTGCGCCGCAGACGATTTTCAGAATCTGCCCACGCAGAAGGTTGACATTTTCTTCTTCCAGAATGGTATCTCTGTGGGTGTGGATACGGCCGCAGTAGAGCCCCACCCATTTGCAGCGGCGGAAGGCGGCGATGCCCACACCATAGGGGAAATTGGCCTGATCGGAGGGATACACGGAAAAGCCGGATTCCCGCAGGCTCATGGACTTGGCGCCGAAGCTGCCGCAGCCGGGGCGGAGGGCGTCCATTTTGTCCGCATCCTTTTTCAGCTTCTTCGTGGGAAACAACATAATCTCGTCTCCGTCGCCCACGCAGTCCAGATTCAGTACCACCTGATTGGGCGTGGTTTTTTTGTGCCTGTTCTGATAAGAGGAAGAGCCGATCAGCCCCGCTTCCTCCAGATCGAACAGCACGAAGCAGACCCTGCTACGCTGCGATTCCGGCAGATTCCGGGCAATTTCCAGCACGGTGACCACGCCGGAGGTATTGTCGTTGGCATTGGTCTTGTTGGCGGGGCCGACCATCATCAACACAAGAAATACCCACAGCAGCAGATAGCCCGTCCAGAATGCCCAGAAACCATCCCGGGTCAATAGATAGACAAGCGCACCACCCGCGCCCATAAATGCAAACATGATCAAAACCACAAATAGCTGATACAGGATAAAGGTCACCGGATTGCAGGGGGTAATCAGGTTGGGAAAGGGCAGCCAGGCGCAGGTGTCGTAATGCGCCGTTACCAGCCATTCCGCTTCGTCCGGATTGCCGATGACCAGATTCCGACTTCCAAGGCTTCCCTTTTCCACAGTGCTTTCATAGCCCAGCGTTTTCAGGTATGCCTGTACGTCGTCGCGGAAGGCCTGCTTTCTACGCTTTCCCTTGCGGACAGGATACTGGCGCAGCACATCCATGGGTTTATCTATCATATCTCTCTCCTTATCGTGCAAAAACGCCCCCTGTCCATCCGGACAGAGGGCGTAAAAATACGCGGTACCACCTCTGGTTCAGCCGCATCTCACGGTGCGGCTCTCACGGTGTCAGCTAACACCTCTCGCTGTTTCGGGCGACCCCGTCCTCCCCTACCGCGCATCGCGTTTCGGGCAGGCCACTCCGGGAGGTATTTCGGCGTGTTTCCCCGCTGCCTCGCACCAACCGGCAGCTCTCTGGCGGGAAAAGGAGCGCTTACTTCTTCCCATCGCTGTGTTCCCGCTTATCCTAGCAAATCACAGCGGATTTGTCAAGTATTTATCGGCAAATGTACTTGTTTTCGATCTTCCGGTAATGGTGAATCAGAATCAGAAGTCCCGGAAAACAGGCAAGCGTAATCAAAATCAGGGCTGCAATGGAACACAAATGCACCTGAAACAAACTCAGCGCCCCGGCAATCCAATATGGAATGGAGTACACCTTCCACATAACGGCGTTCTCATGGTTATAGGCGGGGATATCGGATACGGTTCTCGGGTCAATCTCCGTCCCAGCCCAGAAATTCATCGGCGCTTTCCGATGGTCTGCCCACACGCCGATACCGAAAAACAGGGCGGCGCAGCCCCAACAGCAGACGACCATAATGACAATTCCCGCAATCTCTTTTCCGCCCATGGGCAAATCCTCCTGATTCAGACGTGCAGCATTTCCTCCGCGCTTTTTAACGTGGTTTCGGTGATCGTCGCGCCGCCGATGATCCGGGCCAGTTCCCGCTTGCGGCCTTCCAGATCCAGCGGAGTTACAGTGGTATAGGTGCGTCCGTCCCGTTCGCCCTTGGCAATCAGCAGATGGGTGTCGCCCATGGCGGCAATCTGGGGCAGATGGGTCACACACAGAACCTGTTTGTTCCGGGCAACGCTGCGCAGCTTCTCGGCCACTTTCTGCGCCGCCCGTCCGGAAACACCGGTGTCGACCTCGTCAAAAATCAGGGTCTGCACCTTGTCCTGCTCGGCCAGCACATTTTTCATGGCCAGCATAATCCGGGCCAGTTCACCGCCCGAGGCTACCTTGCTCATGGGCTTGAGGGATTCGCCCACGTTGGCGGACATATAAAACGCCACGGCATCCGCGCCGTTGGGGGTCAAATCCAGCTCCGTAAACTGGCATTCAAACCGCACCTTCGGCATATCGAGCTGACTCAGCTCCGTCAGAATTCGTCCGGAAAGCTTCTGGGCGGTTTCCCTGCGGTTGGTGCGGAGGGTCAGCGCCGCATCCCAGGCGGCCTTCTCCGCTTTTTTCAGCTTCAGCTTCAGGCGCTCGATGTGATCATCTGCAAATTCAATTTCATCCAGTTCCTGTTTCGCCTGTTCCAGATAGTCCAGAATATCGGCGCAGGTGGCGCCATACTTGCGGCGCAGCTTGTGAATCACGTCCAGCCGGGACTCGATCTGCTCCAGTTCGTCGGCGGAATAGGCAAGATCATCCCGCACCTCCCGGGAAAGCTCCGCTACATCCTGCACCTGGTACATGAGATCGGCCACCTTTTCATGCAGGCCGGAAATGTCCTCGCTGAATTTGCTGATCCGGGCCAACGCCCGCTCGGCAATGGACAGCAGTGACGCCGCGCCGTCGGTATCCTCCCCGCCGTAGAGGTTTTCCACCGCGTCATTCAATCCGTCGGCGATTTTCTCGGAATTTTGCAACACCTTCCGGCGGGCCTCCAGTTCTTCATCTTCCCCCGGATCCAGGTTCGCTTTTTCAATTTCTTCGATCTGATATTTCAGCGTCTCCATCCGGCGCAGTTTCTCGCCCTCGTCCATGGAGATCCGGCTGATCTCCCGGCGCAGCTTGTCCACAGCGGCGTATTTTTCGCCATAGTCTGCCCGCAGCGCCCCGTTGCCCGCGAAATCATCCAAAAAGGTCAGGTGATTCGCTTCATCGAAAAGCGCCGCGGAGTCGTGCTGGCCATGGATGTTGATGAGCTGATTGCCCAGCCTGCTGAGGATGGAAACCGTAACCAGACTGCCGTTGACCCGGCAGATATTTTTCCCATCCAGATAGATTTCCCGCTGGATGATGGTTTCCGGGTCATATGCGACGCCGTTCTCCGCAAACCACGCAAGCTGCGGCACATCCGTAAACACCGCCCGGACGGAAGCTTTGCCCGCGCCGGTGCGAATCATATCCCGGTAGGCCCGCTGACCCAGAATGGCGGAGATGGCATCGATCACAATGGATTTACCGGCGCCGGTTTCACCGGTCAGCACATTAAAGCCCCGGTCAAAGGAAATGTCCGCGCTTTCGATGACCGCAATATTCTCAATATGCAGAAGGCTCAGCACGGCGGCTTCCCCCTTTCAAATCAATTGGTCAGGCTGCTGATTTCGCCGCAGAACTGGGCAGCGGCATTGTTGTCCCGCATGATGACAATCACAGTGTCGTCACCGGCCAGACTGCCCATTACCACACTCATATTCATGGCGTCGATGGCAGAAGCTGCCGCGCCCGCCAGACCCGGCAGGGTGTGAATCACCACAATATTCTGGGCATAGTCATATTTCGTGACGCACTCCCGAAAAATGGTGTTCAGCCGGGTTGAAAACGTGGAGGGCAGCTCTTTCGCGGAAGTGGTATAGCGGTAGGTGCCCAGAGATGTCAGTTCCTTGACAATCCGAAGCTCTTTGATATCCCGGGAGATGGTTGCCTGCGTGCTGCGGAAGCCCGCCTCTTCCAGCGCCTGCAAAAGCTGTTCCTGTGTCTCAACATTGGTTGTGGAGATAATCTCCATGATTTTGGCCTGTCTTTGGGATTTCATCGCCGTTCACCTCGTCAGTAATTTTGATTCGCGTTTTTGAATTTGGTATTGACCACATCATAGAAACTACGGTCATTAAGCTTTACCAGTCTGGTTACCAGGCTGCTTTTGCGCACCGTCGCCATATCGCCCCAGTTCAGGCGCAGCGCCTTGCCGCCGTCCACGGACAGATAGGCGTTTCTTCTGGCGTTGCGCGCCATTTCCACCGTGACTACCCGCTGATCCGATGCCACAATACAGCGGCTCATCACATCATGGGCGCAG
Organism: Clostridiales bacterium; assembly: GCA_022774865.1. Lineage (GTDB taxonomy): Bacteria > Bacillota > Clostridia > Oscillospirales > Oscillospiraceae > Faecousia. The sequence goes on from JALFLH010000029.1 coordinate 5,942, forward strand.
ATGGGAGTAATCAGAATATTACTGGCCTCCGGCTCCACAATGGGACCGCCGGCGGAAAGGCTGTAGGCTGTGGAGCCGGTGGGCGTGGCTATTATCACCCCATCGCCACCGCACTGCAGCGCCTGTACGCCATCGCACTTGACAGTCAGATAAGCAATCCGGGCAACGGCGCCCTTGGTCACCACCACGTCGTTCAGGCAGATGTCATGGAAAATGATATCCCGGTCGCGCTGTACCGTCACATCCAGCATCATCCGATGATCGACCGTATAGTCATCCTGCGCCAGGCGGGCAAGCTGATGCAGCTCCGTGCTTTCCAGCTCCGCCATAAACCCCATGGTGCCGATGTTGACACCCAGAATGGGTACATTTTTCCGGGTGGCTGCCTTGGCCATATGCAGAATGGTGCCGTCCCCGCCAAAGCAGATCACCAGCTCCGCGTTCTGCAGTTCCCGGTCGAGCTTCGAAAACCGAAGATCCCGGGGCAGTTCATAGCTTCGGTCCACCTCGAAGGGCAGGCAGAGTTTCGGTTCCATCCCCGCGTCCCGCAGAATCTCCATTGCTCTGCGGACGGTCTGGAATCCCTTGTCCCGGTATGGATTCGGTGTTAGAATTACATTTTTCATGAACCGCTCCTCAATCCAGCGCCTGATGCGCCTGCGCCACAACCTGTGCCGTGTCCGGTTCTATTCCGGGCAGGTCGGCCAGCGTCAGATGACCCAGAAACTCGATATTTCCCTCCGGGCCTTTGACCGGGGAATAGGTCAGCCCCAGAATGCGGAAGTTCAGCTCGTTCGCCAGCGCGACAAAGCCGTCCAGCACCTCCCGGTGCGTGGCAGGCTCCCGGACAACGCCCTTCTTGCCCACCTTATCCCTGCCCGCCTCAAACTGGGGCTTAATCAGGCACACCACCTGTCCTGTGGGCTTGAGCAGCGCCTGGATGGCGGGCAGCACAATTTTCAGAGAAATGAAACTGACGTCAATTACCGACAGATCCAGCGGCTCGCCCAGATCCGCCGGGGTCACATAGCGGATGTTGGTACGTTCCATGACCACAACGCGCTCATCAGAACGGATCTTCCAGTCCAGTTGGCCGTAGCCTACGTCAATGGCGAATACCTTCTTTGCTCCCTGCTGGAGCAGGCAATCGGTAAAGCCGCCGGTGGAAGCGCCGGAATCACTGCACACATACCCTTCCGGATTCACGCCGAAATCCCGCAGGGCCTTTTCAAGCTTGATGCCACCCCGGCTGACATAGGGGCATACCGCCCCGCGCACCTCAATATCCACCGTTTCCTCATAGGAAATACCCGGTTTATCCGCCTTCTGGCCGTCCACATAGACATTGCCGCTCATAATGATGGCCTGCGCCTTGGAACGGGAATCCGCGTACATCCGCTCCGTCAACAGTACATCCAGTCTCTTCTTAACCTTCATGACGCAATACCTCCCGGGTATAATCGGCAATGGACTGGGCATCCAGTCCGCAGTATTGATACAACGACGCGGGACTTCCGTGCGTCACAAAACGGTGTCCCAGATCGATTCCATCCACCTTGCAGTCCGGCAGCGCATGACACAGCTCCCATGCCAGATCCTGTCGGATTCCGGAGCCGGCGCATACTTCCTCCACGATCACCACATGATGCCGCGCGGAAATACCGGATACAATCTGCGCTACAGGCAGGGGCGCGACAGTCAGAAGCCGCAGAACCGTGGCATGAATGCCCTGCCTGTCCAGAAGCTCCGCCGCCTGCATCACGTTGTCCAGCAGAGTTCCGTAGGTAATCAGCGTGACATCCGCGCCCGTCCGGTGGCAGGCCAGCGCACCGTCCCGCGCCGCCATTCCCGGAATCCACGCGGAGTCCCTGTACGTTCCATCGCCGCCTCTGGGATAGCGGACAGCCACAGGCCCGGTACAATCCTCCACTGCCCAGCGCAGCATCTGCTTCTGCTCTGCCAGGCTGGCGGGACACAGTACCGTCATACCGGGTGTTTGGCGCAGGAAGCCCACGTCAAAAATGCCGTGATGCGTCTCACCGTCCTCGCCGACCAGCCCGGCACGGTCAACCGCCAGCACTACGTGCAGCTTCAGAATCGCCACATCCTGCATAATCTGGTCATAAGCGCGCTGCAAAAAGGTGGAGTAAATCGCCACCACCGGCACCATACCCTGCTTGGCAAGCCCGCCGGCCATGGAAACGGCGTGTTCCTCGGCAATGCCCACGTCGAAGGTACGCCGGGGGTAGTGATTCCGGAATTTCAGCAGACCGGTGCCGCCCGGCATGGCTGCCGTGATGGCGCAGATGCGTTCATCCTTTTCCGCCAGCTCCAGCATGGTATCGCCGAAGGATTCGGAAAATGTCTCAGACTTTTTCCCCAGTGTTTTACCTGTAGCAGGGTCAAATTTTCCGATTCCGTGGAATTTGGACGGATGCTGCTCTGCCGGGGTGTAGCCATGACCCTTTTGGGTAATCACGTGAACCACAACCGGTCCCTTCAAATCCCGCGCCGAACGCAGCACGGAAATCAGGGCAGGCAGGTCATGGCCGTCAATGGGGCCAAAATAGGTCAATCCCATGTTTTCAAAAATGGTGGACGGAAGAATCATCCGTTTCAGCCGGTTTTTGAGCCGGCTGGTGAAACCGTAAAACCGTTTTCCGCCCGGCAGCTTCATTACAAAGCTGCGGTAGTGCTGCTTCAGACGAAGGTAGGCATCCGATGAGCGCAGCCGGGACAGATGCCGGGACAGGCCGCCCACATTCCGGTCGATGGACATGGCGTTGTCGTTGAGAATCACCACCATCGGCTCTCTGCTGACCGCAGCATCGTTCAGCGCCTCAAAGGCCATGCCGCCGGTGGCCGCGCCGTCACCGAGCAGGGCTACCACCTGATAGTCCTGATGCAGCAGGCTTCTGGCCCGGGCCATACCCAGCGCGATGGAAACGGAACTGGAGGCATGGCCCGCCACAAACGCATCCGACGCGCTTTCATAGGGCTTGGGAAATCCGGACATCCCGCCGAATTGCCGCAGATGCTCAAAATCCGTCTGGCGGCCTGTCAGCATCTTATGGACATAAGACTGGTGCCCGACATCAAAAACCAGACGGTCTTTCATTGTATCAAAAACGGTCTCAATGGCCACGGAGAGCTCCACCGTACCCAGATTGGAGGCCAGATGGCCGCCTGTTTTGGAGACGCTGGAAACAAGAAATTCCCGGATTTCGCCGCAAAGCTCCGTCCGTTCGGCATCCGTCAGCTTGACCAGATCTTCGTGACCGTTGATTTTCGGAAGAATACGCACAAATCAACACACCTATCGTTTATTTTTCTTTTTCCGGAACAACTCCGGGATGTGGCGCAGCCCGAAGAGAATCCGGCCCACGCCGTGGACGATGGACGTGGCGGATGCCATGGCAATCGTCTTGCCAACCGCCTTACCCCCCACCGTCAGTCCCGCGACCATGGCGGACATGAGCAGCGTCACCGCCTGCGGCCAGCCGCATTCAATTCTTGCCAGTACCTGCGCGGCAATGGTCGCGGAGGCGGAGCCGGACACGACGCCGCAGATATCGCCCACCACATCACAGCAGATGGAACTGACCCGCTCGGCGTTGCGCAGAAGCCGGATGGCGTCCTGCGCGCCCGGAACCTTCCGGGCTGCCATGGAATGAAACGGCTTTTCGTGGGCGGAGGTCACCGCCACACCCACAATATCAAATACAATACCGATCAGTACAATGATCAGCAGAATGGCAAACGCGGTCACGATTCCGCTGCCGCTCATGATTTCGTCGGAAATCAGGGAGATGAAGCCGGATACAGCAATGGTGACCAGAAAAACAGTGACAACCCAGCGGATCGTCTTATTCCGCTCCTTCGCGGGATCGGATTTGGACACAGGAAAAACTCCTTTTTGTAATGATAAAAGACGGCAGCAGACAGGATAAATCTTACGGCTTAGGTCGGGTTGGCTTTCCCCGGAAGAAGCCTGCCGTTGCCGCGCAGGCCGTTTCCGTTTCATTCTTCCGTTCAAGTGTTGCCAGTCTTGAATACCCGATTGCCACTGAGACCGTACTGCAATCCCCTGTCTGCCCCATTACGACAGCCTAGGTGTTTTCCACGGCAGAACAGCCCATAATCTTAGCCTCTTTTGCAAGTATGGTTTCCAGGAGCGATGCCGGCGGCCGCTATGGCCATAACGGCCGGCCGCTTGTTCCCCTTTCCCCTCATATTCACTCAAGGCAGGCTACACTACACACAGCACACGATTCTGTGCACCGCCTAGCAGGTTCATACCAGGCTCGTACGCGGACGGGCCCCCGCCCGGGGATCTTACCGCCGTCGCAAAATACCAGGTCTCCACGGAAGCCGGGTCGGATACTCCATGCCATTGGAGTGCGCCCGGAATCCTTAACCCCCAGCATCCACCCTAAACTGGGCGTAAAAAGCAAACACCAGGGACTTCATCGATATGCCCTTCAAAGGATTTTTAGGCCCTTCCTGGAAAATGGTCGTTCTGACTAGGATACTGCACCGTCAGCATAAATCATAACATATTTTGAATGAATATACAAGATGGAAAGGTGAATATATTTTAAACATTCGATCATTTCCGGGGGGATTTCTGTACCAGTCCTCTCTATTTTCCTCCCGCCAAACGCGCAAATTCATTTCATTCCACGCGTTTCATGAAACATTCTTCCACAATATCCCGATGGGTCACGGGAATTTCCACCGTTTTCAGCTCCTCTGCGGTAAAAAACCGTGTCTCTTTGGACTCAGCGCTGATATGGATATCCGGTTTTCGATCCAGCTCCAGCGCGTATACCACAATGACCATCCGCCAGACGCTTCCATCCCGGAAAGCCGCAATCCGTCCCGGCTCACCGTAAACCTTCAGCTTTCGGAAACGCTCCTGCGGAATCCGTAATCCCAGCTCCTCATAGACCTCCCGGGCCATGGCCTGGACTTCCGTTTCCCACTTTTTGACCCCACCGCCAACCAGACCCCAGGTGTCGGAATCCCGCCGCCGTTCCAGCAGCAGTTTCCCCTCCCATGTGATCATGCAGTTCGCGCCCAGATGCGCCGGCATATTGGGCTTGGGCGCATTGGGGTCATTCCGGTAGAATTTCACGTAGGACATGGATACTCCCTCCTCTTTATTTGCCATTATACGTCAAGTCCGCCCGCTTTTCCACCCTGAAATTGCGCTGTCAGTTGATCTTTCGCAGCAAGCACCAGCTATGGGAACGGATGGTGTATTTCAGCTCGAATACCCATTCCCGCTCCCAGACTGTGGCGCGGCACAAAAACACCGGCCCCTCTACACCGGTATAGGGAATCTCCCGGACGCTCAGGATCTCATCAATCTTAATTCGTAGGAGCTGCTGCTGCTCATCTTTCATCTGCAGCCGCAGGGGCCGGATCTCCCCTTCTGCGCTGCATACCGATATCACATCCACCGGACAATTTTCCGCCATTTCCCGTGCCTCCATTTCGTTCATTTATTCCATTATAATGCGTACTGAACAACGCCAAAAGCCTTGCGCCTGCCGATTCGCATTGATTACTGTCTGAATTTCATAAAAACGGTTTTCAGCAGACATTATTATAGCACATTTGTTCGTAAATTGCAATTGGAATTTTGCGGTTGCTTATCCATCCGCCCTCTGCTATAATGTACCCATCATGATAAAGGAGCGGCAGTCCATGCTCAAATTTCCCTGTCTTGTTCTCGATCACGATGACACCGTGGTGCAGAGCGAAGCCACCGTCAATTATCCTTTTTTCTGCCAGATTCTCGACCAGTTCCGCCCCGGCGCCAGAATCACCCTTCAGGAGTATACCGACGGATGCTTTCACCTTGGCTTTGCGGATATGTGCCGCCAGTGGTTCGGCTTTACCGAACAGGAGCTTGTGGATGAATATCACGGCTGGATGAAATATGTGGAAACCCACATTCCCGCTCCTTTCCCCGGCATTGAAAACGTCATCCGCCGCCAGAAAGAGCAGGGCGGGTTGATCTGTGTCGTGTCCCACTCCTGCATCCAGAACATCACCCGGGATTATTCCACCCATTTCGGCATACTGCCCGACGATATCTACGGCTGGGATCTGCCGGAGGAAAAGCGAAAACCCAGTTCCTATCCCCTGGCGCAGATCATGGTGAAATATGGCCTCTCCCCCGCCCAAATGCTGGTGGTGGATGACATGAAGCCCGCCTACGACATGGCCAGCCGGGTAGGCGCTCCCATCGCTTTCGCCGCCTGGAGCCGGGAAAACTCCCCGGGAATTGTTTCGGAAATGGAAAAACTCTGCAATTATTCCTTTCATTCGACCGCCGCTCTTGAAAAATTCCTGTTTGACTAGCTTGACAAATATGGTATAATACCACATAGATGCAAGCGCGGGAGGTGGGCAAGCTGGAAAAGGAAAGCATCAAGGTTATGGCAAACAACCGGGAAGCCCGGCACGAATACTTCGTGGATGAAGAATTCGAAGCCGGAATCGAGCTGAAGGGCACCGAGGTCAAATCCATCCGGGCCGGCACTTTGAATCTGAAGGACGCCTGGTGCGGCATCAAGGACGGCGAGATAATCCTCAACCAGATGCACATCTCTCCCTATTCCCACGGCAACATTTTCAATGTAGACCCCCGCCGTCCCCGACGCCTGCTGATGCACAGGCGTGAGATCATGCGGCTTTACGGCAAGATCAAGCAGGACGGCTTCGCGCTGATTCCCCTGAGCGTCTATTTCAAGGGTAGTCGGGTAAAGGTTAAGGTTGGCCTTTGCAGGGGCAAAAAGCTGTACGACAAAAGACAGGCCGCGGCCGAGAAGGACGCCAAGCGTCAGATCGACCGAGCCATGAAGGAGCGATATTGAATGGCAAATCCTACTTTTAAGATCACTATGGAAAACGGCGGCGTCATCGAGGGTGAGCTGTACCCCGACAAGGCGCCCCAGAGCGTTTACAATTTCATCGACCTGTGTAATCACAATTACTATGACGGCCTGATCTTCCACCGGGTCATCCCCGGCTTCATGATTCAGGGCGGCTGCCCCGAAGGTACTGGGATGGGCGGCCCCGGCTATTGCATCAAGGGCGAGTTTTTCTTCAACGGCGTCAAGAACGACCTGAAGCACAAGCGAGGCGTGCTCAGCATGGCGCGTTCCTCCTCGCCCAATTCCGCTGGCAGCCAGTTCTTCATTATGCACGCCGATGCCAAGCATCTGGACGGCCAGTACGCCGCCTTCGGCAAGGTCACTTCCGGCATGGATGTGGTGGATGCCATTGCCGGCGTTCAGACCGACCGGAATGACCGTCCTCTGACGGAGCAGAAAATTGCTTCCATCACCGTGGACACCCACGGCGAAGTCTATCCCGAACCCAAGAAGCTGCCCGATCCTTACGGACGTTTCTAAATCAACGATGCAGGGCTGCCTGCGCAGCCCTGCACCAATTCTCTTTTTCTCCTTTTCTCTCATATGGGGCCGTACTGGTTTCGACGGGGGTAGTGAGGCTGGATCAGCGGGTCGTGGCGCCTGACCACGATAAAACGGGTATCTTTTAAAATTAACTGACAACAATACTGTTGCCCTGGCTGCCTGATTAGGCGCCCATCCGCCCCGGGAGGTCCACGAACCGGGCTCGGGTGTGATTTAAGTGGAGACCGTGCGTGCGCAAAGCTTTGCGCGCACCATGCATCATGAAGCTACCAAAAGCGGCAGGGTGTTTGTTCCCGGCCGTTTGAGGGAATGTAAATAACAAACTGCACCCGGAGAAAATCCTTCCAAGTTGCTTTCGGACAGGGGTTCGATTCCCCTCGGCTCCACCAATAGAGTATTAGACGAACTTTTTTACTTCAAAGGCGGTTTTGCCGTGACAGTTTGGTTCTGATACTCACACAGAAAAAAGCTGCTAATCTGTAATAGATTGGCGGCTTTTTTGCTTGATTTGCTTACCGTTTGGTAAGTTTTCAGAAAGTTCTTATAAAATATGCAAGTTCCCTTCACAAGCAACTTTTTTCGTGCTAGAGTGTTGGTATCACCAAATAAACAAGGGGGATTCCAATATGCCAAACACTATATGAGCAAATTCCTGTCATTGAGAAAGAAAAGCCAATACGGAAGTGCGGAAGAAGGAGTTGTTTTCCAAAGTCCGTTCCGGTCAGGTGCGGGTTCTGATTGGCAGTACCGCAAAAATGGGCGCTGGCACCAATGTTCAGGACCGGCTCATTGCCTTGCATGATTTAGATTGTCCGTGGCGCCCTTCTGACCTTGCCCAGCGTTTGGGCAGAATCGTCCGGCAGGGCAATCAGAATCCGGAGGTTGAGATCTTCCGTTATGTCACGGAAAATACCTTCGACGCATACCTCTACCAGCTTGTGGAGAACAAGCAGAAATTCATTGCCCAGATCATGACAAGCAAAGCCCCTGCCCGAATTGCCGACGATGTGGACGAAACCGCTCTGAGCTACTCAGAAATCAAGGCGCTGGCTACCGGCAACCCGCTGATCATCGAGAAATGCAATCTGGATGTGGAGGTCAGCAAGCTGAATATGCTGAAAGCGAACCACCTGGATCAGTGGTTCGCTCTGGAAAATCTGGTGCTGCGGAAGTATCCGGCTGACATAGCCAAACTCACCGAAGCCATTGCAGGTTATTCCAGTTGAATTGTTTGAATATGTTGATGATTTTTATCTTATTTCGGAAACAGCGAACAAGACATTGAAACAACTTCGAATAGGGCTACCTACTTGGTTCTCGAAGGAAAAATACAATGAAATGAATGTTTCGATATGGGTGTATCACGATGAAACCGTAAATGCTTTTTGCTATTATAAAGATAGCACGAATTACATAGCGTTATCGGTGGGGTTGCTAAAAGCATTCTGGGACGTAGCTGAAGACTTTGCAAATCACGAAAAGCTATCTATGGTTTTCAAAATTAGTGGAGAGAACAAGTCTCATCTCATAGATTCTTTATATTTTTATATGCTAAATTTCACCATAGCACATGAGTGTGGACACATAGTGCATGGCCACCTCAGAGAGAAATCCGGCGAAAACTGCATTGACGAAATGTTACAAATGTCAAATGAAATCGAAGACCACGAGAGAAAAGCATGAAATTGGCATACCCAACTGAAAGAATATGATGCAGATTCTTTTGCAGTATCAATACAGTCGCTTTTGTTTTTACAGGAGTGGAGTGATAATAATAGGGTAAACTTTGCCAATTTTGATATTATGTTTATAGCAAACTACCTTTGCTTTCAAACATTTGCTGAAAAAATGGGAAGAAGCTTTGATGCGTATCTTATGAAGGATATTGAAGAATATGATCATCCGCATCCAGGTATAAGAATGTACTATTCAATCGTAAGCGCTCAATAACCGCCCGACTAGCATTTCCCCCTTCCATATGAGATAATATCCCAAAACTTGAAAAACTCACGGTGAGTTTTTCGAGAAAATGGATAGGGATGGTGTCAAATGGGAGAAGTGTTAGCAGTACGGGAT
>JALFLH010000023.1 GCA_022774865.1 Clostridiales bacterium
AAAAATCCTCTCGCTTGATGGCTGAGGATCTGTGCAGGGAAGCCGGCTTTATGCTGCCTCAGAGCAGCAACACCAGGGCGTTCCTGGAAAGCATTAAAACGTATCCCGGCATTCCGGTGGATGCTGTGGAATCTCTGTTAAAAAACATTCAATTCAATGAAAAAATGGAGGAAAAGAAAATGGAAAAATGGAAATGCACAGTCTGCGGTTACATTCACGAAGGCCCTATGACACCTGATTTTAAGTGCCCCATCTGCAAGCAGCCTGCCGACAAGTTTGTGAAGATTGAGGATGCTGCAGCTCCTGCAAAAAATCCCTATGCAGGTACCAAGACCGAGAAGAATCTGTGGGAAGCTTTTGCTGGGGAATCTCAGGCCCGCAACAAGTATACTTACTTTGCTTCCGTAGCCAAAAAAGCCGGTTACGAGCAGATTGCCGCTCTGTTCCTGCATACTGCAGAGAACGAGAAGGAGCACGCTAAACTGTGGTTCAAAGCTCTGGGCGAGCTGGGCGATACTGCCGAGAACCTTCTCCATGCTGCCGAAGGCGAGAACGCCGAGTGGACGGATATGTATGACCGAATGGCGAAGGAAGCTGACGAGGAAGGCTTCCACGATCTTGCCGAGCAGTTCCGTGGGGTTGCTGCTATCGAGAAGGCCCACGAAGAGCGTTACCGCGCACTGCTGAAGAATGTGCAGACCAAGGCTGTCTTTGAGAAGAGCGGCGTCACCATGTGGGAGTGCCGCAACTGCGGTCATCTGGTGGTTGGCACCAAGGCTCCCGACGTGTGTCCCGTCTGCAAACATCCGCAGGCCTACTTTGAGGTTCGCAAGGAGAACTACTAAGGGAACTATAAATAGATCGTCTGCAGATGAACGGCGGCTGGGCCGCATGACACACGAATGACCTCAGCCGTATTATGAGTGCGGTATAAAAATCCCCAGGCTTCTCCTTATCGGATGATGCCCTGGGGATTTTTGCGTTTTGAAATGAATACCCACAAACCATTTTCCATTTGTGGGTACTCATTTCAAAACGCATCTGGGATTCCAAAGGGATAGCAATTCCTTTGGCTCTGGGTCATCCAATAGGGGCGGGGAGTGCCCTGTTGGCTGGGGAATCCAAAGGGGACAGCGTTCCCTTGGCAGTGGTTTCCAAAGGCGGCAGAGCTGCCTTGGCGGGAGGCATCCAATGGAGGGTAGCACCCTCCGTGGCAGGAAGAATCCAATGAAACCGGCGGTTTCGTGGCACACGACTTTGTCCGCAAAGTCTAGTGTGTTATACCTTTGGCGACCGTGGGTGACGGAAAGGGGTTGTTCGGGGCAGGAACAAGCACTTTCCGTCAGCCACAGAACAGGTGGATTCTGCGTCCTCCCGGACGAGAAACCCAGGAGTTTGCTGAAAGCAGAATCCGCCTGTTCGGGTGTAGGTGGTGCTGCGAAATGGAAAGGCAAAGCGAAGCGGAGCCTCGTATACGGAGCTGATTCAAAGCAAGCCCAACTGGCGCTTTGTGCCGGGGTACATCGACGAAGGCATTTCCGGCGGCACCACAAAAAAGCGGGATGATTTCAACCGCATGATTCGGGACGCAAAAGCGGGAATGTTTGATTTCATTATCACAAAGGAAATCTCCCGTTTTTCCCGCTCCACCCTGGACAGCATCAAATATACCCAGGAATTGCTGGAGAACAATGTGGGTGTGTTGTTCCAGAACGACAATATCAACACCCTGGATACGGACAGCGAGTTCCGACTGGTCATCATGGCGGGCGTTGCACAGGATGAAATTCGCAAGCTGTCTGAACGGCTGAAATTCGGTTTCCGTCAGGCCATCAAAAACGGCCATGTGCTGGGCAACGATAAACTCTACGGCTACGACAAAAAGGACTGCATTCTGACCATCAATGAAGGGGAAGCGGAGATCATCCGCATTATCTTTGACCTCTACGCCAACCAGAAGCTGGGTACACGGAGTATCTCCAAGAAATTGACGGAGATGGGCTACACCAGCCGGGAGGGGAATGCCTTCAACACCCTGACCATTCGGCATATTTTGGAGAATCCCAAATACAAGGGATGGTACTGCGGCAACAAGACCTCCAGCCTCGACTACCGCACAAAGAAGAAAGCCTTTCTGGATGAAAGTGAATGGGTCATGTACCCTGACCCGTCCATTCCCGCCATTGTCCCGGAAGAATTATGGGATCGTGCAAATGCCCTGTATAAGAAAAGGAGAGAAGAAACCATGAGTCACAGCAGCGGCGTCAGCTTTCAAAACCGGTATCCCTACAGTGCAAAAATCATCTGCGAAGAACACGGCACTACCTTCCACCGGCAGGTGCTGGAAAACAAAAAGGGCAAGCAGGAGGTCTGGCAGTGCAAGGTGTACCGCAGCCACGGTCGAAAAGCTTGCTCTGCCCCCCAGATTCGCAGCAGTGAAGTGGACGCAATTCTCACGGAAATCTTCAAGGAACTGATGAAGGATAAGCAGGCCATCATCGACTCGCTGGTAAAGGTGATTTCCAGCGTCCCCAAGGAGGTGGACTATGACAAGCTCCGCAGTCGGGTGCAGGAGGAAATGGACGAGATTGAGAAAAAGAAGGATCGTCTGCTGGATTTGAGCATCGTCGGGGCGCTGGATGTAGAAGAGTTCAAAAAGCGAAACGACGCCCTGAATGTCCGACTCCGGGAGTGTGAAAGTCAGCTTTCCGCCATCCGGCAGGAAGAAGAGAGGGCGGCCGGTAACAAGCTGAATGAAGCCGAAATCCGGCGGGTTCTCGAGCGGGAACTGAGCTTTGAAGGGGAGCCAAACTCGGAACTTCTTACAACAATTTTGGATAAAATTGTTGTGAAAAAGGGAAGTACCAAGGAAGAAATCCATCTAGATGTGTATCTCAAGTTGGGGCAGCAATATGAGGCGATTTACTCGCCTGGGACCCTACCCACGAGCATTAACCGTTTAATAAGGGATAATGCCCGCGGAGACTTTTTCTGGGATAAGTCAGGAAGTGTGAAATTTACCTGTTGTGGGCAGAAAACGACCGTTTTCTGGGCGGAATGTTAGAGCTTTCTCGACAGGATGTGCCGCAACTTTCTGCGATGTAACAAATACAAGTTTATTACATCGATGTAACAAACTTGACGGACGGCGAAATGAATGGTAGGATGAATGCAGAAAAACTTACAAACTGGATAGAGAGGACAGCTACGATGGAAAGCTTCGTAATCAGCGTATCCCTTGAAACCGGATGCTACCGGCATATTCAGATCAGCGCCAACGCCACGCTGTACAAACTTCACCAGGCAATTCTGAAAGCCTTTGAATTTGAGGACGACCATGAACACGCCTTCTTCATGGACAACCATATGTGGAGTTCCGCGGATGCGTACTTTTCTTCCAAAGCGGAGGCCGGGGATCGCCTGACGAAGAAATATACGCTGAAAAAGCTGAAATTGGCGAAGGGGCAGAAATTCAAGTATGTCTTTGACTTTGGCGATGAATGGGAGTTTCAGTGTAAGATACTGCGGGAATTGGAAGAGGACACGAAAACGCCTCTGGTGATCCGAAGTGTGGGGGAACCCCCGGAACAGTACCCGGAGTGGGAAGAATACGAAGAAGATGATGAGGAGGAAGAAGAAATTCCCGCTTCACTCACACAGAAAGAAATTGAAAAGCTGTATGCGCAGATTCCGCTAACACGGGAGGAAATCAACAGCATCCATCTATACATGGACGCTGCGGCGAATCTGTATGGACTGATCTCTCTGGATGAATTCTACGGGCTTTACAACAGCCAGAACAAAAAAGTGGATGTGGAGACATTCTTTATGGCGGTTGCCTTGATTGATCTGGACGAGGGCAACGGGTTTGCCATCGTCAACTGGTCGGACAATCACGAACAGGCAGCGGAAGAGGCTCTGGAAAGCTGCGAAATCGTCTCGGATTATCTGTTTGTGGAGGACCCGGAGAAGGACATCCGGGAACTGCGCCGCGCTCAGAAGGGAAAACCGCTGAAAATCCTTCCCAAAGCGGAATTCCTGCAATTCGCAGACAGTACCCACTTCCCGGAAACGCCCCAGCGGAGCGCGATGATACGATACTTGCGCCGCCTGACGTCCTCCCTGCCGGTAAGCGCTGAAGAGTATTGCGACCGCATTCAACGAGTCATCGTCATTGATACACCATTGCAGGAAGTTTTGAACCTCATAAAGCAGGATGGTGTGACAGCCCATAAGAACTGGGATTTGGAAGAATTTGCCGCACTGTATCAGAATCTGAACAACCACACCCACAAGCACGCCAACAGGGGCAATACGCCGGACGAGCTGTTCGCCCAGTCAGCACGGGGCTTGCAGCTTCGGCAGCGGCTTGCGCCGGAGGATCAGATGTCTTTTTTTGAAGAACAGCCGGAGAAGCCAAAGCTGACCATCGTCGGCGCTCCTTCCCGCAATGGCCCCTGTCCCTGCGGCAGCGGCAGAAAGTATCAGAACTGCTGCGGGAAAGATAAGAAATGAGGGGAAAGAAAATGACAGAACTGGAAATGATACAGCGGGCGAAGATGTACATGGAGAAACTGGCGCAGGGGATCGATCCGATTTCAGATCAGGAGATTCCTGAGGATTCCGTGCTGAACAATGTCCGGCTGGCAAGATGCTTTTTCTATGTGTCCGGGGTTTTGGATCAGGTCATTGCCAACGGGGGCAATGTGAAGAAAACGCCAAAGAAAAACTTCTATGTTACGGAGGAAGAACTGCGGCGTTTGAATCCCTCACCGGAGCCAATCCGGATCACGCAATTTGTGGAGCTGGTTATGAATGCGATCAACGACCCGGATCGAAAGAAGCTGAAGACAACGACGATTACCGATTGGCTGATTGAGAAAGGTTTTCTGTCGAAACAGGCAGACACGGACGGAAAATCCAAACGCCTTCCAACAGCTATGGGGGAGCAGATTGGACTGGCCGTCAAACTCCGGGAAGGACAGTACGGAACCTATCAGGCGGTGTACTATTCCGAGGAAGCCCAGCGGTTTCTTTTGGACCATCTGCAGGAGATGTTGCAGGCAGAAAAATAGCGGAACGGATGTGAAGATGGACAGGCCCGGCAGGAGACAATCTCCTGCCGGGCTTTGTTTCAGTGAAAATCATGCGTTGCTATTCTTCAAACTGGATTTGACCGTGAATTATACCCGTTTTATTGGACTGTTTTTGTGTTATCGTAGACAGCAGAAGAGGGCAGAGTCCATGCCCTGCCCCCTTCTGACTGCGAAAAATATCTTTTTTACTATTTCAACCCACAGACCGTTTATGTCTGACATATACAGTATGGCACATTGGATAAAAAAAGTCAATCATTTTCATATAAAATTTCTTTTTTACTGAACATTGAAAATAACAGTACCATGTGGTATACTGATAACGGAAACCAGAAAGCAGGTGATGCGTGTGCACATTGCGCACATACGAGAGGATGGGAAAATCCAGACTGGAGTGGAGCATTCCCGCCATGCCGCGGAATACGCGTCCAGATCCCTGACACCCATCGGCATGAAAACTACGGCGTATCTGGCCGCCCTACTCCACGATTTTGGAAAATTCAAGCAGGAATATGACCACTATCTGGAGGAAGCCAGAGCGGGTACCGCCGTGCGGGGCAGTGTCAATCACACCTTTGCGGGGGTTCGGTTTGTCCTGGAGCAATGGCATCATGGCAACGGGATCGGCTATGACGAGGTGACGGCGGAGCTGCTGGCCTATGCCATCGGCGCCCACCACGGCTTGTTTGACTGCATTGATGTCCGGCAGAACAGCGGCTTCCAGCACCGTCAGGTGAAGGAAGGCATCGGATACGCGGAATCCCGCTCCGACTATCTGGAACAGTGCGCGGGTTTGGAAGAACTGAATTCGCTTTTTCGTGCTTCCGTCCGGGAAACAACCGCGTTGCTGAATCAGATGGCCTCATTATCTCAGCAGCAGGATGACGAGGAGGCTGACCGGGAAACCGCGTTTTACGTCAGCCTTCTCCAGCGGATGCTGCTGTCGGCTGTGATCGAGGGAGACCGCAGAGACACGGCGGAGTTCATGAACGGAGATGCGTTCCCAAATTGGCCGGAGGATATGCGGGGCATCTGGGCAGAACGCCTTGCCTTTCTGGAACGAAAACTCGGCACGCTTCCACGAGAGAAGCCCATCGATCAGGCGCGGCACACAATCTCCGACACCTGCGCATCCTTTGCCCGCCAGCCGGGAGGCGTTTACCGGTTAAATGTTCCCACCGGCGGTGGAAAAACCCTGTCCGCTCTGCGGTTCGCGCTGGCTCACGCGAAACAGTGGAACAAGGCTCGGATTATTTTCACGTCTCCGCTGCTTTCCATACTGGACCAGAATGCCGAGGTTCTCCGCCGGTTTATCGGCGATGACTCCCTGATTCTGGAGCACCATTCCAATTTGGCAGAGCCGGCGGACGAACCGGAGCGCTTGCGGGAGCTGGAGCTTTTGACGGACACATGGGAGGCACCGGTGGTGATCACCACCCTCGTTCAGCTGCTGAATACCTGCTTTTCCGGAAAAACCAGCGCAATCCGGCGCTTCCATTCCCTCTGCAACAGCATCATCGTCATCGACGAGGTTCAGACGGTCCCGAATAAAATGCTGACGCTCTTTAATCTGGCAGTGAATTACCTGTCGGAGATATGCGGCACGACGATTGTGCTCTGCTCCGCCACCCAGCCGAGTCTGGAAATCGTACAGCATCCGCTGAAGTGTCCGCCCCCGGAGATGGTTCCATGGCAGGAAGCGCTATGGAGCGTATTCAGACGAACGGAAATAAAAAGTGCGGGACAGTATCGGTTGAACGAGATCCCACAGTTGATTAAGCAAGTGTTGTCCGGCTGCAGCAGCCTGCTGGTGGTGTGCAATCGAAAGGACGAAGCAGCGTTTCTGCTGGATGAACTGCGGGATGTCCCCTGCCGGCGCTTCCACCTGTCCGCTGCAATGTGCCAGGCGCATCGCCGGGAAACCCTGCATGCGTTACAGGCTGCTTTGGAGGCCGCCCTTTCCGGCGGAGAGAAGGTGCTCTGTATCTCCACGCAGGTGATTGAGGCGGGTGTGGACATCTCCTTCCAGCAGGTCATCCGGTTTGCCGCCGGAATGGACAGCGTGGTTCAAGCGGCCGGACGGTGTAACCGGCACGCGGAATCCCAAGAGCCTGCCCCGGTTCGGATTGTGCTGTGCTCCAATGAAAGGTTGGAACGCTTGGAGGAGATTGGCCGAGGGAAAAAAGCGACAGTGTCTTTGCTGAGCGCATTTGCGGATCACCCGGAGCGGTTCCAAAATGGCCTGTCCGGGCAGGAAGCCATCGGGTTTTATTACCATCAGCTATACGGGTCTATGAATCCGGATTTTCAGGATGATGTAACCCCGGAATATGGCTCTGTTTATCGGCTTCTCGCCGACAATCCTAAATTCGCGAACGCCCAATGTCCGATGGCAGAGCGCTTTTATCTGCGCCAGGCCTTTCAGCTTGCAGGAAAACTGTTCCAGGTGTTCGACGAGAATACGACAGACATCCTCGTCCCCTATGGGAAAGGCCGGGATATTCGGGAATGTCTGATTTCCGCCGCCCAAACGTACGGAGAACGGGATTGGCAGACCATCCGCAGGAATATCAACGAGGCAAAACAGTATTCCGTATCCGTCTACCAGTATCAGTTTACGCAACTGGAAAAACTGGGAGCAGTCACTCCTCTGTTCGAGGACAGTGTCTATGTCCTGTCCGACGGGTATTACGATGCGGATATTGGCCTTTCGATACAAAAAGGAACAACGGGCTTTCAGGAGGTGTAATTTTGAAAACGAAGTATCCAAATATTGTGGAATTTCAGGTAACCGGCGATTATGCGCTGTTCTCCGATCCCATTATGCGGCTGGGCGGAGAGAAATGCAGCTACCAGGTACCAACCTACGAGGCGCTGAAGGGTATTCTGTCGTCTGTGTACTGGAAGCCCACGCTGATCTGGCGGATTCTGGATGTGCGGGTCATGAATCCCATCCAGACCGAGGTCAAGGGGATACGCCCCATCAAATACGGCGGCGGCAATGACCTGGCCTACTATACGTATCTGAAAAACTGCCGCTATCAGGTTCGTGCCTGCTTTGACTGGAACGACAACCGCCCGGAACTGGCGCAGGATCGGAACGAAAACAAGCACCATCAAATTGCTCTGCGAATGATTGAAAAAGGCGGGCGGCGGGATATTTTCCTGGGAACCAGAGAATGTCAGGGTTATGTGGAGCCCTGCGTATTCGGAAGCGGTAAAGGCGCCTATGACGATCTGCCGGAACTGAGTTTTGGCCTGATGTATCATGGAATCACCTATCCCGATGAAGCCTATTCCGAGCAGACGAGGGAGCGGATGACTGCCAGATTCTGGTATCCCGTCATGAAAAACGGAATCATACATTTTTTGCCACCGGAACAGTGCCCGGGACAGAAGCCGCTGCGGGCAATGGAAATGAAGCCATTTTCTTCTGACCTCGGGAATTTCAGCGGCCTGAAAGAATTCGGGGAGGTGGAGTAAATGGGACTGATGAAGCAGGCGTACGATACCTACTGCGCCCTGGAGGGGAAATACGCCGGCAGGTATTGCGATGAAATCAAGGAGCCTCTGGTGCCGGTATCCCACCAGATTGCCAACGCGGATATTGAAATCACCCTGAATGCAGATGGAAAACTGCTGAACGCTGCCATGATGGACAAGGCTCACGCTTCTATCATCATTCCCGTGACGGAGTTGTCAGCGGGCAGAACGGGAGACACTTCCTGCGCACACCCGCTGTGCGACCAGATTCGCTTTCTGACACCCCTGTATCCGGAAAAATACGCCGCATATCTCACGCAGCTCCACGCATGGGAAAACTCCGCTTTCCAGCATCCAAAGCTTCATGCAATTGCGCGGTATGTCGAAAAAGGGACCATTCTGGATGATCTGGAGCAATTCGGCCTGATTGAGCGAAACGACGATGGACTTCCCGTGAAAGAAAAGCAGGTCGTGTGCTGGCGGGTGGAAACCGGCGTCAGCGGCGATACGCCGGAATGCTGGAGAGACAGAACGCTGTTTCAGTCATTTATCGATTACTATGCTTCCACGCAGAACAGGGAAACCGCGTTTTGCATGGTGTCGGGTCAATGCACTGCCCTTGCCAGTCAACATCCCAAGAAAATCATAACAGCCAACGGAAACGCCAACGCGAAACTGATTTCCGCAAATGATTCCAGCGGATTTACCTATCGCGGCAGATTCACGGACGACAAGCAGGCCGTAACCGTCAGCTACGACGCTTCCCAGAAGGCGCATAACGCGCTGCGCTGGCTGGCGGCAAATCAGGGTGTCAATCTTGGCGGAAGAACCTTTCTGTGCTGGAATCCCCATGGAATTCCCTTGCCGGAGATCAACGCGCCGTTTATGCGAAGAAGTTCGGAAAGAAAAATTCAGTATTCCGACTATCGGAAGGCGTTGAGAGATACTCTGATAAGCTGGAAGGAGCGGATTCCGGCAGATTCGGAAGCAGTGATCGCTGCCTTTGATGCTGCCACCTCCGGGCGGCTCTCTCTGACCTATTACAGTGAGCTGATTGCCTCGGACTTTCTGGAACGGCTTCACGACTGGGACGCCATCTGCTGCTGGAACAACGGCCCCTATGGGATTCAGTCTCCGAACCTTTACCAAATTGTCAACTGCGCATTTGGAACGCTTCGGATTTCCAAAAACCAGGCGCAGTTTGAGACGGACGACAGAGTGATGCGACAGCAGGTTCAGCGCCTGATTTCCTGCCGCGTGGACAGGGGAAAAATGCCGTCGGACATTGCCCGGGCGGTCACGGCAACCGCATCCAATCTACAAGTCATCCCAGATACCGGCACGCGGGAGAAGGTACTGTCCACAGCCTGCGCGGTACTTCGGAAATATCACTATGACAGGAATCAGGAGGAATGGAAAATGGCATTGGAACCGGAAAAGAAGGATATCAGCTATCAATACGGACGGCTGCTGGCCGTATTTGAGAAAATTGAGCGGGATACCTATGACAGCAACGAGAATAGAGAAGCCACGGCAATTCGGATGCAGTCCGTATTCGCCAAGCGACCCCAGTACGCCAGCTGTCGCATCTGGGAGCAACTGAATAAGGCATATTATCCCAGACTCCGTGCTTCCAGCAAAGTGTATTATGATCGTTTGCTCAGAGAAATTATCAACGAGATTTCCGAATGCCCCGGGGCATTCCAGGAGAGCGCTTTGCAGGATACCTATCTGTTTGGCTACTATTTACAGAAAAATGAGCTTTACCGCTCCAAAACCGAAGATACGAATCAGGAGGAAGAAGTATGAGCACTTTACAGAACAAAATCGACTTTGTGGCGCTGGTCAGTGTCAACCGCGCCAACAGCAACGGCGATCCCTTGAACGGAAACCGCCCCCGCACGGACTTGAATGGGTATGGGGAAATCTCGGATGTCTGTATCAAGCGAAAGATCCGCAACCGGATGCAGGATCTGGGGCATCCCATTTTCGTCCAGTCGGAGGATCGGTGCGATGACGGCTTCGGGAGCCTCAGTGAGCGGGCATCCGCCGCCATGAAGGGAGTCAAGGATCGGGACGCGTACGCCGCCCACGCCTGTGAAACCTGGCTGGATGTCCGCGCGTTCGGACAGGTGTTTGCCTTCAAGGACGCGAAGGGCGTGTCTGTCGGCGTTCGGGGGCCGGTATCCATCCACCAGGCGTCCAGCGTTTCTACGGTGGATATTGAGTCCATTCAGATTACCAAAAGCGTGAACGGCGAAAAGAAGGGAAAAGACGAAAATCGAGCCTCTGATACCATGGGCATGAAGCACTTCGTCCGCTTTGGCCTTTATGAAATCAAAGGCTCCATCAATGTCCAGTTGGCGGAGAAAACCGGTTTTACCGAGGAGGATGCGGAGACGGTCAAGGAATGCCTGCGCACCCTGTTCGTAAACGATGCCTCTTCCGCCAGACCCGACGGGTCTATGGAAGTGGTGAAGCTGTTCTGGTGGAAACATAACTGCAAAGATGGGCAGTATTCTTCCGCAAAAGTACATCGTTCCGTAAAAATCTCGCTGAAGGATGATCGCAAGATTCCCCAGAGCGCGGAGGACTATGCCATTACTCTGGAGCCGCTTCCCGGCTTGGAGCCTGAAATCATTGATGGAATATAGGGAAGAGGACTTTTTGCAATTGTCCGGCTTGCAGCATTTTAAGTTCTGCAGGCGTAGATGGGCGCTGATTCACATTGAGAATCAATGGGAAGAGAATTACCGTACCATTGATGGAGCAATCCTGCATCAGAATGCCCACGACACGGAGTTTCAGGAAAGCCGGGGTGACCGCTTCATCACCCGCGGGGTGAGCATCTACTCCGCAGAGCTGGGCGTATCCGGGCAATGCGATGTTCTGGAGTATCACCGGGGGAATACCGGCATCCCCATTGCCGGGAAGGACGGCCTTTGGCAGCCCTTCCCGGTAGAATATAAGCGTGGCAAACCCCGGGAGGATACCGGGGACGCTCTTCAGCTCTGCGGACAGGCCATGTGTCTGGAATCCATGCTGTGCTGCGATATTCCGGAGGGCGCGCTGTATTATGGCGAAATTCGGCGGCGGGAGCGGGTCGCTTTTACCCCAGAACTGCGCACGCAGGTCAGACAGATGCTTGAGCAGATGCACGATCTTTATCAGCGGGGTTACACACCCAAGGTCAAGCCCACGAAAAGCTGCAACGCCTGCTCCATGAAGGAGCTTTGCCTGCCGAAGCTGATGAAAAACCGCTCCGTGTCTGCCTATCTCAAAGCCGCAATGGAGGAAGCGCCGTGAAACAGCTTCTGAACACTCTGTTTGTTACCTCTGAGGATATTTACCTGTCGCTGGAAGGGGAAAACGTGTTGGCCAACCGGGACCGGGAAGTGGTCGCTCGTTATCCTCTGCATACGCTGCAAACCATTGTCAGCTTCTCCTATTCCGGGGCGTCCCCGGCGTTGATGGGTGCCTGCGCTGAGAAAGGAATCGGTTTGGCATTCTGTACGCCAAGAGGAAAGTTTCTGGCACGCATCTGCGGGGAAAGCAACGGAAACGTCCTGCTGCGCCGGGAACAATACCGGATCGCGGACGATCTACAGCGAAGCTGCGCGGTTGCCCGGGATATGATCTTTGGGAAGCTCAACAACTCCGGGGCAAGCATTCAGCGGACGCTTCGGGATCATGCGCCGCGAGTGGAAAACTGCGGTCTGGAGGATGCCTCCCGGAAAATCAAGGAACTGCTGCCGTTGGTTTTGGAAATCAAGGATATGGAAGCCCTCCGGGGGTTGGAGGGCGTGGGGGCGGCGGCGTTTTTTGGCGTGTTCGACCATCTGCTGCTGAGCCGGAAGGAATACTTCTATTTCCGGGGACGCAATCGCCGTCCACCCCTTGACCGGGTCAACGCCATGCTGTCCTTTGCCTACAGCCTGTTGGCGCACGACTGTGCCAGCGCGTTGGAAAGCGTTGGGCTGGATTCCTATGTGGGCTTTCTCCACCGGGATCGTCCCGGGCGGGAATCCCTGGCGCTGGACTTGATGGAGGAGCTGCGGCCCTGCATGGCAGATCGGTTTGTGCTGACCCTGGTCAACAACCGAATGATCAGGCCGGAAGACTTTCAGACTCAGGACAGTGGCGCAGTACTGCTCACAGACGATGGAAGAAGGAAATTCCTGAAAGCCTGGCAGGAGCGGAAGCGGGATACGCTGACCCATCCATACCTGAACGAGAAAATGAGCTGGGGGCTGATTCCCTATGTTCAGGCGTTGCTGCTTGCCCGGTATCTCCGGGGAGACTTGGACGCTTATCCGCCGTTTTTATGGAAGTGAGGATATGCTGGTTCTGATTACTTATGACGTCAACACAGAGGATGCTGCCGGGCGGAAAAGGCTGCGGCAGATTGCGAAGAAATGCGTGGACTACGGCCAGCGGGTGCAGAACTCCGTGTTTGAATGCCTGCTGGACGCTGGGCAGTGCCGGAGCCTGCAGGCCAAGCTGCTGTCCATCATGGATCCGGAAAAGGACAGCCTCCGTTTCTACTATCTGGGGAACCAATACGAAAAGAAAGTCGAGCATTTCGGCTGCAAGAACACCTATCTGCCGGAGGATACCCTGATTTTGTAGCGCGAAGTGTAAGTGTACAGAGAATTCCGGGAGGTTCGCACGACTTTCTCGGGAATCTGTGAAGAGGATATCTGCTTTTGAACCGGTTTGGTACGGCTTTTCCGGGGTTGTGCCCGACAGATTTAACACCTTTGCCAAAGATGCTGCCGGAAATTTGTGCATCTTTGCTGTCGCTCCCCACACGGGGAGCGTGGATTGAAATGCTTGTCAACCGGGAAAAACACGTCAACCGTTGCGTCGCTCCCCACACGGGGAGCGTGGATTGAAATATCCGAACGTTTGACGTACATGCCAGTCTCATCCAGTCGCTCCCCACACGGGGAGCGTGGATTGAAATCGTGACTTCGCAGGAAACACAATCACCCAAAATGGTCGCTCCCCACACGGGGAGCGTGGATTGAAATATACAGACTGACACCTACCAGGCGCTGAACGAGTGTCGCTCCCCACCCGGGGAGCGTTGATTTAAATCTAGATATACCCATTTCTGAGTTGTTTCTCCGTGTCGCTCCCCACACGGGGAGCGTGGATTGAAATATTCCTCCGAAACGCCCACTTGATAACCCACCAAATGTCGCTCCCCACACG
>JALFLH010000035.1 GCA_022774865.1 Clostridiales bacterium
AAAAATGCAGTCGTAACAAGGTTTCAAGGGCGAAAAAGCCTTATTTTATGCGTGTTTTCGCTCAGACGAGACGACCTGAAACTGACACGAAACGACCGGAAGTTGACACGCTGACTAAAAGACTCGAAATCAGTTGATCCGCAAGGGTCCGTGGGTTCGAATCCCACCGTCTCCGCCAATTTGTGTAGGAAGTGCCTAAATTGACAAGCGCGGTTTAGGCACTTCCTACTATTCTTTTCTTCATTTGAACCCACAGATATGCGTTCAGCGGCCTTTTTTACAATCTCCCCTTTTTCCCGAGGGGAGAACATTGGGGAGAACTGATCCCCAAGCCACTAAGAATTGCATCAGCGGAAGTAAGTTTTGAATTGATAATGCAACGTCGGGAATCACATTCCGCGCCACGTTCCAGCGCATACCTGCCCGGTAGGATTTCAAGGCAAAAACAAATTGTCTATAATCTGATCGGACGGGGGTGCGCTTTGTATTCAGAATTAAAAACGAGAGCGGCTGTTTTTGCACTTTCACGCAAGAACGGCCGCTATTTTACGCTTATAATCGAGATGGCACAATTATTTGCTGTATTAGTATGAGTCCAGCGCCAGACCAAAGTAGGCGGGACGGGGACAGGCTGAGCTTAACGGACAATAATAGGCGAAGGGATGGCCCGCACCGGGGGTGCGGAAGGAGCCGCTGCCGCAGCCCAGAGCGCGCAGCAGGCCGGGCGCGGATGCTGCGCTGCCCAGCAGCTCCACACAGCGAAGTCCGCCCTCATCGATGGCGGCTGCCGCAAGAAAATCGGACCCGGTATAGAAGTCCAGCTCGGACGCCAACAGTGCCAGCGTTTCTCCCTCCTGAAGTACCCCATTGGGGGGGAGGAATCTTCTGCGCAAAGCCTCGTATTCCGGCAGACCGATTTTACGGACGGGCACCGGGACGGTTCCTGCGGTACAGGAAAACTCATGGATGGCAGTACAGCACGAAAACCCCATATTTTCATACATATGAGCAAGGGCCTGGTTTTCCGGAACCAGAAGCAGCCCCGCAATGCCGGCCTGCTGAAGGCGCTGCTTCGTTTCCGCCATCAGGCGGCGGCATAGCCCCTGCTTCCGGCGGGTGGGGTCGGTCGCAACGGCATAGAGATAGGCCAGCGGCTTTCCGCAACAGGAAGCGTCGAACCAATAGAGCGCGGCGAGGATCTGTTCCCCCTCCGAAACGCAGAGACAGCGGGAAGGGGAGTAGGCAATGGAAAAAAACCGATCCCAAAAAGGATCATCGTCGGGGAAGGACTGCTTCCACAGCCGGCGGAGTCCGGCGGTATCATTCCGACTGGGACAGTGTATTCTCATCCTCGTCCTCCCAAAGACGTGCCCAGAATTTTTCCAGCAGGATGGCGGGACAGTAGGACAGCTTGGCCTGCCGCAGGCCCTCCAGCCCCAGATCATCCTCCCGGTTCAGATACCGCACCTGCGGATACTTGTCCCGCAGATACCGGGCAAACGCCTGATTGATGGCGGCATAAGCGCCGTCCACATCCTCCCGCGCCTTTTCGAAATGAACATCAAACAGATTGGTATCCAGACGGGAGCCCATGGTAAAGGCCAGAATCTGCCCTTCATCCATCAGCACCAGTCCCTCCAGACCGAGCTGCTCCTGAAAGGCAAAAGCACGGCGCAGCGCAAGCTCTTCCAGATGGAAATCGCTGTGGGGATTCTCAATTTTCCGCGCGGTAAACCAGTTCTGCAGAAAATGCAGGGTCTCCGTCCGGTTTGAGGCGTCCAGAGGGAGCGCCTGACAATTGGGATGGGCTTCTTCAAAGCGGTGCAGATGATTACGCTTTTTCTGGAATTTCCGCCCTTTCAGATCGGCCAGGTCATTGATGTCGTAGATATAGTCGAAGCTGTCCCGGTCACTGTGAAACTGAAATGCGCCGGGGTAGAGCCGCTCGACCTCGTCGCAGTCCTCGCGGGTCATGGTGGTCAGGCAGCAGGGAATGCCGCGGGCTTTTGCATCTTGGATGATGGCGTCCAGCACGGGCTTCAGTTCCCCTGACCCGACCGGAAAGGGATAGACACTCCGCCGGTCAAACTGGGACAACAGAGCCAGTCTGCCACCCACAAACGCCGCTTTCTGGCGGCCCCAGAGAAACAGATTGACAAAGGAATACTCGCAGCCGCGCTTGCCGCAGCCGTCCAGATAATGGGCGTACTGCGCCCTGTTGGACAGATCCAAACGCTGAAAATCGATCATACAGTTATCTCCTTCTTTCAGTCACACATCATACCACATTCCGCCGGATTTGACAACCGGATTTACCCGCCCTTGACATTTTCCCGGGCAGACCCTATAATAATGCCTGCTGAAGAAACCGCACGGCGGCTTTTCGTTTTTCAGCACGGATTATCGTATTTCCCGGAAAAGGGGGGATCGCCATCAAAAAGAAGATTCGCAGGGGGATCTGTGCTTTCCTGATTGCCGCGCTGCTGCTGCCGGTGTGCATGACCGGGGCGGCGGCAGTTCAAATGCAAACGGAAAAGGCGGATTTTGGGACAGTGGATTCCTCGACCGGGATCTATTCCGCCTGCCGGGAAATTGCCGATACGCTGGACGCGTCCCAGATTCTTGTCTATGATGCGACGGCTGACCGGATTCTATTCACCAAAACCGTGGATGGCGGAAAGCTATACCCTGCCAGCATTACCAAGCTGTTTACCGCCTGTATCGCAATGCAGTATTTGGATCCGGCAGAGGTTCTGACGGCGGGGGATGAACTGGCACTGGTTCAGGAAGGCTCGTCCAAAGCGTATATTTATCGGGGACAGCGTATTACAGCGGAGATGGCGGTGGAGGCCATGATGCTGCCAAGCGGCAATGACGCGGCATTGATTGCCGCGGCTGCCGCGGGTAGGCGGATCGCCGGAGATGATACCCTGACGGCGGAACGCGCCGTGGAGGCATTCGTGGCGGAGATGAACCGGCAGGCGCAGGAAATGGGCTTTGAGAAAACCCATTTCGCCAATCCGGACGGGTATCACGCGGGATGCCACTATACCTGTGTCAATGACATGGCCCGCATCGCGAAAGCCGCGCTGAACAACCCGACGGTATCCAAATACATACGGGTTGCCGCGGATGAGGTGACCTATGCCAGCGGACAGAATAATCATTGGGATAATACCAATCTGCTGCTCAGCCCTGACAGCGGGTTCTACCGCGCCGATGCCATCGGTATGAAAACCGGCCGCACCAGTCAGGCGGGATTCTGCCTGATGTCTGCCTTCCGGGTGAAGGACAGCATTCTGGTGATTGGAATTTTCGGATGCAGGGAGGATCATGAGCGGTTTCGGGGCGCCATCGCGTTGGTGGAGGCTTGCAAAAAGCACTGGAATGAAAGATGAAAACACGGCACGTATCTCGTGCCGTGTTTGCCGTTTATACAAAGAGCTTTGTATCCAGATGCCGCGCCCTGATGGCGTACAGGAGCAGCGTGCCCGGTACCAGCAGGACAATCAGTTCTCCCAGCGCCACATACGCGGCGTTCAGGAAGAAGCCGCCGCCGATGTACACGGTCAGCTCCCACCCCACCAGAATGGCGTTGGCCAGTGCGGGCATCAGCATACCCAGCCAGGGATAGCCCCGGAAGGTAATCCTCCGGGAGAACCACATGGCGGCCGTGGCGGCAAGCGTTGCCAGAGAGCCAACTGCCCAGTCCAGCGGCAGCGCGGCGGCATAGGTCATGTTGAACACCAGACAGCCGATGGTCAGACCTGGAATGGCCGCCGGGGTGAAGAATGCCAGCACGCAGAGAGCTTCGGAAAGGCGGCATTGGATGGCCCAGGTGGCGGAGCCGGGCAAAAGTAAATTCTGAAGGTGCGTCAGGACGGCGTACATTGCCGCGATGATGGCAGCGTGGGTGAGATAACGAGCCTTGTTGTGCATGATGAGAACTCCTTTGAAATCAAAACTGCGGACAGATACACCGCCCGCAGCAAAACAAAATGGGCGCAAACGCGCCCATCCAAATTCCCTAGTTTTGTTTACCGACAGGATGGTTACGAACTGTCCTATTGAATTACCCGTATTATATCCGGGAACCGGGGTGTTGTCAAGGAAAAAGTAACATTGCTTCGATGGCAGCCTTCAGCGTGTCCACAATCCGTCCGGCGGCGGACAGGGTCAGCCCTGCGTCACTGTTTCCGCCGGGATCAACTGACTGACTTGCGGAATGCAATCCTGAAGTCAGCGCATAGAATGATATGTCGGAAAGCATGGGCGAAAGCCGCAATTTATGACAATGCAACCTCTGGTTGCGAAAGTTCCATGCAAAACTGCTGGCTTTCTGCACCGTATTTTGATAGAATAATTCCATCCAAAAGACGAAAGGGGAAAAGACTATGACCTTCGGAGAAAAATTACAGGCGCTTCGTCGCAGAACTGGGATGTCTCAGGATATGCTGGCAGAGAAATTGGAGGTGTCCCGTCAAGCAGTCAGCAAGTGGGAGCGGGATGAGGCAATGCCGGAAACCGACAAGCTGGTTCGGATTGCAAAACTCTTTGATATCAGTCTGGATGAACTTCTGATGGGTAAAAAGCCCCAGCCGGAGCAGACGCAGACGGCTCAGCCCGGCCAGGTTTACACAGATGTGAAGCGAACCGTCAAGCGTCACGGCTACAAACTGGGGTATGTATTTCTGACGCTGGGCGTGCTGACCTGCGTGTTAAGCCTGCTGCTGTATTTTCTTTGGCCGGGTCTGGCGGGAAGCTTTTTTGGGGGATTTGACAACGTTTTCTCTCCCGCAGGCCAGACGGAGATGATTTTTGACTTTGGCGATCTGCCTGACTCGGTGCGTGGGGAGATGGAGGCGGCCCTGCGGGAGGAACTGAACGGCATGAGCGGCTACAGTATGATGGATCCCGCCATAAGCCAGATGAAGGGCATGAGAGACAGCGCGCTCAAGACTCAGGCGAGTCTCTTCCTGATTGGATTGGTGCCCGGCCTGCTGCTGACCGCAACGGGCGCTGTAATCCTCATCAAAGGCAAAAAGCTGGCGGAAGAAACGGCCTGACGCATGAAAAATCCGCTTCGGAGCTTTCCGAAGCGGATTCAAACTTTATGGGGTCAATTACTTGCCGGCACCGGCGATCTGGGCGGCGACTTCAGCGGCGAAATCGTCAACCTTCTTCTCAATGCCCTCGCCCTTGACGTAGTGAACGGCGTCCACAAAGGTGACCTTGCCGCCCAGCTTCTTGGCAGCGTCGGCAATGTAGCCGGCCACATCGCCCTTGAACAGGTCGGAGCGGACAAACTCCTGCTGCAGCAGGCAGCTTTCCTTGTAGAAGGCGGCAAGCTTGCCCTGCGCGATCTTCTCCTTGACCTGAGCGGGCTTGGAAGCCATCTTGGGATCGTTGTCCATCAGGGCAACCTGAACTGCCATTTCATGCTCCACATCGGCCTGCGGAACCTGCGCCTTGTCCCAGTACTTGGGGCTCATGGCCGCGATCTGCATGGCCACGTTCTTGCCGATTTCGGTGGCATCGATGCCGCCCTCCACGGCCAGATTGACCAGAACGCCGTGGCTGCCGCCGGCATGAACGTAGGCGACGGAGGTGTTCTCGGGGAAGCGGGCAAAACGGCGAATCTGAATATTCTCACCGATGGACATGACCTTCTCCTGCATGATTTCGGTGACGGTCAGGTTGGAGCCGGGGTACTTGCAGGCCTTCAGCGCTGCCACATCTGCGGGGTTCTCAGTGGCAACAACAACGGCCAGATTCTTGACCAGATCCATAAAAGCATCGGTCTTGGCGGCAAAGTCAGTCTCGGAGTTGACCTCGATGATCACACCCACGCCGTTGACGACGGTGGCGTAGGCAACGCCTTCGGCGGCAACCCGGTCAGCCTTCTTGGCAGCCTTGGCCAGACCCTTCTCACGCAGCCAGTCAACAGCCTTGTCCATATCGCCGTCGGTGGCCTGCAGGGCTTTCTTGCAGTCCATCATGCCCACGTTGGTCATTTCACGGAGTTTCTTCACGTCCTGTGCGGTAAAAGCCATTTTCGTATCCTCCTCAGTCTGTATCTGAATTATTCGGCGGCGGGAGCCTCAACGGCGGCTTCAGCGGCTTCGGCGGGAGCGGCGTCCTCACCCTGACGGCCTTCGATGGCGGCGTTGGCCATGGTAGCGGCAATCAGGCGGATGGCGCGGATGGCGTCATCGTTGCCGGGGATCACGTAGTCGATCTCGTCGGGATCGCAGTTGGTGTCCACGATGGCCACGATGGGAATGTTCAGCTTCTTGGCCTCGGCGATGGCGTTGCGCTCCTTGCGGGGGTCAACGATGAACAGCGCGGCGGGCAGCTTCTTCATTTCCTTCACGCCGCCCAGGTACTTCTCCAGCTTCTCGATCTCGCCCTGGTGCTTGATGACTTCCTTCTTGGGCAGCATGGCAAAGGTGCCGTCCTCTTCCATCTTCTTGAGCTGGGTCAGACGGTCGATACGGGTGCGCATGGTGCGGAAGTTGGTCAGCATACCGCCCAGCCAGCGGGCGTTGACGTAGTAACCGCCGCAGCGGGCAGCCTCTTCCTTGATGGCGTCCTGCGCCTGCTTCTTGGTGCCGACGAACAGAATGTTGCCGCCGTTGGCAGCGGTGTCACGGACGAAGTTGTAGGCCTCCTCCAGCTTCTTCACGGTCTTCTGCAGGTCGATGATGTAGATACCGTTGCGCTCGGTGTAGATGTAGGGAGCCATTTTGGGGTTCCAGCGGCGGGTCTGGTGACCGAAATGCACGCCGGCCTCCAGCAGTTGCTTCATAGATACGACAGCCATGTTTCAATTTCTCCTTTTGTTTTGTTTGTTCCTCCACCCCGATCATCCCGCCTGCCCGTCCCATATTGGGACACTGGAGCCTGCGATCCCCGGGTGTGTGGATTTGTCATGAGTCTTTTGCCCATGCCGATTCATTATACGCTGCTTTTGCAGGTTTTGCAAGTATTATTTCCAAAATAATTCAAAAAAATTCTCCAATTCTGACCGCAATGCAGGAAGGCTCCCCGATTTGGGAAGCCTTCCTACCATTTGAAGCCCTGCTTGGGCCGGGGCACCCGGCAGTCCTCCGGCTTCGCGTCCACAAGAACGATATCCGGGCCGATTTTTTTGATGCAGCCCCATGGAATGCAGAAATCCTGCCGTCCGCCGCCGAAGCCAAGCAGCTTCCCGGGGCAGGGGACGATGATGGCGGTGATTTTTCCCTCCGGCATCTCCACCTCCACATCCTCGATAAAGCCGAGCCGGCGTCCGTCGCTGACGCAGATTACTTCCTTGCACTGCAACTGGGTCAATTTAGTAGCCATAAGCCGCCCCTCCCGGTTTGTTTGCTTCAGCTTATGCCGGGGGAAGGACGAATATGACTGACGCGTTCGTCAGGAGACGCTGACGGATTTTCGCATGGCGCCGATGGCGCTTTTCTCCAGCCGGGACACCTGCGCCTGCGAGATGCCGAGAAAACCCGCCACCTCCATCTGGGTTTTTCCGTCGTAGAAGCGCAGGGACAGAATCTGCTTTTCCCGGGGTCCCAGATTCTCAAAGGCGCTCTGAAGCGTGATGTGTTCCATCCAGCGCTCATCGGTATTTTTGGTATCGCGCACCTGATCCATGACCGTCAGCGGATCTCCTCCGTCGGAATAGACGGGATCGTACAGACTCACCGGCGCGCAGACCGCGTCCAGTGCCTGACTGACATCCTCGATGGGCATGGCCAGCTCCTTTGAAATTTCTTCAATGGTCGGTTCCCGACCCAGACGGGCGGTCTGCGCCTCCTTGCACTGCAGAACCCGGTAAGCCACATCCCGGATGGAGCGGGAGACCCGGATGGCACTGTTGTCCCGCAGGTAGCGCCGCACTTCGCCGGCAATCATGGGAATGATTGTCGGATGTAGAGGAATGGTTATTTTAATATCCGACCCAATTTTAATAATTGGTCAGATTGTTCCGACTTCTTCTTTTTTCATTAAGAAACTGTGCAATTTCAGCTTGATACTGATGCCTTTTTCCTTGTCAATAATGACCTTCTCAATCAGGTCACGGCAGGTGGATTGCCGCATTAACGGGGTCATGGAGGGCCATGTTTCTTTCAGAGTGCGAAGTGTGTCTTTTACATGGTCAACCCGCTTCTGGAGCGACTGCCTTGTCTGTTCATCACTTAGCTGCCGCTCTAACTCCCTCTTTCGGCTGCTGAGGGTCTGAATCTTTTCCCTCAAAATATCATCGTCAAAATCATCTTCAAGGTCAAGCAGCTTGCTCAGCTTGGATTTAATACCCTTCAACTCTTTTTCGATGGCCTCAAAGGGGTCAATATAAACAGGGGCTTTGGTATCTTCTGTGTTGGCAAGATAGCTCATTTCAAACAAAGCCTCTGCAACGGCATCCTCAACATCCGAGGCCCAAAACCGTTCCTGAGAACAGCTATCGCTTTTCACAAGATAGGGTTTGCTTTCTCTGGTTGATTTCTGCGTGGAATAACAGACAATTTTGCAATCTCCGTATTTGTTCCACTTCTGGTATCTCATGCGGGAACCACATTCACCACAGTATAGCAGACCAGAAAGCAAATGCTCAGAATCGGCACGGTTGACACTTCTGTTTTCAAGTTCCCGTTGGGCTTCTTCCCAGCGTTCCAGAGGAATAATAGGCTCATGCAGACCCTTGTATTCCTTGCCTTTGTACTCAATGCAGCCTGTCAGAGATTTCCTTTTCAGAATGTTCAGGACAATCTTTTCACCCTTAAAGCCTAACCGAGTAGCAATTTTGGCGGGGGACATTTTTTCCTCAATATACAGTCTGAAAACCTCTCTGATTTTCTCAGCCTGCTCAGGAATGACTATCAGCGTGTCGGCCTTATCGTCATAGTAATAGCCATAGGGGGTCATGCCGCCGCCTGGCCATTTACCTTCCTCAACACGGGCAATCATGCCATCCTTCAGCTTCCTAACAATCAGGTCACGGTCATACTCAGCAAGGGAAGCAAACAGGGTCAACAGGAACTTTCCTTGTGCATTGTTGGGGCTAACGCTACAAGCTGGCTCTGCCACAGAAATAAAGTTAATATCTTCTTTATTTCTGTTAATGGTGCTTTGCTTGGCATCCTTGGCACACACAATGTAGTCCTGAATGAACTGCAATGTTCCCAACAATGTACGGCCCAATCTGTCCATTCTGGGGACAATAAAGGTATCAATCCTGATATTTGATTCCCCATCATTAAACTTGTCAATGAAAGCCATCACAGCCGCCAGAGCGGGTCTATCGGTCATTTTTGTACCTGTATAGCCATCATCAATAAACAGGACAAGGTTTTTATAGCCCATGCTCTTGCAGTAGGTCACAACCTTATTTTCCTGAATGTCGAGGCCGTAACCTTCATCGGCCTGTTTATCAGTAGAAACACGCAGATAGCCGAAATTTACAAGATAATTCCCTTCGGCATCGGTGTCAACCTGTTCATCAATGGCTATTTTCATGTATGGCATCACATCCAGAATGGAGCCTAATGTTAATTTCTTTCTTGCCATTGCAGCACCTCCAATGTTTTTTCTCTATTCTAACACACTTCCTCAACTAAAGCAAGTGCTAAATCAATAATGATTATCTTATGTAGAGGAAAATTAAAGAAGGGGTGCCAAAATCTGGCACCCCAATATGTTAAGCGGCTGTATGTTCCTTTTCCATCTTGTCAGCCACGGCATTGACATTCCTGTTGACGTTCTTGTTATTGATTACAAGGTATTTCCAATCTTCACGGGGGATTTCCTGTTCACCCAAAAACACTCTAACCTTAAATTTCATCATGCACTCCTTTCTCTGCGATTCTAGCCAAAATTATCTTTCTTTAATCCTTATAGTTAGAATCGGCTCAAAAGGGAGGGCGAAACCAAATATTTTTAATTTAATCCAGAATTGTTGCTTCGGGTCTGGCCTTTTTGCTGTCCAGAGGGGAGGAAAATAAATAAAGCAGCCCCAATACTTGATACATTGCTTTCCCCAAAAAACAGTAACGTCATTTGAAATGACGGAACAGGGGACAACAAAGAAAACCCCCGCCGATTGGCAGGGGCCGAAAAGGATTCTATTATCTTGCGTCTACGTTGGTTCCATCCCATTGACCAGTTACTTGGATAGCCTCTGATAAGTTACCCATCTTAATGAATACGGTGTAATCAGAGTTTCTGTAGGTCTTGGAAGTCAGTTTCACAGTGCTGCCGATAGTTGCTTTCAACTCACCTGCAAGAACACCTGTTTGTGCGCCTGTTCCAGCAGTCATAGCATTTAGAGTTGTCTTGTTGCCATTAGCACCGTTCTGTTTCCCGTCATATGTGGCATCGGGAATATCATTGACCTTTGCATCGTCCAAAGTGATAACATAATCAGTAGGACAGAAAGTAATGGTTAAACCACGCATTTCGCCTTCAGCGGTTCCACGAACTTCATCAGCAGCAGTGGAATAATTTGCATAGTTAGCCTTGTCTCCCGCTTTGTTGCCAAAGCTGTAAGCCAAACATTCATCGTACACATTCTGGTTAGCCAGAGCTAGCTTGACAGCGTGTGTAACTTCACTCATAGCGGAATCGTCTTTTTGTGCTCTGGAATCTTCAACATATTTCAGGAGCGCAGGAGCCAGCACAGCGGTCAATACTGCCATAATCGCAATGACCACGATTAACTCAACCAGAGAGAAACCTTTGTTTTCATTTTTCATAATTTCGTTTTTCATACTTTATCAACCTCGTATTTTATAAGTTGTAAAACGGTTATCCGTTTCCGATAATAAGATAGAAGAAAAAAGAAAAAAAGTAGAAAAAAATAAGCAGACCCGAAAATGGGCCTGCTTAGTGTTATTTGGTTACGAACCTGATGCAGGGAAGGTATCGACATATGAAGCAGAGCAACGTGTGCAAACGTATGTTACCAGTTCTTCACCGTTTGGGCCAGTAGAAATATTGCTAATTTTGTAGTTATGACCAAGTGGGGGAGTTATATTATGGGTCACCTCTTATTATAGATATCATCTCAGCAGGAAACAACCGTTAAGGGTGCCGCCGATGTGCAGCACCCTTTCTTGCTATACCCGTCTGCTGGACTGAGCAGCGGCCTGTAAAAATTCTTCATCCACTTGGACATTGACTTTGAACTTAACAGGAACATGGTCACGCTTCATGTCAAAGTATTGGGGGAGGCCCAAATGCTTAACAAGATTCCTCCATGTGCCCAGATGGTAATATTTTGCAATAGACCGCCAGCCTCTTGACTTGTCTGCACGCTTGGCGTTGAACTCGTCACCGCTGCGGGGCTTGATTCTGTAATAGTCCTCAATGAACGCCTGTGTGTATCGCTCAATCAATTCCTCTCTGGAAGGGGCGTGCTGGGGATAGTTCGTCTCAAGCCACTTCTTGACGGGCATCCCATACTTGTTTGCAATCACGGGATGTGGGGGCATTCCAGCCCTCTTGAAGTCCGTTGCCTTGGGGAACCGCCCATAGTCAACCATGAACTGCTCCACACAATCACGGATGGAACTGTCCGACCAATGGATGATGGGTAACTCGCTGCTCAATTCTTCCAGAATCCGAATGGCTTCTTCATTGCCCTGTGTCTGGGCTAAGACCTCAACGGCCTTATGTAATGCTTGCTTTCTCGTCATTGTAGAAACTCCTATTTTTGTATTTCTACATAAGACAATCATTGGAACGCCGTAGGTGGAAAAACGTACCTGCTTGTCCGGGTCAAAATTGGAGATGGCCTTGATCAAACCGATGCAGCCTACCTGAAACAGGTCATCCGGGGATTCCCCCCGCTTATCAAAACGCTGGATGACGGACAGCACAAGACGGAGATTCCCTTCGATCAGCGTCTGACGCGCCTGTTCATCCCCGGCACGGGCCAGCCGCAGAAGCCGGTTCATCTCCGCCTGGGAAAGGGTTTTCAGCCTGGATGTGTTCACACCGCAGATCTCTACTTTACCCTGCATGGTGATCCTCCTTGCATTTTCCGGATAAAGACAGTATTTCCCGGAACGGGCAGAAGATACCGGAAATTATTTTGGCGGATTTTCACAAAGTTTTGTTCCCCTGACAGCGGACCCGACGTTTTTGTCAGGCAAATAGCGCCGCATTCTGAACATTTTTCAGTTTTTATGACTGGAAGAATCTTCCGAAATCCGGTGACGTAACACGCCGGCGGGCGGAAATCCGACAAAATGGCGCACGGCAATGCACAGGGTTTTCCACACAGCTCCACCGAATTCCAACAGGCCGGAATACCTGTTGAAAACGAATACTTTTCCACATTCTCCACAGATTTTTCCACAGGGGTTTTCCACAGCCGGGGGCGTTGTGGAGATTGGACAGCGGTTAACATAAGTTTTATCGACAGGATTTGACAGAATTCGAATTTTTTTGCCGGCCGTAAAAATTACCACACGGAACAGCTTTGTGCAAAAATTCGGACTTGACACCCGTCCGGAGCGAAAAGACGGCAGGGAGCGGCCTGGGGCAGCGGAAAGAAGATTGCAGTTTTTTCAAAAAAATACTTGATTTTATGGCGCACACTCGCTATAATTTAGAACTGTATGAAAATAACGAGAACAGGAGGTGCCACAAATGCCCAACATTAAGTCCTCTAAGAAGGATGTCATTTCTTCCAAGATTGCTTACGAGAAGAACAAGGCTGAAAAGTCCGCGCTGAAGACCGATCTGAAGAAGTTCGATGCCGCTCTGGTGTCCGGCGACAAGACTGCTGCCGAGGCTGCTTACAAGACCGCCGTCAAGTCCGTTGATCAGGCTGTCGTCAAGGGTCTTCTGCACAAGAACAATGCTGCCCGCAAGAAGAGCAGCATGACCCTGAAGCTGAATAAGCTTGCCTGATTTCTCTGAAAATATCTCCCTCCTGTTTCTCGGAGGGAGTTTTTTCATGCCCGCGGGGGAGGCTACTGTCCGCTGCGGGAATTCTGCGCCGAATCGGGCGGGGCCGGATTCCAGATCAGGTTCGTCATACATTGACTGTGGGGGGTATCCCCGCAACTACAATTTGAAATATCCTTGCCGCTGTGCTATAATCCATAAAAAGGGGGGATGACCATGGCGAAACTATCCGATCCGGTGACGATTTTGAAGGGCGTGGGGCCGACCAAGGCGAAGCAGTTTGCCAATCTGAATATCTACACCCTGGGCGATTTGATCTGCCATTTTCCCAGAGGCTATGAGGATCGCACCAAACTGGTGCCCATCGCCAAGCTGGAGCCGGACGTTCCGGCCTGCTTCAAAGCCTGCGTCATGACCACCCCCCGCACCTCTCATATCCGCAAGGGGCTGGACATTACCAAGGTGCAGGTGGCGGATACCACCGGACGGCTGAATCTGACCTTTTTTAATCAGAAATTCACCACCGGGCAGCTCCAGTATGGGAAGGAATACATCTTTTATGGAGCCGTGAGCGGGGATTTCATCGGCTATCATATGACATCCCCGGTGTTCGAGCCGCTGGACGCGCCGGCAGTTACCACCCGGCGGGTGCTGCCGCTGTATCCGCTGACGGCGGGACTTTCCAACGCGGCCATGCTCAAGGCGGTGCATCAGGCGCTGGCGCTCTGCGATCCGCCGGCGGAGATTATCCCGAAAGCGGTGCGGGAACAGTATGGAATTCTGCCCGCTGAGCGGGCGTATTATGCCATTCACGAGCCATCCTCCATGGCTGAGGCGGAGTTGGCGAAAAAAAGGCTGGTTTTTGAAGAATTTTTTGTGTTCTCGGCGGGGCTTGCCCTGATGCGTGCCAGCCGGACAGAGAAAAAGACGGACCGGTATGAGAATCTCGACCTGAAGCCTTTCCTGAATGCGCTGCCGTTTACGCTGACCGGGGCGCAGCAGCGGGCGATTGCGGATATTCTGGGGGATTTTCAAAAAGGAACACCCATGAACCGGCTGGTGCAGGGCGATGTGGGAAGCGGAAAGACCATGGTGGCCGCGGCGGCGGCCTATGCGGCCACGCAAAACGGCCGGCAGGCGGCGCTGATGGCTCCAACGGAAATTCTGGCGGAACAGCATTACCAATCGCTGAACCGCCTGCTGGCGCCGCTGGGAATCCAAACGACGCTGCTGACCGGCTCCATGAAGCCAAGAGAGAAAGCCGAAGTGCGGAAAGGACTCTCGGACGGACAGATTCAGCTTGCGGTGGGAACCCATGCCCTGCTGTCGGATGCCACGGTGTTTCGCAATCTGGGGCTGGTCATTACCGACGAGCAGCACCGGTTTGGCGTGGGGCAGCGGGCACGGCTTTCCGCCAAGGGATCAAATCCCCATCTTCTGGTGATGTCCGCCACGCCCATCCCACGGACGCTGGCGCTGCTCATGTACGGAGATCTGGATGTGTCCATTCTGGACGAACTTCCCCCGGGACGGGAGCCGGTGGAGACATTTCTGGTGGGGGAATCCTACCGGGCGCGGATTCATGCGTTCATCCGCAGGCAGGTGGCCGAAGGCCACCAGTGCTTTGTGGTGTGCCCTGCGGTGGAGGAGAATGAGGAACTGGGTGTCAAGGCGGCATCGGCCTGGGCGGAAACTCTGCGGCAGACGGTGTTTCCTGATCTGCGGATCGCCCTGCTCCATGGCAAGATGAAGGGCGCGGAGAAGGAGGCGGCCATGGCGTCCTTTGCCCGGGGCGAAGCGGACGTGATGGTGGCCACCACGGTGATCGAGGTGGGCGTGGACGTACCGAACGCCACACTGATGGTGATCGAGGACGCGGATCGGTTTGGCCTGTCCCAGTTGCACCAGCTTCGCGGCCGGGTGGGAAGGGGGAGCGCCAAAAGCTACTGCATTCTGACCACCCATAATCGCAATCCGGAGACACTCCAGCGGCTGAAAGCCCTGTGCAAAACCACGGACGGCTTCAAAATTGCGGAGGAGGATCTGAAGCTGCGCGGCCCCGGCGATTTCTTCGGCTCCCGGCAGTCGGGACTGCCTGCGTTCCGGATGGCCAACCTGAGCTGCGACCTTCAGACGCTCCAGCAGGCGCAGACTGCATCGGCAGCGTGGATTGAGGAAAGCGGAACGGCGGATACCCCCGAGGCAAACGCGCTGAGCGCGCGCATCGGAGAACTGTTCAGTCGGGCCGAGGGCACCATGAATTGACGATCACACGGTGATATGATAAAAATGAACGGGAATGAAACATTCAACAACCAATGAACCCCGCAAAGGAGAATCCGATAATGAAGAAACGACTTCCTGTGTTTGTGCTTGCACTGTACCTGCTTGCGGCGCTGGCGATGCCTGCCGCCGCTGCGGAGGCAACTGAAACTGCCGCGCCGACCAACGTTCCGAGAGAACCGGGCTTTTGCGGCGAGAAAATCACATGGGACTATGCCGAGGGCACACTGACCATTTCCGGCACGGGTGAAATGGATGATTTCCCCGAGGGTACACCCTGGGAAGAATTCCGGATGGAGATCAAAAAAGTGGTCTTTACCGGCGGCGTCACTTACATCGGCGCCTGTTCCTTCAAAAACAACAGCGCGTTGGAAACGGTGGACTTTGGCGGCAGCCTCTATGAAATTGGCAGGGAAGCCTTCGCCTCCTGCGACGGCCTGACGGCAATCGAGCTGCCCGCATCCTTTAAGATCTTTGGGGAGGCCTGTTTCCAGAACTGCAGGAATCTGAAAGAAATCCACTGTCAGGGAAAATTTCCGTCCTTCCGCCAAAACTGCCTGTGGGGCACCTGCGCCACCATCTATTATCCGGCGGAGCGGCCATGGAGCGTTACGTATATTGAGCAGTTGGAAACGGCCTTCAACGGCCGGATAGAATTCCTGGCTTCCGATGGAACAGACCCCTACCACCCGGAAGAACCGGAGACCCAGCCGGAGGAAACAGTTCCCCCTGCATCCACGGCGGCGCCGGAAACCCAGCCGGATATCCCGGCAACGGCAGCTCCCACCAGCGCACCGGAGACGGCTGTGCCCACGCAGAAGCAGACCGAAGCGCCCACGCAGGTGCCGACCGCACCGGTGCAGCAGGAAGAGACGGACGGCGGCAGCGGAATGTGGATCGGAATTCTGATTGTGGGAATTGTGCTGCTCGCACTGCTGCTGGGTGCGCTGGTTTTCAGAGGAACCCGTCCGAAAGGAAAATTCTCCGCCTGATTTCCGGGAAAAACTACCGAATTTCATACATATTTAACAACTACCGGGAAAATCACCGTTTTTTGCATTTTCCCGGTAGTTTTTTTGTTGGGAACGGAAAAAATAAAAAACTGGTTGTAAGTTCCGAAAAAATGATGTAAAATAATACAACCAATAAAATGCAGAAAAGCGGGCAGATAGACTGCGCCTGCTTTATGGAGGTATGATACCATGGAAAAACCCATTGTTCTGGTCATCATGGACGGCGTCGGCAAGGGTGACGGCGGCAGCGGCGATGCGGTGGCCATTGCCAAAACGCCCACCCTGGATCATCTGCTGGCGACCTGCCCGCATACTTACCTGAAGGCTCACGGCACCGCCGTCGGCCTGCCCACGGACGAGGATATGGGCAACAGCGAGGTCGGTCACAACGCGCTGGGCTGCGGCCAGATTTATTCCCAGGGCGCCAAGCTGGTCGGAGAGTCCATTGAAAACGGAACACTGTACGCGTCCGAAACCTGGAAGGATCTGGTCGCCAATGCGAAAAACGGCAGAGCCATGCACTTCCTCGGCCTGCTGAGCGACGGCAACGTCCATTCCAACATCCATCATCTGATCGCGCTGCTGCGTCAGGCGCACGCCGAGGGCGTGAAGAAGGCCTACTGCCACATTCTGCTGGACGGCCGTGACGTGCCCGCCACCTCCGCGCTGGAGTATGTGGCCATGCTGGAGGATGTGCTGAAGGAACTGAATACCGACGGCTGCGACTATGCCATCGCCTCCGGCGGCGGCCGGATGCAGATCACCATGGACCGCTATGAGGCAAACTGGGCAATGGTGGAAGCCGGCTGGCGCACCCATGTGCAGGGCATCGGCCGGCAGTTCTCCTCCGCCAAAGAGGCGATTGAGACTTACCGCGCGGAGACCGGCTGCATCGACCAGGATCTGCCTGCCTTTGTGGTGGCCCGT
Organism: Clostridiales bacterium; assembly: GCA_022774865.1. GTDB lineage: Bacteria > Bacillota > Clostridia > Oscillospirales > Oscillospiraceae > Faecousia. The sequence goes on from JALFLH010000035.1 coordinate 17,133, forward strand.
GGCGGCGAGCCTGTGGCCAGAATCGCCAACGGCGACAGTGTGATTCTCTTCAACTTCCGGGGCGACCGGGCCCAGGAGATTTCTCTGGCCTTTGACCGGAAGGACTTCGACAAGTTTGACCGGGGCGATTACACCGGCGTCAAGTTTGCCGGTATGCTGCAGTACGACGGAGACCTGAACATTCCGGAGCACTATCTGGTGCAGCCTCCCGTGATTAAGAATACACTGACTGAGGTGCTGTGCCAGGCCGGCGTTCACGAGTATGCCCTGTCCGAGACCCAGAAATACGGCCATGTGACCTACTTCTGGAACGGCAACCGTTCCGGCAAGGTGGACGAGAATCTGGAGGTTTACGAGGAAATTCCCTCCGATGTGATTCCCTTTGAGCAGGCACCCGCCATGAAGTCCAAAGAAATTACCGCGCACATGGTGGCTGCCATGGCTTCCGGAAAATTTCAGTTCCTGCGCTGCAACTTCCCCAACGGCGATATGGTGGGTCACACCGGTGTGATGGACGCGGTGGTTTACGCCATGGAGTGCGTGGATAAGGGTCTGGCCGCCATTCTGGAGGCAGCCGACCAATATGGCTACACCGTACTGATCACGGCCGACCATGGCAATGCCGACCAGATGACCGAGACCAAGAAGGGCAAGACCTCTGTCCGTACCGCCCACTCCCTGAATCCTGTTCCCTTCATCATCTACGACAAGGATCACGACTGGGTCATCAAGGAAGGCCGTTATGGTCTGGCCAATGTGGCACCCACCATTGTGAAAATGATGGGTCTGACCGCTCCGGCCTGCTGGGAAGAAAGCATGGTCTGAGCATCTCCATTCCCCGGAACCGGGCTGAACGTGTTGAATTGAAAGGGAAGGCGCGGCTTTCCACCAACTTTCAACTTTCAACTTTCAATTTTCAACTTCTGAAATTGGAGGACTGAATATGATCCGTCAAAACAACGAAAACGGCAGCGTCAACATCAGCACCAGCGTCTATACGGAAATCGCCGGTACAGCCGCCACCAACTGCTTCGGCGTGAAGGGAATGGCTGCCCGCTCCGTCAAGGACGGCGTGTATCATCTGCTGCGCAAGGAATCCGTCGGCAAGGGCGTCCATGTGAAATTCCATGAGGACGACACCATTTCCATCGATCTGCACATAATGGTTGACAACGGCGTGAATCTGAACGCCGTGGGCGCCTCGATTATCTCCGAGGTTCGTTATGTTGTTACCAAGTGCACCGGCACCGAAGTACGGGCCGTAAATGTTTATGTCGACTCCATGATGGTCGACTGAAGATTCGGAGGTATCACAAATTGAGGCAAACGATTAATGGAGCCGACTTCCGCAGACTGCTGATCAGCGCAGCCGCCTCTATCGAAATTCACAAGCAGCAGCTCAATGAGCTGAACGTCTTTCCTGTTCCCGACGGTGACACCGGCACCAATATGTCCATGACCATCAACGCCGCTGCCGCTGATCTGCGTAAAATCGAGGACCCTTCTTTGGAGAAGGCATCCGCCGCCGCCGCTTCCGCCATGCTGCGGGGCGCCCGGGGAAATTCCGGCGTGATCCTGTCCCTGCTGATGCGGGGCATCTCCAGAAAACTCAAGGGCGCACAGGAATGCGACGGCGTGCTGTGGGCGGATGCCCTGCAGGAGGGCGTGGACGCCGCTTACAAGGCCGTCATGAAGCCCGCCGAGGGAACCATCCTGACCGTTGCCCGCCTGGCTGCCGCAAAGGCCCGGGAGGCTGCCCGGGAAAACAACTACTTTGAGTTTGTCCACGAGGCGGCGCTGGAAGAGGCGAAAATTGCGCTGGCCGGCACCACCGACATGAACCCGGTGCTGAAAAAGGCCAACGTGGTGGATGCCGGCGGCAAGGGCTGGGTCTTTGCACTGGAGGCGATGCTGTCCGCCCTGCGGGGAGAGGATGTGGTAGTACCTGAGGGCACCGATGCCGGGGTTGTGAAGGAACAGGCAACCTTCTCCGATTTTGATGACGAGGATATCACCTTCACCTATTGCACCGAATTTATCATTTCCCGGGAGAATGACAAGGATCCGGAAGCGCTTCGCGCGTTCCTGTCCAGTCTGGGCGACAGCCTGGTTCTGGTGGACGACGATGAGATTATCAAGGTGCACGTCCACACCAACGATCCCGGTAAAGCACTTCACGAGGCCATTGAGTACGGCTCCTTTGTGACCGTCAAGATTGAGAATATGCGCCTGCAGCACACCGAAAAGGTCATGAGCGAGCAGGAGCTGGCGCCCAGAATTGCCGACCCGGAGAAGCCCTTCGGCGTCGTTTCCGTATGCGCGGGCGATGGCTTGAAGGATGTGTTCCAGAATCTGGGCGTGGACTGCACCGTTTCCGGCGGCCAGACCATGAACCCCAGTACGCAGGACATTCTGGAGACGGTCAACAAAGTCCCCGCCGGGACGGTTTTTGTGCTGCCGAATAATAAAAACATCATTATGGCGGCCGAGCAGGTGGATGACCTGACCCCCAAGCACGTGGTGGTGATCCCCAGCAAGACCGTGCCCCAGGGTGTGACGGCCATGCTGAACTTCAACCCCGAAGGCACCGAGGAAGAAAATGTGCAGGCCATGACGGAGAGCCTGTCCACCGTGGATACGATGCAGATCACCTATGCCGCCCGGAATTCCGACTTTGACGGCTACGATATCCATGAGGGCGACTATCTGGCTCTGTACGGCAGCCAGTTGTTCGGCACCAGTCAGGATATCCGGGTGCTGCTCAAGAGTCTGGCGCAGAAGATTCATGACGACGGCAAGGAATACATCACGATCTATTACGGCGCGGATGTGAAGGAAAAGCACGCCCAGAAGACTGCCGACCTGTTCGCGGAAATCTGCCCCGAAGCGGATGTCAACCTGCTCAACGGCGGACAGCCCGTGTACTATTATCTGATTTCTGCCGAATAAAGTGATAATGGCGACGGCGCCCACTGCCTTTTACGGGCTGTGGGCGCTTAACGTAATCTCGAAAACAGGAGGAAACGCTATGCAGGACAATGGGCAAAGCGGCGTGATTGGAAGAATCCGTAATTATTCCCGGATGCTGGGCAGGATGGAGATTCCCACCCATGCGAGCCACGCCTGCTACTTTATTGTCCTGGCGGTTTTTCCGGTGCTCACGCTGGTGCTTGGCCTGCTGCGCTATACGCCGCTGGAGGCGGCCGATCTGATGGAACTGGTGGCGGGCTTCCTGCCGGATGCCCTGGAGCCGTATATCTGGAAGCTGATTTCCGGCACCTTCGACAACACCTCCAAGGCTGTGGTTTCCCTGTCCGCCGTGACGGCGCTGTGGTCTGCCAGCCGGGGCGTCTACGGTGTCCTGACGGGACTAAACAGCGTTTACGGCGTGGAGGAGGATCGAAGCTGGCTGCACACCCGGCTGATGAGCGTAGTATACACGTTTCTGTTTTTGCTGATGCTGCTGCTGACGCTGGTGCTGCACGTATTCGGCGACACCATTGTGCAGTGGATTCACAGCACGGGAAATCCCAGACTGTTCCTTTGGATGGATATCATTGATTTTGGCTTCTTTATTCTGGTGGCGGCGCAGACCCTTCTGTTCTGCGTGATGTTCATGTTCCTGCCCAATCAGCGCAACGGTTTTCTGGAGAGCTTGCCCGGGGCGTTGTTTGGCAGCCTGGGATGGATGACGTTCTCGTCCCTGTTTTCAATCTATGTGGAGCATTTTCCCAACTATATGAATATCTATGGCTCCGTCTACGCCGTGGCGCTGGCCATGCTGTGGCTGTATATGTGCGTATCCATCGTGTTTTACGGCGGAGCGCTGAACCGGTTCCTGCGGGATCTGCGAAAGGCCTGAAAATGTGTCTGATTCGTTAATTCTTCTCCTGTTTACGCCGTGTTCACAGTTGGTCAATATGATGAAAGGAAAAGGGGGCGGGAAAATGTTCGGTTTTATCTCCGCAAGCTGGAAGGAGCTGGACAAAGGACAGCAGGATCGTTACAGTGGTGTTTACTGCGGAATCTGCCGGGAAATCAAGACCCGCGCGTCGCATACTGCCAGAATGGGACTGAGCTACGATATGGCTTTTCTGGCGCTGCTGCTGATGAGCCTGTACGAGCCGGAGGAAACCGCCGGCCCGCTGCGCTGCGCGACCCATCCGCTGCGGCGGCTGGACTGGGTGGACAATGAATGCGTCTGCTACGCCGCCGATATGAATGTGGCGCTTTCCTACTACAACCTGATGGACGACTGGCAGGACGATGGAAAGAGAGCCGCCAAAATCATGGCGGACGCAATTGGAAAAAGCCTGCCGGACATCCGTGCACGGTACCCAAGGCAGTGTGGTGCCATTGAAAACTGCATCGCGCAGTTGAGCGCCATGGAAAAGGAAAACTGTTCCAATCCCGATGAACCCGCCGCCTGCTTCGGACGGCTCATGGGAGAACTCCTGACATACCGGGAGGATATGTGGGCGCCCACGCTGCGCCTGATGGGCTTCCATCTGGGCCGATTCATTTATCTGGCTGACGCGGCGGTGGATTACCGCCGGGACAAGCGGAAGGGAAAGTACAATCCCTATCTTGCCATGGGATCGGAGGAAGACTGGCCCCGGTGGGAAGAATATCTGGTGCTGGATATGGGTCGGTGTACAGACGCATACGAAAAACTGCCCCTTGTTCAGGACAAGGCTCTGCTGGATAACATTCTGTATTCCGGTGTTTGGGTGAATTTCAGAGGGAAAGGCGCGAAGGCGAGGGAAGAGACATGATCGACGATCCTTATAAGGTGCTTGGCGTCAGCCCGGATGCCTCCGATGATGAGATCAAGCGGGCATACCGGCAGCTTGCGAAAAAATATCACCCGGATCTGAACCCGGGCGATCCGGTGGCTGCAAAGAAAATGCAGGAAATCAACGCCGCCTATGAGCAGATCAAAAATCCCGAAAAAGCACAGCCTGCGGGCGGCGGCTACGGCGGAAGCTATGGCGGCGGCTACGGCCAGTATGATCCCTTCGGCGGCTACGGCGGTTATCAGCAGCGGCGAACCTATACCGGCGCCGATGCCTCGGATACCTATCAGCAGGCTGCCATGAATTACATCCGTTACGGCCGCTATCAGGAGGCGCTGAACGCGCTGAACAATGCGTCGGATCGAAACGCCCGGTGGTATTATCTCAGCGCGCTGGCAAACGATGGGCTGGGCAATCAGGTAACGGCGCTGGAGCATATCCGCAGGGCTGTTTCCATGGAGCCGGACAATCCGGAGTATCTGGATGCCCTGAACCAGATCGAGCATGGTGGGAATACCTATCGGGAACGGGCCGGCGGCTTCCGGGGCTTCCGGATGCGGGGCGATCCCTGCGCCAATCTGTGCCTTTGCTATCTGGCGCAGCTTTTCTGCTGCCGGGGCAGATTCCTCTGCTGCTGAGCGGCATGGAACTGCGCAGAAGAGCGGCAGGGGAGGAACGGCTGTCCACGTTTCTCCGCCGGGAAATGAAAATGTCCTCCGGGCTGATGAACCGGCTGAAATGGCAGGGCAAAATCTTTGTAAACGGAGCGCCCCGGCACACGGATTATCTGGTGCAGCCGGGAGACGTTGTAACGGCGGTGCTGGACGAGGAAGCGCCTGCGTATCCGCCGGAGGACGGAAAACTGACTGTGCTGTATGAGGATGGGCACCTGCTGGCGGTGGACAAGCCTGCCGGAATGCTGATTCATCCATCCAGCGTGCGCAATACCGGAACACTGGCCAATCTGGTGGCGGGCTATTACCGCCGTACCGGGCAAAACAGCGCTTTTCATCCCGTCACCCGGCTGGACCGGGACACCTTTGGAATTGTGCTGCTGGCCAAGAACGCCTTTATTCATGCAGCCATGCAGCGCGCTCCCCTGCAAAAGATCTACCATGCGCTGGTTTTTGGCGGGCCGGAGACGGACAGCGGCGTGATTGACGCGCCGATTGCGCGCAAGCCCCTTCCCAGTCTGCTGCGGGAGATTCGGGTTGACGGGAAACCATCCGTGACCGAATACCGGGTGCTGGAAAGAAATGGAAAGCTATGCAAACTTGAACTGCGTCCGGTTACCGGGCGCACCCACCAGCTTCGGCTGCACTGCGCCCATATGGGCTATCCGATTTTGGGTGATCCGCAGTACGGAAGCCCGGAATCCCAAGCCTTTTCCCGGGAAATGGGACTGGAGAGCCAGATCCTCTGCGCCAAAAGGCTGACGCTTGTCCATCCGGTATCCGGGGAAACGTTGGTATTGGAGTCCAATATGGAGGCGGCGCTTCCATCCGCTGCCCACACTTCGGAAAGGAAGATTGAACTTGATTGCGTTTTTGACCAGCAGTCCCTGCGTCTATCAGGCGCCCCGGGCAATTCTGAACCCGGACAACCGGTTTCTGGATAATCTGTCCGAGGCGCTGCCGGAGCATCCCCGCTGCCTGTTTATTTGCTCAGATCCGGACAGTCCGGAGCTGACGGATCGGGTTGGGGAGGAAATGGCCGGGGCCTTTGCCGAGGCCGGAATCGAATTTTCCGATTTTCAGGTGCTGGACCGGCGAAATCAGGACAATGCCCAAATGCTGATCTGGGAGAGTGATTTCATCATTTTGTCGGGCGGACACGTACCCACGCAAAACGTGTTCTTTCAGGAACTCGGTCTGCGCGGGTTGCTGGAAAACTATCAGGGTGTGGTGATGGGCATCAGCGCGGGCACCATGAATTCCGCAGACCGGGTTTATGTTCAGCCGGAGGAGGAAGGGGAATCCGCCCCGGATTTTCCCCGTTTTTTGCCGGGTCTTGGAATCACCGATGTCAATGTACTGCCCCATTATCAGCAAGTGAAGGATAACCTGCTGGATGGCCGGCGGCTGATTGAGGATATCACCTTTTCCGACAGCATGGGAGAATGCTTTTTTGCCTTTGTGGACGGGACGTACCTGCTGATCGCAGATGGGTATACAACCCTGTTTGGGGAGGCCTACTGTATCCGGGATGGGGAGATTGAGCAGATTTCCGGGCTTGGAGATGTCATCGAGCTGGAAAACTGAAAAATATGGCAAATAAACGGTTTGCACTCCCATTTTTCTCTTGACAACGGGGGAAAATGGGAGTATACTGGCTGTAAACACATGAATGGATGCTCATATGATAAATCAAAAAAAGGAGATGCCCTATGGAAAAAAAGGTTTATCTCATTCGAAATCTGGACTGCGCCAACTGCGCGGCGGAGATTGAGGCCAAATTCAACGCGCTGCCCGAGGTGGAGGAGGCGGTCATTACCTTTGCCACCGGACAGCTTCGTCTGACGGCGGAAAACCCTGACGGACTGCTGGAGCGGCTGACCCGAATCGCCCGGACGGTGGAGCCGGATGCGGAAATCTGTCAGCGGGGCGAAACGGGTCGGGAACAAACACATCGCCACGCACACCATCATGAGGGCTGCTGCGAAGAGCATGAGCACTGCGGCTGTGGCCATCATGACGAACCGGCTGAGGAAGTCCACAGCGGAGAAGGGAAAACCATCCTGCTGGGGGCTGGGCTGTTCGCAGCCGGCCTGCTGCTGGACTGGTTCGGCCTGCATATTTGGGGCGGCATCGCCTTCGTGGCTGCTTACCTGGCGCTGGGCTGGGAGGTTCTGTGTGACGCGGCAAAAGGCCTGCTCAAGGGTCACGCGCTGGATGAGAATTTCCTGATGGGCGTCGCCACCATCGGCGCGTTCGCCATCGGTCAGTTTGACGAAGCGGTGGGCGTGATGCTCTTTTACCGCGTGGGGGAGTATTTCGAGGAAAAAGCCGTAGAGCGCAGCCGCAGCCAGATTATGGAGGCGGTGGATCTGCGCCCGGAGGTGGTCAACCGGCTGGAAAACGGTGCGGTTCATGAGATTCCGGCGGAGGAAGCCTGCGTGGGGGATCTTCTGCTGGTGCGGCCGGGCGACCGGATTCCCCTGGACGGCATGGTGATCTCCGGCGAGAGCCGGATCGATACGGCGCCCATCACCGGCGAACCGGTGCCGGTACGCGTAGCTGAGGGGGACGGCGTGATTTCCGGCTGCATCAACACCACGGGTCAGCTTACCATTCGGGTGGAAAAGGTTCTGGCGGAGTCCATGGTAACCCGCATTCTGGATTCCGTGGAAAACGCGGCGGCCAGCAAACCCAAAATCGACCGCTTCATCACCCGCTTCGCCCGGATCTACACACCGATTGTGGTAGGTCTGGCGGCTGTTGTCGCGGTTGTCCCTGCGTTGATCACCGGGCAATGGCACTACTGGATTTACACGGCGCTGTCCTTCCTCGTAATGAGCTGCCCCTGCGCGCTGGTGCTCAGTGTACCGCTGGCATTCTTCTCCGGAATTGGCGCGGGCAGCCGCAAGGGAATTCTGTTTAAGGGCGGCCTTTCCATCGAGGCCATGGCCAGGGTGAAGGCCGTGGCGATGGACAAAACCGGAACCATCACCAAAGGCGATTTCCGGGTTCAGAGAATTGAGGGCGGCGAGCAGCTTCTGAATCTGGCCGCAAGCTGCGAACAGCACTCCACCCACCCCATTGCCCAGAGCATCGTGGAAGCGGCGCGGGAACGGGGACTGGCGCTGCGTGAGCCGGAATCGGTGGAGGAATTGGCTGGCAGGGGCATTAAGGCCGAGCTGGACGGCAGGACGGTTCTGTGCGGCAATGAAAAACTGATGGCGGAAAACGATGTGGCGCTGCCTGACGGGCTGGAACGAACCGGAACCCGGGTATTGGTCGCGGAGGACGGTATGTATGCCGGATTCCTGCTGATCGCCGACACGCTGAAGCCGAAAGCGAAGGAAGCCGTTTCCCGTCTGCGCAGCAGGGGAATTGCCACCGCCATGCTCACCGGCGACAGCGATGAAACCGCCCGGGAAATCGGAAGCGCCGTGGGCGTGGACGAGGTGCACGCCAAACTGTTGCCCGGGGAAAAGCTGGAGCGGCTGCAGCAGCTTCGTGCAGCCAAAGGCGCGGTCATGTATGTGGGCGACGGCATCAACGACGCGCCGGTGCTGGCCGGCGCGGATGTGGGCGCGGCTATGGGCAGCGGCGCGGACGCGGCCATCGAAGCGGCGGACGTGGTGTTTATGACCTCGGATGTGAACGCAATCCCGGAATCTCTGGACATCGCCCGGCAGACCGGCCGCATTGCCTGGCAGAACGTGGTGTTCGCGCTGGCCGTGAAGCTGATCGTCATGGTTTTGGGGCTGACGGGGCATGCGTCCATGTGGATGGCGGTGTTTGCGGACAGCGGCGTTGCCATGCTCTGCGTGCTCAATTCCATCCGGCTTCTGTACCGGAAAGAGCAGAACTGAAAAAGAAAGAGCCCGGCAGCAGATGCAACTGCTGCCGGGACATTTATACGGTTTCAGGGATGCACTGGGTTTTTCTCAGCCGGTTGCGGGTATGCACCAGCCGGGGGCGGTTATACCGCTGAATGAGAATGAAGGGCAGGTTGCCCGCAATCCAAAGCGCCGTGCAGATCCAGCCGCCGATTCCGGGCCAGATCAGCAGAAGGGGAGGCGACAGCAGAATCAGCGCCCAGTGCACCGCCTCCGAAATGCAGGTTTCCCGTGCCAGCGTGTCCATGCTCTGGCAGGTGGGACGGGAGGCAACTTCCTTGCGCACCATGTTCTTCAGAATTTTGCTCATATCCGGGACATGATCCTTCCACAGACGGATGCCCAGCCGGTTGTAAATTCTTCCGTCCTGCTCCCAGGAAAAGCTGGCATAGGGGGCTTTTTCCGGGTCGAACCATGACCGGGGAAGGAGCGCCGCGATGGGGTTTGACAAAATGCCGATGGCGGCGCAGTACAGCACGCAGAGAAACAGCTTCATTGACAGTAACCTCCAAATTCAGACAAAACCAGTGTAAAATGGAAATATGAAATTCCTGTGAATTTTTGCGGATAATCTATATTTTTATATCTATTGCCTTGCCAATTCCACATTGGATGGTATAATAGCAATACTGCTTTGTAGATTATGATGACTGAGGGCATGGCTATGAAAAAAATGCTGTTTGTAATGAATCCCTATTCGGGCATCCGGCGGGCGAACCGGTATCTGGCGGATATCATATCGATTTTCAACTGCGGGGGCTATGAGGTGACCGCCCATATGACCGCCGGACAGGGCGACGCGATCCGGGTGGTGCAGGAAAAGGCAAAGGATATGGATCTGGTGGCCTGCTGCGGCGGGGACGGAACCTTTAACGAAACCATATCCGGCATTCTGCGCAGCGGCGCGGATGTGCCCGTGGGCTATATCCCAGCCGGTTCCACCAACGACTTTGCGGCCAGTCTCAAGCTACCTGCCAATATTTTGCAGGCGGCAAAGGACATTGTGGAGGGTGAACCGGTTGCCTATGATGTGGGGCGGTTTGGCCAGCGGTATTTTTCCTATGTGGCTTCTTTCGGCGCGTTTACAAGAGCCAGCTATGCCACCCCCCAGAATATCAAAAACGCGCTGGGGCATACGGCGTATGTGCTGGAGGGCATCAATGAGTTGTCCCAGATCCGAAAGACCCATGTACGGATGGAGCTTGACGGCCAGGTGGTTGAGGACGATTTCCTCTTTGGCGCCATCAGCAATTCCACGTCCGTGGGCGGCATTCTGACGCTGGACCCCAAACAGGTGGACATGGCGGATGGAAAACTGGAGGTTCTGCTGGTGCGCGCTCCGGTGGATCTGCTGGAAATATCCGAATGCATCAAGGCGGTGCAGACGCAGAAATACAACTGCGACATGATTACCTTCCGAAGCGCCGAAAAGATCAGGGTGTTTGCCGACCCGGATATGCCGTGGACACTGGACGGTGAGCGGGAGGACGGTCACGCCGAGGTGGATGTGGAAAACGTGCATCTGGCGATCCGGCTGATGCAGCGGGTGAAATCCAATGCATAATTCCACACTGTGCTATATCACCCGGGGAAATGACGTGCTGATGCTCCACCGGGTAAAAAAGAAAAACGATGTCAACAGGGACAAGTGGATTGGCATTGGCGGAAAATTCGAGGGGGACGAGACCCCGGACGAATGCCTGCTGCGGGAGGCAAAGGAGGAAACGGGACTGACGCTGACCGCCTGGCGCTGCCGGGGCGTGGTCACGTTTTTGACCAACGGCCCATGGGACGGGGAATATATGTATCTGTTCACCGCCGACGGCTTCGAGGGAACGCTGAAAGAATGCGACGAAGGCGACCTGCAGTGGGTCAGCCGGGAATTCCTGAGCCGGCTTCCCCAGTGGGAGGGCGACCGGATTTTTCTGGAACTGCTGTGGCAGGACGCACCGTTTTTCCTGCTGAAGCTGCGCTATGAGGGGGAAAAACTGGCAGAGGCCGTACTCAACGGCAAAAAAATCCGATAAGTACAACGGGGCGCACCATCTCGTGCGCTCCGTTTCATAAGCAAATCTTAAACTCATGGGGAAAAATCTTAATCGCATGGAAAAGATTTCCGAACGAACCTGTGGTATAATGGACGGAAAAGGAGGGGAAACCCATGACAAAAACGAAAAGAACCTGGATCGTACTCCTGTTGATTGCCGTATTGGTTACCGCGGGTATCCTGGGCTGGCCCAAGCTGGAACGGATTTACCGGGACATCAGCTTTTCGTGGCAGGAGCATACGGAAGCCGAACTGCGGATCAAGGCCTATGCCGACGAAAAAGGGGTGTCCTATGGCGAATGGCCCCGGAGCCTGATCGATCTGCTGGATCGAAACCCGGAGACCGAGGAATTCGTACTGAACTATCCCTTCCGGGGCGAGCAGCAGGCGGTGGCACTGGACTGCGACCTGTCCCAGGGCGTGCCGCTTCTGATGCAGTGGGATACCCGGTGGGGCTATATCCGGTATGGTTCCGATGTGGTGGGCATTACCGGCTGCGGTCCTCTGTGTCTGGCCATGGCGGGTTATTACGTCACCGGAGACGCGGATACCTTCGCGCCAGATAAGATCGTGGAATTCGCATCGACCAACGGCTATTATTCCGCCGGAAACGGCTCCTCCTGGACGCTTATCAGCGAGGGCGGGGTGAAGCTGGGACTGGACGTGACGGAAATCCCGCTGGTGAAAAAGCGGATCATGGACAATCTGGAGGTTGGAAATCCCATCATCTGCGCCATGGGCAAGGGCGACTTCACTTCCTCCGGGCACTATATTGTACTGGTGGGCGCGGAGGACGGAAAAATCCGGGTCAACGATCCCAACAGCCATGCCAATTCCGAAAAGCTGTGGACATACGAGGAAATGGAGAGCCAGTTCCGGAACCTGTGGGTCATCCGGAAGTGAAAACAGAAAAAACGCGGACATCGGCTGGTGTCCGCGTTTTTGATTGGGTGCTCAGCCGCCGAAGGCGTCCAGCGCCAGCTTGAAAGCGCCGTAGGCGCCGGCGTCGTTGCCCAGAGAGGCCAGCGCGAACCGGGCATCCCGCGCGGCATGGAACACATACTGGTCAAAGTAGGGGCGGGTGCCGTCCAGCAGAACCTGACCGGCCTTACTGACGCCGCCGCCCAGAACAACCACATCGGGATCCACCACGTTGCATACATCGGCCAGAAATTCACCCAGATAGGCATAGAACTGCTCCAGAACCCGCAGCGCAAGAGGATCGCCGGCCTTGCCGCAGTCGAATACATCCTTGCAGGTCAGCGGATCGAAGCGGTGCAGCCGGGAAACCTCGTCCGTTCCGGCCATGGCACGCCTGGCAAGACGGACGATGCCGGTGGCGGAGCAATACTGTTCCACGCAGCCGCATTTGCCGCAGCCGCATTTTTCTGTCTCGTCCCGGTTCAGAACCATGTGGCCGATTTCCGCGCCGGAACCGTGGGCACCGTGAAGCAGCCTGCCTTCCACAACGATGCCGCCGCCGACGCCGGTGCCCAGTGTGACGAAAACCATGTTTTCGCAGCCCTTGCCGCCGCCCTTCCAGTACTCGCCCAGCGCGGCCACGTTGGCATCGTTGCCCGCCTTGACGGGGAAACCGGCCAGCGCGGAAAGCTCGTCGGCAATGTTGAACACGCCCCAGCCCAGATTGACGCACTTATTAACCACACCCCGGCCGTTGACGGGGCCGGGAACGCCGATGCCGATGCCGATGATGTCGGCCGGCTCCACGGTTTTCTGCGCGATGTACTGCCGGATGGAGGCCGCAATATCGGGAAGAATTCTCTTTCCACCATCGTCTGTGACGGTGGGAATCTCCCATTTGGAGAGCATCGTGCCGGTTTCATCAAAATATGCGATCTTGACGGTGGTGCCGCCCAGATCAACGCCGAAGCCATATTTCATGTTTTTTCCTCCTGCAGGTGGTGTTAATGATGCTTTCATTATACATGGGCGCATCCCAAATTACCAGAGGGGAAAGGGATTTTTTTTAAATCTTTTGGAAAGTTTTTGACGAGGACTTGCGTTTGCGATGAATTTACTGTAAAATTAACACAGTCAAACCTATATCAATGAAAGGACGTGTGATCATCGAATGATCAAAGTTGATATTTCCAATGTGTGGGGCGAGGTCTCCCTGCCGGATCTTCTGGCTATGGAAAAGGAGGTCTTTGAGGCGCACAAAACCCTGACGGAGGGCACCGGCGCCGGCAATGATTTTCTGGGCTGGCTGAACCTGCCTGTGACCGAGCCGACCGAGGAAATCAAGCGCATTCAGCTTGCCGCTGAGAAAATCCGCAGCGACTCTGACGTGTTTGTGGTGATTGGCATCGGCGGCAGTTATCTCGGCCCCCGCGCCGCCATCGAACTGCTTCAGGGTCCAAACCACAACATCGGCAAGGGCAAGGGCAATCCTCAGATTTACTTCGCGGGCAACGGCCTGTCCACCCGTCACTGGAATGAACTGCAGCGGCTGCTGGAGGGCAAGGATTTCTCCATCGCCATCATCTCCAAGTCCGGCACCACCACCGAGCCGGCCATTGCGACCCGCGCTTTGCGCTGGATGCTGGAGCGCAAATACGGCACGGACGGTGCCAAGAGCCGCATCTATGCCATTACCGACCCCTGCAAGGGCGCGCTGCGCCAGATGGCGACCGAAGAGGGCTGGGAGACCTTCGTGATTCCCCCCAATGTGGGCGGCCGTTTCTCCGTGCTGACGCCCGTGGGCCTGCTGCCTCTGGCTGTGGCAGGTGTGGATATCATGGAGGTGATGAAGGGCGCCAGCGAGGCAAAGACCGCCTATGATCTGCGCTCCTTCGAGAACCCTGTGTGGCAGTATGCGGCAGTCCGCAACCTGCTGTACCGCCATGGCAAGATGATGGAAATTTTCGAGTCCTTCGAGCCGGGCTTCAAGATGTTCGGCGGCTGGTGGCAGCAGTTGTTCGGAGAGTCCGAGGGCAAGGACGGAAAGGGTATCTTCCCTGTGACCGCTGAGCTGACCGCAGACCTGCACTCTCTGGGTCAGATGATCCAGCAGGGTCAGCGCAACATCTTTGAAACCATGGTTCGCTTCAACGCCCCGGAGCAGAAGCTGGTGATCGGCTCCGACTACAAGAATCTGGACGGACTGAACTATCTGGCCGGAAAGACGCTGGATTTCGTGGACGAGAAGGCGTATCTGGGTACGCTGGCCGCGCACGTGGACGGCGGTGTTCCCGTGATTACCATGGATGCCGGCGATCTGAACGACCGGAAGGTGGGCGAGCTGTTCTTCTTCCTGGAGCTGGCCTGCGGTATCTCCGCCTATATTCTGGGCGTTAACCCCTTCAATCAGCCCGGCGTGGAATTCTACAAGCGCAATATGTTCGAGCTGCTGGGCAAACCCGGCTACGAAAAGAAGTAAGGCCGTGCCGCCTTCTGTATGGTTCCGAACCGGGGATTTGCCACATTTCTTTGACAAATTCACAAATTAGGTGTTGCAAAATCGACGCCAAGCTGGTAGAATGTCCATACAGCCAATCTGTGGCACAGCAAAGGAGGAATATCCGATGATTCACATTATTATGGGCCTGAAGGGCTCCGGCAAGACCAAGAAGATGCTCGAAGAGCTGCAGCAGACCGTTGCCAGCGCCACCGGTGATGTGGTTTGCATTGAGCACGGCAAGAACCTGACTTATGATGTAAACTACCGCGTTCGCCTGGTGGACGCCAAGGAATACGGCATCAACAGCCCCGAGCTGCTTAAGGGCTTCCTGTGCGGCCTGCACGCCGGCAACTTCGATATTACCCATGTTTTTGTTGACAACCTGTATCGGGCCATCAATAAGCCCATGGACGCCGATTCCAGCGCCTGCGACGAGTTCCTGGCCTGGGCCGCGACCTTCGCGGAGATCAACAACATGAACCTGACCTTCACCATCTCCGAGGATCCGGCAAATGCTTCCGAGGAAATGAAGAAGTACCTGTAATGTTTGCCACATTTACATTTGCACCGCTGCCAAACCGGCAGCGGTGCTGTTCTTCTGCTTTTCCGGTTGCAATCCGGCAGGAATTCGGCTATCCTATCCATCGTACGAAATAGATTGTGTTGAAAACAAGGAGAGTAAAAATGAATCAGACCCCAGTTTCGGAGAATAAGATGGGCGTAATGCCCGTGGGCAGGCTGCTGATGAACATGGCCACGCCCATGATCATTGCGATGATGGTTCAGGCGCTGTATAACGTGGTGGACAGCGTCTATGTTTCCAGAGTGTCCGAAAGCGCGGTGACGGCGCTTTCACTGGCGTTCCCGGTGCAGATGCTGCAGGTGGGCTTTTCCGTCGGAATCGGCGTGGGCGTCAATTCCCTGCTCAGCAAATCGTTGGGCGAAAAGAATCAGGAGATGGTCAACCGCGCGGCAGGAAACGGGATTTTGCTGGCATTGGGCGCGATTGTGCTGTTCATGCTGTTCGGCATTTTTGGTTCCCGCCCCTATTTTCAGATGCAGTCCAAGGTAGCCGAAACGGTGGAGGGCGGCACGGCGTATACCGCCATTTGCTGTACGTTTACATTCGGTATCTTCGTGGAGGTACTGGGTGAGCGGCTGCTTCAGTCCACCGGCCGTACCTTCCACACGCTGATTTCTCAGGGGACAGGCGCGCTGCTGAACATTCTGTTGGACCCGGTGTTTATCTTTGGCGTGGACTGGCTGGGAATCCCGGCCATGGGCATCGCCGGCGCGGCGGTGGCCACGGTGATTGGCCAGTGGGTCGGCGCGGTTCTGGTGATCATCTTCAATCTGAGGTGCAACCCGGAAATCCAGTTTGGTCTGCGCTACCTGAAACCGGAGGGAGCAGCCATCCGGCAGATTTTGGCCGTGGGAATTCCGACGACCATCATGAACAGTATCGGCTCCGTGATGAATTTTGGGATGAACCAGATTCTGCAGGGCTTCCACGAGACTGCAACCGGCGTATTTGGCATTTACTACAAGCTGCAAAGCTTTTTCTTCATGCCCATCTTCGGCATCAACAATGCCACCATTTCCATGATTGCCTACAATTATGGTGCGCGCAAGCCCAAGCGGATCACCAAAACCCTGAAGCTCTCCGCAGCGATGGCCATGGCGATCATGATTCTGGGCGTGGCAGCTTTCCAGCTTGTGCCGGATCAACTGCTGGATCTGTTCCATCCCTCCGAGGATTTTCTGACCATCGGACGGAGCGCACTGCGGATCATCAGCATTCATTTCCCGCTGGCCGCGATCGGCATTTCCCTGAGCGCCTGCTTCCAGGCGCTGGGCAACGGCGTATACGCAACGGTGGTTTCCATCTGCCGGCAGCTTGTGGTACTGCTGCCTGCCGCGTATCTTTTGAGCCTGACGGGCAATGTGAATGCCGTGTGGTGGGCGTTCCCCATTGCGGAGTTGATCAGCGTTCTGGTGACCCTGTTCTTTTTTGCCCGGATTTACCGGAAGAAAATCCATCCGCTGTTTCAGGCGTAAGAAATGGCCGCAGTCCTTCCTGCTTCTTCGGGGAAGGTCTGCGGCCTTTTTTAGTGCTGTTTCATGCGGTTCAGACGCTCGCACATGAGAATCATCACCGCCGTGGCTGCGGCAAGAAAGGCGGGGAAGAGGGCGATGGAAATGTGGTTCGCGATCAGGCCGAAAACCGGCGGCATCAGCAGCGAGCCGACATAGGCGCTGGCCATCTGTACGCCGATGATGGCCTGAGCGTTTTCGGCGCCGAAATGGGCTGGTGTGGAATGAATAATACAGGGATAAATCGGCGCACAGCCCAGCCCGACCAACAGCAGTCCCACCATGGCGCCGCTCCGCCCCAGCGGCAGCGCCAGAACTCCGATACCCAGGATTACAATGAATTGTCCGAGGCGGATCATGTCCCGGTCGCTCCATTTGCAGGTCAGAAATCCGCTGACCGCGCGTCCGGCCGTAATGCCGAGGAAGAAAAGACTGGCAAGGCTGGCTGCGTCCTCGGGGGAAAGATTCAGATGCCGCACCAGATAGGTGCTGGCCCACAGGATGGTGGTCTGTTCCATGGCGCAGTAGCAGAAAAACGCCAGCAGAATCTCCCGCGCGCCTGCAATGGAACAGACCTGCTTCAGACTGAGAGGCTGTCCACCATCCTTCTTTCCGGCTTCGGTATCCGGCCGCCGCTGCCACAGGGGCAGGCTGAGAAACAGCACGGCGGACAGAAGTATCTGAATCAGCGCAATATACCGGTAGCCCATCTGCCAGCCCTGACCGCCGGTGAGCGCGCAGCCCATGATATAGGGGCCGATGGAGGCGCCCACGCCCCACATACAGTGCAGCCAACTCATATGCCGGCTGGCAAAATGGAGCGCAACATAGTTATTCAGCGCGGCATCC
This sequence comes from Clostridiales bacterium, assembly GCA_022774865.1. Lineage (GTDB taxonomy): Bacteria > Bacillota > Clostridia > Oscillospirales > Oscillospiraceae > Faecousia. Next base: position 34,904 of record JALFLH010000035.1, read on the forward strand.
ACGCCGCCCGCGCCCAGTCCGTAGGGAATTGCCCACAGCAGAAGCAGCCAGAACGATTTGGTAACCGAAAAGCCGAACAGGGCGGCAGCCGTCATGGCGACACTGACGGCGGTGACGGCACCGGCGCCAAGTTTTCGGGTAACCCGGTCGCTGAGCAGACTGGAGACAATGGTTCCAGCGGAAATAAGCAGGGAGAGGATACCGGCGTAGGAAACCGGAACGGACATCTGGGTGTACATGGACGGCCATGCCGCACCCAGCAGGGAGTCCGGCAGCCCCAGACTGATAAAAGAAAGATAAATGATGGCAAGAAGCAGATGTACCATATCGCATTTCCTCCAGTATTTCTCGTCCGATTATAGCAGATCCGTTCAAAAAGTAAAGAGGAATTCCTTCGCTGGGATGCCTTTCCGGTTCCGCTCTTTACCGAAAACAGGATGGGCAAAACCTCCAAAATCATGGTTGACTTTCTAATTTGGCTATGATAAGATAATAGTAATGAAAATGTCATCTGACAGAATCTCGTCAGCAGTGTGAAGCATGATTGCAGGAAAGGCAGGCAGCTTATGGAACAGAAATCAATGCCTGAATTTCGTGAATCATCGGTCACGCAGTCCCGCTATCAGATCAATCCGGGTTTCCTGCTCCGTCGGATCGCGGGAGAATATGCGATCGTACCGGTAGACGGGAATTCCGGCTTCGGGAATGTTATCATGACACCGAACCGGACGGCGGCGTTCCTCTGGAATGCGTTTTCCAAGCCATCCACGGAGGATGAGGTGGTTTCCGAAGCGCTGGCGCGGTTTGACGCCCCGGAAGATATCATTCGAAAGGATGTCAGAAAATTTGTGACTGAGTCACTGAGCAAGCAAGTTTTATGGGAGGTAAAGTAAAATGAAAGAGGCCTGGGAAACCCCGAGAATCGTGGTTCAGGATTTTGAAGCGAACGAATATATTGCGGCGTGCTGGAAGGTCGGCTGCCTGAATGATACCACGCAGCTTCTTGACATCAGCAATGCGCCCTACGGCTATCGCTGGGGTGTAGCGGAAGGCCCCAAGGACCCGCTCTTTAGCCATAACGGCCCCTGCCGTGTTCCCCGCAACAACTATTTCAAGGCCGACGGCTCCTCGATTACCTTTGAGTTTGAAAACGACGGCACTGTGGACGGCGGTTTCGATTTCTGGGGTGATGTCAATCTGAACGGTGTGGTTGATGCCGGCGATGTGATTTACTGGCATACCTCCAATCAGGAAAGAACCTGGTGCCATTGGGGTGTTGCGCTTCCCACGGATAAGGCAAACGCCAACCGCTCCTGATCTCACAAGAATGTCATGCGGCCGACAAGTTTTGTCGGCCGCATTTGTATAAGGAACGATCCATATGGAAGACAGCTTTGAAAGATTTCTTGTCCGAAAAGCGGCAAAAGCCCAGACTCCGGTGAATGCTTCTCTGGAACTGACGCCTCTGTGCAATATGAATTGCCGGATGTGCTATGTCCGCCTGAGCCGGGCGGAGATGGCGTCAAAGGGATGCCAGCATCCCGGCGCACAATGGCTGGAGCTGGGAAAGCAGATGGCTGAGGCGGGAGTGCTGTTTGTTTTGCTCACCGGCGGAGAGCCGCTGCTTCACCCGCATTTTCGGGAGATCTATCTGGGACTGAAACAACTGGGTATGGTGCTGACCGTGAATACCAATGGTACGCTGATTGATGAGGACTGGGCGGACTTTTTTGGCGCCAACAAGCCCCGGCGTGTCAACATTACCCTTTACGGTTCCGGACGGGATACCTATGGGCGGCTTTGCGGTTTCCCGGAGGGCTATGACAGAACGGTTCGCGCCATTCGCCTGCTGCGCCAGCGGGGAGTGGCGGTAAAAATCAACGGCAGCGCCGTAAAATCCAATGTAGCCGATATGGAAGCGATCTACCGGCTGGGACGGGAGCTGGGCTGCCCGGTTCACATTGATACGGATATGCTGCCGGGGCTGCACGAGCGGGAACTGCCCCTGGAAGCCCAGTCCAGGCTGTCGCCGGAGGCTGCGGCGCGGGCGGAGATGCAGACGCTTCGTCAGGAAATGACGCCGGAAGCATTCCGGGAGTATGTGTTTCAGACCGCAAATACACTTCGCGCTGGAACAGAACCGGCCGTTTATCCCGCGCAGATCAGTTGCTTGGCGGGGAACTGCTCTTTTGCGGTCAACTGGCAGGGACAGATGCGGCCATGCGTGTCACTGGAAGAACCGTCCGTTCCTGTGTTTGAAACGGGATTTGACAGAGCGTGGGAGGCGATCAGCAGGGAATCCAAAGCGCTGCGCTTAAACAGCCGCTGCACGGCGTGCCCGCTGCGGCCGGTGTGCAGAATCTGTACGGCCAGCGCCCGGCTGGAAACCGGACAGTATGACGGGATTCCGGCCTATCACTGCCGGTACGCAGCTGCGTTCCGGGATTTACTGCTGCAGGAACAGGAGGCGCTGGAGCGGGCATGAAAAACGAGCGGTACCGGATAGGAGAGTTCCTCTTTGAGATTTCCCACCCCAAGGAGGTTCACATCCCATCCAATTTCCAGCAGTTTCGGGTGATGGCAGGCTGTCCGGCGTATTTCTACCGGATTTCCTGCGCGGATACGCTGCCGGCGTTCCAACAGGCGGCCATCGCCCGCCGGGATGATCTGTGCGTTCTTCCTTCGGAAACCGGCGGTGAGATTCGCCAGTTGGGCGTTCGGGGCACAGCGGGATTCTATGCCTGTTATATGGAGCGCGGATCTGACCGTGCGGACATTGTGCTGAAGAAATCCGAGCTGGATACGCTTTGCTTCGACACGGTGTTCGCCTCTCTGCTGGCATTGGAGAGGCGTATGCTGGAGCGGGACAGCCTGATCCTGCACTGTTCCTGTCTGCGTTACCGGGGGCAGGCCATCCTTTTTTCCGGCCCTTCCGGAATAGGAAAATCCACGCAGGCCAATTTGTGGCGGACTTACCGTGGGGCGGAAATTATGAATGGAGATCGGGCGCTGCTGCGCCGGTCAGCAGGAAAGTGGATTGCCTGTGGCTGGCCGGTCTGTGGGTCGTCGGGAATCTGCCGCCTGGGGGACGCGCCAATCCGGTCAATCGTCATGCTGGAGCAGGGTGCGCGCAATCATGCCGAACGGCTGCCGCCGGTTCGCGCCTTCTCTCTGCTATACGGGCAGACCACAATCAACAGATGGAATCCCAATGCGGTTACGCACAGCATCGATCTGATTGAAAACCTGATTACCGAAGTGCCGGTTTATCAGTTGACCTGTACGCCCACAGAAGCGGCGGTGGACTGTCTGGAATCGGCGCTTGGCGAACTGGGGGAGCGGTGAAATCATGAAGATAGTGGATACGAAAGAATATGTTCAGGTTCTGCGGGAACTGGTGGAGGAAGGCCGGGAGGTGAGCATGGTGATTTGCGGGAGCAGTATGTCTCCCTTCCTGATCCACCAGCGGGACAGTATCCGTTTCCGTAAGCCTGACCGTCCGCTGCGGCGGGGCGATATGGTGTTCTACCAGCGCGACAGCGGCCAGTATGTGATGCACAGAATCTGCCGGGTCCGGCCGGCGGGATATGATCTGATTGGGGACGCGCAGACGGAAATAGAAGGCCCCATTCGCCGGGATCAGATTTTCGCGCTGGTCACGGCGGTAAGGCGGAAGGGAAGGTGGATTGGCCCCCGTCAGTTCTGGTGGGTATTTTTCGAAAAGGTCTGGCTCTGCCTGATTCCGCTGCGGCCGTTTCTGATGAAGCTGTGCGCGGCGCTGATTTCCCACCGGACGGAGCATAAGAAAATATAAAATGGCCTGCTGCAAGGATGGTTTTGCAGCAGGCCATTTTCGATGGATCAGGTTTTTTTGCGGGCTTTTCGCGTATGATATAGATCAAAACATTTGCCGACAAGCCAATTCCCGAGGAAGCCGAAAGCAATGCCCAGAACCACGGCGGCGAGCACGTCGGTTGGGTAGTGGACGTACAGGTAAAGCCGGGAGAAAGCAACCAGCACCGCGAGAATGGTGGCGGGAATGCCCAGCCGCTTGTCGTTCAGCATCAGCACCGTGCAGGCCTCAAAGCTGGCGATGGTGTGGCCGGAGGGGAAGGAAAAGTCGTGCAGGCCGTCAATCAGCAGATTGATGGTTACGCCGAAATTCTGAAGCTGGTAGTCATAGGGACGGATGCGCATGATCAGCGGCTTGAGCGTCAGATTGCACACGATCAGGCCCATCAGCAGGGCAACGCCCATGGAGAGGCCGGCTTTGCGGTACTTTTTTGTCAGAATCAGAATCACAGCGCAGATAATCCAGAAAAGACCGTGCTCGCCGAACAGGGTGATAACCGGCATGACGGCATCCAGAAACCCGCATTGCAGGTGAGCCTGAATCCAGTCGAGAATGGGCAGGTCGAAGCATTCGGCCAGCATATTGAAAAACTGAAGAATCATGATTTAACTCCTTGCGTCTGACTGCCCCGCTTCCGGGGCGCGAAAACCCAGCGCTGCTGAATCATATAGCTTACGACGTACAGAACGGCCATCACAACGGCATAGATGAGGGTGCGCAGCACATATTGGGAATCCGCAATGTGCAGCAGTGCGTACACGCCTTGGGTCAGCAGCACTTGGATGCACATCTGGGGAATGGCCAGACAGTAATAGCGAAGCATCGCCCGGCCGGTGGAGGCATGGCTCCTGAAGACCAGCTTTTTGTTCAGAAAGAAATTCAACTGGGAGGAGATGATTCGGGCACCGACACCGGCGGCAGCCGTCAGGGCGAAGCCTTCCATCCAATGCCGCAGCACCCAGCCAAGCAGAGAGAAGGCCGCAGTATCCACCAAGGCGCTGGTCAGGCTGCTGAGAGTATAGCGGAAGAAATGAGCCAGAATCAGCTTGTAAATCCGCCAGGAGTCCCGGATGGGGTGAAAATGGGAGCTGGCGTTTTCCTCTATGTAGACTGTGCGGATTTTAACTTCTTCAAAGGGCAGACCGTTGTCCTTCATAGCCAGCAGCATATTGGTCTCATATTCAAACCGGTCGCCTTTGACTGCGGTGAGAATTTCCAGCGCGTCCCGGGGAATGGCGCGCAGACCCGTCTGGGTGTCGGAGACGGTCATGCCCACAAATATCCTGAACACGGCGGAGGTGACATGGTTTCCGAAGCGGCTGCGGGCGGGTACGTTGTCCAGGGTAAAATCCCGGCAGCCAAGCACAATGTGACCGGTTTCCAGCATCCGCTCGCAGCAGGCGCGGGTATCGGCAGGATGGTGCTGATTGTCTCCATCCACCGTGACCACGCCCAGCCCGTCGGGACGGTTGGCCAGAAACCAGGTGAACGCGGTTTTCAGAGCCGCGCCCTTTCCGCGGTTGACTTCGTGCTGCAGAAAATGGATTTCGGGGTGCGCCGCGGCAGCGTCCGTGAAGTAGTGCAGGTTTTCTGCCCTGCTGCCGTCGTTGACCAGAATGATGTCCGTGAAGCCGTATTCCAGCAGACCGTCGATGACAGCGTTCAGCTTTTCATCCGGGTCCAGAGAGGGAAGAACCACGGAAATCCGGGAAAGGTCTTTCATTTGATTGCCTCGCCTTCTTTCGTTGTATTGATATACTATAGCATAATCTCCCCTGTTTTGAAAGACAGTTTATCAATTCTTAAGAGATTTTGCGCCAAAAGAGCTTTCTTGACAGGCGTTTTACCCAATGGTAGAATGAAAATGACAGGAGGCGAAGCGCCATGTTCGTTGATTTGATGACGGCGGAGGGGGAGCATCTGGCAGATTCTCCCGGAGAAACCCCATGGACCCGCTATCCCCGGCCCCAGATGCGGCGAAAGCAGTGGCTGAATCTCAATGGAATGTGGGAGTTTGCCGTGGGGGACGGGACATTTCCTGCGCTTTATGACAGGAAAATCCGGGTGCCCTTCTGCCCGGAGAGCCGCCTGTCCGGCATCGCCACGCATTTTCGCGAGGGAGCTGCGCTGTATTACCGCAGAAGGATCGCCGTTCCCGGCGATTTTGATGGGGGGCATGTGCTGCTGCATATCGGCGCGGCGGATCAGCATCTGGAATGCTTTGTGAACGGGCGGAAGGTGGGCAGCCATTCCGGCGGCTATGAGCAGATCACCTTTGACATCACGGATTACCTGACAGGAGGGGAAAACGAAATCTGCTTGCGCTGTGTGGACAATCTGACGGATCAGCGCTGGCCCTATGGCAAGCAGACTTTGAAACGGGGCGGAATGTGGTATACCCCGGTTTCGGGCATCTGGCAGACGGTGTGGCTGGAACATGTGCCGGAGGCTTATATCCGGGAGCTGCATATCGAAAACCGGGGCGCCTCTGTGACGCTGCACGTGGAGCCGCGGCTTTCCGGTACCGTCACGGTGGCGGGGCTGGGCTGCTTTGCGCTGGAAAACGGACAGGTTACCATCACCCCGGAAAAACCCCGGTTCTGGAGCCCGGAAGATCCGTTCCTGTACGACTTTACGCTGGAAGCGGGGGCGGATCGGATTGAATCCTATTTTGCCATCCGTACGCTGGAAATCAAGAAGATTGGAGCGTATCAACGGCTGTGTCTGAATGGAAAGCCCTATTTCTTCCACGGCCTGCTGGATCAGGGCTACTGGCCCGACGGCCTGTTCACCCCCGCCGCGGCGGAATGCTATGAGTGGGATATTCAGGCTGTAAAGAAGCTGGGCTTCAATACCCTGCGCAAGCACATCAAGGTAGAGCCGGAGGAGTTCTATTACCAGTGCGACAGGCTGGGCATGATCGTTTTTCAGGACATGGTCAACAACGGCCCATACCATTACATTCGGGACACGGCGCTGCCTACCCTTTCACTGACGTGGCAGAAAATTCTGCCCGATCGGTGGCTTCACCGGAACGGGGATCACCGGGCGGCTTTCCTGGCAGGAATGGAAGCCACCGTCAATCAACTGAAAAACCATCCCAGTATTTGCTGTTGGACGATTTTCAACGAGGGCTGGGGTCAGTTTGACAGTGCCGCCGTCTACGAACGGCTGCGGGCACTGGATGATACCCGCTGGGTAGACGCCACCTCCGGCTGGTTCCGGCAGGAAAAGACCGACGTGGACAGCCGCCATGTGTATTTCCGCACAGTGGCGCTGAAGGCGGCAGACAAGCCCCTGGTGCTGTCGGAATTCGGCGGCTATTCCTGCAAAATAGAAGGCCACAGCTTCAACCCGGACGAAACCTATGGATACGGTAAATTCCGGCAGCGGGAGGAATTTGTGAAAGCGGTGCAGGCGCTTTACTGGCTTCAGGTGGTGCCCTGCGTGAAAAAGGGGCTTTGCGCCGCCATTTATACCCAGGTTTCCGATGTGGAGGACGAGACAAACGGCCTGCTGACCTACGACCGCAGGCTGGAGAAGCTGACGGCGGAGGAAATGCTGCCCATTGCCGCGGCACTGCGCGACGCGCTGAATGAAACCCAAAAAGAGGTTGCAACTTCCGGGGAAATGGGCTAAAATAAAGGAAAACACGAAAAGGAGGGACGGCCGTGAATGTCCCTGAAAAAGAAACACTGGAGCAGATTGCGGAGCTGTTCAAGGGTTTTTGCGATCCCACCCGGGTACACATTCTGTCCCTGCTGGAGCGGCAGGAGCTGTGCGTGACGGATATTGCCGACGCGGTGGCGCTGAGCCAGAGCGCCATTTCCCACCAGCTTCGGATTCTCAAGCAGATGCACCTGATTAAATACCGCCGGGAGGGGAAGAACCTCCTGTACTCTCTGGCTGACGACCATGTGAAAACCATTCTGCAGATGGGTTTGGAACACGTACTGGAATAAGAAAACTCCCAGCCTGTGCGGGCTGGGAGTTTTTGAACCGGTTACAGTACCTTGGACAGAAAATCCTGCAGCCGGGGATGCTGGGGATGGTCGAAAATCTGGCTGGGGGTGCCCTCTTCCAGAATCTTTCCGTCGGCCATAAACAGAATTCGGTTGCCCACTTCCCGGGCAAAGCCCATCTCATGGGTGACTACCACCATAGTCATGCCCTCATCGGCCAGTTCCTTCATCACCTGCAGCACCTCGCCCACCATTTCGGGGTCCAGGGCGGAGGTCGGTTCGTCAAAGAGCATGACCTCGGGATTCATTGCCAGCGCCCGGACGATGGCGATCCGCTGCTTTTGGCCGCCGGAAAGCTGGTTGGGATAGGCATCGGCTTTTTCTTCCAGTCCCACCCGGCGCAGCAGCTGCATGGCCAGCTCATCGGCCTGCGCCTGCTTCATCAGTCCCGCGCGGACGGGCGCCAGTGTGATATTCCGCTTGATGGTCATATTGGGGAACAGGTTAAAGTGCTGGAACACCATACCCATCCGGCGGCGGATCTGGTCGATGTCGGTTTTCGGATTGGTGATCTCCAGCCCGTCAAAGGTGATGGAACCGGCGGAGGGTTCCTCCAGCAGGTTCAGGCTGCGCAGGAAGGTGGATTTGCCGGAACCGGAGGGACCGATGATGACCACCTTGTCGCCCGGATAGATGTGTTCGGAGATGTCGTCCAGCACCAGATGGTCGCCGAAAGATTTGCTCAGATGTTTAACGTCGATCACTTTGACGCAGCCTCCTTTCCAGAAGTCCCAGCAGCCAGGAAAAGATGATAACCAGAAGCAGATACATACAGGCAACGCCGATCAACGGGAACATCTGCTCATAGGTTCTGCCATAGATAGCTTGGGCGGCATACACCAGCTCCTTGCCGCCGATGACGGTAATCAGAGAGGTGTCCTTCAGCAGGATGATGAATTCGTTGCCCAGCGCGGGGAGAATGGCTTTGAAGGCCTGGGGAATGACGATAAAGCGCATGGTATCAATATAGTTCAGCCCCAGACTGCGGCCTGCTTCCGCCTGACCGGGATCGAGGGACATGAGGCCGCCCCGGATGATTTCGGACACATAGGCGCCGGAGTTGATGCCAAGTGTCAGCGCGCCGATCATGTTGTACTTGCGGGAGAAGGAGAAGATGACAAAGCCCATAATCAGCAGCTGCACCATCATGGGTGTGCCGCGGATAACGGTGACATAGACTTTGCATACGCCGTTGAGCAGCCCGAGAATCGGGTTGCGGAAGCGAACCTTGTCCTGTGGCCTACCCTGCAGCTTCCGTACCCAGCAGCCGAAGCGCCTGGCGTTGCTGAGCAGGGTGGGGCGCTGCTGGTCGTGGGCGGTGCGGACGATTGCCACCAGCACACCCAGCGCGATACCCAGCGCCAGCGCCATGGCGGTTACCAGCAGGGTGGTGCCGACACCGTTCAGATACTGCTTCCAGCGGTCGCCCTCAATAAACGCCTGATAAAAGTAGACATAGAACTCCTGCCACCATGCGGTCAAATCCGGATCAGTGCGCATGAGATCTTTCCAGATCAGATAGTTTTCCACAGTCTCACTCCAGTTCAATTTTGATACCCAATCGGTTTTCTCCGTAAAACCTTCTTCTGCGCGGAAGGTTTTACGCGGAAAGCCGAAAGAAAACAGAACCAAAGGGCGGCAGCGCCGCCCTTTGGCGATTTCAAATTCAGTTCGCGGCGATGTACTTGTCGATGATTCGCTGAATGGTGCCGTCCTTGGTCAGTTCGTCCAGCGCCTGGTTCACGGCATCCAGCAGGGCGGCATTGTCCTTGTTCAGGCCGATGGCATAATCTTCTTCCACCCAGGTGCCCTCCAGAATGGTCAGGCCAGGATTGGCGGCGACGTACTCCTTGGCAGGGGCGCTGTCGATGATGACGCAGTCCACCTGGCCGTTCAGCAGAGCCTGCACGGCGCTGGCACCGTTGTCGTAGGCGGTGACGTGGTCTTCGCCGTAGCCGCCGTTTTCGGGTGTATCGGAGGCGTAGATGTAACCGGTGGTAGCGGCCTGGCAGCCGATCATCTTCTCGCCCAGGTTATCCATGGTCACATCGGAGCCTTCCTTAACGATGACGACCTGCACGCCGGTGGCATAGCTGTTGGAAAAGTTCATGACCAGCTTCCGATCCTCGGTGACGGAGACACCGGCCATGACGATGTCACTCTTGCCGTTCTGCACGGCCAGCAGCGCACCATTGAAGTCCATGTCGTCAATGACCAGCTCCAGACCCAGCTTGTCGGCAATGGCACCGGCAATTTCCACATCGATGCCCTCGAAGGAGCCGTCATCGGCAACCATCTCATAGGGAGGGAAGGATGCATTGGTGGACATAATCAGCTTGCCCTTTTCAATGGTGTTCAAAGCGGACGAATCCTTGGAAGAGCCGCAGCCGGCGAACAGGCAGCCCAGCAGCGCCAGCGCCAGAACAAACGCAATAATCTTTTTCATTTTCAAAATCTCCTTTTCAAATCTTCTTTTATCTGAGGTGATCTGACAGGGGAATCATACCACGAATATTATTCAACGTCAATTGGATAAGCATACAAGGAATTTCGGTTTCTTTTTGCCCCAAATCATCAATATGACATAATAGACAGGAAAAGACCGGGATATATTCCACTATGCAATTTGAATATACATTTCTTCTTCTGAGGTTCAGTTTTGGAAAGAGGGATAATGATGCGGAAAAAATGGAAATACATCGGGCAGACGGAAACTGGCAAAAGCTTGAAAAAACTTATCTTCATGGCACAATGCCTGTATTTATCACGAAAAAACGGCCGGAAAAGGTTCCTGAATCAGCATAATTAATAAAAAGATAAAAAACATTTGACAACCACAGACGGACAGAGTACAATACTGTATATGTTTATTCGGGAATCTATTTAATTTCCGACCTTTTCCCAGTCGGAAAGGGACAGGAAATGCAAGCGGGACGTCCCGCTCATCTTGCCGCAAAAAACGGCAGGATGAGATCTGAAACCACGTACGGACCGTTTGGGGAACCACCACAGTAGAGACCATGAGTAAATGAAATTTAAAAGGAGGAACAAGAAATGAAGAAGCTGATCGCTTTGCTGTTGGCTCTGACCATGGTGTTCGCCCTGGCAGCCTGCAGCAAGAAGCCTGCTGAGGGAACGACTGCCGCCACCGATGGCGCGACGACTCCCGCTGCCGATGCAGAGGCAACCTACACCTACAACACCGCGCTGACTGTTTTCCCCACCAACTGGAACCCCCACACCAACCAGACCGACACGGACTCCGAAATTCTGGACTACGTGACTGCCGGTCTGTACCGCTTCGATTACAATGAGACCGAAGACGGCTACGCGCTGGTTCCCGGTATGGCTGTGGACTACCCCGAGGACGTGACTGCCGACTACATCGGTCAGTATGGCCTGGAAGAGGGCGCTGAGAACCAGGCATGGAAGGTCACCCTGCGGGACGACCTGAAGTGGGAGGACGGCACCCCCATCACTGCCCACGACTATGAAGAGTCCTACAAGCGCCTGCTGGCTCCCGAGGCTCAGAACTACCGCGCTGACGGCACCTACACCGGCAACATGGTCATCCACAATGCCGAGAACTACCTGAAGTCCAACCAGACCGTCAAGCAGGCCAACTCCGCCGACGGCTCTACTGTGGCTTACAATTTCGCCGACCTGGTCAAGGGCGAGGACGGCACCTACGCCACCGCTGAGGGCTGCAAGGTTTACTTCGGCCTGAACGAGGGCTACGCCTGGATGCAGGGCAATTCCCTGGCCGACTACCAGGGCGCCGGCTACATTCCCGAGGAAGGCTGCTGGGATGTGCTGTCTGCCGCCGCTGATGAGGACGGCTTCGTTCCCGTCACCGATGAAACCATCGCCGCCCTGTACTCCTTCACCGGCTCCGATACCTGGGGCAACGAATCTCAGGACGACCTGGCTTACTATGTCTCCTATGACTTCACCTATGGCGAGACTCCCTGGGAAGAAGTCGGCGTCTTCGCGCTGAGCGACAATGAGCTGGTCTACGTTATCGACAAGCCCCTGTCCGGCTTTTATCTGTACTACGCCATGACCGACTCCTATCTGGTCAAGACCGACCTGTACGACTCTCTGGCTACCGTGACCGACGGCGTTTACACCAACACCTACGGCACCTCCGCCGAGACCACCGTATCCTTCGGCCCCTACAAGCTGACCTCTTTCCAGGCCGACAAGCAGTATGTCCTGGAGCGCAACGAGAACTACTACGGCCTGACCGACGGCAAGTACCAGACCACCACCTGGGTTGTTGACTTCGTTCCCGAAGCTGCCACCCGTCTGGAGCTGTTTCTGCAGGGCAAGCTGGACAGCTACGGCCTGAGCAAGGAGGATATGGAGACCTATTCCCTGTCCGACTACTGCTATTACGCCACCGGCGATTCCACCTTCGCCATGGTCTTCAACCCCGATAAGGCCGCTCTGGAGCAGACGCAGGCTTCTGCCGGCACCGGCATCAACAAGACCATCATCACCATTCCTGAATTCCGGATGGCTATGAGCTTCGCGCTGGACCGCAGCGCGTTCTGCTTGGCCACCTCTCCCACGAACGGCCCCGCGTTCGGTCTGTACTCCAACCTGATCATCTCTGATCCCGACAACGGTACCGCTTACCGTACCACCGATGTGGCCAAGCAGGTTCTGGCTGACTTCTGGGGTGTGTCCGAGGACTACGGCGAGGGTAAGATGTATGCCGACATCGACGAGGCTGTCGATTCCATCACCGGCTACAACCTGACCAAGGCGCAGGAGCTGTTCAACACCGCTTACGACAAGGCCATTGAGCAGGGTCTGATGACCGAGAACGATAAGGTTGAGATCAAGATTGGTACGCCCAACAACACCACCGCTTTCTACAACAACGGCTATGAGTTCCTGGTCAACAACTACACCGAGGCTGTCAAGGGTACCAAGCTGGAAGGCAAGCTGATCTTCTCCCGTGACGACACCCTGGGCAATGGCTTCGCTGACGCGCTGAAGAACAATCAGGTCGATATGCTGTTCGGCGTGGGCTGGACCGGTTCCGCACTGGATCCCTACAGCCTGATGGAGGCTTACATCTCCCCCAGCTATCAGTATGACGACAGCACCGACTTCACCGCGATTATGATGACGGTCGCCATCGACGGCGTGGAGTACACCGCTTCCGTTGCCGATTGGTACGATGTCATGATGGGCAATCCCACCACTATCACCGCGGCTGACGGTTCCACGATGGAATACTCCTGCGGCTACACCGACGGTGATCCCGAAACCCGTCTGGAGATCCTTGGCGAGATGGAAGGCGTGGTTCTGATGAACTACAACTTCATCCCCATCATGGATGCTTCCACCGCACAGCTGCGTGGTCAGCAGGTTGAGTTCCACACCGAGGAGTACATCTTCGGCATGGGCTTCGGCGGCGTTGAGTACCTCACCTACGACTACACCGATGCCGAGTGGGATGCTTACGTGGCTTCCAGCAACAACGAGCTGGATTACACCTGATCCCATTGATTTAAGCAAATAACATTTATGCGTCTGGAATAGGGGCTTTGCCCCTATTCCAGACCGCTGTCATCGGAGATATTTTCTCAGAATCTGGATAATTTCTCAATATTTGGCGTTACATCGGCCAAAATATGGTATGTTTTGTGAATATACGCAAAATATACCCATGCCGGTGCCCCATAGCGCCGGCGATCCTTAAGAGGATGGCAAACCCTCTCACGGTATCCCTCCGTGAAAAATATGAATAGGGAGGATAACAACCATGAATACGGCAAAATACGTCTTGAAGCGTGTGCTGTTCATGCTGCTGACGTTTTTTATAATCATCTCCATCTGCTTTATCCTGATCCGCCTGCTGCCCAATGAAACGGCAACCATGTTCGGAAAGGATATGCAGCTCGTTCTCCAGAGTCGTTACCGTCAGGGCCTGACGGATATCAACGGCAACCCCATCCCGCTGATGCAGCAGTATGTAAACTTCGTCAGGAATACGCTGATCGGCGGCAACTGGGGCACCAGTGAAAAACTCTACTTCGGTCAGGACTGTTTCCAGATTTTTCTGAGCAAACTGCCCGCCACCGTTCTGGTCAACCTGTATTCTTCACTGATGGCGGTTCCCCTCGGGTTGATGCTGGGCATCTACGCCGCGTTGAAAAAGAACAAGTGGCAGGATCACCTGATCTCCACCGGCGTTATGGTCATGGTTTCCGTGCCCAGCTATGTTTACGCCTTTCTGGTGCAGTATCTGCTGTGCTTCAAGCTCAAGCTGTTTCCGGTGGTCATGGAAGCGGGCACCAACTATTTCTCCTGGGCGATGTTCAAGAGTATGCTGCCCGCGGTTCTTTCCCTGTCTTTTAGTTCCATTGCCGGTTATGCCCGCTACACCCGTGCGGAGCTGACGGAGGTTCTGACCAGTGAATATCTGCTCCTGGCCCGCACCAAGGGTCTGACCCGGGCGCAGACCACCGTTCGCCATGCCCTTCGTAATGCCATGGTGCCGATTTTCCCCTCCATCATTTCGGAGGTGATCTATGTCCTGTCCGGCTCCATTATTATTGAAAACATTTTTGTTGTGCCCGGTGTCGGAAGCCTGTATATCAATTCCATTACCGCGCTGGACTACAACTTTTTCCTGCTGCTGTCCGCATTCTATACCCTGATCGGTCTGACTGCCGGTATCGTGGTGGACATCAGCTACGGTATCATCGATCCGAGAATCAGAATGGGGAGTAAGAAATGATGAATCAAAATAATATTCCTGAAATCCCCGCAGAAAAGTTCAAATTCGTCGGGGTTGATGCGAAACTTCATGATCAGAAGTTTGATACCAAGCAGGTCAGCTATTTCCGGGACGCGTTCCGCCGCTTCTGCAAGAATAAAAGCTCCGTTGTGGCAGCGATTATCATTATTGTATTGGTGCTCTATGCGATTTTTATTCCGGTGTTTTGTGAGACGACCTATTCCCGCGCGCTGACCGATACCACCTATCTGACCTATACCAAACTGCTGCCAAGAAACCCGATCTGCGTGAATCTGGGTCTGCATTTCTGGGACGGCGGCAGCAAGACTGTCCTTGGCGAAGCCAATTACGTCTATACCAAGGCCATCGGCGTGGAGACCGGGCATGACATTATCACAAAGGAATATGGCACTACCACCGATGAAAACGGAAAGACCGCCTATGTTGCCCGCGTGGACAACTATATCAGCAACGGCTTCACCTTCATGACCCTGACTGAAAAGCAGTATCAGGACATTCAGGCTTGGCAGAATGAGACAGGCGTTCAGGTTATTTATCCTGCCACCAACGATAAAAAGACCTCGGATGCCAATATCTGGTATGAAGCGAACCAGAAGGGCGTTGCCAAGCTGGACAAGGACGGCAATTTTGTCCATAACTACAAGACCAGCGGCAATGATGGCGACTACAATTCCCTGCGCGTGGCGGGAGACCCCGGCATCGAAAACCCCGATGCACAGGATCGTTACCGCTATGCCACTGTTACGGGCGACTCCAGTTCCGTTTCCTATAAGTGCCGGGTGTTCAAGTACGCTTATTTCCAGTACCGTTACGGCTTTGAACCCTGCTTCCTGTTTGGCACCAACGCCCTGGGACAGGACATTCTGACCCGTCTGGCTGCCGGCGCCCGGTTCTCTCTGGTGTTTGCTGTTTGCATTTCCGCCATCAACCTGTTCCTCGGCTGCGTCTACGGCGCCATCGAGGGCTACTACGGCGGCGCGGTGGATATGCTGATGGAGCGGTTCAGCGATATCCTCTCCCGCGTCCCATTTATGGTTGTCGCCACACTGTTCCAGCTTCATCTGGCCAAGAAAGTGGGTGTTGTTCCTTCGCTGCTGTTCGCCTTTGTGCTGACGGGCTGGATCGGTACGGCTTCCACTGTGCGTATGCAGTTCTACCGCTTTAAAGGGCAGGAGTATATTCTGGCAGCCCGTACTCTGGGTGCCAGCGACGCACGGCTGATGTTCAAGCATATCTTCCCCAACTCTCTGGGTACCATCATCACCAGTTCCGTGCTGGTCATTCCCGGGGTTCTGTTCTCCGAATCCACCCTGACCTATCTGGGCATCGTAAATCTGGACAGCTCCACCATGACATCCATCGGCACCATGCTGGCCAACGGACGCCAGTTCCTGTCCAGCTATCCCCACATTATTTTCTTCCCCGCGTTGTTTATTTCCCTTCTGGAAATTTCCTTTAACCTGTTCGGCAACGGCCTGCGTGACGCATTTAATCCTGCATTGAGGGGGTCCGATGAATGAGTACAGAAAAGAAACTTCAGGTCAAAAATCTGACGATCTCCTTCCGAACCGTCAACGGAAAGCTACAGGCGGTTCGTGATATCTCCTTCGACCTGTACAAGGGTGAGACACTGGCCATCGTGGGCGAGTCTGGCTCGGGCAAGTCCGCCACCAGCAAGACCATTCTTGGCATATCCGCTGCCAATACCATTGTGGAGGGCGGCGAGATCCTCTATGACGGAAAAGACCTGCTGAAGATCAGCGAAGAGGACTTCCACCATATCCGCGGCGACAAAATCGCCATGGTGTTTCAGGACCCCCTGTCCAGTCTGAATCCCATCATGCGTGTCGGCAAGCAGCTGACTGAGGCCATGCTGCTGAAGAATAAGGCCAACCGCCGGGAATGCAGAAAAAAACTGGCCGACAGTCTGAAAAGCCTGAATGAGGCAATGAACGGCGCCGGCTGTCAGGCGGATAAGGGTATGTTCGACACGTTCCGCAGCGTCATCAAAGCACAGGCCAAGTATGAACGTCCCTATGATACGGCTCATACCAATGCCACTGCCGCGCTCAAGGCAGCAGAGGATGTGCTCCTCGCCATCGACAAGGACGCATTGACGACCCCCCGCGAGGACTGCCGGGAGCTGAAGAATTACGCCGCCGGTTCCGTTGACCGTTTTGTGGTGCGTGACGGTGAGCGGATGAAGAACCTGCTGACTACTATGATGCGGCAGGCCGCTTCCGGCGAGCGCAGTAAGGACTTCTCCGCGCTGAAACAGACGGTGACTGAACTTCGCGCCATGCTTCAGGCCGCGCTGGCGGAAGAAAAGCCCGATTTCTTTGCCCTTGGCTGCTATCTGGTGCTGGATCAGAAGCAGATCGGCGATGAGAATGCCCAGACGCTGAACCGGCTCTGCGCGGCCTGCACCCACGGCTCTTTTATGACCAGATTTATGGACTGCGCCTGTGCCGCACTGCGGTTTTCCGCGAACCGTTCCGCGCAGGCCATGACAGACGCGCTTCCCAGACTGGAAGCGGCCGAAAAGCAGTTCTCGGATCAGATGCCGGATGAGAGCGGGGCAAGAAAGCTGGCAAAGGAGCTTTCGGATCTGGTGGAAAAGGCCATTGATCCGTTGGAGACGGTCAAGGAGAGCGCTGCCTACACCTTCCGGGTGAGCCTGATCAGCGCGCTGGATACCTATTACAAAGGCGTGAGCGGCAACGCCGCGGAGCAGAAGCGCTTCGACAGGCAGACCGCCAAATACGAAGCGGCAGTCGCCCGGGGCAAAACCCCCAACGGCAAGGTTGCGCCGCTGGCACTGGTGGATCTGGATATTGCCAAGCAGAGCATTGTCCACATTCTGAGCAATATGCGAGAGCAGTTCACCGCACGAATCGAGGCGGTTCGCGGTTTCGACTATGCAAAGCGTGGGGAGGCCTACCTGCTTTGGCTGCGGGAAACGGCCATGGGTGAAATTCACAAGGTAACCCGCTCCATGGCAAAGGACGCGGCGATCCGCACCATGGAACAGGTTGGCATTTCCGAAGCCAGAAAGCGTTACCGTCAGTACCCATTTGAGTTTTCCGGCGGTATGCGCCAGAGAATTGTGATTGCCATTTCCCTGATGGCCAATCCTGACATCCTGATCTGTGACGAACCGACCACCGCGTTGGACGTGACCATTCAGGCTCAGATTTTGGAGCTGATCAACAACCTGAAGCGCGAACGCGACCTGTCCGTTATCTTTATTACCCATGATTTGGGCGTGGTGGCCAATATGGCTGACCGGATTGCGGTTATGTATGCCGGCAAGATCGTGGAATACGGCACGGCGGAGGATGTGTTCTATCATCCGGCGCATCCCTATACCTGGGCGCTGTTGGCATCCATCCCCGATCTGAACAGCAAGGATAAGCTGGAAGCCATTCCCGGCACACCGCCGAACATGATCTATCCGCCGGTGGGCGACGCATTCGCCGCCCGGAACAAGTATGCGCTGCAGATCGACTTCGAGGAGCAGCCGCCCATGTTCCAGATCAGCGATACCCACTATGCGGCAACCTGGCTTCTGCATCCCAATGCGCCCCATGTGGAGATGCCCGATATTGTGAAGGATCGCATTGCGCGCATGAGCAAACTGGGAGGTGCCGAAAATGGCCAATGAGAAAGAAGTCCTGCTGCGGGTGGAAAATCTGTGCCAGTATTTCAAGCTGGATGCCCACACGGTCAACAAGGCGGTTGACAATGTGAGCTTCGATATTAAAAAGGGCGAGGTTTTCGGCCTGGTCGGCGAATCCGGCTGCGGCAAAACCACCACGGGGCGCAGCATTATCAAGCTGTATGACATCACTTCCGGCAGCGTCTATTTCAAGGGACAGCGCATCTGCGCCGGTACCAAATCCTACAAAGACGCCATTGCTGCTGCCCGGCGGGAAAAACGCGGATGCACCGATAAAACCCGTCTGGCGGAACTGGATCAGATCATTGCCGACAATCGGAAGGAGATCAAATCCGCCAAGGAAGACCACAAAAATGCTGACCGGAAGCTGGTCAATGAAATTCAGATGATTTTTCAGGATCCCATTGCCTCGCTGGACCCCCGCATGACCGTCCGGGACATTATTGCCGAGGGTCTGGTCATCAAGGGCGTCAAGGATAAGGAGTATATCGACAATAAGGTCTATGAAATGCTGGAAACCGTCGGTCTGGTGCGGGAGCACGCCTCCCGCTATCCCCATGAGTTTTCCGGCGGCCAGCGCCAGCGTATCGGCGTGGCACGGAGCCTGATTATGGAGCCGAGCCTGATTATTGCAGATGAACCGATTTCCGCGCTGGACGTGTCCATCCGTGCCCAGATCATCAATCTTTTGAACGATTTGCGGAACAGACTGGGCATTACCATCCTGTTTATTGCCCATGATCTGTCTGTGGTTAAGTATTTCTCTGACCGTATTGGCGTGATGTATTACGGAAAAATGGTGGAGCTGGCCGATTCCGAGGAACTGTTCCGCCACCCGCTGCACCCCTATACCCGGTCCCTGCTGTCCGCCATTCCCCAGCCTGACCCCAATTATGAGAAAAACCGGAAGCGTATCGTCTACAATCCCATTGCGGATCATGACTACCGTAATTCCCAGCCTTCCTTCCGGGAGGTTTGCACCGGACACTTCGTCCTGTGCGATGACGCGGAATTTGAACGCTACCGGAAGATTGTTGAGGAAGGCTGATGCGTGACGCGGTTCGGAAATACCTGATTGATACGGCGATTGGGGTGGCAATTGCCTTCATAGCCTGCGTCAGTCAGGGTATCTTCAAGACGGAAAGCACCGTAGATACCATCAGAATCCTTTGTGACGGCTTCTTCGCCGCAGCCATGCTGCTTCTGGCGGCGGGCGGGCTGCAGTGGACGTACAATGGCGGCGTGATGGATGGGCTTGGTTTCAGCTTCAAAATGGCTTTCAGCCGGATTCGGGGTGACTTTGAATCGTCCCATATGACCTTCTCTGAGTACCGTGAGCGAAGAGAGAAAAAATCCAGCACCCCGGCGTATCTGCTGCTGGCAGGCGCCAGCCATCTGGTGATTGCGCTGATTTTCTTTGCGATCTATTACGGAATTCAATAATGCAAAGCGCGCCGCCTGCGGGCGGCGCGCTTTGCAGACAGACTGAAAGAACCCCAATGCAGTTGACCAGACCGCATTGGGGTTCTTTCATGAGAAAAGAGAGGTAAGAAAATGAAAAAGAAAGGAATGAACAAATGAAGATCAGAAGTTGTTTATCAACTTTCTAACTGCATTATATCCGATGAGTGTTAAATATATAAGTGGATAAATATTAAGCAATTATGAAGTTGCATAATATCTACGAATTGACCACCGGAAAAATTGTGAAATTTTTATGACGATTGGATAGCCCCTTGACTTTTCGGAAAAATGGAGTATAGTGTGGATAAATGAATTAGCACTCGCATCAAACGAGTGCTAAAACCGAAGGAGCGTGTTGATATGAACTTTAATAATTATACGCAGAAGTCACTGGAAGCGATTCAATCCGCGCAGAATATTGCAAGATCCAATAATCATCAGCAGCTTGAGCAGATTCACCTGCTGCTTGCCCTTCTGCAGCAGGATGGGGGGCTGATTCCCCAACTGCTGCGCAAGATGGGGATTACCGTGGAGAGTCTGGAGGCCGCTGCAAAGCAGGAGCTGAACAAGATTCCCGGCGTGACTGGTTCCCGGGAGGCGGACAAATTCTATATCACCGCCGATGTGGACGCAACCTTTACGGCTGCAGAGAATCAGGCAAAGGCCATGAAGGACGAGTTCGTCTCCGTGGAGCACCTGTTCCTCGGCCTGCTTGAGACGGCGCAGGACGCGGTTGCAAATCTGTTTCACACCTACAATATCCGCAGGGAGGACTGCCTGCAGGCGTTGCAGGCAGTGCGGGGCAACCAGCGTGTGACCTCCGATAATCCGGAGGGAACCTATGACGCACTTGAAAAATATGGCACAGATCTGGTTAAACGAGCCAGAGAACAGAAACAGGACCCGGTCATCGGCCGGGATGAGGAAATTCGAAATGTCATTCGGATTTTGTCCCGCAAGACGAAGAATAACCCTGTGCTGATCGGCGAGCCGGGCGTTGGTAAAACTGCCATTGCCGAGGGACTGGCGCAGCGGATTGTGAAGAAGGATGTACCCAAGAGCTTGCAGGACAAGACGATCTTCTCTCTGGATATGGGCGCGCTGATTGCCGGCGCCAAATACCGGGGTGAATTTGAGGAGCGGCTGAAGGCCGTCCTGAATGAGGTCAAGCAGTCCGACGGCAGAATCATTCTCTTCATTGATGAGCTGCATACCATTGTGGGTGCGGGCAAGACTGAGGGCAGCATGGATGCTGGCAACCTGCTGAAGCCCATGCTGGCACGGGGTGAGCTGCACTGCATCGGTGCGACCACGCTGGACGAGTACCGGCAGTATATTGAGAAGGACGCGGCGCTGGAGCGCCGGTTCCAGCCGGTAACGGTTCAGGAGCCGACGGTGGAGGACACCATTGCCATTCTCCGTGGGCTGAAGGAACGTTATGAGGTTTTCCACGGCGTGAAAATCGCGGATTCTGCCATCATTGCTGCGGCAACCCTGTCGCACCGGTATATTACCGACCGGTTCCTGCCCGACAAGGCAATTGACCTGATCGACGAAGCCTGCGCCCAGATCCGCACGGAGATGGACTCCATGCCGACCGAGCTGGACGCGGTATCCCGGAAGATTATCCAGATGGAGATCGAGGAGGCCGCGCTGAAGAAAGAGGAAGATGAGCTGTCCAAGGGCCGTCTGGCTGAACTGCAGAAGGAACTGGCGGAAGAACGGGACAAATTCAACGCCATGAAAGCCCAGTGGGAGAACGAGAAGAACGCCATTGGAAAGGTGCAGCAGCTTCGTGAGAAGATCGAGGATCTGAACCGCCAGATTGAAGCGGCGGAGCAGAATTATGATCTGGAAAAAGCCGCCGAACTGAAATATGGCCGTCTGCCGGAAGCTCAGCGCCAGCTCGCCGAGGAGGAGCAGAAGGCGCAGTCCGCCAAGGAGAGCAATATCCTGCGCGACCGGGTAACAGATGAGGAGATCGCAAAGATTGTGGAGCGCTGGACGGGTATTCCCGTGGCACGACTGGTTCAGGGCGAGCGGGAGAAGCTGCTCCATCTGGATGAGACACTGCACCAGCGGGTCGTTGGGCAGGATGAGGCCGTGCAGGCTGTGACGGAGGCAATCCAGCGCAGCCGTGCCGGCATTCAGGACCCCAACAGGCCCATCGGCTCCTTCCTCTTCCTTGGCCCCACGGGCGTGGGAAAGACCGAGCTTGCCAAAGCGCTGGCGCAGGCATTGTTTGACGACGAGAACAATCTGGTGCGGATTGATATGTCCGAGTATATGGAAAAATACTCGGTCTCCCGTCTGATCGGCGCGCCTCCGGGATATGTGGGCTATGAGGAGGGCGGCCAACTGACCGAGGCCGTGCGCCGCAAGCCCTATTCCGTTGTGCTGTTCGATGAGGTGGAAAAGGCCCATCCCGACGTTTTCAATGTGCTGCTGCAGGTGCTGGACGACGGCCGGATTACCGATTCTCAGGGACGCACGGTGGATTTCAAGAATACCATCATCATTCTGACCTCCAACCTTGGTTCCGAGTATCTGCTGGGCGGTATCAACGCCGACGGCACCATCCGTGAGGACGCCAGAGCACAGGTGGAGGCGCTGCTGCGGCGTTCCTTCCGGCCGGAATTCCTGAACCGTCTGGATGAGATCGTGTTCTACAAGCCTTTGACCAAGGAGAACGTGGCGAAGATCATCGATCTGCAGATTGCCAAGCTGAACAACCGGCTTGCGGAGCAGCAGATCACCTGCGTGCTCACGGACGCGGCCAAGTCCGCCATTGTGGACGCGGCCTACGATCCCCAATATGGCGCCCGTCCGCTGCGCCGGTATGTACAGCACACCGTGGAGACCATGCTCAGCAAGCGCCTGCTGAAAGGCGACGTGGTTCCCGGCCAGACCGTTACCGTGGACGCGGTGAACGGCGAGCTTGTCATGAAATAATGCGCGAGGGCATCCGATGGATGCCCTCATTTTTCATTCTGAATGGTGAGAAACTATAGAATATACACAAAAACAGATGAAAACCTGTATTATTTTGGAGAAGATGGGGATTGAAACAAAAAACAGCCGGTGTTATACTGATATGGATTCGGAAGAGAGGTTTTTGAAGATGCAACAACAGCGGCTGTTTTCAAATAAAACGCTGGTTCGCCTGATTATCCCTCTGGTCATTGAGCAGGGACTGGCGGTGCTGGTGGGAATGTGTGACGGGGTGATGGTTTCCTCCGTGGGCGAGGCGGCCATCTCCGGCGTCTCGCTGGTGGACATGATCAACAATGTGGTGCTGACGCTGTTTGCGGCTCTGGCCACCGGCGGCGCGGTGATCACCAGCCAGTACCTGGGCGCCCGGCAAATGGAAAACGCCCGACGTTCCATCGGCCAGCTCGTCCTGATGGCGGGCGCTTTCGGCTTCGGGGCAATGGGGCTGTGTCTGGCACTGGGACGGGGCATGATGCGGTTGTTTTTCGGCAGCATCGCGCCGGACGTGATGGAGGCGGGGATGATCTACTTCCGGATCACGGCGATTTCTTTTCCGTTTATCGCGTTGTACAATGCAGGTGCGGCGATATACCGGAGCGTGGGCAACAGCAAGGTGTCCATGAAGGTCAGTATCGGTATGAATCTGATCAATGTGGGCGGAAATGCTCTGTGTATTTATGGCCTGAAAATGGGCGTGGCGGGTGTGGCGCTGCCTACGCTGGTTTCCCGGATGGTGGCGGCGGCGGTCATTCTGTTTCTGGCGGCGCGACCGGATCAGACCCTTTGCCTGCAGGGAAAAAACCTGGTACATATTCAGACCGGGATGATGAAGCATATTTTGCACATCGGCGTGCCCTCCGCCTTTGAAAACAGCCTGTTCCAGCTTGGACGGGTGGTGGTGGTCAGCATGATTTCCCTGTTCGGCACCTGCCAGACCTCGGCCAACGCGGTTGCCAACAACCTGGACTCTTTGGGCGTTCTCATCGGACAGGCCATGGGGCTGGCCATGGTCACGGTCGTGGGACAGTGCATCGGGGCGGGAGACACGGATCAGGCGGTGTATTATACCCGCAAGCTGATGGTCTGGGACTATCTGTTTCAGGGCCTGTCCAACCTGTTGATTCTCGGTTTTCTGCCCCAACTGGTTGGCCTTTACGGAACGCTTTCGCCGGAGACCAGGGAGCTTTCGCTGCTGCTGGTGCGGATTCACGTGACCAGCGCTATTGTGCTGTGGCCGGCATCCTTCGTGCTGCCCAATGCGCTGCGCGCCTCCAACGACGTACGCTTTACCATGGTGGTCAGCGTCGCGTCCATGGTCATTTTCCGCATTGGATTTTCCTGGGTGCTGTGCGTGCAGCTTGGCTATGGTGCGGTGGGCGTATGGATTGCCATGGTGATCGACTGGATTTGCCGCACGGCTTTCTTTGTTGGGCGGATCATATCCGGTAAATGGAAAACCAAATACGTGGCCGGATAGAATCAAATCCAGTCCGGATTCGCCTCAAAGGACAGGATTTTCCCCTGATGGGGAAAGGTGATCCTGCAGGAGAACAGCATGGGGGCGGGGGAGGAGTCCCTCGCCCCGTATTTATGATCGCCCACCAGAGGGAAGCCCCGGCTGGCGAATTGAACCCGAATCTGGTGGCTGCGGCCGGTGTGGAGCCGGACGCGGACAAGACTGGTTTCTCCCTGTGTCAGCCGCACAAATTCCAGCCGGGCCTGTTTTACGCCGCCGCGCTGGCGCTTTACCACAAAGACCTTGTTTTGCCTGCTGTCCTTCCAGAGCAGATCCGCCCAGTCACCCTGTGACGGGGGCGTACCATGCACGAGAGCCAGATACTCCTTGATCATTGTACCCTCCTGAATGGCTTTGGAGAGGGCGGCGGCAGCCTGCCTGGTGCGGGCGTAGACCATGACACCGCCCACATTTTTGTCCAGACGGTGGACGGGGAAGAATTCGCCGCCCAACTGCTGCTTCAGCGCGGCGGGGACTTCGGTCTCAGAGTCCAATCCCACGGGCTTGACACAGACGGCCAGCTCCCGGTCATAATTGAGAATTTCCATTGCGGCTCCTTTCTGAATGTGAACGATTCTTTCATTTCCAGTATATCATATCATCGCGGAAAGATCAAAAAAACATGAGCGGTTGTGGTTGCAACTTGAACCAGAAAGTGTATAATAAGTGGGAAAAGACAGGAGGAGAAATGATGACAACCCAGGATTTTCAACGAAAAAAGCCGCTGATGATCTTTCTCAGCTATTTTAAAAACCATAAGAAGCTGTTCGCGATCGATATGTGCTGCGCGGTTTTGATCGCAGCCATCGATCTTCTGTTTCCGCTGGTGACCCGCAGCGCCCTGTATGAGATGCTGCCCGACCGGATGTACAGGACCTTCTTCATCGTCATGGCCGCGGTGGTTTTGTGCTATGTGCTGCGGACGTTTCTGAATTACATTGTCTGCTATTATGGCCACACCTTCGGCATCCGGGTGGAGGCGGATATCCGGGCGGATCTGTTCCGGCATATGCAGGAAATGAGCTTTGATTTCTATGACCAGAACCGCACCGGCCTGCTCATGGCCCGGCTGACTTCCGATCTGTTTGACCTGACAGAGCTTGCCCACCACGGCCCGGAAGATCTGCTGACTTCCATTCTGACCATCATCGGCGCGCTGATTGTCATGGGTTCCATCCAGTGGCAGCTCGCGCTGGTTGTGGCGGTCATGATACCAATCTTCATTGTGGTCATCATGTCCATGCGCAGCAGTATGTCGCGGGCATCCGCGGCAGTGAAGCAGAAAACCGGCCACATCAACGCGGAGATTGAATCCAGCCTGTCCGGCATCCGCACCGCCAAGGCGTTTGCCAACGAACCGGTGGAAAGTGCCCGGTTTACCGCAGCAAATGAGGTTTACAAAACCTCCAAGCGGGAGTTCCACAAGGCTATGGGACGTTTCGGCAGCGCCATGGAGTTCTTCCTATGCAGTCTGAACGTGGTGGTCATCGGCGTGGGTGGCTTCTATATTATGAAGGGTAAGATGGATTACCCGGATCTTGTGACCTTTACCCTGTATATTGCCTCTTTTGTCAGTCCCATGCGCAAGCTGTCCAGCTTCTCAGAGCTGTTCGCCAACGGCTTCGCCGGCTTGAACCGCTTTGTGGAGATTATGCGTACCGCGCCGATGGTGAAAGACAAGCCGGACGCCAAGCCCCTTGCAAATGTGAAGGGCGAAATCCGGGTGGAAAACGTCAGCTTTGCCTATGACGGCGATCTGGCTGTGCTGCACAAAGTGAGCCTGGAAGTAAAGCCCGGCGAGACCATCGCCATCGTCGGACCCTCCGGCGGCGGCAAGAGCACCTTGTGCCAGTTGATTCCCCGGTTCTATGACGTGACCAGCGGCGCCATTGCCATCGACGGGCAGGATATCCGGGACGTGACCCAGCAGTCCATCCATGAGAACATCGGCATCGTCCAGCAGGATGTGTTCCTGTTCGCGGACACCATCTTCGAGAACATCCGCTACGGCAAGCCAGACGCCACCCCGGAGGAGGTTACGGAAGCAGCTAAGCAGGCAGAGATCTATGATGACATCATGGCGATGCCCCATGGCTTCGATACCTATGTGGGCGAACGGGGCACACTGCTCTCCGGCGGACAGAAGCAGCGGGTTGCCATTGCCCGGATTTTTCTGAAAAATCCACCCATCCTGATTCTGGACGAGGCGACTTCCGCGCTGGATTCCGTGACCGAGGCCAGAATTCAGCGGGCGTTTGACAATCTGGCCAAGGGCAGAACCACGCTGATTATCGCCCACAGGCTTTCCACCATCCGTTCGGCAGACCGTATTGTGTCCATTTCCGACGGCCGGATTACCGAATGCGGCTCCCACAAAGAGCTGCTCCAAAAGGGCGGCATCTACGCGGAGCTGTACAAGACCCAGAACGCCCTGGCGCTGGAAGCTATGAAATAAATCCAAACGACCCCGCCGCAGATGCAAAATCTGCGGCGGGATTCATAAAAAAGCTGGTGCAAAGATGCTTGATTATTCGCCTCTTTGGGAAACAATGGAGAAAAAGCAGGTCAGCCAATACCGACTGCTCAAATCTGGGATTGATAATCAGACGCAGGATGCGCTGGAAAAGATTTGCATGATTCTGGACTGCACACCAAATGATGTGGTCAGGTTCCAAAAATAAATGCCGTCTCGTTGAGGCGGAGCTTCGTAAAACAGTTAAACCGACCTATGGTTACGATCATAGGTCGGTTTATATGTTGTGTACTGGCGCGGCAGCGCCCAGGGCTCCCTTGTGTAAAGGGAGCTGTCAGCGAAGCTGACTGAGGGATTGCTTTACCGCAGCATCGATATACTCACAAACTCCACGGAAATTTCTGCCGACTTCGTTGTTAGGGATACGAATGACTCTCAGACCATACCCCTCCAGAAAAGCGGTGCGGTCTGCATCTTTTTTGACGTTTCTATCCTCATAGTGTTGAGAACCATCCAACTCAATGACAAGCTTTGCTTCTGCGCTATAGAAATCAGCGATATATTTTCCCAGCACCTTTTGTCTGGAAAAACGGACAGGGTAGGAACGCAGAAAATCATACCATAGGTGCCGTTCTTCCTTGGTCATTTCTTTTCGCAGCTGTTTTGCAAAAGGAACCAACTGCTTATTGTACTTTGGCTGCATGACAATCCCTCCGTCACGGCTTATGCCGTGCCACCTCCCTTTACACAAGGGAGGCTTTGGCGCTGCGCAAAAATGCAGATCGCACAGTACACCGAAAGGTGTATAGAAGTGCGTCCTTTATCAGTTCGACAAATTGGAAGCTGACATTCTGTAATCAGTTTTTTGTCGGTGCAATGACTACCTTACAATTTGAACAATAATGGGCTTCCGCTTTATATCCATTCGCTTTTAACGGTTTGAACTGATTGATTAGGGGAACTCCCTGTTCTGCAATGGAAAAAGAGAGAAACGATACCCTTTCTCCGTTTGGAATCCATTGCACAGGCTGTTCCCCGTTAGGGATATATCCCAACTGCATTTCTTCTTGGCAATATGGACATTTCATAGTACATTCTCCTATGCAACTTCAAGTTTATCGGCTTGTTTAATCATATCAGACGGCTTCAATTTATGCAAGAACAGTCCCGGCAGATATTACTGCCGGAACTGAAACTGCTTTACGAAAACCCGCCATTTTGAGATAGCTTTTTTCAATAAAACTTACATTTTTTCCGGCGCTTCAAAGCCCAGAATGTGGATGCAGGTTTCCAGAATGTTCTTGGCCAGACCGATCAGGGCGATGTAGCCCGCTTTCAGTGTCTCATCTTCCTCGGTCAGAATCCGGGTCTCGTGATAGAATTTATTCACCGCGCCGGCCAGTTCGAAGATGTAGGCGCAAATCAGATTGGGAGCGGAGGACTTCAACGCGTTTTCCAGCGTGGGAGCCAGCTTGGTGACAGAGAGCATTAAATCCTTGGCAAAGTCGTTGGCAGGCTCCTGAATGGGCAGGTGTTCCCAGGGGCCGTATTTTGCCAGAATGGACTTGATACGGACAATGGTATAGAGAATATAGGGGCCTGTGTTGCCCTCGAAGGCGGCGAACCGTTCCAGATCAAAATTGTAGTCTTTGGTGGGCTGGTTGCTCAGGTCGCCGTACTTCAGAGCGGCCAGGGCAATTTTGGCGGTGGTTTCCTCTACGGCCGATTCCTCCACAATCTGGTTCTCCACCACCTTGGCCCGGACGAAATCCGTCATGTCCTGAATCAGAGTCTCCAGCCGCAGAACGCCGCCGTCCCGGGTCTTGAAGGGTTTGCCGTCGGCGCCGTTCATGGTACCGTGACCCACGTGTTCCAACTCTGTTTCGGGACGGACGATGCCACTCTTCTTCGCGGCGCGGAAAATCTGTTCAAAGTGGAGGTTCTGGCGTTTGTCGGTGACGTAGAGCATCTTGTCCGGATTCCAGTCGCGCATCCGCTGCACCATGGTGGCAAGATCCGTGGTGGCGTAGATGGCCGCACCGTCGGACTTGACCAGAATACAGGGGGGGACTTCCTTTTTGTCGGTATCCTCGGCCACCGGAAATACCAGCGCGCCGTCGCTTTCCACGGCGTAGCCCTCATCTTTCAGACGCTGAATCATGGCGGGGATATAGGGCTCGGCATCGCTTTCGCCCAGCCACTTTTCAAAATGGACGTCCAGACGGTCGTAAATCCGCCGCAGATCGGGGATGGAAATGTTCATGATGTGCTGCCAGATGGCCCGGTAGCCCCGGCGGCCCTGCTGCAGCTCGAAGGTGGCGGCGTGGGCGCGGGCGGCAAACTCCTCATCCACCTTTTTGCGGGCAGAGGCAGCGGGGTAGATTTCCTCCAGATCGGAGAGGGTGAAAGGCGGATCGACGGGGTATTCACCGGTGAAGTTCGGGTCAAAATAGGGAAGCTCCGGCTGGCGATCCTGCAGCTCGGCAATGATCAGACCCATCTGCAGTCCCCAGTCTCCCAGATGCACGTCGCCGATGGCGTTGAAGCCGAAGAACTGATACAGCCGTTTCAGGCTTTCGCCGATGATGGCGGGGCGCAGGTGGCCGATGTGCAGGGGCTTGGCCACGTTGGCGCCGCCATAGTCCACCACGCAGGTTTGTCCCGCCCCGGTCTTTTCTACGCCGAAGTCGGGTGCGGTGCGCATCTGTTCCAGATATTTTGCCAGAAAAGCGCCGGACAGCTTCAGGTTGATGAAGCCGGGCATGACGGCGTCGGCCAGATCATAGTCCGCCCGGTCGAGCTGAGCCACCACGGCATTTGCAATCTGGATGGGGGCGCATTTGTACTGCTTGGCGGCGGCCAGCGCACCGTTGCACTGGTATTCGCACAGGTCGGGGCGGTTGGATACGTTGACCCGGCCGAAGGACGGATCGTACCCGGCGGCCTCGAACGCCGCCTGCATTTTTTCGGTGATCATGTCTAAGATTCTTTTCATTCTCAATTCTTCTCCTTCTGCTGCTCCATCCAGTACAGGTACTCATCGTAGGTGCCGTAGCGATCCATGATGGTGCCGTCGGGCTGGAAGGCGATGACCCGGTTACAGGTGGATTCCAGCAGCTCGTGGTCGTGGGAGGCCAGCAGCACCACGCCCGGGAAGGCCTCCAGACCCTTGTTCACAGCCTGAATGGATTCCATGTCCAGATGGTTGGTGGGCTGATCCAGCAGAATCACGTTGGCGCCGGACAACATCATTTTCGAGAGCATACACCGCACCTTCTCGCCGCCGGACAGAACATTCACGTGCTTAAAGACATCCTCGTTGGAGAACAGCATCCGGCCCAGGAAGCCCCGCAGATACACGTCGTCCTTCTTGGCGGAATACTGGCGCAGCCAGTCCACCAGCTCCATCTCGTTGCCCTCAAAGTAGGGGGTGTTATCCTTGGGCAGGTAGCTGCGCACGGTGGAGATGCCCCACTTGACGGAGCCTTCGTCCGGTTCCAGCTCGCCCATCAGAATCTGGAACAGGGCGGTCTGGGCTTTCTCGTTTTCACCCACAAAGGCAATCTTGTCGTTGCGGCCAACGGAGAAGTAGACCTTGTCCAGCAGCTTTTCCCCGTCTACCGTGACGGACACATCCTTGACGGTCAGAATATCCTTGCCCAGTTCCCGCTCCGGCTGGAAGCCCACAAAGGGATAGCGGCGGGTGGAGCAGGGCATTTCCTCCACGGTCAGCTTGTCCAGCAGCTTCCGGCGGGCGGTGGCCTGCTTGGCCTTGGATTTGTTGGCGGAGAAACGCTGGATGAACAGTTGCAGCTCTTCAATTTTCTCCTGATTCCGCTTGTTCTTGTTGCGGAGCATGGCCTGCACCATCTGGGAGGACTCATACCAGAAGTCGTAGTTGCCCACGTACATCTTGATCTTGCCGTAGTCGATATCCACGGTATGGGTGCAGACGGTGTTCAGGAAGTGACGGTCGTGGGACACGGCGATAACCATGCCGGGGAAGTCCAGCAGAAAATCCTCCAGCCAGTTGATGGCTTCAATGTCCAGGTTGTTGGTGGGCTCGTCCAGCATGACGATGTCGGGATTGCCAAACAGCGCTTGGGCCAGCAGCACCTTGACCTTCAGACGGGGGTCGGTGGAGCCCATCAGATCATCATGCATATCTGTGGGGATGCCCAGACCCTGCAGCAGGCGGGAGGCGTCGGATTCCGCTTCCCAGCCGCCCAGCTCCGCGAACTCCGCTTCCAGATCGGCAGCGCGCAGGCCGTCCTCGTCGGAAAAGTCTTCCTTTTCATAGATGGCATCCTTTTCCTTCATCACGTCGTACAGGTGCTGATTGCCCATGATGACGGTGTCCAGAATGGTGTATTCGTCGTAGGCGTTCTGATTCTGCTTCAGAACGGAGACCCGCTTGCCGGGGTCGATGGTGACGGTTCCGTTGGTGGAATCCAACTCACCGGTGAGAATCCGCAGAAAAGTGGATTTGCCCGCGCCGTTGGCGCCGATGATGCCGTAGCAGTTGCCGGGGAGGAACTGGAGATCCACGTGCTGGAACAGCCACTGGCCGCCAAACTGCATACCGAGATTACTGACAGTGATCATGTTTAACTCCTTAATGCTTCGTACTTTCGCGTCAGAGGACTCTAAGACCTCACATACACATAATATTACATTTTAATCATACCATATAATTGTAAATAAAGAAAGAACTTTTTTTGAAGGGGCTTGCTTTTTCCGCAGGGTGCGCTATAATATTAGCACTCAGTTATTTAGAGTGCTAAAAATGAAAAGGAGCGAAACAGCACTATGGAAAAGCAGCAATTCAAAGCGGAGTCCAAGCGGCTTCTGGATCTGATGATCAACTCCATCTACACCCATCAGGAGATTTTCCTGCGGGAGATCATCTCCAACGCTTCCGACGCCATCGACAAGCTGGCCTACACCGCCCTGACCGATGACAAGGTGGGCCTGAACCGGGATGATTTTGCCATCACCATTACCCGCGACAAGGACAACCGCACCATCACCGTGTCCGATAACGGCATCGGTATGTCCAGGGAAGAGATGGAGGAGAATCTGGGCACCATCTGCAAGTCCGGTTCTCTGGACTTTAAGCAGGAAATGGAGCAGAAGGACGATATCGACATCATTGGCCAGTTCGGCGTGGGATTCTATTCCGCGTTTATGGTGGCTTCTTCCGTCACCGTGATTTCCAGAAAATACGGCGAGGATACCGCATGGAAGTGGACCAGCGACGGTGCGGACGGCTATACCATTGAACCGGCGCAGCGGGATGCCGCCGGTACCGACATCATCATGACCCTGAAGCCAGATACCGACGACGAGGATTACTCCAAATTCCTGGACGAGTACGAGTTGAGAAATCTGATTAAGAAGTATTCCGATTATATCCGCTACCCCATCCGCATGGAGGTTACCAAATCCCGCCAGGTGGAGGAGCCGGAAGAGGATCAGGAGGAGAACGAGGAAGAATCCGCCGAGGGCGGGGAGAAGAAGCCCAAAGAGCCGAAGGAGCCGAAGTATGAAGAGTACACCGAATGGGAAACCATCAATTCCATGGTTCCCATCTGGCAGCGGAACAAGAAGGACGTGACCGATGAGGAATATGAGTCCTTCTACCGGGAGAAGTTCTTCGACTACAACAAGCCCCTGCGGGTGATTCACACCAGCGCCGAGGGAACCGTGTCCTTCAAGGCACTGCTGTATATCCCCAGCAAGGCGCCCTATGACTACTACTCCAAGGATTTCAAAAGCGGCCTGCAGCTTTATTCCTCCGGTGTGATGATAATGGATCACTGTGAGGAGTTGCTGCCCGACCACTTCCGCTTCGTCCGCGGCGTGGTGGATACCCAGGATATCTCCCTGAATATCAGCCGTGAGATGCTGCAGCACAACCGCCAGCTCGCCATCATTTCCCGTAACCTTGAAAAGAAGGTCAAGCAGGAGCTGAAATCCCTGCTGGAGAACGACCGGGAGAACTACGAGAAGTTCTTCGATGCCTTTGGCCGTCAGTTGAAATACTCCACCGTTGAGCAGTACGGTTCCCACAAGGATGCCACCGAGGATCTGCTGATGTTCTGGTCTCACAAACAGAGCAAGCGGATTACGCTGCATGAGTATGTGGAGGCCATGGCCGAGGGACAGGAGAAGA
>JALFLH010000016.1 GCA_022774865.1 Clostridiales bacterium
CGCAGAGCGCGGATGGCCTCGTAGATGCCCGCCTCGGAGAAGTCGTCGGTGATGATAACGTCGCGGGCATCGTTGGCGTTGCCCCACTTGCCCTTGTGGTTATCCTGGTTGTTGGTGGGCGCCACGTGCCAGCCCTTATCCAGCGCCATGGTGTAATACTCATAGCTGGGATAGTAGCCGCCGGCGCCAATGGCGCCTTCACCATTGCCAACTTCCACCAGGAATACACGGGAGTCGATCACGGGATCCCAGTAGGCAAAGTCGGCGAATGTACCGAAGGT
Source organism: Clostridiales bacterium (assembly GCA_022774865.1). Taxonomy (GTDB): domain Bacteria; phylum Bacillota; class Clostridia; order Oscillospirales; family Oscillospiraceae; genus Faecousia. Next base: position 282 of record JALFLH010000016.1, read on the forward strand.
GGAACCGGGATGGTTGAGCTGGCTGAGAGATTCAGCGCCTTCAGGCTGGCTCAGCAGGGCGTAGTAAGCCTTCAAACCTGCATCATCTGTCTTGTTGTTCAGCGTGGAATTGTTCCGGGAGACAATGCCGGGAGTGTTGAAGGTATTGATGTGGCCGGGGCCGCCGGACCAGGTCATCTCAAAGCCGGCAACGGCTACGATCTTGGCCTGAGATTCGTTGAAGGCAGCCACGGTGTTCTTGTATTTTGCCCAGGTCTCCTGGCTGTAAGCGGTGGCCTGCGTCATATCATACAGGGCGCTTTCGGGGTTGACAGCATCCTTCGTGTCAAAGTAGTTGGAGTGGTCAGTGAACGCCACAAAGTCCACATTGGCGCTGTCCGGCAGATTCGCCACATAATCCAGAGCGGAATCCAGAGAACCGGAGCCGTCGGAGAAGGTGGTGTGGGAGTGGAGCTGGCCGAAATAAAGCTGATATCTGGACTTGCCCACGACAAAGCTCCAGGACTTGGAGGCTTCCTTTTCATCCGCGCGAACTACCGTAACGGTAACCGTGGTACGGCCGTCAGCCATGTCTTCGGCGGGGGTGTAAGAAACCAGACCGGTTTCGGCATCGTACACAGCCGCCACTTCCTCGCCGTTGACGGTCATGGTGACGGTGGGATTCTCTCCGGCGTTGCTGATTTTGGCGGAGATGACGGGTTTCTTGTTATCGCCGGTCTGTTCGCCGGAAGCGGGGGTCACTTCGTCAATGACGGGCACATCCAGCACGGTCACGACCGCACTGCCGGTAATATCCACACCCTTGGTATCCACACCGGAAACCGTGATGGTCAGGGATTCGCCCGCCACCAGTTCCGCGGGAATGGTGTAGGAGCCGTCCTCGTTGGCGGTCAGCTCTGTCTCACCAACCTTGACGGTCAGTTCACCTTCAACACCGAACACGGCATCCACGTTGAAGGAGAAGGTATAATCGGTATGGATGAACGCATCGGTCAGGGTGCCGAAATCCACGGCGGGCTTGTTGACAACGCCGTCCGTAATGGGGGTACCCTCGGCAACGGGATAGAAGTTGAACTCAAAAATGGCGGAGTCAGCGCTCTTATAGGTCCAGCCGGAGAAGGAGCCGCTGAAATACTCGATGCAGACCGTGGCGCTGCCGCCATTGGAGAAGGTGTACTTGGCGGCCTTGTTGTTCATCACATAGCCGTCGGTCTTCTTCTCCAGATTCCACTTGGCGTAGTCGTCAAGGGTCTCGGTCAGGAACAGGTTCTCGGCATCATCGGCAGCCAGATACTTGCCGCCGGAAGCGAAGCTGTAGTCGCTGCCGCTGACGGAAACCGTGAACACACGGCCGCCATTGCCAACGATGGCTTTTCCGTCTTCAATGACGGCAGCCACGCTGGACATGGTCGCGCCCAGGCTGTCCTCCAGACCGATGACACCTTCCGCGGAGGCATTGTAGATCACGACCTGATCGCCGTCGGCAGGCAGGTCGGAGGCATCCTCGGTGGGCTCCTCGTCCGTCAGCTTGTAGAGATTGAAGAGGTAATAGTCCGTATCCTTCTCGCTGAAGGTCGTGAACACTCCGTTATAGATTTCCAGAGCCTGCTTATTGTCTTTATAGACTGCGTTGACGTTGACGATATGGAAGCCGCCGGTGACGGGTTTCAGCGTCCACAGGCTGTAATCGGAAGCCTCATCGGCAAGGGTCAGGCTGTTGCCGGTGGCGCCGGAGGTCAGGTACTTGCCGTCGGCGGTGGTGAAGGTGTAGGAGCCGTTTTCATCCTTGACAGCGGTGAGCACTGCCATGTCTTCGGTTACCGCAACAAACTCACCCACAGGGGTAGCCGCGGTTCCGTCCAGGCCCTTGCCGTTGACCGTTTCGGTCATGACCAGAGAATCCTTATTATAGTAGATGACGAATTGATCGTCGGTCTCGATGGCATCCGTCAGCTTGGCATACTGGGTCTTGGGCGTCAGGGTGACTTCGGATGCCAGGGTGTTGCGGAGCTGGAGCTTGCTATTATACACACTGACAGCCGCTTTGATATCGATCTTATCGCCAACCTTGAAATCCCAGGCACCGTCGGTTTTGCCCACAACAGCCTTGTACAGCTGAATGGTGTTGGTGCCGTCGGTAACGGTGATGTTGGGGTTGGAATACTTACCGTTGTTATCGTATACCTCGGTGACCTCCACACCCTTTAGAGAAATATAGGTGCAGATGTCTTTGTCGGTCAGCGCGCCGATGGTAGTCTCCTTGGCCGTCAGGGTCAGGCCGGAGGACTTTTCATAGGTGGCATCCTTCAGCTCCGGCAGACCGTTGTAGGTAGTGCGTACGCCGGTGCCGATGATGGTGTCTCCCAGTGCGATATCCGTGGGAGCGGTGCCAAAGTACAGGTCAATGCCGCCGGTCTCGTCCTGGATGTAGATGTTCTTACTGTCCACCAGCGTCACGACGCCCTTGACGGTGAAGCTTTCATCCGCAGCTCCAGCCAGAGCCTCAGCGATGGTGTTATAAGAAGGTGCATCTGCGGCCTTGGTGATCTCGCTGGTCAGGGTGTTGCGAAGCTGCAAGTCGGTATTGTTGATACCAACTGCGGCAGTCACATCCACCAGGCCGCCAACCGCGTATTCCCAGGTGCCGTCCTCGTTTTTGCCCATGACAGCCTTGTAGAGCTGGATGGTGTCACCCTTTTCATCCCTGAAAGTGACGTTGGGATTGGAATATGTACCGTTGTTATCATAAATCTCGGTGATCTCAAGATTGCTGAGCTTGACATAGGTGCACACATCGGCAGTGGTCAACTCACCGATGGTGGTCTCCTTGGCGGTCAGGGTCAGGCCGGAGGACTTCTCATAGGTGCCGTCGCCCAACTGAGCCATACCTCTGTAAACAGTCTTGGAGCCGGTGCCAATGATGGTGTCGCCCAGAGAAATATCCGTGGGCTTTGCGCTCATGCGCACACAGATACCACCGGTAGAGTCCTGCACATAAATGTTCTGGCCATCCACGCAGGTTACAACGCCCTTAACGGTGAAGCTTGTGCCTTCTTCGCCAGCCAGCGCCTCAGCGATGGAAACAGTGGAAGCTTCTTCCGTCTGAATGGTATAGGCAAACGTCGCTTCGGCGCTGTCGTTCATGCCATCCTTGGTGGCTTTGACTGTGAAGGTGGTTGCCGCATTGACCACAGCCTTGCTGGCCGTGATCCATTCGCCGTCTCCGGTATGATACTGGATTACAGCGCCCTCCGTGGCGCAGGAGAAGGTGACCTCGGTACCGGCTTCCACCGCCCCGGGCGCGGGAGAAGCAGTTGGCGTGGCGACGGTTTCCTTTTCCGGCTCTGTGGAGCTTTCCAGCTTCCAGAAACCCAGGGTCTGGTCCTTAGTATTGCCGGTAGTATTGGTATAGGCGCGCCAGTCCGGGTTAGTGGTGTACACGCCCAGGTAGCGGGAGGTCGCCACATGCTTGAGGTACCCGCTGGCTTCATCCACCACCCAGATATTGTTCGCATTGGTTCCGACGCGGACACCATTGTTCGCATTGGTGGAATACAGCCATTCCTCCGTTGTGCCGCCTTTATAGAGGACATAACCGTCCTGGCTGCCTTCGCTGTCCACGTGGGGGACGATGTTCCACGCCAGCGAGTCACTGGATTCCGTGGTTATGGTGAGCGTGTCATCGGACACAGTTCCCATAACGGCGGTGGGAGCAGATGATGTGCCTTTGGAATTATCCAGTACATACGTTGTCCCATCCGTTGTAGTCATTGTGATGGCAATGGTATCTTCCGGCTTGATATCCTTCAGATCCACTTTGCTCCAGGTCGCGGTTTCCTCCGCTGCCAATGCGGACACCGGCAGCATGGAAAATACCATGACCAGTGCCAGCAGGAACGCGAGGAATTTGCTGTGAATTGATCGGTTCATTTAGAAACCTCCTTTGGGTTCCACTTTTGTGCGGACTCCCAGAATTTAATACACATAGCATATCATATTTATTTCATAAAATCCACAAATATTTTCAATATTTTTCCAAAGTTTTAGGACACCTCCCTATCTGTTCAAAGCGCAACAGGCGAAAAAGGAATCCAATTGCTCCTTGGCTCCGGCTTGACAGAGCCGGAGGGGAATGGTATTGTTATAAAGAAAACTGCTGAAATTCCGGTTCAAGTGCAGAAGTATCTTTTGGGGGTGTGGTTATTATGAATTGGAAGCGCCGATTCGGGTCTGCCGTGATTCTGGCCGCGGTGCTGATGACGGGTGTGCTGCTGTATTTTGCCGGTCATCCGGCCGAAGCTGCTTCCGAAGCCCAGCCCGAAGAATACATCGAATACGAGAACGGGGTTGTGGATCAGGTTCTCGCCGACTCCACCGAAGCTGATCCGGTGTCTGAGAACCATTTCCGGGGCAGCCAAACCCTGATTGTCACCATAAAAACCGGCCAGTACGCGGGAACCCGGATGCTGGCCGACAACACCGTGGGACCCATATACGGCCAGTGCTTTGAGGCGGGCGATTCCGTCACTGTGGGTCTGTCCACCTACGCCGACGGCACCGTGCGGTGCTATGTGTACGAGGCCAACCGGACGCCGGGACTGCTGGCAATTGTGGCGGTATTCCTGCTGGTAACGGTGCTGGTGGGTGGAAAGGTGGGCGCCAAAAGTCTGGTAAGCCTGGTTCTGACGGTTGCGGCTCTTGTGTGGATTCTGCTGCCGCTGCTGCTGCGGGGCTGGCCCACCATCCCCACCACCTTTCTGATCGCGGTGCTGGTGACGGCAGCCACCTTCGTGATTCTGGGCGGCCTGTGCAAAAAAACCGTCTGTGCCTGTCTTGGCACACTGGCTGGCATCACACTGGCGGCAGTTTTCGGCATGGCAGCCCAGTATTTTCTGCGGATTGATGGCTACCGCCAGGAATACGCCGAAGCCCTGCTTCAGCTTCGGCAAACCGGAGAAAGCGCCATCGGCATTTCCGGCCTGCTGACCGCCGGCGTCATCGTCAGCGCGCTGGGCGCGGTGATGGATGTAGCCATGAGCATTTCCTCCGCCGTGCAGGAGCTGACCCGGGTAAATCCCACATTGACCTGCCGGGCGCTGCTCCGCAGCGGGATGAACATTGGCCGGGACATGGTGGGCACCATGACCAACACCCTGATTCTGGCAATCATTGGCAGCGGTCTGACGCTGATCGTTTACATCTACTCTCTGGGGCTTCAGCCATGGCAGTTGTTGAGTTCCCCCTATCTGAGTCTGGAAGCCGTCAGTGCCATTTCCAGCTCCGTGGGTGTCATGCTGGCAGTTCCTCTGACGGCAGTCATCTGTGCTCTGGCCTATGGTAAGAAGAAATCATAACCGCATTCTATGAAAACACGGGTGTATCGCTTTGATGTGATACACCCGTATTGTTACTGTCGACTTTTGTTTGAACATACAGAGAACCCCGCCCTTCGCAGCCAGACTTCTGCGGCGGGCGGGAATTGCATCAAGGGGAATCCGGCGAATGATCCGTTTGGAACATATCCCGACAGATGTGGGTTTTGATGGCATCGAAGGACTGCTCGCTGATGACGTGCTCGATGCGGCAGGCATCGGCAGCGGCGGTTTTTTCGTCCACGCCAAGGCGAACCAGCATATCCCGGAGAACGGTGTGGCGTTCGTAGATTTTTCCGGCGATTTGCCGGCCGCTGTCTGTCAGCGTCAGAAACCCGTTCCCCTCCACCGTCACATAGCCTCCGTTTTTCAGCAGGCCAAGAGCACGACTGACGCTTGGCTTGGAATAGCCCATATAATCCGCCACGTCAATGGAACGGACGCAGCTACTCTGCTGCGATAAAATATAGATGGTTTCCAGATACATTTCACCGGATTCCTGCAGGTTCAAAAAACTCACTTCTTCCTTTTTTAATAGCATATCACGAATGCCGCCTGATTTCAAGTTCTCCGCCGCAAATCCGGTGGGGCGGCTCATTTTCTGCGGCGCCGGTCGTAAATCCTGGCAAGGCCGCCTTCACTGGTTTCCTTGTACTGGTGGCTCAGATTCAACCCGGTTTCCTTCATGGCCCGGCAGACCATATCATAGCTGATGTTCCGGGAGCCGGTCAGGAAATAGCTCAGATTGCAGGCGTTCATGGCGCGCATGGCAGCCACGGCATTCCGCTCAATGCAGGGAATCTGCACCAGGCCGCAGATGGGGTCGCAGGTCAGTCCGAGGTTATGCTCCATGGCGACCTCTGCAGCGTATTCGACCTGATCCAAATTCTGTCCGTAAAGCTCTGCCAGCGCGGCGGCCGCCATGGAGCAAGCGGTGCCGATTTCTGCCTGACAACCGCATTCTGCGCCGGAAATGGAGGCATTTCGCTTGGTCAGCGACCCGATGATGCCCGCGGTGGCCAGACCCCGCAAAATCTGCCGGTCTGAAAAATGCCGGGTGTCCTGCGCGTATTTCAGCACGGCGGGCAGAACACCGCAGGCGCCGCAGGTTGGCGCGGTTACAACCGTGCCGTTGGCCGCGTTCTGCTCTGCCACCGCATAGGCATAGGCGGCAATCATCTGGAATTCCCGCAGCGCGGGCGCCTCCTCCCGGGGATGCTGCTCATACAGATACCGTGCCTTCCGCTGTACGTTCAGACCGCCGGGCAGCGTGCCGGTTGCGCTCAGGCCTTCGGCAATGGAACGCTTCATGGTCTGCCAGACCTCGTCCAGAAAATCCCAGATCTCCGGCCCCTCGTTCATTTCTACGTATTCGGACAGGGTTCCGATATAGCGCCATTTGAGAAAGTCGGATATTTCCGCGAAAGAATTTTCGGGATAGATATCCTCCGTTTCCGCAAGCTGGGAGCCGGGAATCCGAATATCGCCGCCGCCGATGGACTCCACACGCAGAAAGCCTGCCTGTTCTCCATTTTGAAGGGCGATGAAATCCATGGTGTTGGGATGGGCGTTTTCCAGCTTCTCGTCGGAAAACACTATTTCCGTGGGCAGCGGAGACAGAACCTCCCGCAGCACCCGGTCGGTGCCGTGACCCACGCCCGTTTTGCTCAGAGAGCCATAGAGAATCACGCGGAACGCCTCCGCCCCGGGGTTCCGGGATTTGAACAGCTTTGCCGCCCGCTCCGGCCCCATGGTATGCGAAGAGGATGGGCCTTTTCCGATTTTATAAATTTCACGGATGGATTTCATTGGGTTGCCTCCGTTTTTTTCTTCAGTATATCAAACTCTGCGGAAAAATACAACGTCCGGAAAAAATTATTCTTTGATGGCCTCCAGACTCAGCTCGCCCGCCAGCCGGAACAGGGCGTCAGACAGCACCTGCTCCAACGGCTTTCCGGCAGCCTGTGCAATGCGCTGGTAGAGCAGCGCCGCTGCCGGTTCCAGAAAAATGGTAATTTGCACCATATACGCCTCCTCAAATCAATGCGGAAATCAGGGAAAAACTTTGCTCCATTCTATGCAGCATCTTGACAACGGTGCTATAATAGTAAACACGAGACAAAAGAAATCCGGGAGGATGAGAGACATGGCAAAAGAAATGAAGGTCGAACAGATTACCGATATGGAGGTCGATTTTGCACAGTGGTTCACGGACGTGTGCAGGAAAGCGCAGCTTATCGACTATTCCTTCATCAAGGGTATGTTCATTTACCGTCCCTATGGCTATGCCATCTGGGAAAACATCCAGAAAATTCTGGACGCAGAATTCAAGAAGGTCGGCGTGGAAAATGTGTATATGCCCATGCTGATTCCCGAGTCCCTGCTCCAGAAAGAAAAGGATCACGTGGAAGGCTTTGCGCCGGAATGCGCCTGGGTCACCATGGGCGGCAACGAGAAGCTGGATGAGCGCTACTGCATTCGCCCCACCTCCGAAACCCTGTTCTGCGAACACTTCGCCAACGTAATTCAGTCCCATCGGGATCTCCCCCTGAAATACAACCAGTGGTGCAGCGTGCTTCGCTGGGAGAAAACCTCCCGTCCCTTCCTGCGCCACCGGGAATTTCTCTGGCAGGAAGGTCACACCATGCACGCCACCGCCGAAGAGGCGCAGGCTTTCACCGAGCAGATGCTGAACATTTACGCCGACTTCTGCGAGAATGTGCTGGCCATGCCCGTCACCCGGGGTCAGAAAACCGACAAAGAGAAATTCAACGGCGCTGAGGCCACCTACACCATCGAGTGCATGATGCACGACCGCAAGGCGCTGCAGGCCGGCACCTCCCACTACTTCGGCAACGGCTTCGCCAAGGCGTTCGGCATTGAATACACCGACAGAAACAACCAGAAGGTCAACCCCTATCAGACCTCCTGGGGCGTATCCACCCGGCTGATTGGCGGCATCATCATGACCCACGGCGACAACAACGGTCTGGTTCTTCCGCCCCGGATTGCCCCCATTCAGGTGGTGATTCTGCCCATCGCCCAGCATAAGCCCGGCGTTCTGGAAGCGGCCGCCAAGCTGGAAGCGCGGCTGCGTGACGCGGGCTTCCGGGTCAAGGTGGATGATTCCGACAACTCCATGGGCTGGAAGTGCGCCGAATATGAGATGAAGGGCGTACCGCTGCGTGTGGAGTGCGGTCCCCGGGATCTGGAAAACGACCAGTGTGTGCTGGTACGACGGACGGATCGAGCCAAGACCGTAGTCAAGCTGGAGGAACTGGAAGCCGCAGTCGCGCAGCAATTGGATGCGGTGCACCGGGATATGTATGATCGTGCCAAGAAGAATCTGGATGATCACATCTACGAGGCGCACTCTCTGGAGGAAGCCAAGGCGCTGCAGGAGCAGAACGGCGGTTTCGTTAAGACCATGTGGTGCGGCGATCAGGCCTGCGAGCTGAAGATGAAGGAAGTGGCCGGGATGTCCTCCCGCTGCATTCCTTTCCGGCAGGAGCACCTGGGCGACACCTGCGCCTGCTGCGGCAAGCCAGCCAGCAAGATGATCTACTGGGGCGTGGCATATTAAGTTCCGTCGTATTTAAGAAAATTCTGAAAACGACGCAGTCAACCGCAAAGGCTGGCTGCGCCGTTTTTGCATTCGATGGAGGACATATGGAGCGTATTTTAATTATCGGCTGCGGCGGCGCCGGAAAATCCACGCTTGCCCGGGCTTTGGGCGAAAAGCTGGGACTGCCGGTGGTACACCTTGACAAGCTCTGGTGGACTGGCAACTGGGAAAACGTTCCTCTGGAAGAATTTGACGCCCGTCTGACAGCGGCATTGGCGATGCCCCGGTGGATCATCGACGGTAACTACAGCCGCACCATGCCGGAACGCATCGCCCAATGTGATACCATCATCTATTTGGATTTTAACCGGTTCGTCTGTCTTTGGGGGATGATCCGGCGCGTGATCTGCAATTACGGAAAGATTCGCCCGGACATGGGCGGCGAATGCCGGGAACGGTTTGACCGGGAGTTTATCCGCTGGATCTGGAATTACAACCGAAACAACCGGGCGCGCAACTACGCCTGGCTGAACGAGGCGGTTCACGCCCGGACGTTTGTGCTGAAAAACCGCCGGGAAGTCCGGCGGTTTCTCTCCCGGATTTGAAAAATTCTCCGGCCGATTGCCTTCTGTCCGAGGAAATACAAGCCGTTATCCCGCCTTGTATTTCCTGACGAAATATGTTATTCTATGAATCAGGTAAGCACCAACAGCGGCTTCTGATCTATATTCACGGAGGAATCATTTATGCAATTCGACGTCATCATCATCGGCGCAGGCCCCGGCGGCATTTTTACGGCCTATGAACTGACCCGTCTGCGTCCGGAACTGAAAGTGGGGGTTTTCGAGGCCGGTCATCCCCTCAACCGGCGGCGCTGCCCCATCGACGGTCAGAAGGTTAAGTCCTGCATCGGCTGTAAAACCTGTTCCATTATGAGTGGTTTCGGCGGTGCCGGCGCCTTTTCCGACGGCAAGTATAACATCACCAACGACTTCGGCGGCACGCTGTACGAATACATCGGCAAACAGCGGGCGCTGGAGCTGATGCGCTATGTGGACGAAATCAACCTCCGCTTCGGCGGCGCCGGCACCAGGCTGTACTCCACTGCCGGCACCAAGTTCAAGAAGCTGTGTATCCAGAATGACCTGCATCTGCTGGATGCCTCCGTTCGCCATCTGGGCACGGATATCAATTATGTCGTGCTGGAAAACCTGTACCGTCACCTGCAGGCCAAGGTAACCTTTTTCTTTGACACGCCGGCGGACGATATCACTGTGATTGACGGCGGCTTTCGGGTCACCTGCGGCAGCGAATCCTATACCGCCGCCGACTGTGTGGTATCCGTGGGCCGCAGCGGCAGCAAATGGATGGAGGCCGTATGTAGCAAGCTGAACATCCCCACGCAGTCCAACCGGGTGGACATCGGCGTCCGGGTTGAACTGCCGGCGGAGGTGTTCTCCCACCTGACGGATGAGCTGTATGAGAGCAAAATCGTCTACCGGACGCAGAAATACGGCGACCGGGTGCGCACCTTCTGTATGAATCCCCGCGGCTCCGTGGTCAGCGAAAACACCAACGGCATCATCACCGTCAACGGCCACAGCTACGAGGACCCCGCCAAGCAGACTCAGAATACGAATTTTGCCCTGCTGGTATCCAAGCATTTCTCCGAGCCATTTAAAGATTCCACCGGCTACGCCGAATCCATTGCCCGGCTGAGCAATATGCTGGGCGGCGGCGTGATGGTGCAGCGCTTCGGCGACCTGATCCGCGGTCAGCGGAGCACGCCCAAGCGCATGGAGGATTCCTTCGTCACCCCCACCATGAACGCAACGCCCGGCGACCTGAGTCTGGTGCTCCCCAAGCGCCTGCTGGACGGCATCATCGAAATGATCTACGCGCTGGACAAAATCGCCCCGGGTACCGCCAACGACGATACCCTGCTCTACGGCGTGGAAGTCAAGTTCTACAATATGGAGGTGGCGGTGGACGACACGCTGCAAAGCTGCTTCAAAGGATTGTATATCATCGGTGACGGAAGCGGCATCACCCATTCCCTGTCCCATGCCTCCGCCAGCGGTGTGCACGTGGCAAGAAATATTGCACAGAAATAAACATCATGCCCCGATACCCGGCTTCTTCCGGTTTTGGGGCATTTTCTGTTTGGAAAAATGCCATCAGTCGCACATAGCCGGAAGGCTATGTGCACAATTCTGATATGGAATTCTGATGAAAATATATCGATACCGCCAAAATCAACCATGTACGCTGAAAATGCAGCAATGCCCTCTTGACTTTCGGGCGGATTGCAGTATTATATCAGTAGTAATTTATCGGTATTTATGTATCGATACCAACTTATTCATTAGGGAGCTGATATTTATGGAGATGAACCATACCCCCGTGACAAATGCAGAGGAGCTGGATACGGCACTGGCCCGCATCAGAGCTGCTCAGGCCGAATTCGCCACCTACTCTCAGGAGCAGGTTGACCGGATTTTTCTGGCAGCCGCATCGGCCGCGAACAAAATGCGCATTCCGCTGGCAAAGCAGGCCGTGGCCGAGACCGGTATGGGCATTGTGGAAGATAAGGTCATCAAAAACCACTATGCCGCCGAATATATCTATAACGCCTACAAGGACACCAAGACCTGCGGCGTGATTGAGGAGGACACTGCCTACGGAATCCAGCGTATTGCCGAGCCGATCGGTGTTGTGGCTGCGGTTATCCCTACCACCAATCCCACCTCTACCGCCATTTTCAAAACGCTGATTTCTCTGAAAACCCGCAACGGCATCATCATCAGCCCCCATCCCAGAGCCAAGGGCTGCACCATTGCCGCCGCGAAGGTGGTTCTGGAAGCGGCTGTGGCCGCAGGCGCTCCTGCCGGAATCATCGACTGGATTGACGTGCCCAGTCTGGAGCTGACCAATCAGCTCATGCGGGAGGCCGACATTATTCTGGCCACCGGCGGCCCTGGCATGGTGAAGGCCGCCTATTCCTCCGGCAAGCCCGCGCTGGGCGTCGGGCCCGGCAATACCCCCGCCGTAATCGATGAGAGCGCCGACATTCTGCTGGCCGTCTCCTCCATCATCCATTCCAAGACCTTTGACAACGGCATGATCTGTGCTTCCGAGCAGAGCGTGGTGGTACTGGACAGCATCTACGAGCAGGTCAAAGCGGAGTTTGTCAATCGCGGCTGTTACATTCTGAGCCCGGAGGAAACCGAAAAGCTCCGTGGCACCATTCTCATAAATGGCGCCCTGAACGCCAGGATTGTCGGTCAGTCCGCCCACACCATCGCGGCGCTGGCCGGTGTGCAGGTTCCCGAAAAAACCAAAATTCTGATCGGTGAAGTCACCTCCACCGACCTGAGTGAAGCATTTGCCCACGAGAAGCTCTCCCCCGTTTTGGCCATGTACCGCGCCGCCGATTTCGCAGACGCGCTGGAGAAGGCCGACCGGCTGGTGCGGGACGGCGGCTACGGCCACACCGCCGCCGTCTATCTGGACCCGCTGGGCGCGAAGGAGAAGCTGGATGCCTTTGCCGCGCGCATGAAGGCCTGCCGGATTCTGTTGAATACGCCCTCCGCGCAGGGCGGCATCGGCGACCTGTACAACTTCAAGCTGGCTCCCTCCCTGACCCTGGGCTGCGGCAGTTGGGGCGGAAACTCCGTGTCGGAGAACGTGGGCGTCAAGCACCTGCTGAACATCAAAACCGTGGCCATGAGGAGGGAGAATATGCTCTGGTTCCGCGCGCCTGAAAAAGTGTATTTCAAGAAGGGCAGCCTGCCCGTCGCCCTGTCCGAGCTGAAGGATCACAAAAAAGCCTTCATTGTCACCGACTCTTTCCTGTACAACAACGGCTACACCAAGCCCATTGAGAAAAAACTGGACGAAATGGGCATTATCCACACCACCTTCTACAATGTGGCGCCCGATCCCACGCTTGCCTGCGCCCGGGAAGGCGCGGCACAGATGGCAGCCTTCCAGCCCGATCTGATTCTTGCCATTGGCGGCGGCTCCGCCATGGACGCCGGTAAGATCATGTGGGTACTCTATGAGCATCCCGAAGCAGACTTTAAGGATATGGCCATGCGGTTCGCGGATATCCGCAAGCGGGTCTATTCCTTCCCCAAGATGGGTGAAAAGGCCTATTTTGTGGCTATTCCCACCTCCGCCGGAACCGGCTCCGAGGTCACGCCCTTCGCCGTCATCACCGATGAATCTACCGGCGTGAAGTACCCGCTGGCTGACTACGAGCTGCTGCCCAAGATGTCCATTGTGGATGCCGACATGATGATGAACGCGCCCAAAGGTCTGACCGCCGCATCCGGCATTGACGCCGTAACCCACGCGCTGGAGGCCTACGCTTCCGTCATGGCCACGGACTATACCGACGGTCTGGCGCTGCGCAGTCTGAAGCTGATCTTTGAAAACCTGCCCAAAGCCTATGACAACGGTCCCAACGAACCCCGTGCCCGGGAAAACATGGCCAACGCCGCCTGCATGGCCGGTATGGCCTTCGCCAACGCATTCCTCGGCGTGTGCCACTCCATGGCCCACAAACTGGGCGCCTTCCACCACCTGCCCCACGGCATCGCCAACGCGCTGATGATCGATCAGGTGCTGCGGTTCAACGCCGCTGAGATCCCCACCAAGATGGGCACCTTCTCCCAGTATGACCACCCCCACACGCTGGCGCGGTATGCCGAGGTAGCGGATTATCTGAAGCTGGGCGGCAATACCGACGCGGAAAAGCTGGAGAATCTGATCCGCGCCATTGACGCGCTCAAAAAGCGCATCGGCATCAAGGACACCATCCGGGATTACGGCATCGATGAGGCCGACTTCCTGAACCGGCTGGACGAGATGGTGGAGCAGGCCTTTGATGACCAGTGCACCGGCGCCAACCCCCGGTATCCCCTGATGCGCGAGATCCGGCAGATGTATCTGAACGCCTACTATGGCACCAACGAAACTGTGTAAGGAGGAGCATCCATGAATCATGATTCCGTGATCGCCGTACGGCCGCACAAAACCATCTACCGGGATGGGGCGCGCTGTGTCAAGGCATTCGACGAGGCCTTTTCCAAGGCCGACATTCTGAACGAGGCGCTGAATCAGGCGCGGATTGAGCAGACCGGGCTGAACATCCCGAAGCTGCTGGGCGTGAACACCGTGGACGGAAAATGGGCCATTCTCACCGAGTACGTGGAAGGAAAGACGCTGGCACAGCTCATGGCGGAGAATCCCGGGAAAAAGGATGAATATCTTGCCTTTTTCGTGGATCTCCAGCTTCAAATGCACGCCATGACCTGTCCCCTGCTGAATAAGCTCAAGGACAAGATGCACAACAAGATCAGCGCGTCCGGTCTGGATGCCACCACCCGGTATGATCTGCACATCCGTCTGGACAGTATGCCCAACCACAACAAGATCTGTCACGGGGACTTCAACCCCTCCAACATCGTCCTCACCCCGGACGGAACACCCTATATTCTGGACTGGTCACACGCAACCCAGGGCAATGCCTCCGCAGATGCCGCCAGAACCTATCTTCTGTTCTGTTTGGCGGACGATCACGCTGCCGCAGAACAATACCTCGACCTGTTCTGCCGTAAAAGCGACACCGCCAGACAGTATGTTCAGCAGTGGATGCCCATTGTCGCCGCCTCCCAGCTTGTAAAGAGCACCGGCGCGGAACGGGAATTCCTGCTGTCCTGGGTCGGCGTCGTAGACTACCAGTAACGGATTTGTCCTTCCCATATCCCCTTTCGCCCCATCTGCCGAACCCGGCGGATGGGGCATTTTGGGTCTGCCATTCTTCCGCCAGTCAAAATTTCTCTGGGTTGCATAGACTGTTCCGGAGGGATCAGTCTATGAAGGAACCACTTTTCACCGGAGCGGCAACCGCTCTGGTTACCCCATTTCTGGGTGACAGCATCAACTATCCCATGCTGGAACAGCTCCTGCGGCGGCAGATCGACGCGAGAATTGAAGCTGTGGTCATCGCCGGAACCACAGGAGAATCCGCCACCCTGTCCGACGGCGAAAAGCTGGAGCTGTTCCGGCGGGCGAAGGACTACGTGGGAAACCGGTGCAAAATCATCGCCGGAACCGGCTCCAATTCCACCCGTCATACCATGGAGCTGAGCATGGCCGCCGAGCAGACCGGTGTGGACGGCCTGCTTCTGGTCAGTCCCTATTACAACAAAGCCACGCCGGAAGGACTTTACGCCCATTATCTTGCTGTCGCCCACAGCGTCAGCCTGCCCGTCATTCTCTACAACGTGCCCACCCGCACCGGTGTGGATATTCCGGTATCCGTCTACCGGCGGCTGTCCAGAATTCCCAACATCGCGGGTGTCAAAGAATCCACTTCCGATATCACCAAGTATACAAAAATCCTGGCGCAATGCGGCAGCAGCATGGCCATCTGGGCAGGAAATGATGACATGGCCACCCCGGTCATCGCTCTTGGCGGCAAAGGCGTTATCTCCGTGCTGTCCAATATTCTGCCCACAGAAACGCAGGCGCTTGCCCATGCCGCGCTGGATGGAGATTTTGACACCGCCGCCGCCCTGCAAATCCGGTTACAGCCGCTGGTGGAGGCGCTGTTCGCCGAAGTGAATCCAATTCCCGTCAAGCAGGCCATGCAGTTCATCGGCTATGACTGCGGCGGATGCCGCCTGCCCTTAACCCCCCTGTCCGACGAAAACCGGGAAAAACTGAGGGCGCTGCTGTTGCGCTGACCGGCGGAATCTGCTATACTGAGGAAAATACGCAAGGAGGATCCATCCATGAAGTACATCCTGATCGGAGCCGGCTCCCGGGGCACGATTTATGGCTCCTGGGCCCATGCCCATCATATTGAGATTGCCGCCATTGCGGAGCTCCGCAGGGAGCGGTTGGAAAACGCCGCAAAGGAATGGAATGTTCCACGGGAGCGCTGCTTTACCGATACGGCTGAATTATTTGCGCTGGGAAAAATCGCTGACGCCGCCATCATCGCCACCATGGATCGGGATCACTATGGCCATGTGATGGCCGCGCTGGACTGCGGCTATGATATCCTGCTGGAAAAGCCCATCTCCCCCAGCGCAAAGGAATGCCTTGCCATTGAGAAAAAGGCCAACGACCTTGGAAGGAAAATCACCGTCTGCCATGTGCTGCGCTACACCAATTTCTTCGGCGCGCTGAAGGACATCATCGATTCCGGCGAACTGGGCAAGGTCGTCGCCATCAAGCATTCCGAAAATATCGGCAATTTTCACATGGCTCACTCCTTCGTCCGGGGCAACTGGCGCAACGACACCGAATCCAGCCCCATCATCATGCAGAAAAGCTGCCATGATCTGGACATTCTGCTGTGGCTCACCGGCTCCCACTGCACCAGGGTAGCGGCATTTGGGGGGCTGTCCTATTTCAGAGAGGAAAACGCCCCGGCCGGTTCCACGGCCCGATGTCTGGACTGCCCCGTGGCGGAGAACTGCCGCTTTGATGCCCGGAAAGCGTACCTGCCCGTTCTGGGTCAGTGGCCCGCGGATGTGGTATGCCTGGATCAGACCGAGGGCGCGCTGATGGAAGCCCTGCGCACCGGCCCCTACGGCCGCTGCGTCTACCGCTGCGACAATAACGTGTGCGACCACATGAGCGTGATCATGGAGTTTGAAAACGGCGTGACCGCCACCTTCTCCCTGACCGCACAGACCAGCGCCTGCCACCGGAGTATCCACATCATGTGCGAGGACGGCGAAATTGAAGCCGACGACGGGCGCCGTCAGATCCTCGTCCGCCAGCACATTGCCAATCAGGCGGAATCCTTTACGGAGCGTGTGCTCAACATCCGTACCAACGCCAGCGGCCACGGGGGCGGAGACGCGGGCATCATGGAGGATTTTACCGCCTCTCTGTCGGCGCACAATCCGGATTCCCGCAGCTCCATCTCCCGCAGCGTGGAAAGCCACCTGATGGCCTGTGCCATCGAGCAGTCCGTAAGCGCTCAACAACCGCCCGGTAGTACCCAAAACGGCAGGCCTCGTGTTTGAGGTCTGCCGTTCATTAGTCGAGATAGCACTTTGTGTATGCATCGGAATTTGGAATTTTATGGTCTTGCTGGATATCGGGTGCCCAG
>JALFLH010000018.1 GCA_022774865.1 Clostridiales bacterium
AGAGAGCAAGGCTCGGAACTTGGGAGATAACCCACGCTCCGAGCCTTTTTACATCTGTTCCGTTATCTCAATTCCGCTTTTGAAGGTAAAGGTCACCGTTTCATCCGCATTGACCGTGGCATGATCGACTGCCGCCAACCAGAGGTCATCATTGAATTCAATGGGCATCTCCGACTGTCCTGCCAGAATCGCAGCAAAAGCGCTGATGCGGTCATTCTGCTCCTTCCGACGCTGTCGTTCCGCTTCAATGGTTTCGTACCGCTTCTTCATTTTTTCATAACGGCGGGTGTGACGTTCATACCGCTCCATGTATTCTTCCTGGTTCTGCACCTTGATAGTATTTTCCTCAATACACTGACGAATCAGCTCCCCTACGATCTCCATGACTTTTAGTGAAAAAGAAACGGTGTCCGCACAAACTGTCCCCCAACAAATTAATAATTATTACGGAAGCGTCATCAATGGCAATGTAAGTGGTTCACAAGTGGTGTCGGGTAATGATAATGTAGTAACTTTTAATGCCTCCGCTGCTACTGCGGCTCTCGATGAAATCCAAAAGTCTTTCAATAGGGAACCAATTAACACCGATGATAAAGAGAGTGCCTTGGAATTGTTGGATGAAATCAACACGAAAATCAACCAAAACAAAAAGCCAAGCGTTATAAAATCCGCATTGATTGGTCTAAAGGATTTTGCTCTAAATGTAGGCGCCAATGTTACTGCGGCACTTATCGCAGCTAAGATACAAGGTCTGTTTTGAAGACATCCGAAACAGCGATTATAAGGGGTGGGAAAATGGCAACAAATGAAAAAAGCTCATTCGGCCTTTTGCGTACCAAAGAAATCATTGCTATTTTAGATGGAGATACCAGATTCGGAGAAATGGCATTCGATGATGAGCATTCGGTTTGTATCGCGATGCCATATTTAAGTGGGCCAGATCTCTGTGGATTATCTACGATATTTGGGCTACCTGCAACATATAGTTGGGGTGGAACAAATCTGAGTCGTTGGCAATACTTAGATAATTTGATTGACCACTGCATTAAAAACAATAAATGTTCCGATTTGTTGTCGTACTTGTTTGGGAAAGCACAGTTTTCTAATGTACTTAGTGGACTTCCCGCAGCAACAATTGATTCTGCTTATCAACAGATAATTTCTGAGGTAATGCAAAGAATAAATGGGTTGCTTTATTTTGGAGGACATGAATTAGTAATACTAAATTCTGAGTTCTATATCAAAAAGATAGGCGCAAAAGTTGAGGTCCAAGCACCCAAAATAAAAACTATTGATCGTGAATATATAAAAAGCATTTCGAGTAGAGCAATGCAAGACGTAGATCAAAGTAACTATGATAGCGCCATCACTAAAGCGCGTACATTGTTGGAAGAAACCTTTTGCTATGTTGTTGAGAAAAAAGGTGATACACCGTCATCATCTGGAAATATGTCCGATTTATATAAGCAGGTAAAAGGCCACTACAATATGCACGCAGATTCAAATACCGACAGACGCATAAACACGCTTCTGTCTGGATTGGAAAAAATTGTGTCTGCAATTTCGGAGATGAGAAATAAGGATAGTGATGCACATGGTGTGGGAGCATCCAGAATCTCAATTGATGAGCACCACGCAAGACTATTTGTGAATGCAGCAGTGTCAATGGCAGACTTTATTCTTTCGGTTGAGAAAAAGGCCAATCAAAAATGATTAAAGAATATCGATGAACGATTGACATTTAACGATAGAAAAAGAATTTACTGATAATGTACCTATCGTTATAAACGGGTATCTTGTATCGAACTGAGGGTGCAAACACAAAAAAGCAGATACCCGAACCGGGTATCTGCTTTTTGCATCGTGGAGGATTCAAACCCATCAGATGGGACAGTCCGGTGGACTGTCCTTCGGCGGCTGGACGACGCCGACACCATAATGTAATCGAGTCCGGTCACCGGCGCATTTTACCAAGCGCAGCTTTCCGATTAGCCCGCGCCCATCAGAATCCGGGCAAGCTCCGAATTGGCATCCAGAATGACGGTCTTTTCATTGCCGTTCAGGCTGCCTTTCAGCGCGTCCAGCGCCAGCGTGAATTCATAGAAATCCTTCTTCTCGGCCGTGTCGTAGGCCTCGGCCAGACGGCGCATATACTCCGCTTCGCCCTCGGCTTCCAGCTTGGCGGCTTCCGCTTCGGCGTTGGAAATGATAATGTTCACCTGCTTGTCGACCTGGTTGCGGATCAGAGTCGCTTCCTTGTTGCCGTCGGCGGTGTATTTTTCGGCCATCTGATTCCGCTCGGAGATCATCCGGGAATAGACGGCGTTCAGGTTGCTTTCGGGCAGGTCGAACTGCTTGATCTTCACATCCACCACACTGATGCCGTAGGTCTCAGCCAGCGTATTGACGGAAGCGGCGATGCCATCGTAGATCTCGTTTCGCTTGGAGCCGTCCTCCATATTGATGATATCCGCCTGTGCCAGCGTACCCATGACATTTTTCAGGGCGTTGTAGGTCAGCGCGTTCAGCCGTTCTTCGGCCACAGTGGAATTGCCCAGTGTCTGGTAGAACTTCAGCGGGTCCTTGATTTTCCACAGAATATAGCAGTCCACGGTCATGTTCTGCTTGTCGGAGGTAAGAACCTCGGAGGGGGGGATGTCATAGAGCGTGGTGGCTTTTGAGAAATATTTGATCGAATCAATGAAGGGCACTTTAAAATGCAGGCCGGCCGTGTCCACAGTGGAGATGATCTTGGAGAACCGGACGGTGCAGGCATACTGGTTTTCTTTTACAGTGTAGGCAGAATTGGCCAGCACAATGATCAGCAGAACAGCGATCACAAGCAGAATGATTTTCTTTTTCATATCAGTTGCTACCTCCCTGGGCAGTATCGGTATCCACCAGGCTCTCCAGCGGCAGAAGCATCTGCACATCGCCGGAACCGGACGTGTTGATGTACAGCTTCACATCCGGCAGAACCTGGGAAATGGCTTCGTAATACATCCGGGATTTGGTAATGGCCGGATTTTTGGAGTATTCCTCATACATGGCCTCAAACATGGCCACCTGTTCCACAGCTTCGTTGACCCGCTTCTGACGGAGGTACTCGGCGTTCTGAATCAGCTTGTCCGCCCGGGCTTCCGCGTCGGGGAGCTGGGCGTTCTGGTAGGCCTTGGCGTCGTTGACCACGGTTTCCGCTTTCTGCTTGGCGGTTTCCACGGCCTTGAAGGCCTCGACCACATCCGCCGTGGGCGGTTCGGAGTCCTGAATCTTCACGTCCACCAGCGTCAGGCCGATGTCGTATTCTTTCAGAATTTCCGTCACCAGTTCCTTGACCTGCATCTGGATATTCTCCTTGCCGTCGGTGAGTACGGCATCCACGCTGGAGGAGCCAACCACGTTTCGTACCTGACTCTGAATCAGATTCCGCAGAATCAGCTCCGGCTCACCGGAGGCGAACAAATACTTCTCCGGGTCGGAGATCTTGTATTCCACGAAGAACTCCACGTTGACAATGTTGTAGTCGCCGGTGATCATGGTGCTTTCACTGGTGTTGACGGTGTAACCGTCGGAATTGGAGGTGGTGGAGCGGTAGCCCAGCTCAATTTTCTGGTACACGTTCACGTCCACCTTGTACACCCGCTGCATACCAAAGGGCAGCTTGAAGTGGACGCCCGCGTCGGTCACGTCCGTGACCTTTCCAAAGGTAGTGACCACAGCCTGCTGCTTGTCGTCCACGGTGTAGAAGCAGGTGACGGAAGCAAAGGCAAGAATCAGCACCGCCACCACAATCGCGGCGATTTTGCCGATGTTTCCGGCTTTTTTTCTTGGGTTGGCCGGTTCGTTGGCCGACCAGCGGTAAGTTCCGTTGTTGTCCATATTCGTTTTCTCCTTCTAAAAAATGTACAATGTTACAGCGCGTCCAGAAGCCGTTCGGCTTCCTGCGCCATGCGGGATGCCAACCAGGCGATGACCATGATGCGAAGTACCTTGGCGATTCGCTCCCGCGCGCCGGGGAATGGCTCCACATAGTCGTCCATCACCTCATGCATGGCCTGCTGCCACTGGGCGGGGGTATCCATGTCCCGGGCATGGGCCGCCAGCTTGACAAAAATGAAATAGAGCTTGGAATCATCGATGATATCGTCGCTCTCGTCGTCCAGATTGCCGTTGATATAGCTGAGCATCCCGCAGATGCGCTCCATGGGGAGAATCCCCCGGAGCATATTGATGTTCAGAATCCGGCAGAGCTGGCGCAGGGTGTAACGTTTCTGTATGGGTTTGGTGAGAAATCCGCGTTTCACCCAGTTCTGAATCATATAGGCATCGAGACCTGTAATGCTGGTTACCTGACTCAGCACAATTCCGCCGGCCAGAAACATGGATTGAAACTGGGATTCGATTTGCTCGGCATCCTCCCGCGGCGCGGTGAGGGTGGTGCCAGGGATCGTCCAGTTCATAGGAGTGCACTTCCTTTCCGGCCTGTGGCCGTCTGTTGTCCGCCTGTTGAGATGGTAACATGATAATAACACACAGTCACGTGATTGTCAATAGATATTATATGATTTTAAAATAAAATTGTGAGCCCTATTTACGGCGTCGGGAAAGTGATGTACAATGGACGCAGAATGTCACTGGGAGGTTTTCTGATGAATTGCTTGAAATGCGGGCGGCAGATTCCCTTTGGACAGGTGTTCTGCGAGGACTGTCAGGCGGAAATGGAGCATTACCCCGTAAAACCGGATACGGTGGTTCAGCTTCCACCCCAGATCCACGCGACTGACCGCGTAAAGCGGGGGACGCACCGCCGTCCGGTGCTCCCGCCGGAAGAACAGGAGCGAAAGACGGCCAGAAAATGCCGCTGGCTGACGGCTGGGCTGATTGCCGCGCTTGTTCTGGCCGCCGCGTTGGCTTTTGCAAATGGGATACTGATGGAAAAGATGAACGGCATGACCCCATTGGGTAAAAACTATTCCACGGTCGTTAGCACGCAGCCGCAGGACACGGCGGCTACCGAAGGGAAATCCTGATTGTTTCACGTGAAACACCCTTCACAGGCGGGTGCCCATTCGAAGAAGCGTTTCACGTGAAACATTGCGGGTTGATTTTGAATTGCCGACCTGATATAATGAGCAGGAAAAATAGAGGAGAGGGAAAATGGGAAAGATAATCGCAGTTGTCAACCAGAAAGGCGGCGTGGGAAAAACCACCAGCGCGGTCAATCTGACGGCCGCGCTCCGGGATCAGGGTGTAAAAGTGCTGCTGTGTGACTTTGACCCACAGGCCAACGCCACATCCGGCATGGGCGTGGACAAGCGGAAGATTAAGTATTCCGCCTATGATCTCGTGATCAACCGGGTTCCGGCGGAGCAGGCGATCATTCAAACGCCCTACGGGGACGTGCTGCCCAGCCATGCCGATCTGGCAGGCGCGACGGTGGAGCTGATCGGGCAGGATCACCGGGAACGGCAGCTTGAGACGGCGCTGGCCGGAATCCGCGACCGGTATGACCTGATTCTGATCGACTGCCCGCCTTCGCTGGAGCTGCTCACGCTGAACGGCCTGTGCGCGGCGGATGGGATTCTGGTTCCGGTTCAGTGCGAGTATTACGCGCTGGAGGGGCTGTCCGACCTGATGGCAACCCTTCGAATGGTCAAAAGGCGGCTGAATCCCCGATTGGAGATTTTTGGCGTGGCGCTGACCATGTACGATGGGAGAACAAATTTCTCGGCGCAGGTGGCACAGGAGGTGCGCCGCCATTTTCCCGGCAAAGTGTTTGCAACAGTAATTCCACGGAATATCCGCCTGGCGGAGGCACCAAGCCACGGCATCCCCGTGACGGCCTATGACCGTGCCAGCCGGGGCAGCGCGGCCTACCGGGCGCTGGCCGAGGAAGTGAAAGCAAAATTGTGAGGAAAGGGTGATTGAATGGCAACCCAAAAAGGATTGGGCAGGGGACTGGGCGCTCTGCTGGGCGATTTCGGCGACGAAACGGCGGAAACCGGACCCTATCAGCTCCTGCCAATTTACAAGGTGGAACCGAACCCGGATCAGCCGCGGCAGGACTTTGACGAAGCCCAGCTCCAGGCGTTGGCCGAGTCCATCGGGGAGCACGGCATGATCCAGCCGCTGACCGTCCGGCCGATGCCCAATGGGTATTATCAGATTATCGCGGGGGAACGCCGATGGCGCGCCGCACGGATGGCAAATCTGATGGAAGTACCCGCCGTTGTGATGGAGGCCGACGATAAAAAGGCCATGGAGCTGGCCCTGATTGAAAACCTGCAGCGGCAGGACCTGAACCCGGTGGAAGAAGCGAAGGGCTATCAGAGTCTGATCGAGGATTACGGTCTGACACAGGACGAAGCGGCCAAACGGGTGGGGAAGTCCCGTCCGGCGGTGGCCAACTCCCTGCGGCTGCTGGGGCTCTGCCCGGCGGTGCTGGAAAAGCTTCGCACCGGCGAACTGAGCGCCGGTCATGCCCGGGCCGTGCTGACGCTGAAATCGGAGAAAAAACAGATGGAGGCGGCTCAGAAGATCGCCGCGCTGGGGCTGTCCGTCCGGCAGGCGGAGCTGCTGTGCAAAAATATGGAGAGAGAGCCTGCCCCTGAAAAGCCGGTGACCCTGGAGGTCAACTATGTGGCCGAATGCGAAAAGCAGCTCAGCAAGCATCTGGGGCGCGGCGTAAAAATCGTCAACGGAAAGCGGAAGGGCCGCTTTGAACTGGAGTTCTATGGCCAGGAGGATCTGCAGGTTCTGCTGGACGCATTGATGAAAATACAAAAATAACATCCCATAAGGAGAAGGTAAAAATGCTGGATATCAAACGTATCAAAGACGACCCGGAGGGGGTCAAAGCCGGACTGCGCGCGAAGGAAGTGGACTGCGACGCGGCGGTTGACCGGATTCTGGAGCTGGATGAGCAGCGCCGGGCGCTGATCGCCGACACCGAAACCCGGAAGGCTCGCCAGAACAAGGTTTCCAAGGAAATCCCCCAGTTGAAGAAGCAGGGGAAGGATGTGGCTCCCATTTTCGCGGAGATGGCGGAACTGAAAAAAGGGTTGGCCGAGGATGCCGAGAAGCTGGACGCTGTCATGGCGGAATACAGGACTCTGATGCTGAGCCTGCCCAATCTGCCTGACCCCGACCTGCTCCCCGGCGGCAAGGAGAACAACCAGCCGCTGCGTTATTTCGGCGAGCCCCACAAGTTTGACTTCACCCCCAAGCATCATGTGGATCTGTGCCAGGATCTGGGGCTGATTGACTACGAACGGGGCGTCAAGCTGGCCGGCGCCGGCAACTGGATGTACACCGGCATGGGCGCACGGCTGGAATGGGCACTGCTGAACTATTTCATCGATACCCACATCGCCGACGGTTATGATTTTATTCTGCCGCCCCATATGCTGGAGTACCAGTGCGGCGAGACCGCAGGCCAGTTCCCCAAGTTTGCCGACGAGGTCTACAAAATCGCAAACCCCACCGACGACCGGATTCACTATATGCTGCCCACCGCCGAAGCGGCGCTGGCGTCCGTCTACCGTGACGAGATTCTGGCCGAGAAGGATCTGCCCAAGAAATTCTTTGCCTACACCCCCTGCTTCCGCCGGGAGGCCGGCTCCCACCGGGCCGACGAGCGGGGCATGGTGCGGGGTCACCAGTTTAACAAGGTTGAGATGTTCCAGTACACACGTCCCGAGGATTCCGACGCGGCCTTCGATGAGCTGGTGCGCAAGGCGGAGAATCTGGTAAAGGGTCTGGGCTTCCACTTCCGCACCGTGAAGCTGGCCGCGGGCGACTGCTCCGCGTCCATGGCTCGCACCTACGACATTGAGATTCAGATTCCCTCCATGAACGGCTACAAGGAGGTCTCCTCCGTGTCCAACGCCCGGGATTATCAGGCGCGCCGGGGCAACATCCGCTTCCGCCGGGAGGCCACCGGAAAGCCGGAATTCGTCCACACCCTCAACGGCTCCGGTCTGGCCACCTCCCGGATTTTCCCGGCCATGGTGGAGCAGAACCAGCGTGCCGACGGCTCCGTGGTCGTCCCCGAAGTGCTGCGTAAATACCTGGGCGGTATCGAGGTAATTGAGAAGAAGGGCTAAGATTGAAGCGTGAAGAGGAGAGAGAATCAACCCTCTCCTCTATTCAGCCATCTGAAAATGACATCCGGGAGGGAAAGGTATGGAAATCGGAACTGCGTTTAACGGCTTGATGGACGAAGCAGAAAAAACCTGCTGCGAGCATCCTGACGCGGAGCAGGTTATTGCGGTAAAGACCGAAAAGGGGAATACATACATCCTGGTGAACCGGAATGTGATGTCCGGGGATTACAGCGACGAAAACAGTTTTATCCAGATGCTGCGGGAAAAAGACGACACGGAAACGCAATATCTTGTGTGTAAGTGGAATGGGAAAACCGTGGATGTTCCCTCATTTCATTTCAGAGAACAATTGCTTAACATCAACCCCAAAAACGAAAATACCGCGTTGCTCCTGCAAGGATTTGGGGCATACATCGTGAAGCCGCTGAAGAATACCCTGCCACCCCCCAAGGGTGCAGATATGGAAAAAATCAGAAAGAAATTGGAAAAGGCCAATTCCTAACAACAAATCCACAGAAAGGAACGAATGAAATGAGCAAGAAATTTAAAAAGCCCTCCTGGTGGGACGAATTTACCGCTTTCGCCATCAAGGGCAACGCCATGGCACTGGCCGTTGGTACCATCATCGGCGCCGCGTTCTCCACAATTACCAAAAGCCTGACGGACGACATCATCATGCCCATCGTATCTATCTTTCTGGGTGGCGTGGATTTCAGCGAACTGAAAATCGTGCTGCCTCGGCTTTGGGGCGCGCCCAAGCTGGACGAAGCGGGCAACGTGATTCTGAACACGCTGAACTGGGGCAACTTCATCTCCGCCGTGATCAACTTCTTCATTCTGGCACTGGTGGTGTTCTTCCTGGTGAAAGGTCTGAACAAGCTGGGAGAGCTGGGCAAGAAAAAGGAAGCAGAGGAAGCTGCCGCCGCTGAGCCCCCCGCGCCGCCCGTGCCCTCTGCAGAGGAAGTGCTGCTGACCGAGATCCGCGATCTGTTGGCCAACCAGAAGAAATAGGGAAAAGCCCTCCGCCCGGAGGGCTTTTTCAAAAAATACATCCTCCAAGTGGAAGAAATCAATCGATAAGGATTTGACAAAAGGGAGAATATCTCTTATAATGAATCTGTTTGAGCGCAAAGTAATTTTTTGATCAAATCGAAATAAAGGAAGGATCAGAATATGTATAAAATCGTTCGAAAGAAGGAACTGAACCCCACCGTTACCCTGATGGAAGTGGAAGCTCCTTTCGTTGCCAAAAAGGCGAAGGCCGGCCAGTTCATCATTTTCCGGATTGACGAACAGGGCGAGCGCGTGCCGCTGACCATCGCTGGCTATGACCGGGAGAAGGGCACGGTTACCATTATTTTCCAGAAGGTTGGTTTCTCCACCATCGCCCTGGGAGAGCTGAACGAGGGTGACTATATCCGCGACTTTGTCGGCCCGCTGGGCAAGCCCTCCGAGGTGGAAGGCAAGAAGAAGGTCTGTGTCATCGGCGGCGGCGTGGGCTGCGCCATTGCCCTGCCCTCCGCGGCAGCATTCAAGGAAGCCGGCGCGGAAGTGACCGTCATTGTTGGCTTCCGCAGCAAGGACATTGTGATTCTGGAGGACGAGTTTAAGGCGGTGGCGGATCGCTTTATTATGATGACAGACGACGGCAGCTACGGCCGTCACGGTCTGGTCACCCAGCCCCTGCAGGAGCTGCTGGAGGCCGGCGAGAAGTTTGACGAGGTGCTGGCCATCGGCCCCGTGCCCATGATGAAGTTTGTGTGCAAGACCACCGAGCCCTTCGGCGTGTACACCGTGGTATCCCTGAACCCCATCATGGTGGACGGCACCGGTATGTGCGGCGGCTGCCGGGTCACCGTCGGTGGCGAGACCAAGTTTGCCTGCGTGGACGGCCCCGAGTTCGACGGCCACAAGGTGGATTTTGCGGAGCTTTCCAGCCGGAACGGGATCTACCGTGACCGGGAAGCAGAAGTGAAGAAGGATCACGCCTGCCGCATCGAAGCCATGGGCAAGACGCTGATTCAGTAAGGAGGATACGGAAAATGGCAAATATGACTCTGACCAAGACCCCCATGCCTGAGCAGGATCCCCAGGTTCGCGCCCATAACTTCAAGGAGGTCGCCCTGGGCTATACCGCCGAAATGGCAATGGAGGAAGCGGGACGCTGCCTGCACTGCAAGAACCCCAAATGCGTGGAGGGCTGCCCTGTCAACGTGCGGATTCCTGAGTTTATCAGCAAGGTGGCCGAAGGCGATTTCAAGGCTGCCTATGAGATTATCACCTCCACCAACGCCCTGCCTGCCCTGTCCGGCCGGGTCTGCCCCCAGGAGAGCCAGTGCGAGAGCAAGTGCGTCCGCGGCATCAAGGGAGAACCGGTTGCCATCGGCCGTCTGGAGCGCTTTGTGGCAGACTGGTACCGGGAAAACATCAACGCCATGCCTGAAAAGGTGCCCTCCAACGGCATTAAGGTGGCGGTTGTGGGTTCCGGCCCTGCCGGCCTGACCTGTGCCAGCGATCTGGCGAAAAAAGGCTATCAGGTTTCCATTTTCGAGGCGCTGCACACCGCCGGCGGCGTGCTGGTCTACGGCATCCCCGAATTCCGTCTGCCCAAGGCCATTGTGGCCAATGAGGTCAAGAAGCTGGAGGCCGAGGGCGTGGAAATCATGACCAACATGGTCATCGGAAGGGTGCTGACCATCGACGAGCTGTTCGAGATGGGCTTTAAGGCCGTTTTTGTGGGCTCCGGCGCCGGTCTGCCCATGTTCATGAACATCCCCGGCGAGAGCCTGAAGGGCGTTCTGTCCGCCAATGAATACCTGACCCGTACCAACCTGATGAAGGCCTACACCGAGCAGGCCGATACGCCCATCATCCATTCCGAGGCCGTTGCGGTTGTGGGCGGCGGCAACGTGGCCATGGATGCGGCCCGCTGCGCCATGCGTCTGGGCGCCGGCCACGTGTACATCGTCTACCGCCGGGGCGAGGCCGAAATGCCTGCCCGTCTGGAGGAGCAGCATCACGCCAAGCAGGAGGGCATCGAGTTCAAGACCCTGTGCAACCCTGTGGAAATCGTGGGCGATGAAACCGGCCGTGTCTGCGGTATGAAATGCATCCGCATGGAGCTGGGCGAGCCGGACGCCTCCGGCCGCCGCCGTCCCGTCCCCGTGGAGGGCAGCGAGTTTATGCTGGATGTGGACACCGTGATCATGGCGCTGGGCACCAGCCCCAATCCCCTGCTGCGCACCACCACCCCCGGTCTGGAAACCAACCGGAAGGGCTGCCTGATTGTCAATGAAAACGAGATGACCACCCGCGACGGCGTGTTCGCCGGCGGCGACGCGGTCACCGGCGCGGCCACGGTCATTCTGGCCATGGGCGCGGGCAAGAAGGGCGCCGCCGCCATCGACGCCTACCTGCAGAACAAGTAATCCCGAATCCCCACGGCCTGCCGCCGTGGGGATTTTCAGGCCGAAACAGCCTGCGGCGGAAAACGAGAAATAAAAATGCTGCAAATATGCAAAATAACACTTGCAATACCAGAAAAAGCGTGCTATACTGTCTACGTATGAATGTAGGATTTGAAAGAGAGGGGCGCGCCCCTCTCTTTCTTATTGAGAAAGGCGTGTTGACATGAAGGTAACCGAGATCGTCCAAAAGCTCGCCGAGCCGGTGGTAACGGAACACGGCTGTACGCTTTGGGATGTGGAGTACGTCCGGGAGGGCGACCAGCGCTTTCTGCGGCTGTACCTGGACAAGGAGGGCGGCGTGGATATTGACGACTGCGAAGCCGTTTCCCGTGCCATGGATCCCCTGCTGGATGAGGCCGATCCCATCCCGGAAAGCTACCATTTTGAGGTCTGCTCCGCCGGACTGGAACGGGTGCTGAAGCGGCCGTCCGACTTTGAGCGGTTTCTGGGAAGCCCGGTCACGGTCAAGCTGTACCGCCCCCTGAACGGCAGAAAAGAGATTCCCGCCGTGCTGACCGGCTATTGCGACGGCCGAATCACCGTGGAAGCGGGGACGGAAACCATTACATTTGAAAAATCCCAGGTTGCGCAGGTGCGCCTGCGGGTAGAATTCTGATAGGAGGAAGTCAAATCATGGCCAGAAATACAAGAGCCAAAAAGCAGGCGGAAGCGCCTGAGGTCAATATTGGCGCGGAGATTTTCGCAAGCCTGCGGGATCTGGAAAAACTGAAGGGAATTCCGGTGGATTACATGGTGGAGCGGCTGAAGCAGGCGCTGACCAATGCTTACCGCAAGGACCGGGAGGATCGCCGGGACGTGCCCGCGGATAATGTGGTGGTGGATCTGAGCGAAAACGGACTCTCCATGCACATTGTCAAGACCGCTGTGGAGGAGCTGGAGGATACCGCGCTGGAAATCCAGATCGACGCTGCCCGGAACATCAATCCCGACGTGCAGGTGGGCGATTCCGTCTGCATCCCCGTGGATATTCAGAAATTCGGCCGCATCGCCGCCCAGACTGCCAAGCAGGTTGTGATTCAGGGCATCCGGGAAGCCGAGCGGGGCGTGGTATACGAGAGCTATTCCGATAAGGCGCAGGAGCTGCTGACCTGCACGGTTCAGCGTGTGGACCCCAGCGGCGATGTGTTCGTCCGCATTGGTCAGGGCAACGACCAGTCCGACGCGGTGCTGCGTACATCCGAGCAGATTCCGGGCGAGCACTATGAGCCGGGTCAGATGCTCCGGGTCTATGTGCTGGAAGTCCGCCGGGCAAACCGGGGGCCGCTGGTGCAGGTGTCCCGTACCCATCCCAATCTGGTGCGCCGCCTGTTCGAGCTGGAGACCCCTGAAATCGCCGACGGCCAGGTGGAGGTACGCAACATTGCCCGGGAGGCCGGTTCCCGTTCCAAGATGGCCGTTCGCGCCACGATGGAAGGCGTTGATCCGGTGGGCGCGTGTGTCGGCCCCCGGGGCGGCCGTGTGGGCGCTGTGGTGGAGGAACTCCATGGCGAGAAGATCGACATTGTGGTCTGGAGCGAGGACCCCTGCGCGTATGTAAAAGCCGCGCTCAGCCCGGCGGATGCGCTGTCTGTGGAGCTGATTCCCGGCCAGAAGGCCTGCCGCGTGGTGGTTCCCGATGATCAGCTCAGCCTGGCCATCGGCAAGGAGGGGCAGAACGCCCGTCTGGCCGCCCGCCTCACCGGCTACAAGATTGACATTAAGCCCGCGTCCCAGGCGGTACCGGAAAAGATAGAGGAGTGAAGACAGCTCTGCTCTGAAGAGGAGGTAGCTTATGCAGAAGAAAATTCCCCAGCGGCAGTGTATGGGCTGCCGGGAACGAAAGCCCAAGCGGGAGCTGATCCGCATTGTCCGGGGAACCGACGGGACAGTGAGCGTGGATTTCGGCGGGAAAATGAACGGCCGCGGCGCTTACATCTGCCCCAACCCTGAGTGCTTGCGAAAGGTGCAGCGTTCCAAAGCCCTGGAACGGAGTTTGGAAACCCCGATTCCGGAGGAGGTCTACGACCGCCTTGTCAGGGAAATGGAGGCGGCCAGCCGTGGATAAGGCATTGAATTATCTGGCGATTGCCCGCAAGGCCGGTCTGGCGGAGCTGGGCGAGGAGCCGGTGGGCGCCGTCACCCGCGCCGGAAAAGGCTATCTGGTGTTGGTTGCGTCCGACGCCTCCGACCACACCTGGCGGCGGGCAAAGAGCTTTGTCGCCGGGACGGAGCAGCAGTGCGTCCGCCTGCCCTACTCCAAGGATGAGATGGGCATGGCCGTGGGCCGCTCCAGTCTGGCCATCGCGGCGGTGACGGACGCGGCGCTGGCGCTTGCGCTGGTGAAATCCCTGCCGGATGGGGACGCGGCGGCGGAAGAAGCGCTGTCGCGCAGAACCGAAAAGCTGAACCAGCGCAAAAAGGAAGCCCGGGCTCACCAGCGGAATTTGAGAAAAGGTAAGAAGTAAGTACAAAGTTGGAGATAAAAGCGGAATAGCAGAGCGTCCGCTTCGCGGATGGATACCGGATCGTTTTGTTTTCAACTATCCAGTCATGGAGGTGCGTTTTATAGTATGAGTCTAGTGAAGTATCGATTGAAGGAGGTTGCGGCCGATTTCGGCACGACGCCCAAGGAAATTGCGGAGATTGTTGCGAAATTTGGCGAACGGCCCAAGTCCAATACGCAGGTTCTGACCGACGAGGAGCTGAACTGCGTGTTTGACTACATGACGAAAACCCATCAGATCAGCTCACTGGAGCAGGTGTTCGCGGTGAAGGCGGCGCCCAAGGCGGAGCCCAAGACAGAAGCGCCCAAGGCCGCCGCGCCCCAGCAGAACGCCAAACCCCAGGCACAGCAAGGGGCCAGATCCCAGAGCGCCAATGGAGCAAAGCCCCAGCCGGCGTCCAACGCCCGTCCGCAGAACCAGCAGCCCGCCCCCAAGCCGGAAAAGCCCAAGGAGCCGGAGCGGAAGCGGGAACGCCGGGTGGTGGATACCTCCGCCGTGCAGGTCAACGCCAATCGGTTTGCCGATGTGGATAATCTGGTATCCGAGCGGGTTCAGGATTATCAGGGCGGCAAGCAACGCATCGGCGGCG
Organism: Clostridiales bacterium; assembly: GCA_022774865.1. GTDB lineage: Bacteria > Bacillota > Clostridia > Oscillospirales > Oscillospiraceae > Faecousia. The sequence goes on from JALFLH010000018.1 coordinate 14,666, forward strand.
GCAAGGGCAAGCAGCAGAAGCAGCAGCAGAAGGGCGGCTTCAAGGGCAACAAGTCCCGCAATGAGGAACAGGAGAAAATGCGCCGTCTGCAGATGGAGGTGGCGCGGAAAGCGCCGGTTACCGTCAAGATTCCCGACGAAATCACCGTGGGCGAGCTGGCTTCCCGGATGAAGAAAACCGCCGGGGAGGTCATCAAGCTGCTGATGAAGAACGGCGTCATGGCCGGTATCAACCAGACCATCGACTATGATACCGCCGAATATGTGGCAACGGAAATGGGCTGCAAGGTGGAGAAGGAAGTCACCGTCACCATCGAGGAGCAGATCATCGACGACCATGTGGATACTGCCGACGAGCTGCAGACCCGGGCCCCCGTGGTGGTGGTTATGGGTCACGTTGATCACGGCAAGACCAGCCTGCTGGATGCCATCCGCAAGACCTCTGTCACCGCGGGCGAGGCGGGCGGCATCACCCAGCACATCGGCGCCTACACCGTGGATGTGAACGGCAACATGGTCACCTTCCTGGATACGCCCGGCCACGCAGCCTTTACCTCCATGCGCGCCCGGGGCGCCAAATCCACCGATATCGCCATTCTGGTGGTGGCCGCCGACGACGGCATCATGCCCCAGACCGTGGAGTCCATCAACCACGCCAAAGCGGCGGGGGTGCCCATCATTGTGGCCATCAACAAGATGGATAAGCCCACCGCCAACCCGGACAGAATCAAGGAGCAGTTGACCAAGTATGACCTGATCCCCGAGGAATGGGGCGGCGATACGGTGATCTGTCCCATCTCCGCCAAGACCGGCATGGGTCTTGACAACCTGCTGGATATGATTATCCTGACCGCGGAGGTGCTGGAGCTGAAGGCCAACCCCAACCGGCGGGCCAAGGGCACCGTCATCGAGGCGCGGCTGGATAAATCCCGCGGCCCCATCGCGACCCTGCTGGTGCAGAACGGCACCCTGAAACAGGGCGATATCGTCATTGCCGGCACCGCCGTGGGCCGTGTCCGGGTGATGACCAACGACAAGGGACGTACCGTCAAGACCGCCGGCCCCAGTATCCCCGTGGAGATTACGGGTCTGGCCGACGTGCCCACCCCCGGCGATGAGTTCAACGCCGTCACCGATGAGCGGATGGCCCGGGAACTGGTGGAGCAGCGCCGGCAGGCCGAAAAGGATGCCGCTGCCAACGCCATGAGCAAGGTCACCCTCGACAACCTCTTTGCCAGAATGCAGGAGGGCGAAATGAAGGAGCTGCCGCTGATCGTCAAGGCCGACGTGCAGGGCTCCGCCGAGGCGCTGAAGTCCTCGCTGGAGAAGATCTCCAACGACGAAGTCCGGGTCAAGGTCATTCACACCGGCGTGGGCGCCATCAACGAGTCCGATATTCTGCTGGCCTCCACCGCCGGCGCCATCATCGTGGGCTTCAATGTCCGTCCTGATGCCGCCGCTCAGGCCTCCGGCCAGCGCGCCAACGTGGATATGCGGTTCTACCGGGTCATCTACGATGCCATCGACGAGATTGAGGCTGCCATGAAGGGTATGCTGGCGCCCCAGTACGAGGAAGTGGTCATCGGCCACGCCGAAGTCCGCCTGACCTACAAGGTTTCCGCCGTGGGCACCGTGGCTGGCTGTATGGTCAAGGACGGCAAGGTCACCCGGGATTCCAAGGTTCGGGTGCTGCGGGACAACATCGTCATCCACGAGGGTGAGGTCGGCTCCCTGCAGCGGTTCAAGGACGCGGCGAAGGAAGTCACCGCCGGTTATGAGTGCGGTATGAGCATCGCCAAGTTCAACGACATTAAAGAAGGCGACATCTTTGAATGCTTCCAGATGCAGGAAGTGAAGCGATAACGCCAAAAAGCCAGCCGCACCGCGTCAGCGGCGGCTGGCTTTGCCCATATCAAGAAGAATGGAGGATGTGTATTATGGCATCCAATCGAATCAACCGGATCAACGAGGAGATCCAGAAATCCGTGGCGGAGAAGCTGCGCACGGTGAAGGACCCGAGAGTCAGCGACACCATGATTTCCGTCACCCGGGTGGAGACAACCCCCGATCTGCGCTACGCAAAGGTTTACGTCAGCTTTCTGGAGGCGGACAAGGCGGCCGAGGCCATGAAGGGGCTGAAATCCGCCGGCGGCTACCTGCGTCGGGAGGTGGGCAGCGATCTGAAGCTGCGCTACACCCCGGAGCTGGTCTGGACACTGGACGATTCCATCACCTACGGCGCCCATATGCTGGATATTCTCAACCATCTGCCTTATGGTGAACACGATGACGCGGAATGAGACGGCGGCGTGGCTTTCAGACCGCGACCGGTTCTGCATCCTGACCCACACCCGCCCGGACGGAGATACCATCGGTTCGGCGTCGGCGCTGTGCCTGGGACTGCGGCAGCTTGGAAAAACGGCGTATCTGCTGGAGAACGACGGGGTCTCCCCTTTCCTGCGGGATTGCATGGACGGACTGACCAAGCCCCATGCGGACGCCGGCGACACGCTGGTTTCCGTGGACGTGGCGTCCCCCGGAATGCTGCCGGAAAACGGGCGGGAGCTGCTGGGAAGCATCGCCCTGCGCATCGATCATCATGCCAGCGCCACCTCCTTTACACCCGTGGAGCTGGTGGATTCCACCGCCTCCGCCAGCGCCGATCTGGTCTATGACCTGCTGATTGCGCTGGGCGTGGAGCTGACGCAGGCAATGGCGCGCCGGCTGTATATCGCCGTGTCCACGGACACCGGCTGCTTCCGCTATGCCAACACCAATGCCCACAGCTATCAGGTGGCGGCGGCCTGCGCGGCCACCGGGGCAGACCTTTACCCCATCACCCAGACCCTGTTTGATACCAATACGCTGGGAAAGCTGAAGCTGCAGAGCTGGATTGTGGAAAACGCCCGGTTTCTCCGGGACGGCAGCGCGGCAATCTGCGCCATTCCAAAGGAACTGGAGGAAACGGTTACCAAGGAGGATCTGGAGAACGTACCGGGTTTTCTGCGTTCCATTGCGGGGGTAAAAATCTGCGCCTCCATCCGCCAGACTCCCATGGGCAGCAAAATGTCCGTCCGGGCGGTGCCGGGCTATGACGCGGCGGCGATCTGCGCTGCTTTCGGCGGCGGCGGCCACAAGGGCGCGGCCGGCGCGAGTCTGAACCTGCCGCCGGAAGAAGCATTGCAGGTGGTGGCGCGGATGCTGGAGGAATATGTGGACAAGATTCAATCGGAACAGGGAGAAGCATGAACGGAATCGTCGTTATCGATAAGCCCGCCGGGTGGACAAGCCAGGATGTGACCGCGCGCCTGCGCCGGGTGTTCGGCACCCGGCGGATCGGCCATGGGGGAACGTTAGACCCCATGGCCACCGGGGTGCTGCCGGTGTTTGTGGGGCGAGCCACCCGGGGCGTGGAATTTTTCGAGCACGCGGAAAAGACCTACGAGGCTACGCTGCGTCTGGGCCTCACCACCGACACCGAGGATATTTCCGGCACTGTGCTGGAGAAGAAAGAGGTTCACGTTTCCGAAACGGAATTCCTGGGAATTCTGGAGCGGTTTCGCGGAAAAATCAAACAAATTCCTCCCATGTACTCGGCCCTGAAGGTAAACGGCCAGAAGCTGTGCGATCTGGCACGGAAGGGCAAAGAAGTGGAGCGGCAGCCGAGGGAAATCGAGATTTTCCGGCTGGACTGTCTGGAATTCGCCGGGGAAACCGCCCGGCTTCTGGTTTGCTGCTCCAAGGGCACGTACATCCGCACATTGTGTAAGGATATCGGCGCGGCGCTGGGCTGCGGCGGCTGCATGGCCGCGCTGCGGCGGGTACAGGCGGGGGATTACACCATTGACCAGGCGGTTCCCCTGCAGCAGCTCCTTGACGGACAAAATCCAGAGGATTATCTGCGCCCGGTGGACAGCCTGTTTATCCGGTATCCGGCGGTGAGGCTGACGGCCAAACAGGAAACCCGCTGCCGCAACGGAGGAAGCTTTTCTGTGCGGCTGGAACCGGGCACCTACCGGGTATACAGTCCCGGCGGTGAATTTCTGGCCCTGTCCCAAGTGGAAAACGGTGTTATGTCAACCATAAAAAGCTTTTTTGAAGTTTAGCGGCGAGTCGCCGATGACAAGGCGTGACCATTGTGATGCGGGATTGTGACCCCATTGGGTACAGCTCGATTTGATACATTGCTGCAATTTGATCTGGTGAAGATATGAACGAGAAAACAATTTACGCCCTTGGCTTTTTCGATGGGGTACATTTGGGCCACGCCGCGCTGCTGACGGCCTGCCGCCGCCTGGCGGCCGCGCGGGGCTGGAAAGCGGGCGTGGTGACCTTTTCCGATCACCCGGATACGCTGGTGCTGGGACGGACGCCCCCGCTGATCTGCACCGTCCAGGACCGGGAACGGCTCCTGCGGGAGGATTTCCGGATGGACACGGTGGTGACGCTCCCGTTTGACGGAGCCATGAAGGCCATGCCCTGGCAGGATTTCTTGAGACTGCTGGCGCGGGATTACGGTGCCGCCGGGTTTGTCTGCGGCGCGGACTTCCGCTTCGGCTGCCGGGGCGAGGGAACGGCAGCGCTGCTGCGGGAGGTCTGCCGCGCAAGAGAAATTCCCTGCGCCGTCGTGCCCCAGCTCAAAGTGGACGGACAGGTGGTATCCTCCACCTGCATCCGCGGCCTGATTGCAGCGGGAGAGATGGAAACGGCCGTCCGGTTTCTGGGGCATCCCTATGTGCTCACCGGCCGGGTGGTGCACGGCTGCCGGATTGGAAGAACGCTGGGCATTCCCACCGCCAATCTGCGCCTGCCGCCGGAGCTGGCTACGCCCCGGTTCGGGGTCTACATCTGCCGGACGGTGATTGACGGGACGGCCTATCCCGCCGTCACCAACATCGGCACCCGGCCGACGGTTCATGGACAGGGCGTTACGGTGGAGCCGTGGATTCTGGATTTCGAGGGCGACCTCTATGACCGGGAGATCCGGCTGGAATTTCACCGCTTTTTGCGGCCGGAGATGAAATTCCCGGATACCGCCGCGCTTCAGCGGGAGATCCGAAAAAACGCCGGTGAAACCCGGGCGTTTTTTGCGGAAAAAGAAAGCCTGAATGAAACCGGGAGTGCAAAATGAGGAAAAGAATGCTTTTGGCTCTGGCCTGTGCCGCCGCGCTGACGGCAGTGCCGGTTCGGGCTGCCCAGCCCATTACAGCCGTCCGGGAAATGGAGGTTCTGCCCGCCTGCTGGAATCCGGCTGCTGAGCGGACGGCGGAAAAGGAATTTCTGCTCGGCCTGACGGCGGCGGGATTCTACACGGTGGAAGGCGCAACGGGAGAAATTGTTCCCCTTCTGGCCGCTGCGCTGCCCCGGGATGTGACGGCGGACTATGCCGGGAATGAGAAATACGGTGTTCCGGCACAGGCCGGGCGGGGATACGCCTTTGAGATCACCCTGAATCCCGCCGCCTGCTGGGAGGATGGAACAGCCGTCACGGCGGAACAGGCGGTGCGTTCGATGCAGGTGCTGCTGGAAAGCGGAGTCAATCTGCCGGAATTTGCCAACGCCGTGGCTTTCCGCCGGGGAGAAAACCGCCCCACCGGAGAGATCGTCAGTCTGGAAACGGCCGGATTCACGGATGTGGAGGAAGCCGGTCAGGCGGGATATTCGGAATTCTATCTGGATACCGCCGGATTCTGGGGACTGGACGGCGGATGGCGGCCGGTTACCGACGGCACCCGGCTCCGGGATTACGCCATGCCCGCCGGGATGGACGAGATGTATGTGTCCGCTGCCTATCTGTACCGGAATTATCTGGCGGACGGCGCTCCCTACAGCCGTTTCCAGCGGGAATTTGTGGGGGTGGCCAAACCCGCGGATGAAAAGCGGAATCTGGATGACGTGGGAATTCTGAAAACCGGCGAACGGAGCTTCACCCTGATTCTCGCCCGCCCGACCACGGCTTCCGCGCTGGCGCTGGCACTGGACGGCGTGTATCTGCTGTCCGACGGGGTCAACGCCGCCGCCGGGGAAAACTGCCGCAGCAATGGCCCCTACCGCGTGGTTTCGGCGGACGCGTGGGAAATTGTACTGGAGCCCAATCCCTGCTGGTGGGGCAGTCCGGCAGCGTATGACCGGGTGGTCTGCCGCCGGGCAGATTAGGTCTTGTCCCCGGACGAAAAATGGTGTAAAATAAAAAGACAGACCGATTTCCGATTTACGGCAAAGCCGAAATTGCTTTTTCAGAATCACTTGGAGGAAATACCATGGCGCTTGACCGCGATGAATTGAATAGACGCCGGAAGGAGAGGGAGCAGCAGCGCAAAAAGCAGGAGGCCGCCCGGCGGCTGCTGCTGTTCCGGCTGGGCATTGCACTTCTTGTGCTGCTTGCCTGCGGCGTTGTGATCTTTCTCATCAGCCGGGGCGTGGACCGGAACGCGGAGCCTGTGATGGCCACGTCGGATGCCACAGCGCCCCAGGAGCTGCCGGAGGATACCGTCCCCCCCACCGAACCCCGTTCTGCCCTGAACAAGGGGCCGACGGTGATTCATGTGGCGGCGGCGGGCGACCTGAATATCACCGACAAGGTGATCTGGTCCGGCCAGACCGGCAGCGAATTCAACTATACCAAGGCATTCATGGACGTGGCACCCATTTTTTCGGACGCGGATCTGGCGCTGCTGAACTTCGAGGGCAACCTGTGCGGCACACCCTATGGCACCCAGACGGGCTCCGCGCCCCAGCAGCTCATGGAGGGGCTGAAGAACGCGGGCATCGATCTGGTGCAGATAGCCAATTCCTATTCCATCTACAATGGCATCAGCGGACTGAAGTCCACCCTGACCAATATCCGGGCGGCAGGCATTGAGCCGGTGGGCGCCTACTCCACCAACGAGGAATTCAGAAGGAACAAAGGGTATACCATCTGCGAGGTCAATGGCATCAAAATCGCGTTTGTGGCCTTCACCAAGGGCGTGGGCAGCCTTGGTCTGCCCGCGGGCAGCGAGAACTGCGTGAATCTGCTCTACAAGGATTACTATACCACCTATAAGGACATCGACACCGAAGCCATCACCGCCGTGCTCAAGGCTGCCGCGTCAGAAAAGCCCGATCTGACCATTGCCCTGCTCCACTGGGGCAGCGAGTACAATGAGACAATCTACGATTCACAGGAAAAAATCGTCAGTCTTTTGCAGAAAAACGGCGTGAACGCCATCATCGGTTCCCATCCCCATCTGGTGCAGAAGATCGATTATGACGAGGTGACGGGAAATCTGGTGGCCTATTCCCTGGGCGACTTTTTCGGCGATGCCAAGCGGGGCGGCACCAGCTATTCCATCATTCTCGATCTGGAAATCACCAAGGATTATGAATCCGGCACCACCAAAATCACCGACTACAGCTATACGCCCATTTATACGCTGGCCGAGGACGAATGCGACGGCAGCCGCCGGGTTGTCCGGATTGAAAACGCCATGTCGGCCTATGAGTTGAATTTCGTGGATAAGGTCACGGATTCCGCTTATGAAAATATGAAGTTTGCCATGGAACGGATTCCCGAACGAATCAATCCGCCGAAGGACAAGAAATAACCCGATCCATCCCCCATCCGCCCGGATGGGGGATGCTTGCGTGTACCGGGTTTGACGGAAAATTAAAAAACATTTAACCGGACGGGACTTTCAACAGGGGGAAAACTATGGTAGAATATGCGAAAACGGAAAGGAGGCGCAGGCGGTGGGTAAATGTCTGGTTTTCTGCGCGGCGGAATTTGATCAGTTGATTCAACCGGTGGCGGCGGAAGATTACATTCTGGCTGCCGACGGCGGGCTGCGCCATCTGGAAAATCTGAATCTGAAGCCCAACGGCGTTCTGGGGGATTTTGACTCGCTGGGTTATGTACCGGCCGGCGCGCAGGTGTTTCCGGCGGAAAAGGACGATACCGATTCCATGCTGGCAGCCCGGAAAGGGCTGGAGCTGGGCTTCCGGGAATTCCTGTTTTACGGCAGTCTGGATGGCCCCCGGCTTGACCACACCGTAGCCAATTTCCAGACGCTCCAGTTTCTGGCTGACCGGGGTGCGGCGGCCTATCTGGCGGGGAAAAAGTATCTGGTCACGGTGATCAAAAATGAGCGCCTGCGCTTTCCGTCCGGCGCGGCGGGGATTGTGTCGGTGTTCTGCCTTGGGGCGGACGCGGCTGGCGTCAAACTGGCGGGGCTGCGATATCCACTGGACAATGGAATTCTCACGGCCGGATTCCCCCTGGGCGTCAGCAACCACTTTACCGGATGTCCGGCGGAGATTGCCGTGGCCCGGGGGAGCCTGCTGGTGATGTGGGACCGGGAAAACGGTTTCCCCGAAAGAGAGAAGCGGTAGCGGGAGGCCAAACCGGAATTGTTGACAGGTATGAGAATAGACCTGGCTCGTCACGTATTGGCAGCCGGCACTGCCGGCTTGCAGCGAAGAGGTGCCCAATATGAAAAAGAGAAACAAACAGCCCCAGCGTGAAGCGGTGGAGGAAATTCATCCGTCTCCGGAGCAGGGATTGACGCAGACGCAGGCTCAGCACCGGAAGGAGCTGGGCTGGGGTAACGCCGTCCCGGATACCGCCGGACGCTCGGAATGGGAGATTATCCTCCAGAATATCCTGACTTTCTTCAATCTGGTGTTTATCGTTCTGGCGGTGCTGCTGCTGGTGGGCGGCTCGTCCATCAAAAACTGTGCCTTTCTGGGCGTGGTTATCTGCAACGCGGTCATTGGTTGTGTGCAGGAAATCCGTGCCAAGCGAGCCGTGGACAAGCTGTCCCTGCTGGCGCGCAAGCCGGTGCGGGTCATCCGGGACGGCCAGCGCCGGGAATGTCAGCCGGAGGAGCTGGTGCTGGGGGATATCGTGGAATTCGGCCCCGGCGATCCCATCTGCGCCGACGGCGTGGTGCGCAGCGGCGCCCTTCAGCTCAATGAATCCCTGATTACCGGCGAGGCGGATGTCATTTCCAGAGAGGAAAACGGCCAGGTGAAATCCGGTTCGTTTGTGGTGGCGGGCCGGGGACGGGTGGAGCTGACCGCCGTGGGAAGTGACGCCTTTGCCGCCCGGCTTTCCGCCGAGGCCAAGGCCGACCCCCATGCCATCAAGTCCGAGATGATGCGCTCGCTGGACAAACTGATTCAGGTGGTGGGAATCCTGCTGGTGCCGGTGGGGCTGCTGCTGTTCTATCAGGAATACGCCGTGCTCCATCTGGGAATCCGGGAGAGCACGGAGGGCACTGTCTCCGCGCTGGTGGGGATGATCCCCGAGGGACTGTATCTGCTGACCAGCGTGGCCATGGCCGCCTCGGCGCTGAAGCTGTCGAAGCGGAAGGTGCTGGTGCAGGACATGAACTGCATCGAGTCACTGGCGCGTGTGGATGTGCTGTGCGTGGATAAGACCGGTACCATCACCGAGCCGAAGATGGAAGTGGCAAATCTGATTCCCCTGACTTCCGATCCACCGGAACGGTTGGAGCGGATTCTGGCGGCCATGTACAGCGGCCGGGAGGCGGAAAACGACACCGACCGGGCCATGAGTGAGCTGTTCGGCGAGGGCAGCGACTGGGTCTGCATCCAGCGAATCCCCTTTTCCTCCCAGACCAAGTGGAGCGGCGCGGTGTTTGAGCAGGAGGGCGCCTATCTTGCGGGCGCGCCGGAGTTCATTCTGGGCAGCCGGTTTTCCGAGGTGGCTGAGACGGTGCATAGCTGGTCGTCCATGGGCTACCGGGTGCTGCTGGTCGCGGCCTATGACGGAGTGCCGGAACCGGAGCGGCTGGACGCGGAGCGGGTCAGCCCGCTGGCGTTGGTTCTGCTGACCAACCAGATCCGCCCGCAGGCGGCCAATACATTTGCCTATTTTGCCCAGCAGGGCGTTTCCGTCCGGGTCATCTCCGGGGACAACCCGGAGACGGTGTCCGAGGTGGCGGCGCGCGCCGGCATTCCCAACGCGGATCGATATCTCGACGCGACCAGCCTGCAGACCGATGAGGATTATCTCCGGGCGGTGGACAACTGCACCGTGTTCGGCCGGGTGACGCCGGATCAGAAAAAGCGGCTGGTGGAGGCGTTTCAGGCACGGGGCCGCACCGTGGCCATGACCGGCGACGGCGTGAACGACGTGTTGGCCATGAAGCAGGCGAACTGTTCCATTGCCATGGCCTCCGGTGCCCAGGCGGCCAGTCAGGTGGCCAGTCTGGTGCTGCTGGATTCGGATTTTGCCGCCATGCCCGGTATTGTGGGCGAGGGGCGGCGGGTCATCAACAACATCCAGCGGGCGGCCACGCTGTTTCTGGTGAAGAACATCTTCTCTCTGGCGCTTTCCATCATCTCCCTGTTCACCAACTGGCCCTATCCCCTGGCGCCGCTGCATCTGAGTGTGATTTCCGCCCTGACCATCGGCGTGCCATCGTTCTTTCTCGCCATGGAACCGAATTACGAGCGGGTGCGGGGACGGTTTCTGCGGGGTGTGCTGCGCCGGGCTTTCCCCGGCGGGCTGACCAATATTTTCGTGGTGCTGGCGGCGCAGGCGTTTTCCGATGTGTTCGCCATCCCAACGGAACAGATTTCCACAGTCTGCGCCGCGATTTTGGCCTTTGTGGGGCTGCTGGTGCTGTATCAGGTCTGTAAGCCCTTTGATCGGTTCCGGAAGCTGATCTGGGGCGCCATGGCGGCGGCGCTGGTGGTGTGCTTCACGCTGCTGGGCGGGCTGTTCGATCTGCGCACCGGCAGCGTGGGCGCGGGCCTGGTGATGGCCACCCTGCTGATTATGACGCCTACGGTGTTCTTTTCCATGCAGCGCCTGTTTGACTGGGGCGACAAGGCCTACCTCTGGTTCCGGCGGAAGCTGAACAAACCGGTGGAGCCATGAATGCCATGATGCGAACGGATTTCTTTTCGCGGGAGGGAAAGCCCCTCCCCTGGCGTTCCTTTTGAACCCGATATTGGGGTGATGTTATGTTAACCTACGAACTGAAAAAATCCCCCGGGGTGCCGCTTTATGAGGCGCTTTACCGCTGTATCCGCGCGGATATCCTCTCCGGCGTGCTGAAGCCGGGGCAGAAGCTGCCCTCCAAACGGGCGCTGGCGCAGAATCTGGAGGTCAGCAAAATCACCGTGGAGGGCGCCTACAATCAGCTTCTGGCCGAGGGCTATATCCGGGGCGTGGAAAAAGTGGGTTACTTTGTGGAGGAAATCCCCCAGATGGAAACGGTGTCTCCCATTCCCGCGGCGCTCGCCCCGGCGGAATCCGCTCCCCTGCTGGATCTGACCGGGGCGGGATCGGAGAAATTTCCCTTTTCGGTGTGGAGCCGCCTGCAGCGGGAGGTCATGCTGGATTACGGGGAAAAGCTGCTGCTTCCGCTGCCCGCGCAGGGCATCCCGGAGCTGCGGGAGGCCATCGCGGGCCACCTGCTGGCCTTCCGGGGGATGACCGTCGATCCCGGGAATATTCTGGTGGGCGCGGGTACGGACTTTCTGTACAATCTGCTGATTCAACTGCTGGGGCGGGATAAGGTCTACGCGGTGGAGGACCCGGGCTACGGAAAGATCCGCAAGATCTACGCCGCCGGCGGTGTCCGCTGCATCAGCGCCCGGATGGACGGTCAGGGCGTGCGGCCGGACGGTCTGGAAAACGCCCGGGTGCTGCATCTGTCGCCGTCCCACCATTTTCCAACCGGGCTGGTGACCCCGGTGAACCGGCGGCAGGAGCTGCTGGCCTGGGCGCGGACGGTGGACGGCTACGTCATTGAGGACGACTATGATTCCGAATTCCGCTTCGACACCCATCCCAAGCCCGCCATGATGTCGCTGGATCGGGGCGGCCGGGTGATCTATATGAACACCTTTTCCAAATCCCTCGCGCCCTCCATCCGAATCAGCTATATGGTGCTGCCTCCGGCGCTGATGGCCGTGTTTCGGGAGAAGCTGGGCTTTTATAGCTGCACCGTGTCCAGCTTTGAGCAGTATACCCTAGCCCGGTTTCTGAGTCGGGGTCAGTTTGAAAAGCACATCAACCGGATGCGAAAAATCTACCGCCTCCGCCGCAACCGGGTGGTGGACGCACTGCAGAGCTGCCCCTTTGCCGACCGGCTCACCATCCGGGAGGAGGATGCGGGGCTGCACTTTCTTCTGAAAGTGGACACCGCCCTGTCCGACGAAGCGCTGACCGCCCGCTGCGCGGAGGCCGGAATCCGGGTGCGGACGCTGGGCAGCTACTACCGGGGACAGGTTCCCGAAGAAGACCGAAGCTGCCTGGTGATCAATTACTCCGGCCTCCGGGAGGAGGAACTGGAGCGGGCGATCACCCGCCTGCGGGACGGCATCTGAGTGGATACAATCAGAAATAGCCCTTGCCTTTTTTTCGGGCGGGGGCTATAATAATATTCACAAAGATGCCATTCGGGGTAAAAACGGCTCCAATGGCGGCGAGGGGGGTCGAAAATGATTTCCAAAGGTGGGGCATACCGGGGCTGCCTGCTGGGACTGGCGGTGGGCGACGCCATGGGCTATTCCGTGGATACCAAGACGTGGCCTCAGATTCAGGCGGACTATGGCCCCAATGGCCTGCTTGGCTATGATCTGGTAAACGGCTACGCGGATGTCACCTCCCATACCCAGCTTGCCGCTTTCACCTGCAACGGACTGCTGCTGGGGCTGACCCGGGGGCAGGTCTATGGGAAAATGGCGCCTTATGTCCGCTACGCCGGCCTTGCCCAGCAGGAGTGGGCCATCGGCCAGCGCCGCTATGACCAGCCTCAGCGGAACCACTGCTGGGTGTTCCGGGTGCCGGAGCTGCGCCGCCGCCGGTGCACCGATACCCGGATGGTGGAAACCCTGAACCGGGGAAAGCTCGGTTCCCTGGAGGAGCCGGTGAATAAATACGATACCCCCGCCAGCATTGCCGCGGCGGCTGCGGTGGGTCTTTTCGCTGATCCCAACCGGCTGGAGCCGGAGGAAATTGACCGGCTGGGCGCCGAATGTGTGGCCCTGACCCACGGAAGCCCGCTGGCGTTTCTGGCCGGCGGTGCGGCTGCCCATCTGATCAACCGCTGCCTGCTGGAGCCCGACACGCCGCTGGCTGAGCTGGTGGAGGAGACCCTGACCTCCCTGAACAACCAGTTTGGCCGGGAATACGCCCAGACCGGGGACGTGATCGCACTGGTGCGTCAGGCCATGGCCATGACCAGAGATTACACCATTCTGCCCGTGGATGCCATGGAACGGCTGAAGTGTGACACCGGCGCGGAGGTGCTGGCCGGTGCCATCTACGCCGCGCTGATCTGTGAGCGGGATTTTGACAACGCCATGATCGCCGCGGTGAACCACTCCGGCCGGAGCGCGGCGGTGGGCTGCCTGACGGGCGCCATTCTGGGCGCCCGGATGGGCGAGGAAGCCCTGCCGGAATTCTATCTGGAATGTCTGGAAATTGCCCCGGTTCTGCGGGAGATGGCCGATGATCTGGTTCAGGGGTGCCCCATGACCCGGGACAGCCGAATGTTCGACGCGGACTGGGATCAGAAATATCTCCACGGCGGCTGAAAAAGCGCCGCTTCCGGTGAAACCGTCATACTCCCCTTCCGCGGACATAGATTGTCCCGGGAGGGGATTTTTATGAGAAAGCGTGATCTGCTGATTATCATCGGCGCGGTGGCGGCGGCTATCGCCCTGACAGCGGGTATTTTGTCGGGGAGCGCTCTGGAAACGGGAAACTGGGGACTGAGCTTCCGGCAGGAGGGGGCGGCTCCCATTGGCCCGGCCAGCGCGGAGCAGCTCAAAAAGTACAACGCGGTGTATCTGGGGGACACGTCCCAACAGACAATCTATCTGACCTTCGACGCGGGTTATGAAAACGGCTGCACCGCCAAAATTCTGGACACCCTGAAAAAGCACAATATCTCGGCGGCGTTTTTTCTGGTGGGCAACTACATCGAGAAAAACGCCGATCTGGTGCGGCGGATGGTGGACGAGGGGCACATCGTGGGCAATCACACCATGCACCACTATGACATGAGCAAACTGGCGGACAAGGAGGCTTTCTCCAGAGAGCTGACGGATCTGGAGGAGCTGTTCCGTCAGACCACCGGCAGGGAGCTGCCCAAATATTACCGCCCACCCCAGGGAATCTACAGCGAGCAGAATTTGCAGATGGCAAAGGAACTGGGCTATCGGACGGTGTTCTGGAGTCTGGCCTATGTGGACTGGAACAACGACAACCAGCCCACGGCGGAGCAGGCCTACGCCAAGCTGTTGCCCCGGATCCACAACGGCGCCGTGGTGCTGCTCCATTCCACATCCCGCACCAACGCGGAAATTCTGGACGATCTGCTGACCAAATGGGAAAATATGGGTTATACCTTCGGCACCCTGGAAGACCTGTACGCGGCGCAGTAGCACGATTGCATCCGCCGGATCAGCAGATTCTTAATTTTTCCTGAATAACTTCCTTTTTTGCCGGTTTTATGGTATGATGCTTCCCGGAACGGCATTTTCGCCGTCAGAACCCGCGTTTGGAGGAACCAATACCATGAAACGACTTATATGTATGCTGCTTGCGGCGCTGCTACTGACGCTGGCAGGCTGTGGCGGAGAACCGGCCGAAACAACGGAAGCCTCCACCGAGCCGCCTGCCGCTGCCGTCCGGCCCACCACGGCGCCAACGGAGGAATCCGCGCCCACCGACCCACCGGCTCAGATCTGCCCCATGGCCGAAACCGTGTTGGTAGACGACGAAAACTGTACATTCGCCGTCCTGCGTGCCTCCAGTAATGACTATACCGGCATGGAGCTTCAGGTGGTCTGCCGGAACAAAACGGAAAAAACGCTGATGTTTTCCTGGGAGACGGTCAGCGTCTGCGGCTATATGTATGACCCGGTCTGGTCCCAGAAGGTCGAACCCGGAGAAACCGTGGAAAGCACCGTGGGCATCGACACCTTTCTTCTGGAAAGCTACGGAATTCTGTCGGTGGATGAGATTTCCTTCTGCCTGACCGTGATCGACAACGAAAACTGGATGGACGCGCCGCTGGTCAGCAGCCGCTATGAAATATTCCCCACAGGCAAAACCGCGGAAGCCGCGGTATTTCCGCAGCGCGAAAGTGTGAAGGGCGAGAAAGTATTCCTGAATGATGATCTCACCTTCATCATTGAATACGCCGAGCGGACGGAGCAGGGCGACAGCCTGCACTGCTATGCGGCCAACGCCACCGACAAAACCGTGATGTTCTCATGGGACAGCGTGGAGGTGGACGGCTGCCAGCTTTATCCGGGCTGGGCGGTGACGGTGGCGCCGGGCAAGAGCGCTTATTCCGATATTGTGTTTGACCGCGCCGCACTGGGGGAAAACGGTATCGGGGAAGGTTCCCGGATCGAATTCACGATGATCGTGTCGGACTATGACGACTGGTCGGCCGGTTATCTGGTTGATGAAGTGTATACCTATACGATTGAATATGGCGAACCGGTGGGTTAACCGCCCACGCCCCTGCCTGCGCGTTCCGCGCGGCGGGGGCGTTCTTTTGTTTCTTTCCGAATTGTTCTTGCTATTTTTGCCGTGTACAGGTATAATATAGTATGAAAAACAATGTCCCAGAGAATCGGAGGAATCTCCATGGCAGAGAAAAAGAAAATTTTGCTGCTGACTACCGGAGGTACCATCGCATCCGTACCGGGGGGAGAAGGACTGGAACCGCACCGCTCCGATGTGATGGAGCGGGAGCTGAACCAGCTTCGCACCTATTATGATATCACCGTCCGGGACGTGATGTGTCTGGACTCATCCAATATCCGTCCGGCGCAGTGGCAGATGATCGCGGGGGATATCTATCATGGCCGGCAGGGCTTTGACGGGGTGGTGGTGTCCCACGGCACCGACACCATGGCCTACACCGCTTCCGCCGTGACCTTCATGCTTCCCAATATTGATGTGCCGGTGGTGTTCACCGGCTCCCAGCTTCCCCTGACGGATATGCTCTCCGACGGCCCGGACAATTTGCGCACCGCGTTTGCCATGGCCGCTTCCGGCCATCCCGGCGTGTTTCTGGCTTTTGACCGGAAGGTGATGCTGGGCTGCCGGGCGGTGAAGGTGCGGGCCTCCGGCTTTTCCGCGTTTGAAAGCGTCAACGCCCGCTATGCCGGCCTTGTGAGCAATCGGGGGCTGGTGGTTAATCCCGGAGTTCTGCCCCAAATGAAGGGACAGGCCCGGCTGGAGGATGCCATCAGCGAGGAGGTATTCCTGCTGAAGCTGACCCCCGGATTAAACCCGGCGATATTTGAAATGCTGGCAGCCATGGGATACCGGGGTATCGTGATCGAGGCATTTGGGCTGGGGGGATTCAATGTGCTGAACCGGGGTCTGCGCGGCATCCGGCGCGCCATCGAAGACGGCGTGAGCGTGGTGGTCACGACCCAGTGCCTGTACGATTCGGCCAATCTGCAGGTTTACCAGGTGGGCAACCGCCTGCTGGAAATGGGCGTGATTCAGGGT
This sequence comes from Clostridiales bacterium, assembly GCA_022774865.1. Taxonomy (GTDB): domain Bacteria; phylum Bacillota; class Clostridia; order Oscillospirales; family Oscillospiraceae; genus Faecousia. The sequence continues at coordinate 31,166 of JALFLH010000018.1, forward strand.
CGGGATATGACCTCCGAGGCGGCCATGACCAAGCTCATGTGGGCCATCGGGCAGGGCTATGACCAGAGTCAGATTGCCCGGCTGTTTGAACGAAATCTCGCTGGCGAAATAACGGAAAATGTGGATTTTTGAAAGAATCGGATTTCACATTTTGTTTTGAAGGAGGAAATTCTATGGATCCCATCTATGTAACCGGACACCGGAACCCGGACACGGACTCCATCGTGGCGGCCATGGCCTACGCCGCCCTGCGCAATTCACTGGGCGACCGGGAATATGAGGCCGCCTGTCTGGGGCACGTTTCCGATGAGACCCAGATTGTGCTGGACCGGTTCGGCTTCCAGCCCCCCAAACTGATCACCAGTATGCACACCCAGGTGAAGGATCTGGACTATGATACCCCGCCGGTGCTCAGCGCCGCGGTGACGGAGGATCGGGCCTGGAAGGTGCTGCAGGAGCAGAAGAATATCTCCGCCGTGCCGGTGGCCAATGAGGACGGCACCCTGTACGGGATGCTGTCCCGGGAGGACGTGGCCAGCTACAATATGCAGCTTGCCACCGCCGGCGTGCTGGAGGAGGTGCCGCTGTTCAATGTTCTGTCGGTGCTGGAGGGAAAAATCCTCAACGAGGCCGGCGAAACCACCGATGTGATCGCGGGCGAAGTGACCATTGCCCTGCCCCAGAGCCGGGAGAATCTGCTGTTCAACAAGAAGGAGAGCATTGTTTTCTGCGGCCATCAGCCGGATATGATTCGCCGGGCGCTTGAGCTGAACGTCAACGCGCTGGTGCTGTGCCAGGCGGAGCTGGACGAGGAGCTGCGCAGCCTGCCCACCACCACCTGCATCATCTCCACGCCCCACGACGCCTACCGGGCGGCCCGGCTGATCTTCCAGTCCGCCCCCATCAGCCGCATCTGCCGCACCCAGGATCTGGTTTGCTTCCATCTGGAGGATCGGGTGGACGAGGTGCGGGAGCAGGTGCTGAAGCACCGCGACCCCTGCTACCCCATTCTGGACGAGAACGAGAAGGTGGCGGGTGTGCTGACCCGGTATCATCTGCTGCGTCCCCGCCGGAAGCGGGTGGTGCTGGTGGATCACAACGAGGCGGCGCAGTCCGTGCCCGGGCTGGAGGAGGCGGAGATTCTGGAGATCATCGACCACCACCGTCTGGCGGATATTCAGACCACCAATCCCATCTATGTCCGCAACGAGCCGGTGGGTTCCACCAATACGATCATCGCCAGTATGTTTCAGGACCGGGGACTGATGCCCTCGGAGAAGATGGCGGGCATGATGGCGGCGGCGATCATTTCCGACACCGTCATGTTCAAGTCCCCCACCTGTACCGCCCGGGATGTGCGCACCGCCGAGCGGATGGCGCGGATTGCCAATGTGTCGCTGGACGAGCTGGGCAAGGAGATTTTCTCCGCTTCCGTGGGCAACAAGACCGCCGAGGAACTGCTCTTCACCGACTACAAGGAATTCCATATCGCCGGACACGATCTGGCCGTGGCGCAGATCACCTGTGTGGACAGTCCCAGTATGCTCTCCCGCAAGGACGAGTTCCTGAAGCTGATGAAAAAGACCGCCAGAGAGCGGGGCTTTGATCTGGTGATTCTGATGCTGACGGACGTGCTGCTGGAAGGCACCCAGATTATCTACTTCGGCAATGATGAAACCATCCGGCAGGCGTTCAATGTGACGCCGAAGGACAACACCGTGTTCCTGCCCCGGGTCATGAGCCGGAAAAAGCAGGTCATTCCCATGCTGTCCGCCCTGTGGGGCTAAGCCGGCAGAGCCGGCGGCGAATCGAGCACGGTGCCCGATTCGTTGCAATTTTGCAGAATTATTATTTCGGAGGGAAACATGGGCTTTGAATCGCTTCTCGGCAACGAACGGCTGAAAGAAAACTTAACAGGCAGCCTGCGCCGGGGGCGGGTGTCCCATTTTTATCTGCTTTCCGGCCCGGAAGGCTCCGGAAAGCACACGCTGGCCAATCTGCTGGCCGCGGCGATCCTGTGCCGGGGAGACGACCGCCCCTGCGGCCGCTGCGAACCGTGCCGCAAGGTGCTGGATCACAGCCACCCGGACTTCATCACCGTGGACGACCCGGAGAAAAAGACCGTTCCCGTGGATCTGATTCGAAAAGCGCGGGCGGACATCTATGTCCAGCCCAACGAGTCGGACTATAAAATCTACCTGTTTCCCCGGGCGCAGGATATGGGTCTGCCGGGACAGAACGCCCTGCTGAAGGTGCTGGAGGAACCGCCCCAATACGGCGTGTTTCTTCTGCTCACGGACAACCCGGAAAAGCTGCTGCCCACCGTCCGTTCCCGGTGTGTGGAACTGGCGCTGACGGCGCTTCCCGATCAGACCTTACGCGAGGCGCTTCGCCGGGATTTCCCGGATGCCGTCCCGGCGGATATCGAGGGTGCCATAACCCGCAGCGGGGGCTATCTGGGTCAGGCGAAGAAGCTGCTGGAATCCGGCAGCGCCCTGCCGCCCCAGACGGAGGCATTCCTGAAAAGCTACGCCGCCCGGGATGATCTGGGGCTGGTGCAGGTGCTCTCGCCCATGGAAAAATGGAAGCGGGAGCAGCTCGCGGAAATTCTGGGAAGCTGGCTGGAGCTGACGGAGCAGGCGCTGGCCTGCCGTTCCGGCCTCCCTGCCCCGTCCGCGCAGGCGCGCGCCATCAGCGCGGGACGCAGCGGCCGGGAACTGGCAGACGGGGTGAACTGCCTGAAAAAAGCGCTGGCCTGCCTCCAAAGCAACGTCTCCCCTGCCGCCGTGTGCGGCTGGCTGGCATGGGCGCTGCGCTGAACACAAAATTTTGCGGCGTATGATCCGCTCACAATACAAGGAGAAAACCCATGGAAGAAGAAATTAAGACCGTCCAGGAGGAGAACCAGACCGTTGAGGTAGTGGATATTCAGTTCCGCCCCGGGCAGAAGGTCTATTATTTTGATCCCGCCGGACAGACCTTTCAGGCGGGCGATCATGTCATTATCGATACCGCCCGGGGCCCGGAATTCGGCTACTGCGCCGGGGGAAACCACACCATCGCGGCCAAAGATGTGGTGACACCGCTGCGCAGCGTGCTGCGGCTTGCCACGGCCGAGGACGAGAAAACCCTCGCCCGAAACCGGTCGGAGGAAAAACGCGCCTTTGAGATCTGCCAGCAGAAAATTGCCGCGCATGGGCTGGATATGCAGCTTGTATCCGCCGAATATGCCTTTGACGGCAGCAAGATCCTGTTTTTCTTCACCGCCGACGAGCGGGTGGATTTCCGGGAGCTGGTGAAAAATCTGGCCTCTGTTTTCCACACCCGCATTGAACTGCGCCAGATCGGCGTCCGGGATAAGGCCAAAATGGTGGGGGGGCTGGGCATCTGCGGGCGGCCTTTCTGCTGCGCCAGTTTTCTGGACGATTTTCAGCCTGTGTCCATCAAGATGGCCAAGACCCAGAATCTGAGCCTGAACCCCACCAAGATTTCCGGCACCTGCGGACGGCTGATGTGCTGCCTGAAATACGAGCAGGAGGCCTATGAGGATCTGCTGCGTACCGCGCCCAAGACCGAGTCCTTCGTGGATACCCCGGAGGGTCGGGGCACCGTGGTGGAGGTTGACCTGCTGCGCCAACGGGTGAAGGTGCGCATGGAGGATGCACCCGACACCATTTCCGTTTTCCAAAACAGCGACATTGCCGTGCTGCGGAACGGAAAGGCCAGAAAGAATGACCCGCCCATCCCTTCCGATCTGGCGCCCATTTCCGGCAGCGGAAAGCGCGCCCATAAGGAGGCGGAGGAGGAGCCGGTGCATCTGGAGGCAATCCGATTCCGGTACTCCACCGAGACGGTGGCGGATGATACGGAGCAGCCGGCGGAAAGTACCGCCCCGGCGGAGCAGCCGAAGGAGTCCCGCCCCGTCCGGCCCCGGGGCCGCCGCAGGGGCAACGCCGAGGGTGGAAAGCAGGAGCAGCCTGGAGAAAAAAAGGAAACCGCAGACCGGCCGGAAACGGGTGAGACCGCCCAGCCGGCGGAGGGCGGAACGCAGACAAAAAGACCGCGCCGTCGCAACGGCTATCGCCGCAGCCGCCGTCCCGGCGGCGCCGGACAGGCGGAACATTGAGCCGCGCCGGTTTCCCTTAATATTTTCTTATATTGACGGGGCAGGGCGAACAGGCTAGAATTGAGACAGCAATGTGTTGAAACCCTGCTTTGAGCGGCAAATGCCACAGGATTTTGGAGGCGCTTCCATGGATAATCAAAGAAATAACCGATATGATGAGGGCACGGACAACCGGAGAACCGGTGCGCAGCCCCACAGATCCGCCGCCCAGCCGGGCGCGTATTCGGAAACCCGCAGACGGCCGGTTTCATCCGGCGCGAATGGGGAGATCCGCAGACGCCCTGCCCAGCCGGACCCGTACGCGGAGAACCGGAGACGTTCCGCCGCACCGGGGGAAAGTTCGGAAGCCCGCAGACGCCCGGCGGAATCCGGAATGAATGGAGAAACCCGCAGGCGCACCGCCCCCTCCGGTACGCGACCGGAGGGGCAAAGACACCGTCCGGACAGCGGCGCATACCCGGAGCACCGGCGCGCGGCCGGCACCCCGGACACGCGGAGAAGAACCTCCGGCCGCCGGAGAAGAAAGCCCGCGAGAAAGCATTATTACGTGCCGGGCTGGCTGTTTGTGGCGGTCATCGCGGTGGCGGATGAGCTGATTCTGCACTTCTGGACGGCAACGGACTTTGTGTTCGGCCGTTTTCTGGCTGTGCTTATTTTCGCGCTGGCCTTTGGCAGTCTGCTTTCGTTTGTCACAGCCCTGTTCCCACCGAAGGGACAGAAGCGCTGCGCCGTGACCATCACGGCGGTTCTGGCGGTGCTCTATCTGCTGGAATACTTCCTGACCGACGCTTATCAGACATTTATGTCCTTTGGCACCATTTTTGCGGGCGCGGGCGGCGTGGCCAAGGATTACTTCACGCTGGTTATGACCATGCTGCTGAAGAACCTGTGGCGGATTGCCCTGATTTTCCTCCCGGTTGTTCTGTTTGGTCTGTATGGCAGATGCAGAAAGGTTCAGTGGAATCTGCGGAGCTGTCTGGGCGCCGGGGCGCTGACGCTGTATCTGCTGGGCTTCTGTATGGTGCAGTGGGTCGGCATTGACGCGGCGAATTTCAGCAGCGCCTATAACTTTGACAGCGCCGTCCGCTCCTTCGGCCTGAATGTGGGATTGGCGCTGGATGCGGTGAAGAGCAATTCCACGGAGGACAACCCGGGCTTTGTCCACTCTCCCGACCAGCAGGGTCAGGAATCCAGGCCCCAGCAGGGCGGTGATCCTACGTCGGAATCCACCGCCGAAACCAGACCGGAAATCCCCACCGGCCCCAATGTGCTGCCGCTGGACTTCACCGCGCTGGCCAATCAGGAGTCGAATTCCGCCGTCGCCTCCATTCACAGCTATGTGGCGGGGCTGATCCCTTCCCAGAAAAATGCCTACACCGGGCTGTTCAAGGGAAAGAATCTGATCCTGATTACGGCGGAGGCTTTTTCCGCGGAGGCGATTGACAAGGATCTGACGCCCACGCTGTACCGTCTGGCCAATGAGGGCATCAAATTTACGGATTACTATCAACCCGCGTGGGGTGCCAGCACCATTGGCGGCGAATACTCCAACATTGTGGGTCTGATGCCCACCACCGGCGCCGAGTGTATGAAGGAAGCCGTACAGCAGGATCTGTTTATGACCATGGGCAGCCGCCTGCGGGACCTGGGCTACTATTCCATTGCCTATCACAACCACGACTATACCTATTACGGCCGGGATCAAACCCATACCCACATTGGCTATGACCAGTTCATCGGCCGGGGCAACGGCATGGAGAATTATCTGACAAAAGCCTGGCCCGAAAGCGATCTGGAGATGATGCAGTACACGGTTCCTCAGTATATCGACCATCAACCCTTCAGCATCTACTATATGACGGTCAGCGGTCACGCGCTTTACAGCCGCAAGGGCAACTCCATGTCTGCCAAGAACTATGACAAGGTCAAGGATCTGTCCTGTTCCGAGACGGTGAAATGCTACCTCGCCAGCCAGCTTGAGCTGGAGTACGCCATGGAGAGCCTGGTCAGCCAGTTGGAGGCGGCGGGAATTGCCGATGATACCGTCATTGTGATGACCGCAGATCACTACCCCTACGGTTTGGAGAAGAGCAGCACCTGGGGCAACTCCCAGGATTACCTGTCCGAGCTGTTCGGGAAGGAGAGCAACACCTGCTTTGTGCGGGATCATTCCGCGCTGATTATCTGGAGCGGCTGCCTGGAAGGGAAAAACATCCAGGTGGATACGCCGGTGTTCAGTCTGGACATTCTGCCTACGCTGTCCAATCTGTTTGGCGTGGACTATGATTCCCGTCTGCTGCCCGGCCGGGACGTATTCTCCGAAAAGCAGCCGCTGGTGTTCTGGCCCAACAAGAGCTGGAAAACCGACAAGGGAACCTACAATGCCTCCAAGGGCACCTTTACCCCGGCGGAGGGCGTGGAGGTGGACGACGATTATGTGGGATATATCACGTCTCTTGTGAAGAACAAGATCACCTACTGTAGCTCCGTGGCCAAGACGGACTATTTCAACTATCTGGTTGAACCGATGAAAAACGGCGTCGGCTGACGCACAACAGACGCGCCCCCTGTGCATACAGCACAGGGGGCGATGTTTATAGAATTCAGCCGCCGTCATTCATGGTGCTGATGGGGCGGATGACGCTGTAGTCGTTAAACCGGGTGTCATTGGTGGTGGCTAGAAACACCAGATTGATGGCGGGGTCGGCCACCTGCGTGGTGGCGGCGATGGCTGCGGCGTTCTTGGCGCTCACATTCTCCAGATACAGCCGGCTTCGCCCCTCCGGCAGCACGAAGCTGGAATCCGATGAAAGGAAGGAAACAGCAAAGCTGTCCGTGGAGCAGGTGGAAACCAGATTGGCGGCAGCCTTGACAATGGCCTCCGTCCGGTCGCCGCTGAATTTCACGCTGTTGGTATTGGGGAAGCGGAATTCGGAGAACACCACCTCATCAAAGCCCAGCTCCTTCAGCTCCACCGCGATCTGGGCCAGCCAGTTCTGGGTGGCGGCGCTGGTGGGATTGAACCAGTAGCATTTCTGGTCGTCGCTCCAGAGATAGCCCTTTTTCGACATGGGCAGACCGGCGCTGGTGTGGGAATTGCTGATCAGAAAATAGCTCCGGTCGCGGAACGCCGGGACGACGGCAATGGCGTACAGGTTCCGGCTGGTGATGTCGGTGATCAGGCTGTCCACCGCATGGGTGTCCAGCTTGGTGGAAAGGGTGGCGTCGGGCAGCTCGGAGGTGTAGAAGAAGGAACCCCAGATGTTCTTCAGCTCCACCATGACAGCGGTGCCCGCCGGCAGGGTGGCGACGGCGTCCCGCGCCCCGCTCAGATCGTCGATCAGCGTGTCCGTGTCAATGTAGTAGCCGGTGATGGGGGTCAGGGCTGTGCTGGTGTTGATGGTGTCGGAGCCTTCGTTGATGTAGATGGGGATGGTTTCTTCGGCAGAAGGGGGCTTGGCCACCTGTCCGGCGCCGGGGTCGGCAGGATTAAAGTTCAGCGTGGCGCCGTCGCTGGAGTAGGTCACGTACCGTTCCAGCCAGATGACCCAGCAGAACCAGACCAGAACGGCGGTCAGCGCCAAAATCAGGACGAGGATGCCGGCGCGCTGCCATCTTCGTTTTGCGGTATAGGTCAGTTTCATGAGATACTCCTTTTTGCGGTGACGCAGCGCCAATCCTCCCGGGCGTAGCGGGCGTCGACGGTCAACCCGGCCCGTTCCAGCGCGGCGGTGACATCGTCCAGCCGGGTGTCCAGAATGCCGGAGCAGATCAGGGTGCTGTCCACCGTGAGGAACCGGGGCAGCACGGGGGCCAGACCGATAATCACGTCCGCGACGATGTTCACGAGGACAAGATCGTATTCCTTTTGGGAAAGGGCGTCCATCAGCGCCGCATCTTTGGTGACATCGCCGGTGCAGGCGGTGAACGCCGGGACGGCAAAGCCATTGTAGGCGGCGTTTTCCCGGGCAATGGATTCGGCTTTGGGGTCGATATCCACGCCCACGGCGGATGCCGCGCCCAGACGAAGGGCGGTGATGGAGAGAATGCCGCTGCCGCTGCCCAGATCCAGGCAGCGCCAGCCCGGCTGAACCAGCTTCTCCATGGCCTCCATGACCATTTGGGTGGAAGCGTGGGCGCCGGTGCCGAAGGTCAGACCCGGGTCGAGAATGACGGGAAGCCGGCCGTGGGTATCCGCAGCATTCCAACAGGGTACGACAATCAGATTTTGCCCCACCTCCACGGCGGGGTAGTTGTCCTTCCAGCCTTCTTCCCAGTCGGTATCCGGAAGGGACTGAACGGTCATGGACAGCCCCAGCTTTGCCGCGGTGTCCTCAAGCCGGGCGTGTCCGGCGCGGTCGGTGTCCTCCAGATAGAGCTTGATGCGGGACAGCCCCTGAAGCTGCTGCTGAAGTTCCTCGTCGATGTAGTCCCAGCAGGCCCGGTTCTCCTCCAGAAAGGATTCAAATTCCGCCTGATCCTCGATTACCAGCTCGGAAAAACCCGCGGCGGTGAGGGCGGCTGCCACATCCTCGATGGAGCCGGAGTCGGTGTTGATGGTATATTCAAGCCATGCCATGGCTTTTTCCTCCTGTGTCATGCCGATATTTTCTACATTGTACCGCACAAACGGGAAAATAACAACCGGGAAAGTCTTAAATTTTTGTGTCCTACTATCTATTTGGCCAAAAGTAGTATATAATATGGAGTAATACTGAATTGGGAATGCCTGTGAATTGGAGATTTCTGACAAGACGGAACTCACAATATATCCATAGGTACCTGAAGGAGATCATATGATTGAAACAATCCAATTGCAGCCGGGGGTGACGCTGCGCTGCTGCGCCGACACCCGCTTCAAGCAGGGCTGCCTGAGCTTCCAACTGGTGCGGCCCATGGACGGCGCGGAAGCGGCTCTGAACGCCCTGATTCCGGCGGTGCTGCTCCGGGGCACCCGGGTTCACCGGGATCTGCGCGCCATCACCCTCCGGCTGGACGAACTATACGGTGCGTCTGTCGGAACGCTGGTGCGACGGGTGGGCGATTATCAGACCACGGGACTCTACTGCAGTTTCGTGGAGGATCGGTTCTGCCTGCCCGGTGACCGGGTGCTGGCGCCCATGGCCGATTTTCTCCGGGAACTTCTGCTGGAACCGCTCACGGAAAAGGGCGGTTTTTCTCCCGCTTTCGTGGAGAGCGAGAAGAAGAATCTGATTTCCACCATCGAATCCGAGCGGAACGACAAGCGCGCCTACGCCATGGAGAAGCTGTTCAAAACCATGTGCCGGGGGGATTCCTACGGCATTTCCCGGCTGGGGGAAAAGGAGGACGTGGCAAAGGTTGACCCGGACGGCCTGTACGCGCACTACCGGCGCATTCTTCAGGAGAGTCCTGTGGAAATCTTCTATGTGGGCAGTGCGCCGGCAAAGGAGGTTGCCCGGCTGCTGGAGCCGGTTCTGGCCGGCATTGACCGGGACTTCCGTCCCCTTTTGCCCCAGACCGGGTTCCACGACGGGGGCGGAAGCAACCTGACCGAGGAAATGGACGTGGCGCAGGGCAAGCTGTGCATGGGCTATGTCACCCCGGTGACCAACCGCGATCCGGAGTTTGCCGCCGCGCAGGTGATGAACACCGTTTTCGGCGCGGGCATGACCAGCAAGCTGTTTATGAACGTCCGGGAGAAATACAGCCTGTGCTACGCCATCGGTTCCGGCTACTACGCCTCCAAGGGGATAGTCGCCGTGTCGGCGGGTATTGACTTCGACAAGGAGGCACAGACCCGGGCGGAAATTGCCCGGCAGTTGGACGCCATGCGGAACGGGGAAATTACACAACAGGAGCTGAACGCCGCCAAAGAGGCGCTGCTGTCCGCCCTGCGCGGCACCCATGATTCCCCCGGCAGCATCGAGAGCTATTACGCCACCGGGGCGCTCAGCGGGATGCACATGAACCCCGTACAATATATGGATGCCATCCGGGCGGTGACCGCCGAACAGGTGGCGGCGGAAGCCCGGCGGCTGAAGCTGCACACCACCTATTTCCTGAAGGGGGCGACAGAATGAAGCAATACCGATATCCCGGACTGGACGAGACGATGCACAAGACGGTTCTGCCCAATGGGCTGACCGTTCTGGTGGTGCCACGCCCGGGCTTTTCCCGGAAAATGGCCTATTTTGTCACCGACTTCGGCTCCATTCACACGGATTTCCGCATGGACGGTCAGGAATACCAGGCCCCGGCGGGGGTGGCGCATTTTCTGGAGCACAAGATGTTCGACCTGCCCGGCGGGCGGGATGTCTCGGCAGAGTTCGCGGCGCTGGGCGCAAATGTAAACGCCTTTACCAGCTATGACATGACCGCCTATTATTTCTCCTGCACCGACAATTTTGAGTCCTCTCTGCGCTTGCTGCTGGAGTTTGTCTCCACGCCCTATTTCACAGACGAGAGCGTAGCCAAGGAAATGGGCATCATCGATCAGGAGATCGGCATGAACACGGACGCGCCGGACAGCCGGGTGTTCGACAATCTGACCGCGATTCTGTATGACAATCATCCCATCCGGGTGCCTATTCTGGGAACCTCCGAAACCATCCGGCGCATCACGCCCCAGGTGCTCTATGACTGCCACCGGGCATTTTACACCCCCGGCAATATGATCCTGTGTGTGGTGGGGGATGTGGAGCCGAACCGGGTGGCGGAGATTGCCGGTGCGGTACTGGGAAGCGAAAAGCGCCCGATGGGCGAAAAGCGCTGCCATTGGCCGGAGGAAATGCGAGCCCGGGAGAAAACCTGTTCAGCGCGCATGGAGGTGGCCATGCCCACCTTTGAGCTGGGCTTCAAATGCGAACCCACAGGCAGAGGCGAAGGGGCCATCCGCCGGGAGGTGGTGGGTGATCTGGCGGCCGAGGCACTGTTCGGCGAATCCTCCCCGCTGTATCTGCGGCTGTATGAGCAGGGGCTGATCGATTCTTCCTTCGGCGGAGGATTTGAGACGGTGGACGGCTGCGCCATGCTGCTGTGCTCCGGCGACAGCGAGGCGCCGGAGGCTGTGCGGGACGCGATTCTGGCGCAGGCGGAGACGCTTATCCGAACCGGCATCTCCAAAGAGGATTTCCTGCGGATGAAGCGCAGCGCGCTGGGACGGCGCATCCGGGATCTGGACAGCTTTGACTCCACCTGCTTCCGGCTGTGTGCCTACCATCTGTCCGGCTTTGATTATTTTGATTTTCCCGGCGTTTATCAGACGGTTCAGCCGGAGGAGATTCTGGAATTTGTGGACCGGGTGGTGCGGGAAGCGCGGTGCGCCCTGTCTGTCATCAACCCTGTTGAGGAGGCAATCTGAAATGTATACCGAAATATCCTTTCCATCTCTGGGCATTACGATGAATCCGCCCAGCAGCTTCACCATCGGCCCGCTGACCATCCATCTCTACGGCGTCATCATCGCGGCGGGATTGATGCTGGCGGTGCTCTATGCCTGCCGCCGCAGCCGGGAATTTGGCATCAAGGAGGACGATGTGATCGACGGTGTGCTCTGGGTCACCCCCTTCGCCATCATCTGCGCCCGGTTGTATTACTGCCTTTTCTCCTGGGACAGCTACGCGGACGATCCCATCAGCATTCTCTACATCTGGAACGGCGGACTTGCCATCTATGGCGGCGTAATCGGCGCGGCCATCGGCGTGATTGTTTTCTGTAAAATCAAAAAAATCAAAATCCCCGCTCTGCTGGATCTGGTGGCGCTGGGATTCCTGATCGGACAGGCCATGGGCCGTTGGGGAAATTTCTTCAACCGGGAGGCCTTTGGATGCCGGACGGACAGCTTCTTCCGCATGGGCCTGCTGAACAGCATCACCGGTACGGTCAGCTATTTCCATCCCACCTTCCTGTATGAGTCGGTGTGGAATGTGATCGGGTTTGTGATGCTCCATTTTGCATCCAAACATCGCCAATATGACGGACAGATTGCGCTGGGCTACGCCGCCTGGTACGGTCTGGGCCGTACCTTCATCGAGGGTCTGCGGACGGACAGCCTGTATTTGGGCGTGTTCCGGGTCAGCCAGCTACTGGCGGCGGTTACCTGCTTTGCCGCGCTGGTCGTGCTGGTGTGGCAGATGTTCCGTCCCCATGATCCGGCACGGCTTCTGGTCAATCAGACAGCCCGGCGGGAACAGGAAACACCCAAATCCACCGAGGAATAAAAACCATCCCGGGTTTTCCAAAAGAAAAACGGTTCTGTCAAAAGTATTGGGGTCAGGTTCAACGCCTGACCCCAACATTTATGATAGAACCTTATTTTTGACGATCTTCTTCCGGAATGAAATCCAGCGTGATGGATTTCAGATGCGTTTTGAGCTGGGTGTAGCGCACGCCTGCGGAGTCCATCATCCGCTTGGAGGCAAGGGTGGCCATGGAATCGGCGTACTTGTCACTGAGATACAGCACTTCCTTCACACCGCTCTGGATAATGGCCTTGGCGCATTCGTTGCAGGGGAACAGCGCCACATAAAGACGGCTGCCCCGCAGATCCCGGCCGTTGGCGTTGAGAATGGCGTTCAATTCCGCGTGGACGACATAGGGATATTTGGTCTGCGCGCCCTCCCGCTCCCAGGGGTATTCGTCATCGGAGCAGCCCTTGGGCATTCCGTTATAGCCGGTGGAGATAATGATATTGTCGGGCGAGACGATGCACGCGCCCACCTGAGTATTGGGGTCCTTGCTGCGCTTGGCCGCCAGCATGGCGATGCCCATAAAATACTCGTCCCAGCTAATGTAATCCGCACGCTTCATGTTGCTACCTCCGCAGTTTTCGTTTATTGGTCAAGCATACCAAATCGCACCCCGAATGTCAATCAATTCAAAAGAAAAACGTGCGCCGAGGCGCACGTTTTCATGCATAATCAACCGAAAATGTCCTTGAGTGTATTGAAAAACTTCTTCCGCTTGGGGGACACCTCCAGCGTGCCGTCCAGTTGGCGCAGCAGCTCCTTCTGCTCCTTGGTCAGTCTGGTGGGAGTCTCTACCACCACGGTGAACCGCTGGTTGCCGCGGCGGCGGGAATTGCCCACTTCCGGAATTCCCCGGCCAGGCAATGTAAAGGTGGTGCCGGTCTGGGTTCCCTCGGGAATGGCGTAGGGTACCTTGCCGTCCAACGTGGGCACCTGAATTTCCGCGCCCAGCGCGGCCTGGGTGAAGGTGATGGGCACCTCACACAGAACATCCATATCCTGCCGGGTAAAGATGGCGTGGCGCTTGATGCTGATTTCCACCAGCAGGTCGCCGTTGGGGCCGCCGTTGGAACCGACGCACCCCTCGCCCCGGACACGCACGCTCTGCCCTTCGTTCACGCCAGCGGGAATTTTGACCTTGACCCGCTGCGTGCGGCGCACCTTGCCCTTACCCTTACAGGTGACGCAGGGGGTCTTGATGACCTTGCCCTGACCGCCGCACTTGGGGCACACGGAGGTGGACTGCATACTCATGCCCATGAAATTCTGCGTGGTACGCACCTGACCGGAGCCGCGGCAGGTGGGGCAGGTCTCCACCACGCCGTCGGCGGAGCCGGTGCCGTTACAGGCCGCGCAGTTCTCAATCCGCTGGGCGGATACTTCCTTTTCACAGCCGAAGGCCGCTTCCTCAAAGGTCAGCTCCAGCCGCGCCATGATGTTTTCACCCCGGCGGGGGACATTGGCTGTGCTGCTCCGGCGGCTGCTTCCGCCGCCGAAAAATTCGCCAAAAATGTCGCCCAGATCACCGAATCCGTCGAATCCGCCGGTGAATCCGCCGCCAAAACCGCCCGGATTAAAGTTGGGGTCCACCCCGGCAAAGCCATATTGGTCATAGCGGGCGCGCTTTTCCTCGTCGGACAGCACCTCGTACGCCTCGCCGACTTCCTTGAACTTCTCCTCGGCTTCCTTGTCGCCGGGGTTCCGGTCGGGATGGTATTTCATGGCTGCCTTTCGATAAGCCCGTTTGATTTCATCGGCGCTGGCGCCCTTCTCAACGCCCAGCACCTCATAGTAATCACGCTTGTTATCTGCCATTTATTTTCACCTCAATATACCACAAGAGAGGGGCGGCGTTTTGGCCGCCCCTCGGGCTTGAGTTGGATTTAGTCAACGGTTTCGTAGTCGGCGTCAACCACACCGTCGTCGCCGGGCTTCTGGCTGCCCGCGCCGGGCTGCTGACCCTGCGCGCCGGTCTGCTGGTACAGCTTCTCGGACACCGCGTAGAAAGCCCTCTGAACTTCCTCGGTGGCGGCCTTGATGGCGGCCACGTCGTTGCCCTTGTTGACTTCCTTCAGCTTCTCGATGGCGGACTGGATGGAAGCCTTCTCATCGGAGGAAATCTTGTCGCCCAGCTCGTTGAGGGTCTTTTCGGTCTGATACACGGTCTGGTCAGCCATGTTGTGGGTATCCACCTCGTCCTTGCGGGCCTTATCCTCGGCGGCGTACTGCTCAGCCTCGCGAACAGCCTTGTCGATGTCGTCCTTGCTCAGGTTGGTGGAAGCGGTGATGACAATTTTCTGCTCCTTGCCGGTGCCCAGATCCTTGGCGGAGACGTTCACGATGCCGTTGGCATCGATATCGAAGGTGACTTCGATCTGCGGCACGCCGCGGGGCGCGGGCGCAATACCGGAAAGCTGGAAGCGACCCAGCGTCTTATTGTAAGCGGCCATCTCACGCTCACCCTGCAGCACGTGCACCTCAACGGAGGTTTGGCCGTCAGCGGCGGTGGAGAAGATCTGGCTCTTGCGGGTAGGAATGGTGGTGTTGCGGTCGATCAGACGGGTGAACACGCCGCCCATGGTCTCAATGCCCAGAGACAGGGGGGTAACGTCCAGCAGAACCACGTCCTTCACGTCGCCGGTCAGCACGCCGCCCTGAATGGCAGCGCCCACGGCTACGCACTCATCGGGGTTGATGCCCTTGAAGCCATCGGAACCGGTGATTCCCTTGACGGCTTCCTGCACGGCGGGGATACGGGTGGAACCGCCAACCAGCAGGATCTTGTGCAGATCGGAGGCTTTCAGACCCGCGTCGCTCATAGCCTGACGGACGGGCTTCATGGTACGCTCCACCAGATCGGCAGTCAGTTCATTGAACTTCGCCCGGGTCAGGGTCACGTCCAGGTGCTTGGGGCCGGTGGCGTCGGCGGTGATATAGGGCAGGTTGATCTGGGTGGACATCATGCCGGACAGCTCAATCTTGGCCTTCTCAGCGGCTTCCTTCAGACGCTGCATGGCGACCTTATCATTGCTCAGGTCGATGCCTTCCGCCTTCTTGAACTCGGCAATCAGGTAATTCATGATACGCTGGTCGAAGTCGTCGCCGCCCAGATGGGTGTCGCCGGCGGTGGCCAGAACCTCGATGATGCCGTCGCCGATATCCAGGATGGACACATCGAAGGTGCCGCCGCCCAGATCGTAGACCATGATCTTCTGCTCCTGCTCCTTGTCCAGACCATAGGCCAGGGCGGCGGCAGTGGGCTCGTTGATGATCCGCTTTACATCCAGGCCTGCGATCTTACCGGCATCCTTGGTGGCCTGACGCTGGGCATCGGAAAAGTAAGCGGGGACGGTGATGACAGCCTCGGTAACAGGCTGACCCAGATAGGCTTCCGCATCGGCCTTCAGCTTCTGCAGAATCATGGCGCTGATTTCCTGGGGGGTGTAGTTCTTGCCGTCAATGGTCACGTGGTAATTCTCACCCATGTGGCGCTTGATGGAAGAAACGGTGCGGTCGGCGTTGGTAACGGCCTGACGCTTTGCGACCTGACCGACCATACGCTCGCCGGTCTTGGAGAAAGCCACCACAGAGGGGGTCGTGCGGGCGCCTTCGGCGTTCGCGATTACAACGGGCTCGCCGCCTTCCAGAACGGCAACACAGGAATTCGTAGTACCTAAGTCAATACCAATGATCTTACTCATAATCAGTTTCCTCCTAAAATATATCTGAAATAAAAGTTTACAAATTCAGGTGTGCGGGATTTAATTTGCAACCTGCACCATGGCGAAGCGGACGACCTTGCCGCCCAGCTTGAAGCCCTTCTGGAATACCTGTACGATGGTATTCTCACCCAGCTCCGGATCTTCCGTGTGCATCACAGCGTTGTGAAGCTGGGGATCAAAGGTGTCGCCCTTTTCTCCGAAGATTTCCACGCCCAGCCCGGTGAGAATTTTCACCAGCTCTGTCATGGTCATCTCCACGCCCTTTTTATAGGCGGTATCCTCGGTGGGCTGGTTCAAAGCCCGCTCCAGATTATCATAGATGGGAAGAATCTTCGCTACCGCGTCAGCCTTGCCGTTTCCGTAGGAAGCCTCCTTTTCCTTGATGGTGCGCTTACGGAAATTGTCGTAATCCGCGGCCAGCCGCAGATAACTGTCGTGCTCGGCGTTGTATTTCTCCTCGAAGGGATTGACTTCAGGCGCGGCCTCCAGCTCCGGAACCTCTTCCGGCGTATGCGCTTCCGCTTCCTTCGGTTCCTCCTTCTTCACCTCTTCGGCAGGGGGATTCTTCTTATCTTTCTCGGTTTTTGCCACGTTTATGCCTCCTTATGGGGTTCAGCTTCGGGAACGGATTCGGGAAGCTGGGGTGCCTCCGGCTTGGCGAACATCTTCGACAGGCTTTCGGCGAAATAGCTCAATCTGGCGGTGATTTTGGCGTAGTCCATGCGGGTGGGGCCAACCACACCGATCATACCCTGCATCCCGTCGCCGATGTCGAACTTGGTCATGACCACCGAGGTGTCCTTCAGCTCTTCGGAGACGTTCTCCGGCCCGACGATCACCTTGGTGCCGTTTTCGTTCTGCATCACGGCGGGTAGGTTGGAGAGGGCATCCTCATCCAGCCTGCTGATTACCTGCTGCGCTTTGTCGATATCCCGGTACTCCGGCTGATGCAGCAGCCGCATCTGACCGGCGACGGCCATATTGGCGCTGCTCTGACGGCGGAGCGCATCCAGTGTAAACTCAATAATCACGGGGACAAGGCTGGAGGCGTTTCCTGCCGACCGCATCACCCGATCCATCAGGCTGCCGGTGAAGTCATCCGGCGCCAGCTCGGTCAGCGTGGCGTTCAGCACCGCGCTCAGCAGCTTCAGGTCATCCTGCCCGATGTTCAGCGGGAGCTTGATCAGCTTGTTTACCACTTCCTCGGTGCTCAGCATCACCACCAGAATGAAGCTGCCGGTATCGGCCTGAATCAGCTCAAAGCGTTTGACGGTGGCACCGCCCTGCCGGGCGGTAACGGAGATGGCAGGAAGATCGGTGGCCTGAGAAACCAGCTTGGCAACCTTTTCTACCATCTGATCTACCCGCTGCATCTTTTCCTCAATGGCGGAATTGATGGATTTGGTTTCATCCATGCTCAGCCGGTAGTCGGCCATCAGCTCATCCACATACAGCCGGTATCCGGCGGGGGACGGAATCCGTCCGGCGCTGGTGTGGGGCTGTTCCAGATAGCCCATGGTGGTCAGCTCCGCCATTTCATTGCGAATGGTTGCGGAGGAGTACTTCATGTCCGGCAGTTCCGCGATGGCCTTGGAGCCGACGGGTTCTGCGGTACGGATATACAGATCCACGACGGAACGAAGAACCTTCTTTTTCCGCTCGGTCAGTTCCATGAATACCCCTCCTTTCTGCTTAGCACTCTGTTCTCTTGAGTGCTAAGCACACTATACCATTGAGTGCCAGAAATGTCAAGGGGATGAAAATGAATTATTCATTAACAATTCGGAGAAGCCCCGGCTTTCCCAAAGAAAGCAGCCCTCCCCGGACGGGAAGGGCTGCCGCATAGTGACAGAGGATGGAATTACGGCTGGTTGACCGCACCTACAAATAACGGGATGCCGCCGCCCGCTTCGATGACGAACAGAAAGGGCCGATCCAGAACAAAGTCGATAGTCTCCTCCGGCGGCGGAGCTGCCCCGGCACCGGGCAGCTCGATGTAGCTGGCCGCCTTGACACCCTCCTCGTCGATGAGAACCCGGGCCGCCTGATTCACGCTTGTGATGACCACGGGAGTATCGGCGGTGATGGCGGTGAAATCCGCCGTTTCGGGACTGAAAATATCGGTCACGCCCAGCGCCTGGAACATCTCCTTCAAATCTCCACCGGAGGAAATGTCGAATTTCGGCACGGACAGGTTGACCTTCAAATACTGATTATTTTCGCTTTTCTGGGTAATTACGTCCAGATATTCTCCCTCATCCAGCACGTCGGCCACGGTTTTACCCGCGTCCGGCAGGAAAAACCACATGGTGCAGCCGTTTTTCAGATCCAGTCCCACCGCACCGAAGCTGTCGCCCCAGTAGTAGTCGGTCTGCAGTTCCTTCTTGTTCATAAAGGTGCAGGTGATGTCCCCGCCAGGGGCGTGGAAGGCGCCCTGGGTGTTTTTGGCAGCGGAAAACGGGCTGCCCCATTTTGCCTGCAGATACACGGTGGAGGCCAGAGTCATGACCGCTTCGCCGGGGAATACGGCTTCCTTTGTGTACTGCTTCAATAGATTGCCGGTGTTTTTGTTCAGCCAGGTCTGGAGGGCCTTGACGCTTTTGGGGCTGCCCAGATCGCACTGGTAGACGGAGGCGTAATCGAAATAAGCCAGATTGTCCATGACGGCCTGATCGTAGCTTAACCCTTCGTCCAGCCACAGGGAGTTGGCAAGCACGGAGATCTCATGGCCATCGTCCCGGTATACGCTTTCCCACAGCGCACCCACCTGGGCGCGCAGGGTGTCCAGATTTTCAGTTCCCAGAACCTCCAGAATCTGCTGCCGGGAGTTGCCCCCGGTGGTCTCCGCCAGCGCGGCCAGCGCCATAAACGCGTTGACCGGCGACCAGACCCGGTTTTCCGCCTGGCCGGCGGCCATGTAACGGGCGGAGCTATCCGCAAAGAATTCCGAAAGCGAGGAAAGCGCCTCAAGGGTAGCAGCCTCCCGCTGTTCCAGCTCTGCGTACCAGATATCAAAATCGCCGTCACGATCTGCCTGCCGGGATTCGGAGGCTATACTCACGGCCTTCGCCTGTACGGTCATGGGGCCGTTGAACAGATTGATCAAAAGCACCACCGCCAGCACTGCGGCCACGGCACACAGCCAGTAGCGGCGCTGTCCTTTGGCTCCGGCGGCCTCAGCGATGTGCCGGTCGCTGATATAGTCCAGAGCCTTTGCCAGTTTTTCATGCATCGAGATAACCCTCCTTATATAAATAGGTGTGCAGTTGCTGCCGGGTGCGATTCAGCCGCACCGACACGGCGTTCTGAGTCATGCCCAGACTCCGGGCGATTTCCTTTACGGAGTCGCCAAACCAGTACCGCCGCAGAAAAATCACCCGGCTGTCCTTAGAAACGGTGTCCAAGAATGCGTCGATGGCCAGCCCCAGCGCGCGGGCTTCCACTGCCTCGTCCAGCGCCGGAGCGGGGATGCATTCGGCCAGCTCATCCAGCGACAGCTCATAGCTGCTGCCCCGTTTCTGCGCGGTGTTTGCGCGGAGTCGTTTCAACGCCTGATTTCGCCCGACCCTGTATACAAAACCTGAGAGTGATTCCGGCCGCTGCGGCGGAATGGTGTTCCAAACCGCAAGGTATGTATCGTTCACCGATTCTTCCGCGTCCTGCCGGGAGTTCAGAATGTTCATGGCGGTGGCGGTAAGCCGCCGCCCAAATTTTGCGGTCAAAGCGTCAATGGCCTGCTCCGCACGGTTCCAGAGCATTTGCAGAATGATGCCGTCCTCCATATTCACTGCCTCCTCACTCATATAGTACCTTTTAAAAGGTCAGATCTTACATCCAATATATCAAATTGAGGCGTATATTTCCAGCCCGACCTGCCCATAATTCTTCAGGGAGGGATTCTGATGAAGATTCGTGATGTAATGACCAATCCGGTGATTCGGATTGACCCGGAGGAATCGGTGGCGGTAGCGGCGCGCACGCTGGCGCATTATAATATCGGCGCACTGCCGGTCTGCGGAGGTGACGGAAGTGTTTGCGGGCTGGTGACGGATCGGGATCTGGTGACCCGATGCCTGGCAGCGGGACGCTCTCCCGCATCGACGCCGGTACGGGATGTGATGACGGTTGGACTGGTAACGGCACGGCCGGATATGGATGCGGGCGCGGCGGCTCACCTGATGGGCAGACAGCAGATCCGAAGACTTCCGGTTGTGGAAAACGGGCGGCTGTGCGGCATGGTCAGTCTTGGCGACCTGGCAGGCAAGGAGGAGTGCGCCTATGATGCGGGAGACGCCCTTACGGAGATCAGCAGTGGTCTTTCTGTGCGGGACTGAAAGAAAAATGTCGCTCAAGAAAAAACACGAAAGAAATTTGTAGAAAGATGGAAAAAAGCCCTTGACAAGGGAGAATCCTCGTGCTAGAATATGCAAGCTGTCTGAGGAACGGCCTCTGAACGGCCGGGAGGGCAGCGAACAGCGTCGAAAAGAGTTTGAAAAAGAAGAAAAAAGTTCTTGACAAACGAATGAAGACGTGATATGATAAACAAGTTCACGGCGGACGGAAAAGCCGCTTAGAACGAACACTGTACCTTGTAAATTGAATAACGTAAAGACGAACGAAAAGAACACCTTGGACAATAAATGGATTGTTTAAGCGATGAAGAATCGAGA
>JALFLH010000031.1 GCA_022774865.1 Clostridiales bacterium
AGGAGCGGCAAATGGGTGTGCTACATTTCATGTGCTACCCATTTGTGCTACAAGGCGAATCTTGCTCTTAGCTTCCCCGTTCTCGTATTGTCCCTTCGTTCCAAATCGTTTTCAGAAAAAGCCACCGCAAAAGATTTACCAAACCGTCCATCTACCGCATTGGGCCATTGTCGTCCGTCTCCATTTCCGTATAAGGAGGCATGTGTCATGTATCTATCTCAGAAAGAAAAGAAGCGTCATCCAGAATATGAGCAGTACATTGCGCTCTTTGAGGAAACCATCACCCAGATGGAATCCGGAGCCAGAGGCAGAGGGGCACCAGAGGCCATCATTGAAAGGTGTCTGGACAAAGCACTGGAATTTTATGATGCGGACAGCGCCGCACTGGTCGAGACCAATCTTGATTTGGGCTATGGTGTATGCGTATCAGAACATTGCAAGAAGGGCGTTCGCAGCTTTGAAGGCCGGATAATCGGCGTAACCCCGGAAGAAACGCCATACCTGTATGAGAAGGTCATGGCATTGGAAGTGTTTGATGTTCATGTGCAGAAGGAGCGTGGCCAGCTTTCTAACAACGAATACTCCATGCTGACCAGAATGGGTGTGGAGGTGTTCGCGGTTGCGCCCTATCTGAAACGGTATAGCGGCTATGTATATATCCGGAATCCCCGGCGCTTTGTGGGGCTCTACGGCTTCTTACAAGCAGTCTCCTACATAGGCCACGCTTTCAGCCTCCACCTCACGGGTGTTGCGGTCTTTTCGTTTTTCTGCTTCCGCAAGCGGTTTGGTTCGGTCGAAATCATGCAGTCGGGAATGGGCAAGCTCATGAATCGCAGTTTTCACCGTTTGGACTTCGCTCATGCCCTCCCGGATGGCAATGCGCTTTTCGGCGGGACTGTAATAGCCATTGGAGCCATCGTGCAATTCTTCGAAGCCAATCGGCACCGTGGAGGTACGCTTGAGAGCCTCAAAAAACTGTGAAAACTGCTCTACATTGCCGGTCAGCTCGTCCACGCCCAAGGAGGGCAACGGCTTGCCGTCTGTCTGAGAGACATCAAAAACAGTCACAATTTTGAAGCGGGGTGTTTTGATTTCCACAGTTTCCATGACAGGATCGCCGTTTTCATCCAGGACAGGCAGCTTCGTGTCCGGGTCTTTCTTTTCCCGTTCCACCTTTGTCTTAACGGGGGCCGGGGCGAAGATGCGGATTCCACGTTCTCCGGCCTTTACATGCCGGTCAAAATTCTTCTGCCAGCCGGAAAAGCCGGCCAACAGTGTGGCATCCGGCTTCTGCATGGCAATCATCACAGAATTGCTGTAGCTGTAGGAGTGAAAGCGGGACATGACATTCAGGTATTGCAGGTGAATTCACGATCTTCGCCAAGACAGGCCGCGTGACTGTGACTGCAGCAACCACCGAGATCTCCCATATTCCTGGAATTTATCGCTGGAGAAGAACTCTTTGATCCCAGCTTCCAATTGCTCCGTGGCTTCTTTTATTTTTTGCTGCTGGTTCGCATAGTCAGCCATGTTTATTCCTCCATTTTCAGAGTGTCTGCCGGAATGCTCCGGCAGACCTGTATTTATAATGAGGGTTCTTTTATGCGGGCAGGAGCCGCAGCCGAATGGCCAGCCACCTCTGCTTGCCGCGCTTTCAGCTTTTCCAAAACAGACGGGCGCTTGGGTTGGTCGGCATACATTCTGGTTGCAGCTCTTGGCCGGTCAGCGACGGCAGTATCCTGCACCGGCACATCCTGGCCCTTTTCATCCATGTCCAGCAGCGCATCCACCTCATGAAGCCGAGCCAATTTTTCGGCCAATTCCGCCTCCTGGGGGAAGGGGCGCAGCAGCTCGGCTTTGGCGGATGCCACCTTTTCCTGTAAGCTCTGTAAAGTCTGCTCTGCTTTTTCCAAGGCTTTTGGCAGGCTGGCAATCGCATTGTTGATTCTGGTGATATTGCCCGCCGGGTCGCTGCCAACCTCCATAGAATGGGTGGTTTCGCCTTTGACAAACAGGCGAAATTGCTGGGCAAAGCTGTCAAACTGGGCTTTTAGTGTAAAACCCGCATACACCATCGATATGTTTGCCAAGCGAAACACAACCCTAGCCAAAGAGATCAAACAACTCCAGACCGCAGAAGCAGACCTTCTTCGACAGCAGGGGGAAGGTGATCAAAAGAAACAGGCGACTGTGCAGATTATCCCCACCACCCAGCACATTCTTGAGAATTACCAGATTCTTACAGCCGCAGAAAAGAATAGACTGTGGAAACTGGTAATGGCGAAAGCAACCGTATATCGCTCTCCTGACAGCAAACTCACAGTAAATATCTACCCCAACCTACCTAAATAAAACACCCTCTATATGCTGGCAGTACCACATTTATTAAGGCAGGCAATACCACACTTTTTAGAAAATCATCGGTTTTTCTATCGACGAAAGCCCCCTCACATGGTATAATGGCCTTGCATTTTCATGGGAGGGGGCTAATACCATGTCTGAACAACCGAATAAGATACCTTGTGGTATTGGTCTGCTGGCCCATGTGGATGCGGGGAAGACCACCCTGAGCGAAGCACTGTTGTACAGCGCCGGGGCAAGACGCACGTTGGGGCGGGTTGACCATGGGGATGCGTTTCTGGATACCCATAATCTGGAGCGTCAGCGGGGCATTACCATCTTTTCCAAGCAGGCGCGCTTTGAGACGAAGCACCTGGCCGTGACGCTGGTAGACACGCCGGGGCACGTGGATTTCTCCGCCGAGGCCGAGCGCACCATGCCCATTCTGGACTGCGCGGTCCTGGTCATCAGCGGCACCGACGGCATTCAGGCGCATACCGTAACCCTCTGGCGGCTACTGGAGCGGTACGGAATCCCCACCTTTCTGTTTATCAACAAAATGGATCTTCCCGGCGCGGACCGGAACAGGCTTCTGTCCCAGCTTCAGCGGGAATTCGGCAGCGGATGTGTGGATTTCGGCGCCGATCCCGGAGAAATCGCCGAATGCGCTGCCCTGTGCGACGAGGCGCTGCTGGAAACCTATCTGGAAACCGGTACGGTGACGGCGGGCAATCTCCGGGGCCTGATCGCAGCCCGGAAGATATTTCCCTGCTGCTTCGGCTCCGCGCTGAAGCTGGAGGGCGTGGAGCAGCTGCTGGGTGTACTGGATGCCTGCGCGCCGGTGCGAAGCTGGCCGAATGCGTTTGCCGCCCGGGTATACAAAATCTCCCGTGACCCCCAGGGCGTCCGCCTGACCTGGCTGAAAGTCACGGGCGGCACGCTGAAGGTGCGTCAGACATTGGGTTATGCAACGCAAAAAGGGGAAGAACGCGAGGAAAAGATTGTCCAACTTCGGCTTTATTCCGCAGACAAATTCACTTCGCCGGAGGAAGTGCCTGCCGGGACGCTGTGCGCTGTGACGGGGCTGTCCGGCACCTTCGCCGGGCAGGGCCTCGGTGTGGAACCGGGCGGCAGGCCGCCGGTTCTGGAGCCGGTGATGACCTACCGGGTGGAGCTTCCTGCCGGCGCCGATCCCGCCGCCGCACTGCCCAAGCTGCGGCAATTGGAGGAAGAAGATCCCCAGCTCCACATTCTCTGGGAGGGCGGCCGGATTCACGTGCAGATCATGGGCCGGGTGCAGCTGGAAATTTTCCGCGCGCTGGTGCAGCAACGATTCGGGATGGATGTGACGCTGGACAATGGGCAGATCTTCTACAAGGAAACCATCGAAAATAGGGTGGAAGGCGTCGGACATTTCGAGCCGCTGCGCCACTATGCCGAGGTTCATGTGCTGCTGGAACCGCTGAGCCGGGGGAGCGGGCTGGTTTTTGACACCGTCTGCCCCACCGACGTTCTGGACGCCAGCTATCAGAGCCTGATTCTGACCCACATGGCGGAAAAGGCGCACCGGGGCGTTCTCACCGGCGCGCCCATCACGGATCTGAAGATTACGCTGCTGGTGGGCAAGGCACACCTGAAGCACACCGAGGGCGGTGATATGCGTCAGGCCACGTACCGTGCCATCCGGCAGGGGTTGATGCAGGCAAAGTCCATCCTGCTGGAGCCGTGGTACACCTTCACCCTCACGCTGCCCACGGAAAATCTGGGACGCGCCATCGCCGATATCCGCTCCATGAGCGGTGAATTTGATCCGCCGGAATCCGGGGACGCTCTGTCCACCCTGCGCGGACTGGTTCCCGCATCGGAGCTGGGGGATTACGCTGACACCGTGGCAGCCTATACCCAGGGCAGGGGCAGGCTGCAGATCGCCCTGAACGGCTACGCTCCCTGCCACAATGCCGACGCGGTCATTGCCGCGGCGGACTATGACCCGGAGGCGGATCTGGACAATACGCCGGACTCCGTATTCTGCGCCCACGGAGCCGGGTTCCCGGTGAAATGGAACCACGTGAAGGAATATATGCATCTGGAAAGCGGCCTGAAAGCGGAAAAACCGCCCCAGATTCTGTCCCGGAACCTTCGCATTGATGACAAAGAGCTGGAAGCCATTATGGAGCGGGAGTTCGGCCCGGTAAAGCGCCCCCAGTACCGCGCCCCGGCAGCCCGCCCGGCCACAGAGGAAATCACCATCAAGCCGCCCAAACGAAAAGCCATCATCGTGGACGGCTACAACATTATTTTTGCGTGGGAGGATCTGGCGGCCCTGGCTGCGGAGGATCTGGAAGCAGCCCGGAACCGACTGTGCAGTATGCTGTCCGATTTTGCCGGTTTTCGAAAAATTGACCTGATTTTGGTCTTTGACGGCTATAAGGTTCCGGGTAATCCCGGTGAAAAGCGGCATTTTCACAATATTCAGGTGGTTTTCACCAGGGAAGGGGAAACCTGTGACACCTATATTGAAGCGCTGGCGGCAAAAATCGGCCGGAACGATGCGGTTCGGGTTGCCAGTTCCGATGCGCTCGTCCAGCTCTCCTGCTTTCGCGCCGGTGTGCTGCGGATGTCCGCCCGGGAGCTGCGGGAGGAGCTTGATCATGCGAAGCAGGAAATGCGCCGGTTTTATGGCTGATTCAAAAAATTGCTTCCCATTTTGGCGTGAATCGTGTAGAATAGAATCATCAGCCCAAAAGGAGGACAGGTCATGGACAGTCAGCACAGTCAAACCACGGATCCCAAAACACAGGAAATAATCACGCGCATGAACAGGCGGGATCACCGCACGGAGCAGATCATCCGCAGAATCTTGTACATTCTGGAGCATCTGATTGCCGTTTTGTCCATCCTCGCGCTGGTTGCCGCCCTGTGTATCGAAATCTATCAGATGATTACAACGAGCGGATATTTTGACGACATCAGCAATTACCTGCACAATATTCTCACCATTGTGGTGGGACTGGAATTTGTGCGGATGCTGATTGACACCACTCCGGCAAACATTCTGGAGGTTCTGACCGTTGCGATCACCCGCCATGTCATTCTCAGCCATGACAACCCGTGGAGCAACATGGCCTGCATTGCGTGCATTGCGGGGCTGTTTGCCATCCGCCGTTTCCTGATTCCCCGCAACGAACTGAAGGAGGAAATGGTGGAGACGGAATGAAATCAATCGGATGCCGCCCGAATGGGCGGCATCTTTTGTTATTATATACAAAACGAATCCTATCAAATTATTCGTTCTGTAGATTTTGCGTTTTGGCGTATGAAAAATGTTGAAAATGAAAAACCGGTGCGCTATACTGTATGCAAAGAGAGTGGAAACGTTTCCACCTCTACTACCGGATTTCCGGCAAAATATTAGGAGGAAAAAAATATGAAAAAACTGATTGCACTGCTTCTGGCTTGCATGATGGTTATCGGCCTGTTCGCGGCCTGCGCTGGCGAAGCAAAGCCCACCGAGCCCAAAGCTGATGACACCAAGCCTGCCGGCACCGAGGCTCCGGCGCCCACTGAGGGCGGCGAGACCGCTGCTACCGGTTCTGTCTACTACCTGAACTTCAAGCCTGAGTTCGACGGCGCTCTGCAGGAGCTGGCCAAGACCTACACCGAGAATACCGGTGTTCCCGTCAAGGTCGTCACCGCCGCTTCCGGCGACTACGCCACCACCCTGAACGCCCAGATGGGCAAGGACGGCGCTCCCACCATCTACAACATCGGCAATATGTCCGGCCTGAAGGACTGGGATGATTACGCACTGGATCTGACCGGCTCCGCCGTCGCCGGTGAGCTGACCACCAACGATTTCAACCTGTATAACGCCGCCGGCGAGCTGAAGGCCATCGGCTACTGCTACGAGTCCTTCGGCATCATCGTCAACACCGAGCTGCTGGAGCAGGCCGGTCACTCTCTGGACGAGATCAAGGACTTTGCTTCTCTGAAGGCCGTTGTGGAAGATATCCACGCCCGCGCCGGTGAACTTGGCTTCGACGCGTTCACCTCCGCTGGTCTGGACGGCTCCTCCTCCTGGCGTTTCTCCGGCCACCTGGCCAATATGCCTCTGTTCTATGAGTTCCGCGATGACGGCGTGACCGAGCAGCCCGCCACCATCACCGGCGCCTATCTGGACAACTTCAAGAACATCTGGGATCTGTACATCAACAACTCCGCCACGCCCGCTGCCAACCTGACCTCCGCCACCGGCGATCAGGCTGAAGCCGAGTTCGGCGAGGGCAAGGCTGTGTTCTATCAGAATGGTACCTGGGAGTACGCCGCTCTGACCACCGATAAGTTCTCCCTGGATCCCGCCAAGATCGCCATGATCCCCATCTACTGCGGTGTGGACGGCGAAGAGAATGCTGGCCTGTGCTCCGGCACCGAGAACTGCTGGGCCATCAACTCCAAGGCTTCCGCCGAGGACATTCAGGCTTCTCTGGACTTCCTGTACTGGCTGGTGACCGATGCGGACGCTTCTGCTGTGCTGGTTGATCAGCTGGGCGCTGTGCCTTTCAAGGGCTGCCCCGATTCCACCAACAAGTTCATTGTTGACGGCAACAAGCTTCTCTCCGAGGGCAAGTACGCTGTGACCTGGGCTTTCAACTTCACCCCCAATGTGGATAGCTTCCGCGCCACTCTGGTCACCGCTCTGGCCGCTTACTCCGCCGGCACCGGCTCCTGGGACGATGTGGTTTCCGCTTTCGTCGACGGCTGGGCCATCGAGTACAACACTGTCAACGGTTGATCCTTACACTGATATGCAAGCCAAAGGGGCGGGCAGTGCCCGCCCCTTTGATTCCGTTTCCGCCCTTGCAGGGCAGGGGCCTGTCCCCGACGGCGGTTCATTGGAGATAAGCCCCCGTCCTGCAAGACATGAACACATCAAAGAAAGCGAGGAATTCGCATTGAGCAAGAAAAATGACGGTGCCGGGCTGAACAGCCGCCTGATCCGCCGCCCCATCCAGCGGTGGGCACCTCTATTCATTCTGCCCGTATTCGCGGCCTTCTGCATCGGCTTTGTCTGGCCCTTTATCCAGGGCATTTACCTGTCCTTCTGCAACTTCAACGTTCCCTCCGATGCCAAATGGGTCGGCGTGCAAAACTATTCCAAAATCTGGACGGACGCGAGCTTCTGGAACGCGTTTAAGAACACCGCCCTGTTCGCCATTGTCACCATCCTTCTGATCAATGTGGTTGCCTTCACCGTGGCCTACGCCCTGACCCAGAAGATGCGCGGCTCCAACCTGTTCCGCACCGTGTTCTTCATGCCGAACCTGATCGGCGGCGTGGTGCTGGGCTACATCTGGAGCATGATCTTCGACGGCATTCTGCGCGCCTACTCCACCTACCTGACCGCCAATGCGACTTACGGCTTTTGGGGGCTGGTTGTCCTGGTTTCCTGGCAGCAGATCGGCTACATGATGATCATCTATATTGCCGGACTTCAGGCTGTTCCGGAGGATATGCTGGAGGCCGCCAAAATTGACGGTGCTTCCGGCTCCCAAACGCTGTTTAAGGTGATTATCCCCAATGTGATGCCCTCCATCACCACCTGCACCTTCCTGACCCTGACCAACGGCTTCAAGCTGTTCGATCAGAACCTGGCTTTGACCGGCGGCCTGCCCAGTGTCATCGAAAACGGTGCCAAGATGAACAAGACGGAGCTGCTGGCGCTGAACATCTATTCCACATACAATATCAATAAGAACTGGCACGGTGTTGCCCAGGCCAAGGCAGTCATCTTCTTCATTCTGGTTGCCGTTCTGGCCATCACCCAGCAGTACTTCACCCGCAGCAAGGAGGTGCAGCAGTAATGGCACAAAATCTGAAACCGAAAAAGTATTCAACCGCCAGCACGATTCTCACCGCGGTCTTTGTGGTTGTCTGTCTGCTCTGGGTTACCCCCATTTTGGAAGTTGTCATCAACTCCTTCAAGAGCAACAATGCCATCAATCTGGATGTGTTTGCCCTGCCCACCGCCGAAAGCTTTGTCGGATTTGGCAACTATATCAAGGGCCTGACCTTCGGCAACTATCCCTTCCTGAAATCCGTGGGCTACAGTGTATTCATCAGCGTGGTTTCCACCTTCCTGATTCTGCTGTTCTGCTCCATGGCTGCCTGGTATATTGCCCGGGTACAGAGCAAATTCTCCAATTTCTTCTATTACCTCTGCCTGTTCTCCATGATCGTTCCCTTCCAGATGGTCATGTTCACCCTGACCTCCACTGCCGACTCTCTGAAGCTGAACACCCCCTGGACCATTCCGGTGATCTATCTGGGCTTCGGCTCCGGACTTGCCATCTTCATGTTCGTCGGCTTCGTGAAGGGTCTGCCGCTGGAAATTGAGGAAGCCGCCGCCATTGACGGCTGCGGCCCTGTGCGCACCTTCTTCAATGTGGTGCTTCCCATGCTGAAGCCCACCCTGATCTCCGTTGGGATTCTGGAACTGATGTGGGTATGGAACGACTACCTGCTGCCCTATCTGGTGCTGGATATCACCAAGTACCGCACCATTCCCATCCATGTGCAGTACCTGAAAGGAAGCTATGGCACGGTGGATCTGGGCGCAACCATGGCAGTCATCATGATGGCGATTCTGCCCATCATTATTGTCTACCTGTTCTGCCAGAAATACATCATCAAGGGCGTTGCTGCAGGCGCAGTTAAGGGTTAATCACGCTGCACCCGGTTTACCCGATTTTCCATGACGGAGGTACCCCCCCATGACCATTAAAGATCTTTCCGCTCAGACCGGTTATTCCGTGGGCACGGTATCCCGTGTTCTGAATAACCAGCCAAATGTCAGCGACAAGGCACGTGCCGCCATTCTGGAAGCCGCAAGGAAATCCGGCTTTCAGTTGAACGCCAATGCCAAGCAGCTCAAGCAGCAGCATTCAAACTCTATTCTGGCGGTGGTGAAGGGAACTTCCAACGAGCTGTTCAGCAGTCTGGTGGAAGCCATGCAGGCCAGAATGGCATACGGAGACCATCCTCTGATCGTGGACTACATGGACGAGGACAGCAACGAGGTGCTGCGGGCACTCCAGCTCTGCCGGGAAAAAAAGCCGCTGGGTGTGATGTTCCTGGGCGGCAACCGGCAGAACTTTCTGGACGATTTCGACAAGATCGGCGTTCCCTGCGTTCTGGTGACCAACGATGCATCCAGTCTGCCCTTCCCGAATCTGTCCAGCGTCTCCTCCGACGACCGTCTGGCCGCCAAGAACGCCATCGACTATCTGGTTTCTCTGGGCCACCGGAAGATTGCCGTGATCGGCGGTGATTTACGGGTGTCTGACATTTCGAAGCTGCGCTATCTCGGCTGCATGGACGCGTTTCAGGAGAACGGGATCGCGTTTGACTTGGAAAAAGACTATGAAGGCGTTCGCTTTTCCTTTGCGGATGGCTACCGGGCCGTTCAAAGCCTGCTGGGGCGTGGACGGGACTTTACTGCTATTTTCGCCATCTCAGACGTGATGGCCATCGGCGCCATCCGGGCGCTGGCCGACGCGGGCAAGCGGGTGCCGGAAGATGTTTCGGTCATTGGCTTCGATGGATTGAACATCGGTGAATATACAGTGCCCAAGCTGTCCACCGTCCGCCAGAGCGTGGATGAGCTGGCAAAACGCAGCATTGGGATGCTGCTGGAAAACATTGACTCCGTCCGTTCTCCGCGCTATGAAACCATCTCCACCGAAGTGGAACGGAAAGAGAGCACCCGGTCAATCCGCTGACTGCAACAACATAAGGCTCTATGTCTCCCGTTTGGGTAGAGAGAATTCATCGAAAATAGTGCCGGAGCGAAAGCTCCGGCACTATTTTTGTTTACACCAACCGCAGACAAATCCGTACTTGTGGGATGCTTGGTTTCCCGGTCAGACATCGCCTGCCAGGTATTTCTCTGCCATGTGAATGGCCACGGCGCCGTCGGCCACGGCTGTGACAATTTGACGAAGCGGTTTGGTTCTGACATCTCCCACAGCGTAAACGCCGGGAATATTGGTTTCGGTAGTCTCTCCGGCAAGCACATAGCCGTCTCTGTCCAGCTCCAACTGACCGCGTACCAGCTCTGTGGCAGGCTTTCTGCCCACGCTGACGAATACACCGTCGCATTCCACGATGGACGTTTCACCGCTCAGGATATTCTTCAGCCGTATACCGGTCAGCCGGTCTTGATGCAGCAGCGCTGTTACAACACTGTTCCAGCGAAATTCCACATTCTCCGCTTTCAACAGGGGTTCATGGTATATTTTGGTAGCCCGCAGCGTGTCCCGGCGATGAACCAAGATCACTTTCTTCGCAATGCGGCTCAGAAGCAGCGCGTCTGCCGCGGCCGAGTTGCCTCCGCCCACCACAGCGACGGTTTTCCCCCGATAAGCCATGCTGTCGCAGACGGCACAGTAGGCGACGCCACAGCCAACCAGTTCCTTTTCACCTGCAACGCCCAATTCTCTGGGCGTTGCGCCGGTTGCGAGCACCACGGCCTTCCCATAAAAGGTTCCATCACTGGTTTCCACTATCTTGGGCTGTGCAGTGAGATTCAGTTTGCGGGTCTCGGCATACACTGTCTTTGCGCCAAACCGCTGGGCTTGCCGATGCATCTTCTCCGCCAGATCAAAACCGTCAATACCGTCCTCAAAGCCCGGATAGTTATCAATCTGCTGCGTCAGCGCCATCTGTCCTCCGGCGGACAGCTTTTCCAGAACAAGGGTATCCAATCCTGCCCTGGCGGCGTATAACGCTGCGGTGTAGCCGCCGGGACCCCCGCCGACAATAACGATATCATAAATGGGGTGGAAATTCATCGATACAGCCCCCTTATTTCGCGAGTGTCTCCCGGATAAACTGATCGATCACTGCCTTGGATTCAGGTGCCACAAGGGAGCCGATGGATTTTCCGTCCCGGTATAGAACCAGTGTGGGGATCACCTCAATTTGCTCCGCTTCGGCCAGATGCGGTTCATCATCGATGTTGACTTTGGCCACAACGAGGGTGTGCCCATAACGTTTCCCGATCTGGTCATAGGCCGGGGCAATCCGGCGGCAGTAGCCGCACCAGGGCGCCCAGAAATCCACCAGAACGGTTTTTCCGCTTCCTACCATCTGCTCAAACTGTGCTTGATTGATATTCATAGCCTCCATATTGCCGGCTCCTTTCCGTTGCTTGACCATAGTATATCCGATTTTTGGATTTGCTTCCGAGATATTTTCTTCCCCGAATCGGAATTGGAATTGCAAATGCGCAAACCCAGCAGTTTCGCATAGGATACTGCTGGGTTTGCGCGTATATTCGAAAGGAAAACAATATCGATTTCAGGAGGGAAGCAGGGATCGCAACAGAATCAGGCTTTTTTCTTTGCTTCGCCCTCGGGGAAGATGATCTTGTTGACGAAGAAGAACACGACCATGGAGATGCCGCCGTTGAGCACCGTGGTGCCGATGTTATACAGCCAGCCGGGAACAAAGTGACCGGCCACGGCCACCCAGATGCAGTTGATGGAATTGACCACGCAGGTGACGATGCAGAAAGCGATCACATACCACATGGCCTGCCAGGCAATGTTGCCCTTGCTCCGGAACACCCAGCCCCGCTGGATGAAGAAGTTGATGACCTCGCCGATGACCATGGCGATCATGTAGGCGGTGAAGTAGGCGATACCGCCCTGATCCGCGCCGTAGCCGATGATGTACCACTTGAAGGAGATGCCGAACAGGGTCAGGTCGATGCCGGGAAACCCAAAGTCCCGGGAGCCCAGGAACGCGAAGGCCGCGGGCAGGAACGTCAGCAGGAAATACTTGAACACCGTGATCAGGTTGCTGACAATCACAAACAGGCCGCCTTCCCGCACCCATTTGGACAGTTCGGGGTGTTTTTCCGCGAAGGAACCCCACCAGTTTTTGATTGCGTTCATTTTTTGTCCTCCTCAGCCGTTCCAGTTTCCAATTTGTTCAGAAATGCCTTGTTACTGCGCAGGTTACGGAAGAAGTCCGCGATGATTCTTCCCAGACCGCGCCAGAAGTGGCCGTTCACCAGGAACACGATATCATCCACCATCTTTTCGGATACCATGCCGCCAGTCATCTTGCCGATGCCCCGGAAGGGCATATTGTAGATGAACAGGATGTTCAGGTTGGGTTTGCCCGTTGCCTCAGCCCGGTTCTTTAACCCGGTCAGAATCCGGTACACCAGCCGGGCGGGCGCGGACTTGGCGTAGTAGAGCTGGCAGATGGCATCGTTTTTGGTCAGTTCCCCGCTCCAGTGGCCGTCGGGAATGGGACGACCCAGCAGCTTCTCAAATTCCCCGTCGCTGACTTTTTCAATTCTGCCGCTTTCGTAGCTGGGCAGGCTCTCATAGGGGACTGGCGCGTTCTGACCCTCCACATGGACGGTCGCAGTCAGCTTCACATCGGACACATTGGCGGCTACGCTGATCTCATAATCGGCCGTCTCCGTCTCCCAGCGGTCCGTTTTTACATTGAAGTAACGGAAGGCTTTGTCATCCAGCGCAACGGTAACGGTCTTACTCTCCCCGGCCTTCAGGAACACCTTGGCAAAGCCCTTCAGTTCCTTCTTGGGGCGGAAGATTTTCCCGTTTTTGCAGGACACATAAACCTGGGCTACCTCAGCACCGTCCCGGTCGCCGGTATTGGTGAGGGTAAAGGTAACAGAATCCTTTGTCGCGGAAATATCGCTGTAAGCAAAGGTGGTGTAGCTCAGGCCGTAGCCAAAGGGATAGCGGACTGGGGTGCCGGTGGTGTCATAATACCGGTAGCCAATGTACAACCCTTCCCGATATTCGGCGGTACGCTCTTTGCTGGGGAAGTAAGGATAGGAGGGGTTGTCCTCCAGCTTCAGCGGCCAGCTTTCATTCAGCTTGCCGCTGGGGTTACACTTGCCAAGCAATGCGTCCGCCATGGCGCCCGCGCCCGCCTGACCGCTTAAGTAGCCGTGGATAGCGGCACGGTAGCTGCCCTTGCGCGGCATCACAAAAGGCGCGCCGCCGGAAAGCACCAGAATCACGTTGCGATTTGCTTCGCACACCGCGTCGATCAACGCCTGCTGCCCCTTCGACAGCTCCATGGACAGGCGATCCATGCCCTCGGACTCCGCAATCTCGTCCAGACCCACACACAGCAGTACCGCATCTCCGGTTTTTGCCGCGGAAACCGCTTCCTCAATCAGCTTTTCCTGCGGCTTGGGGTCCACCCGGGAGAAGCCCTTGGCATAAGCTGTGATGGTCAGTCCATCCGCCGCCAGCACTTCTTTCAGGTTGTCCAGTCTGGTGGGATTGACCATGGAGGAACCGGCTCCCTGATACCGGGGCGTCTCGGCAAAATCGCCGATCACGGCCACCTTCGCGTCCGCTTTCAGTGGAAGAATGCCGTCGTTCTCCAGCAAGACGATGGAACCGGCGGCACACCTGCGGGCAAGGGCATGATGGGCTTCCTGATCATAGGACTTGGGCGCTTCGGCTACTGCCGCGCTGGTTGCGAACACAACCTTCAGCAGCTCCCGCAGCCGCTCATCCAGCGTTTTTTCCGACACCCGGCCTTCCTGAACGGCTTTCACCAGACCGATGGCGCAGTCTGGGCCGGGGATGGGCATTACCAGATTGGAGCCGGCCTTCACGCCCGCGGCGTGATCGTTGTCTCCGCCCCAGTCGGTGACCACCATGCCGTCAAAGCCCCACTCATTGCGCAGAATCTCCGTAAGCAGGTGGTAATTCTCATTGGCATAGGTCTCATTGATCTGGTTGTAGCTGGACATAATGGCCTTGGCCTTGCCCTCAGTGACGGCAATCTCAAAAGCAGTCAGATAGATTTCCCGGAACGTCCGCTCATCCAGCACGGAATCCATGCTCATCCGCCGCAGTTCCTGAGAGTTTGCGGCGAAGTGCTTGGGGCAGGCGGCGACACCGCCCGACTGAATGCCCCGGATATACGCAGCCGCCATTTTACCAGCCAGATACGGGTCCTCTGAAAAATACTCAAAGTTCCGGCCGCACAGGGGGCTGCGCTTCATGTTCAGGCCAGGACCCAGTACCATGTTTACGTCGTTCGCAGCAGCTTCCTCGCCCAGCGCGCGTCCCAGTTCCTCGCCCAGTTCCGTATCCCAGGAATTGGCCATGGTGGCCGCTGTGGGGAAACAGGTCGATGGAATGGAGGCGTTCAAACCCAGATGATCGCCCGAGCCCGCCTGCTTTCGGAGGCCGTGGGGGCCATCGGAAAGAAAAATGGCAGGGATTCCCAGCCGTTTTACTTCGCGGGTCGTCCAGGTGCTCCAGCCCTGTAACAGCGCCGCTTTTTCTTCCAGCGTTAGCTTTTGGATGTATTCGTCAACCGTCACTGTAATCTCTCCTTTGAAATGAATTGGATGCAAACCAGATGCCAAAGCTGACGCATCAGCTCTCGCATCCGGCGTGCCGATGGCCTCCCTCCCGCAGGAGGGAGGCCAAGGTAGGAAGGAAATGTAATTATGCGTTGGTTTCTTCCGTGGTCACCTTGATCGTCTTTTTATAGGACTTGATCAGAGCAACCTCCCACACAGCCAGCAGCACGACCACGATGGCGTCGATCACATACATAATGATCTGCCAGGTGGGCAGGCCGGGATTCAGAACCTCCGCCGAGTAGGCGCGGCTGTTGCAGGTGGTGAACAGAATGTTCTTCGCAGCCTGACGTGCCGCAATGATGGAGGTGGCGCTTGTCTGGTCGTCCAGAACAGAGGTTGCGCTCTCCATGGGGTTCAGGCAGAAGTCACCGCCATTCCGGATCTGGATATCCGCATCCTGATAACCGTAGCCGCCGAAGTAGTCGGTCAGAACCATGCCGCGGAAGCCCCACTCGTCACGCAGAACGTTCTGCAGCAGCTCGTTGCAGGCGCCGGCGTACTCGTTGCCGATGTAGTTGAATGCGGACATGACTGCCTGCGCGCCGCCTTCCTTGACAGCCAGTTCGAAGGGCTTCAGGTAGATCTCACGAATGGCCTGCTCGGTAGACCAGGTGGACAGCAGGTTGGTGCGGTTCAGCTCCTGGTCGTTCAGGGCGAAGTGCTTGATGAAGGAGTACACGCCGTGCTCCTTGGCGCCAGCCACGGCGTTGGCAGCCATCTTACCGGCCAGGAAGCCGTCCTCAGAGTAGTACTCGAAGTTACGGCCGGCGAAAGCGGAGCGATGGGTGTTCATAGCGGGCGCGTACCAGCCGGAGACGCCCATCTCGTCAGCCATCTTGCCGATGGAGGAGCCAAAGTCATGTGCCAGATCCTCGTTCCAGGTGGAAGCGATCATGACGGCGGAGGGGAAGCCAATGGAGCCCTTGCCGGTGAAGTTGTTGTTGATGGAGGCGGGGCCATCGCAGTCGATCTGCTGGGTCTTGCCGATGGAGTTGACAGCCACACTCTGGTAGCCGCCCACGGAAATCAGCTGAACCATATCCGCAACGGTAAGCTGATCCAGGAAAGTCTCCCACTTGGGATCGTCATAGCTGAGACCACGCATATCGACCAACTGCAGGCCGTTCTTGGCGCCGGTGGTGGGCATTACGTCGTCGGGATTGTTGAACGCGGTGGGATCATAGTTGACATGGGTGTAGTAGCCGGCCTTCTGCTCCGCGGTCATCTCGGTGAAGGTGCAGGCAGCGGTAGCCTCGGCATAGTTGGCAAAGCCATCGGCACGGGACAGATAGGTGATCTGCTCGGCGTTCTCAGCAAAGCCAAACTGATTGACCGCAGGGGTCTGGTCGGTGGAACGGCCGTCGTTGTAAACGATGTCGGAGCCGACGGTGTAGGTCTTGGAATCAATCACATTGTGGGAGTCGGCGTTGATGGAGATGACATAGTCGCCCTGCTCCAGCACATAGCAGCCGTGGCCGTATGTGTCGTAGGAGGCCATGTCCTCCACCTTCCAGCTCAGAGTCAGGGTCTCGCTCTTGCCGGGCGCCAGCTCGCTGGTCTTGTCGAAGGCCACCAGATTGGCAGTCGCCTTCTCAATACCGCCATTGGTATAAGGAGGATTGAAGTAGACTTCCACCACATCCTTGCCCGCAACGCTGCCGGTGTTGGTAACGGTGACATCCACGGACAGGACGCCGTCCTTCTCGGTAATCTCACCCATCTTCTGCTCGAAGGTGGTGTAGCTCAGGCCGTAGCCAAAGGGATAAACAACGGTCTTATCATAGTCAATCAGTCCCTCGGCGGCGGCAGTCTCATAGAACTTGTAGCCCACGTAGATGCCTTCCACATAGCTGACGTAGTTGGGGATCACCTTTTCGCCCCAGGATTCGGGTGCCACGTCGTCCATGTTGGTGTAGTAGGTAGAACCGAAGTTGTTGTAACAGGGAGTCGCGGTCAGATCGGCGACAAAGGTGTCCACGGTCTTGCCGGAGGGATTAACCTTGCCCGCCAGAATTTCGCCCAGCGCGTCAAAGCCGGACTGACCGGTGCCGGGGCAGTAGACAACGCCCTTGATGGCAGGGTACTCATTGACCCAGCCCAGCTCCATGGCGTTGGCGGAATTGATAATCACGACCACGTTATCGAACTTGCTGGTAACAGCCTCGACCATGGCGGCCTCCCGGTTGGTCAGCTCCAGATAGTGCTTGGAAGCGTCCAGGTCATCGATCTGAGAGCTGTAGCGGACGCCGGAGGAGCCGAACATACCGCCCTCCTGGAAGGTATCCTCACCGTCGTAGGACAAGGGCAGATCAGCGCCTTCGCCGCCGGAGCGGGAAATGACAATCAGCGCGGTGTCGGAATAGGCCAGAGCGTTGTCGTAGATACCGGCAGCGTCATACTCAGCCTGGGTGGGCTCGGGGATGGTCCAGTCCTGACCCAACATACCAACCATGGGCCGGGTGGCGCGGAAGTTGGTGTAGAAATCAGTCAGTGCAGTGTTGTACTCCAGGCCGGCATCCGTCAGACCCTGCAGCAGGGTCACGGTGGGATACGCACCGGACAGGGAGCCGGAACCGGTACCGCCGTAGACGGGGTTGGTTGCAGACCAGCCGAAGGTATTGACCTTGGTGTTCTTCAGGGGCAGGATATTGTCCTCGTTTTTCAGCAGGACAATGCCTTCCTCGGCGATCTGCGTGCACAGCTCGGTGGCATCACGGACGCTTTCCTCGCTGATGTCGCCGCTGTTGCCCAGCGCCAGATTGACGATGGAATAAACAGGGCCGGTCAAAATCAGGTTCACGATAATGACCAGTGCCAGAACGAAGGCCAGCCATGCGTTGCCGCGAACCAGCTTCTTCTTAGCCTTGGGGAGCTTGACGACGGCAACCGTTGCCACAATCGCCAGAACCAGAATAACCGCCAGCGCGATCAGATGGTTCTTCATCAAGCCGATGACGGTTTTGACGTCATCCAAATTGATTCCTAACATATGTTTCTCCTCCTCAAAATAATTTCGTCTCTCACGATTTCAGGGCTCTGCCCTGGGGGTAACTGGACTATATCACAGATTTTTATGCAAAAAAAGAGGCTTTGCACGAACTGTCGTTTTTTCCGCATAAACTGCAAAAACACCGACTTTGGTGGCGAATCCGCTAAAAATAGTGCACAAAAATTATCGTTTCGTTTTGTTGAATCTGACAACAGGCAAAAAAGCAGGGCGGCCTCAGCCGCCCTGCCTGACAGAACTTTCCTGATTTGCAATCGGGAGCAGAACCTTCAGAACAAACCATCCGTCCCTTGCCTGAATGGAGGTGCTGCCGCCGTATTTTCGCGCGGTGAACTGAATGCTTTTCAGCCCGAATCCGTGGTTTTCCGAATCCCGCTTGGTTGTCACCGGCAGGCCGTCCCGGAATGACGGCGCATCCGGGCAATAGTTTTCCACCTGAAGAATCAGGAACTGCTTTTGCGCGGCCAGCGTCAGATGGATCATCCGCTTGTCCTTGTCCGCCAGCTTCAATTCGCACTCAATGGCGTTATCCAACGCATTGCCGAACAGGGAGCAAATGTCCATCATGTCCATAAATCCCAGCTGCCCGCCGTCGGCCACCACCGTCAGAGCAATATGGTGTTTCTGGCAGTACAGGCTTTTGCCGGTCAGCAGGGTATCCAGCACGGTATTGCCCGTTTTATTCTGCGCCTCGTAGGTCTGAATGTCCCTTTCCATCTCGTCCAGCCACTGCCCCCGCACAGCCGGGTCCTGCTCCGCCCGCAGCGCGGCAATCTGATGCTTGAGATCGTGATATTTCCGGTTGACCATGTCGATGGAGTCCCGGCTCATCCGGTATTGGGCATACTGGCTCTCCAGCAGCATCTGCATGGCGCTCAGCTCCTGTCGCGCCATGGTTCGATCCCGCTGCAGGTGATAGGCGAACAGGATGGCCACGCCGCACAAGTCCACAAAGGTTCGGATGTTCTGGATTTCCCCGGCATATTGGCCGCTGAAAGGCGTGTCCTTGAAATAAAAGCTCAGGTTACTGATGGCAAACACGCAGATTCCCATCATCACGGTGATGAGCAGCTCTTGCCCGGTCACCATCAATCTGGTTCGTCTGGGATTGCTCCGCCTGAGCAGGAGGGTCATCACCGCGAAAATTGCGCCATAAATCAGAACCAGCAGACCCCATCGCTGCCACCATACCGGATGATTCTCCGGCCATAGGAAGCAGTGCATCTGCCATTCCAGCGAAGCGGTAAATTCCGCCAGCACGAACGCATGGACGCAGGCATAAGCGCCCGAGGCCAGATCCAGATCGCACAGTGCCAGGATCAGCCCCATCATAAGCAGGGCGGCCGTTATCATACAGGGAATCCAGAAAAAAATGGGAATGTCATCCGTCACGACCAGAAACAGGCACTGAACGGCCAGCCCTGTCAGGGAAACCGGGATGCGCCAACGCAGCGGCAGCCGCGGTTCCAGCCGCAGGCAGAACACCATGCAGGCCAGCCACTCCGCAATTCCCGTATAGACTCTTGGAATATCCAGAATATTGACATTCATATGACCTTACCGCCTACAAATTCCGTCAGTGCATCCATGAATTCGTTTTTTCTGGCTCGGCTGATCAAAAGCAGCTCCCCGTTGACAACCGCACAGCCATCCTGAATCCCGTCCACATATTGCAGCGCCACCAGATACCCCTTGTTGCACCGGAAGAAATGAAATTCTTCCAGCTTTTGCTCAATTTCCTTCATGGTTCCGGCGCACGGATAATCGCCGGAGCGGGTATGCAGAATCAGAGTGTGTCCCTGACTCTCCACATAATAGATGGTAGAAATATCCAGTTTCTGCATTCCGTTTTTCGTGCTGACAATCAGATAATTCTTCGCATGGGACTTCACCCGCGCCATCGCCCGGTTCAACCGCTGAGAAAAGGCAAAATAGCTGACCGGCTTGAGAATGTAATCCATGGCATTCACTTCATATCCCCGGATGGCATACTGGGACAGGCTCGTCACAAAAAGAAGAACCACATCCGAATCGATTTTCCGTATCTGCCGGGCCGTTTCCATCCCATCCATCACCGGCATGGAAATATCCAGCAGGATGATATCGAACTGGCTTCTGAACTCCCGCAGAAAAACGGCTCCGTTTTCGTATTGGGTCACGTCCAGCTCCTGTGAAAACTCCTGCCCATACTGCTGCAGATATTTCTGCAAGGTATCGGCACAGGCCTGCTCGTCCTCCACAATCGCAATGCGCATGATTTCACCCCATTATTCTGATTTTCCGGGATATTCCACATCTTTTTTCCAGTATACAGGAATTTACGGGGAATTGCAATCCCAAAAATGGAAAAAACCTTCCGGCAGGTCTCTGCCTGCCGGAAGGTCTGCCGCGGACGGCGGCATGGTATTCTCACGAAAGGAAAACACCCTTCTCTCTGAAAATCAATAATTGGCCTCGCTGATCTCAAAGTAGCTCCGGGGATGGGCGCAGACCGGGCAGATCTCAGGTGCCTTGGTACCGACCACAATGTGGCCGCAGTTCCGGCATTCCCAGATCTTGACCTCACTCTTTTCAAACACGGCGGCAGTCTCCACATTTTTTAGCAGCGCACGATAGCGCTCCTCATGGTGCTTTTCGATGGCTCCAACCATACGAAATTTGGCGGCCAGCTCGGGGAAGCCCTCTTCCTCCGCCGTCTTGGCAAAGCCTTCGTACATATCCGTCCATTCGTAATTCTCGCCCTCGGCAGCTGCGCGCAGATTGGCTGGGGTGTCGCCGATGCCACTCAGCTCCTTGAACCACATCTTGGCGTGCTCCCGCTCATTATCTGCGGTCTTCAGAAACAGGGCCGCGATCTGCTCATAACCCTCCTTCTTCGCCACGGAGGCAAAGTAGGTATACTTGTTTCTGGCGCCGGATTCTCCGTCGAAAGCGGCATGGAGGTTCTTCTCCGTCTGAGTGCCCTCGTATTTATTTCTGCTCATTTTTTTACTCCTCCTGATTTGAAATTAGAATCAATTTGACGATACGGTATCCATTTACTGGCTGACTTTCTCAAAATCCGACGCGGGATGTTTGCAAAGCGGGCAAATAAAGTCGGGGGGCAGTTCCTCGCCCTCGTAGACATAGCCGCAGACGGTACAGCGCCACACGGTTTTCCCCTGTTTCTGCGCGGGCTTCGGCTTGATGGCCGACTGGTAATAGGCATAGGTTGCAGACGGCACCTGCTCCAGCACCTCCATATCCGCTACGGCAGCGATGAACAGGGTGTGGGTTCCCAGATCGATCGCCTGCTCCACCGTGGCGCTGATATAAGCGTTGGTACCCTCTGTGATGTAATACAGGCCGTTGGCGCTGCGCTTACAGGCCTTGTAGCCGTCAAACTTCTCAACCGTCCGGCCGGACTGAAACCCGAAATGGCGAAAAAGGCCAAAGTCCGCCCGCTCACTCAGAATGGATAGGTTGAATTTTCCACTCTTCAGAATCATGTCATGGGTCAGATTTTCCTTATTCACGGCAATGCTGATCCGGTTGGGGCTGGACGTTACCTGCCCCGCTGTGTTGATGATACAGCCGTTATCCTTCTCTCCCACCCGGGCAGTCAGCACAAAAAGGCCGTAGCTCAGGTTGTACATCGCTTTTTTATTCATACGCCGCTCCTTCCATCAGGTCATGGCCGCGCCGTCAACCCGTAAGGTGACACCGGTCACATAACTGGCCAGATCACTGGCCAGATACAGATAGGCGTTGGCAATGTCCAACGGCTCACCCATCCGGCCCAGAGGAATTCCGGCGGAAATCCTGTCCACCATTTCCTGGGGCAACGCGGCGACCATATCGGTTCTGGTGACGCCGGGAGCCACGGCGTTGACCCGAATCTTGTCCTTGGCCAGTTCCCTGGCAAGGGATCTGGTCAGGCCGTTCACCGCGAACTTGGAAGTGGGATAGCCGCATCCGGAGGGCTGACCATATTCTCCGACCATGGAACTGGTGTTGATGATAACTCCGCCGCCCGCTTCTTTCATGATCCGCGCGGCGGCCTGGGAGCAGACGAACACCGCCTTAACATTCAGATCCATTATTCTGGAAAACTCCTCCACCGTGTAATCATACAAACTGGTTCTGGACGAGATGCCCGCGTTATTGGCCAGGATATCTAGCCTCCCGAATCTGTCCTGCACGGCGGTAAACGCTTCGGCCACCGCCGCCGGATCGCAGAGATCAGGCCAAATCCCCATGACACGGTTCCGGTATTCCGGAAGCTTTTCCAATGCCTTGTCCACGGATTCCTTTCGGGACCCCGCAATGGCTACATTGGCGCCGTTTTCCAGAAAGGTTTTCGCAATGGAAAATCCAATTCCTCTGGTGCCGCCGGTAACGATTGCCGTTTTTCCTGCTAACATTTTTGATTCCCTCCTGTTTCAATTATGTTTCGGATACCATCCGATGGTTTTGCTCCAATTTTCTGCATTCCGGGCACAGATAAAAGACTTTCAGATCATAAAACAGAAAGTCCTCTCCCAACTGGCTGCGCAGCGGTGCCGTTAGATCCGCAAAACAGATATCCGATATTTTCCCGCAGCGCCTGCAGACCAGATGATCGTGCTTTTGAACGGTGTCATACCGGTCTGGCATTCCCTCCATGGAAACCTTACGAATCAGGCCGGCCGTCCACAGCTTATTCAGGTTGTTGTATACCGTTGCCAAAACCACATTGGGATATCTGTTCTGCAGCTTTTCAAAAATCTGGGTCGCCGACAAATGCGCATGGCTGGTGGCAATGATTTCGTAGATGGCTTTTTCATATTTGGTCATATTTCTTTCTCCATCATTTTTAGAATCACTCTAATAATATTATATTTATTCTGAATTATTTGTCAAGTCTGACGGGCAAAAAAACCGCCTGCGGTTTATCCATCACCCCGCAGGCGGTTTGCTGATTGTTCGTATGAAAGGCGCCCGGCTTACTGCCCAATTACAGCTTCCATGTCCTCCACGGTTCTGGGAATGCCGGCGGAAAGGTTTTCACAGCCATTTTCTGTCACCAGGCAATTATCCTCCAACCGGAAGCCGATGCCCCACGCCTCGTGGTAGATGCCCACATCCACGCAGAACACCATGCCGGGCTGAATGATCTCCGGCTTTTCCACCGCGTCGTGCACATCGTAACCAATGTGGTGCGCTCCGCCGTGCCACATATAGGTGCCAACCTCGTCCTCCGACTTCATTACACCGGCCTCAATCAGGCGCTGGGCATTGTAGCGGCGGATCGTCGCGTCCACGTCCGCCATCTTTATACCCGGCCGGATGATGGAGAACAGATAATCTGATGTCGCCAGCGCGCATTCATGCAGCAGCTTCTGCCGGGGGCTGAATTTGCCGTTGCAGGGCCAGCCTCTGGATACGTCGGTAATCAGGTTGTCATACTGGGCGCCCACATCATTGAGCACCATATCCCCGTCCTGTGCCTGACCGGTGTAGGCGTCATAGTGGATGCAGAAATTATTGGCACCCGCTGAAATAATGGACTGGAACCCGGCCTCTCTGGGGCTGAACTGGCCAAGCGCGCGGTCGAATTCCGCCTTGTACTGGTATTCGTACATTCCGGGTCTGGAGGCGCGCATCATAGCCAGAATGCCGGCTTTGGTGATTTCCTCCGCCCTGCGCAGCGCCTCGATTTCGCAGGGCTGCTTGATGGTGCGGAGCTGACGAATCCAGAGATTTGCTGTTTGAATGGTCAGAAACGGATATTTTTCCCGTGCCATCCGGGCAAAGAGATGGGGCTGCCGGTCGGCATCCTCCGCCGTCTGCCGGTGCAGATCCAAACAAAGCGCCGTAAATCTTCCGCTCATGGCAAGCTCGTGGAACTGCGCTTCCAGACTGTCCAGACTTCTCACGTCCGAAATGCCGGACACGTGCTCAGCTTCTTCCGCGTTCAGACGTTTGCCCGTCCACCGCTCCGCCATGGCATCCTTGGGCAGCAAATACAGCCGTTCCAAAATGTCGCCATTTTTGTCCTTCTGTACCAGCAGCACAGACCGCTTCTGCTCAATTCCGGTCAGATAGACAAAATTCCGGTCAGCATAGAAGGGATAATACGCGTCCGCCGATTTGCGGATTTCCGTCCCGGCAAACAGCACAAGCAGGCTCTCCGGCTGCAGCATCCGGTAGAGCTTTCTGCGGTTTTCAATATGAAATTCTTTCTTCATAAAGGACACTCCCCTTTATCAGTTTCGCACACACATTCTAGCACCAATTCTCAAAAATTGGAAGTCCCTTTTCTTCTTCGTCCGGGCAAAACCGTGCCGTTTCGCGATCCGCTGTTGACATCTACCGACAATAAAATATAATGAATAGCGACATTGTGTTAACCAAGGAGGTCAGACAATGAAATATGACTTTACATCCA
Source organism: Clostridiales bacterium (assembly GCA_022774865.1). Lineage (GTDB taxonomy): Bacteria > Bacillota > Clostridia > Oscillospirales > Oscillospiraceae > Faecousia. Next base: position 24,193 of record JALFLH010000031.1, read on the forward strand.
TACTGGAGCGGCGCGGCATGGACGCGCTGGCCGTGGACGCGCTGGGCAGCGGCGGTACCGCCCCCAACGCCCCCAAAGCAGGCTTTGATGTGATCCCCATGTGGATCGCCGACATGAATTTTCCAACGGTTCCCACGATTCCGGCCGCAATCGCCGGACGTCTGGAGCATCCCGCCTTCGGCTATTTCTCGCCCCGGCAGGAATACTACGACGCCATCCTCTTCTGGCAGCACACCCGAAATGGCGTCGATGGTCTTCTGCCCGCGCACATCGGTTACGCCAACGGCGTGCTGGGCGGTCTGGCCAGCGCGCTGAACGTCATCTGCGCCCGTGGAGACGGCGTTCTGCTCCACACTCCCACCTACATTGGCTTTACCAATACCCTGCGCGGGAACGGCTATCAGGCGGTACTCAGCCATCTTGTTCCGGATTCCGATGGTGTGTGGCGCATGGACTATGAGGACATGGAACAAAAAATCGTGGAAAACCGGATTCACGCGGCGATTCTCTGCTCCCCCCACAATCCCTGCGGCAGAGTCTGGGAGCGCTGGGAACTGGAACGTGCCATGGAGCTGTTCCGCAAATATGACGTATATGTCATTTCCGACGAAATCTGGTCGGATCTGATTCTCACCGGGCACCGGCATATTCCCACCCAGTCCATCAGCGAGGATGCCAGAATGCGCACCATCGGTCTTTATGCCCCCAGTAAAACCTTCAATCTGGCCGGGTTGGTCGGTTCCTACCGGATCGTCTACAATCAGTGGCTGCGCGATCAGATGGATAAGGAAGCCAAGCTGACCCAGTATAATAACATGAATGTGCTTTCCATGTACGCGCTGATCGGCGCTTACCGGCCGGAGGGTGCCGAATGGGTTGACGAACTCTGTCAGGTGCTGACCGGGAACGTGGACTATGCCTGCGGCTATATTGCCTCGCACTTTGAGGGCGTAACCGCTTCCCGACCGGAAGGCACCTATATGCTGTTTATCGACTGCACCGGCTGGTGCCGGGCACACGGGAAAACCATCCGTCAGGTGGAGGAAGCCGCCTGGGATGTGGGCGTTGCCGTTCAGGATGGGCAGGCGTTCCACGGCCCGTGCCATCTCCGGATGAATTTGGCCCTGCCCCTGTCCCGGGTGCAGGAGGCGTTTGACCGACTTGACCGGTACGTTTTCAACGCCTGAGCTGATTGGCAAAAGCAGTCGCCTTTGCGAAGGAGGTATGATTCTTGAAAAAACTGACTGTACTTGTTCATCTGGCGGCTCTGCTGTCCCTGGCCGGATGCGCGATCTGTCCGCAGCCGGCGAAAACCACCCCAGTCTCCCATCCCCCGCAGATCAATCCCCCGGCCACCGTTCCTGCGCCTTCCGCGTCCTCCGCGGCTTCCGAATCTGCCGCGACAGCCACCGAGCCTTCCGCTGCTTCTCCCACGGAGCCGGCTGATGACGCGCTGGTGCGGGTTCTGCGCTTTATCCCCACCGCCCGTCAGGATCTTCCCTATGCGACGCCCGACAATTTCACCGGCCAGACCATCTACGATTTCACGGACGCCTATCTGCGCTACGGCACCGTCAAGCGGCTGAAGGGTGTCTGTGACGAGTTGGCACAGCAGGGGATTGGAATTCTGATCTGGGACGGCTTCCGTCCGGTATCCGCCCAGAATCGGCTCTGGGAAATATGCCCCGACATCACCTACGTCTCCCCGCCCAACACCGGATACCGCGCCCACTGCCGGGGCAGCGCCGTGGATGTGACACTGGTCGATCTGGAAACCGGCGTGGAGCTGAAAATGCCCACCGGGTTCGATGACTTCACCGGAATGGCCGACCGGGATTATTCCGACTGTCCGGCGGATGCCGCTGCCAATGCGGTACTTCTGGAGGAAACTATGAAAAAATACGGGTTTAAGCCCTATGTCGCAGAATGGTGGCATTTCTCCGACCCGGATGAATACCCGATCGAAGAAACCTTTGAGCCGGGCGTTGGTTAGGAGAAAACACCGCGAGCAAAGTCATCCAACAGCTTTCGACCGGAAACCCGGTACGAAGCGCACACATTGATTCTGCCCGGGGGTCGGTTCCCCCGGACTGGCCGCGATATGCGATGTTTTGAATTGTCAGCCGGGAGATATTCTGGAGTACAGCGCGGAGGATAAGGATACGTAATCGCTGAAAGAAACAGAAACTGCAAAAAAGGACTGCTGCAAAACTTTCATTTTGCAGCAGTCCCATTTTTTCGGGTATTGCGGGTTACTTGCTCAATGTCATTGTCATAGGCTGGAGCGTGACGGAAGTCATTTCCACAGCAGCCTGCGCGTTGGCCAGCTCAGCAAAGCGGGCGGCTACAGCGGACTCGCCGCTGGGCTGCAGCTCAATCAAACCGCCGACGGGCCATACGCCGTCCGCAAAGGAACCGAGCTTGAATACGGAGCCGCTGACCTCGCTGTCAATGGCGTACAGCGTCACCGCGTTTTTGCTCTGGTTGAAGCAGCTTGCGTAGGTGTATTCACCGTCAAAGTACAATGACTGGAAGTAGGGTGTGTCACAGGTGATGCCGGTTGCAATCAGCAGACCCTTTTCTTCACCAAAGAAGCTAAAATACTCACCGTCCAGTTCGATGAAGGCTTCCATATACAGATTACCCTTTGCATCCAGCAGGTAATAGAAATCCATATACGCGCCGTAGTTGTCATTCATCATGGAGCCGGCGTAGGTAATGCCAACCAGATTGTTGCTGCACCAATCCCATACGCCCGCATACTCACCGGTGGAAGGATCTACCATCAAAATATAGTTGAAGTAGGTCGCCAGCAGGTAGCCGCCCAGATGGGGGGCGGAGGCAAGATCGGTGTAAGCGATGGACGAGGCGCCAACGGGAGTCACGGCGAAGGTGGCAGGATCCACGGTGTACAGCGTGGAGATAGCTTCGTTGGTGTCCAGATCGCAAGCGAAGAGCGTGCCGTCAGCGCCATAGGCCATGGCATTGAGGGGCAGCTCGCTGGAGGTTTCGGTCAGCTTGGTGTAGTTGGGCAGGTTAGCGGTGTTAAACTGGCTGAACCAAACCTCTCCATTTTCGTCCCACACAAAGCCGTTGAGGTCTGTGGAGATTTCGACGACGGTAACCAGGCATTCGGCCACCATCTCCGGATTTGCGGTAGCTGCGGCAGTGATGACACAGGTGCCTTCGCCGAGCGCGGTGACGATACCATTTTCGTTCACGGTTGCGACAGACGCATCGTCGGAAGACCAGGTAACGCTCCGGTCGGCCAGCGTCTTGGGATTGGCCTGTGCCGTAAGCTTGGCGGTGTTGTTCTTGACCAGATACAGGGTATCCTCACTGATGCTGACGCTCTCAACCTCGTTCGTCGGCTCGATGTTCAGGAACAGGCGGTAGGTGGAGATGTTGCCGGCATAGTCAATGACCTGAATCAGGTAGACATCCGCGTCCATCTCGGTGGCAAGCAGGCCGGTGGCGCTGGGCGCACCCACGGAGTATGTGGCCAGCAGTTCCTCACCGTCTTCCGCGTAGAGCAGGATGGCGGCGACGTTCTCGTTGTCGCTGACAGCCACGGCGATGCTGCCGGACTCATCGGAAACGGCGGTTACAACGGGAGCGGTGTTGTCGATGGTGAGCTGGGTGGTGAAGTAGGCGCCCTCGCCCAGACCGGACAGATCATAGGTTCCGTCCGCGGTGCGGTAATACTCGGGAGCCGCGGTGAAGGTCAGGTTGACAGTGGTGCCCTCGGGCAACGGATTGCCGGAGGCATCGGTGCCGGCCCAGTTCAGTCCGATGGAAAACTGGGTATTTTTCCAGGATTCACTCTTGGTGTGGTAGTACGCGGCATACTGGGCATCCAGCGTACCGCCCAGGTATGTCTCGCCGGTTTCGGCATCGGTAATGGTCATGGATCGGATGCCGGCGTTCCGGATCAGTGCGTAGTAGACGGCGTTGATGTAGTCGCCCTTCTGGTTGTTCATGGCGTTGCGGGCGGGATCATAGTCCTTTTCGTTGGCGTACAGATTGCCGCCGAAGAAATACTCACCGCTGTCTCCGGCGAAGCTGATGGAATAAGCGTTGCCGTAAACATAATTCTCGTTGACTAGGTAAGGAAGCCGTGTTTCCGTACCGTACAGGTACTCCAGATAGGAGCCCTTGTCCAGCATGGAAGGATCGGTCCAGTTGCCGTAGTAAGCCAGAACCGGGATCGAGTGCGCGGAGGACTCACCTGTGGGCTTTGCGTAGACGTACGCTTCCACATACGCGCCGTCGGCGTAGTATTCATCCAGATATGCCTTGGTCTCATCGGTCAGGGCAATGGTGACGTTAACGACGGCGGTCTTTCCCCTTCCAACGGTAACGGAGCTGGCAGTTCTGCCGTTCACCTTGAAGGAAATCTTCGCGTCAATCGGGGCTGTGCTGCCATAAAGGAGTGCTCCGTTCGTGTCCTGCGTGAACACATCCGCGCTGAGCTTGTAGGTTTCACTGCGCTTGGCAATATTGGTCATGGTAAAGCTGAAGCTGTAGACACCGGTTTTTTCGGGGTCATCTCCCAGTTCCGCCTTTACCTTACCATCCGCAGCGGAAGCGGTGGCATCGCTTCCCATCAGAATATATGTAGCGGCATTCATGGCATCGCTGACATTGGCAAGGCCGGCGCCCTGCTGCATGGGAGAGTAAATATAGCCGCCGGGCACTACCATGGGAGTAGCGGTAGACATCAGCAAAGACTGTGCCAGTGCGCGGTCAGTCAGACCATATTTGGACAGGCGGCTCAGATCGAGGGAGCCACTCAGCCCGACATTGGCGGCGGTATACAGCGACGAAATCCCGGAAGTTCCGCCCAGCAACCCCAGAATACCGCTGGGCAGTTTCCTGATTGTCAGGCGGTTCTGCTCAATGTAGCGCTTCAGCACCGCAGTCATGCCGGTGATCTGAGGCGCGGCCATAGAGGTGCCGCTCATCAGCTCGTACTGATCCGTGCCACCGGCCAGGCTGCTTCCGGTATTATAGGTACCGGCTACTGAGTAGACATTGCCGCCGGGGGCGGTGATCTCCGGCTTCAGAGACAGATCCCCGGGAACACCCCAGGAACTGAAGGAGCTCATGGTGTACCGCTCGGCGTTCTCGGGCAGGGGAGTAATCTCATCGCTGATTACGACGGAACCAGTGAAGTATTCGCTGCCCACATCAGTGGTTGCAGGGGTACTGGCGTCCAGGATGGCCGCGGCCACATCCTGGGTGATGGAAACGCAGGGAGCGGTATACGCGTAGTTGCTCAGATCCATGGCGAACACACCGGTGAGGTTGTTGTACACAATGACCGCTGCCGCGCCCTTGGAGGCGGCGATGTTCGCTTTTTCGGAGAAGGTGATCGCGCCGCGGATACAGAATACAACCTTGCCGGTCAGATCAATGCCTTCGTAATCGGCCTCTTCACCGATGCCTTCAACAAAAACGTATTCATACGCATCGTCGGATGCCAGCGTGGTCAGAGGCAGATTGGTGTATTTGTTGCCGTTGGCACCTTCGGTGCTTTCGGTGTAGCTGTAGCTCTTGCCGTTGACCTGGAAACTGTAACCTACCACACCGTCATTATTGACGGAAGCAACCGTCAGACCGTTGGGATAGCTTCCGGGGCTGCCGCCGGTCTGGAAATTCACATCGTCACTGTACAGGTTGCCAGACTTGGTTTCATCAGCCCATGCGCCGTTGTTGCCGCCGGACATGACCACTACGGTATTGGTGTTGGACAACCGATCCATCACATCCTGGTACAGCGTACTGGTGGTCATACCCGCGAAACCGGAACCCAGGGACAGGTTCACGGAATCACAGCCCAGCAGAATCGCATCCTCGATGGCTGCCATGTAATCGGAATCATAGGCGCCGCCGTTCTGACCGAACACCTTCATCACCAGAACCTGAGCATCCGGCGCGTTACCGGCCACACAGACGGAAGCAATGGCGTCTACATATCCATCCTCGGTCTTGATATAGCGGTTTGCCGCGGCGATACCGGCAACGTGGGAACCGTGCTCGCCCGCCGTGTCATGAAGGTGGGTAACATCGGTGTTGATATCCACATAGTTGAACGCGAACGGAATCTTGTCGGAGATCACCAGATCCTCTGCGGTCAGATCACTGCCGTACAGAGCGGCGGCATTCAGATACTTCAAAGCCAGGGAAACCTTGCGGGCATTCAGCAGATCCAGTGTGGTGACATAGGGAAGCCACTTTTTCCCTGCCGCAGCGGCATCCTGCTTCAGCGCATACAGAAACGCGTCGTTGTCAAAAGACTGGTGGTCAATGTCCAGGCCGGTATCGATGATGGCGATTCTGCTGCCCGCACCGGTATAGCCCTCCGCCCAGGCCTGCGCGGCACCGGTCATATTCCCGGCGGAGATGGCCATGTTGGGATCGGCGGAGGATACGGTGCCGCAGGGATTGTACTGGGTTTCCACCACGACCTCGTCAACGCCGCTGACGGACGCAATGGTGTCGAGGTCGCCGTAAACAATGTTGGCGGAGATGATGTTGGCGGCCAGTCCCAGGTTCCACTGCACATTCAGATTCTTTCCGATCGCCTTGGAGATTTTCTTCTCCATGGACTTCTGATTGCTCTTGATGTTCTCCAAATACTTCAGTGCGGAAGCATTGTTGAGAATATCCGAGGTGGAATATCCAGCCTCAATGACGGAGTCGCCCTCCAGAACAATGGATACACGAACGGTATCTTTACTGTCGAACTGCTGGACAGGTGCCGTCGTCTGGACGGTTTCCCGTTGAATGGGGGAGCCCTTGATTGCGCTGTTATCAATCTGCTCAAAACCAATGCTTTCATTGTCCGCCGCCATGGCGGGAACGGCAAAAGAAATCAGCATACAAAGAACCAGTGCAAACGAGAGCGTCTTTCTGAAAAGCGGGTGTTTTTTCATATTCTTACTCCTTTGCGTCGGATTTGCCGCTTTCCGCTTTCCGGAGCGCACATCCTTCAGAAATTGGCACGGCATGATGATGATACTATATCATGGCTTTGTAAGAAATACAAGTGTTTTTGAGCAAAATACATTCCGGAATCTGTTTATGGTGGCATTGCCCCCAATTGGTTGGAACGCCAGGATTCCGTTCTCCGCATCGATCCATTGCATAATCACAGCGCTAATGAAAGAGGACAAGGCAGGAAGCCGTGAATCGGTTTCCTGCCTTGTGGCATATGCGCATGATGGGCATCATTCGGGGGAGTGAAAGTCCTGAGTCAACCTGATGGTGGAAAGAGAATCATACCCCCTCATGTAGGTTTCTTATCCTACATAAGGGGGTGTTTTGTCTATTGTCCAGTTTTACTGGTTCGGTTCATTCAGACGGGGCATCGGTGCTATATAGGGGGTCACCCAAAATCGGGTTGATTACTGTGCTTCGCGAATCGCGGCCTGCGCGGCGGCGAGGCGGGCAATGGGAACGCGGAAGGGGGAGCAGGAAACGTAGTCCAGACCGATCTTGTGGCAGAACTCCACGGAGGAGGGATCGCCGCCGTGCTCGCCGCAGATGCCCAGATGCATTCCGGGACGGACGCTCTTGCCCAGCTTGACCGCCATCTCCATCAGCTTGCCCACGCCATTCTGATCCAGCTTGGCGAATGGATCATTCTCGTAGATCTTGCTGTCGTAGTAAGCATCCAGGAACTTGCCGGCATCATCACGGCTGAAGCCAAAGGTCATCTGGGTCAGATCATTGGTGCCGAAGCAGAAGAACGCGGCCTCCTTGGCAATCTCATCGGCGGTCACGCAGGCACGGGGGATCTCAATCATGGTGCCGACCTCATAGTGCAGCTCCATTCCGGCGGCAGCGATTTCGGCATCGGCGGTCTTGACCACCACGTCCTTCACGTTCTTCAGTTCCTTTACATCGCCGACCAGCGGAATCATGATTTCGGGCGCCAGATTCCAGTCGGGATGGGCCTTCTTCACATTCAGAGCAGCGCGGATGACGGCCTTGGTCTGCATGGCGGCAATTTCGGGATAGGTGACGCTCAGGCGGCAGCCGCGATGACCCATCATGGGGTTGGCCTCGTGCAGGGAGGCGATGATGTCCTTGATCTCCTGAACGGTCTTGCCCTGCGCTTCGGCCAGCGCCTCGATTTCGGACTCGGTGGTGGGCACGAACTCGTGCAGCGGGGGATCCAGGAACCGGATGGTGACCGGATAGGACTCCATGGCGGTGTACAGCGCCTCAAAGTCGGCCTGCTGCATGGGCAGGATCTTGGCCAGCGCGGCCTCCCGCTCCTGCTTGGTGTCGGCGCAGATCATTTCGCGGAACGCGCCGATCCGGCCTTCCTCGAAGAACATATGCTCGGTGCGGCACAGGCCGATGCCTTCCGCGCCCAGCTCCCGTGCCTTTTTGGCATCCCGGGGGGTGTCCGCATTGGTGCGCACGCGCAGACGGCGGTACTTGTCGGCCCAGCCCATGATGCGGCCGAACTCACCGGCGATTTCGGCGTCCTTTGTGGGAATCAGACCGTCATAGACGCAGCCGGTGGAGCCGTCCAGGCTCAGGCAGTCGCCCTCGTGGTAGGTCTTTCCGGCCAGCGTGAACTTTTTATTCTCCTCATCCATGGTGATGGCGGAGCAGCCGGAGACGCAGCAGGTGCCCATGCCGCGAGCCACGACCGCCGCGTGGGAGGTCATACCGCCGCGGACGGTCAGAATGCCCTGCGCGGCCTTCATGCCCTCGATATCCTCGGGGCTGGTCTCCAGACGAACCAGAACCACCTTCTCGCCCCGGGCAGCCCATGCCTTGGCGTCCTCGGCGGTAAAGACGATCTTGCCGGCGGCTGCTCCGGGAGAGGCGGCCAGCGCCTTGGCCACGGGCTGGGTCTTTTTCAGAACGGCGGGGTCAAACTGAGGATGCAGCAGGGTGTCCAGCGTGCGCGGTTCGATCATGGCTACGGCCTGCTTTTCGTCGATCATTCCCTCGTCCACCAGATCGCAGGCGATCTTCAGCGCGGCGGCGGCGGTACGCTTGCCGTTACGGGTCTGCAGCATATACAGCTTACCGTTTTCCACGGTGAACTCCATATCCTGCATATCGTGATAGTGCTTCTCCAGAATGTTGCAGACGCTCTCAAACTGGGCAAACGCCTCCGGGAACTTCTCAGCCATCTGGCTGATGGGCATGGGCGTCCGGACACCGGCCACCACGTCCTCACCCTGGGCGTTGGTCAGGAACTCACCGAACAGCTTCTTCTCGCCGGTAGCGGGGTTGCGGGTAAAGGCAACGCCGGTGCCGCAGTCATCGCCCATGTTGCCGAAGGCCATGGACTGCACGTTGACGGCGGTGCCCCAGGAATAGGGAATGTCATTGTCCCGGCGGTAGACATTGGCGCGGGGGTTGTCCCAGGAACGGAACACGGCCTTGATGGCGCCCATCAGCTGCTCCTTGGGGTCGGTGGGGAAGTCGGCGCCGATCTTTTCCTTGTACTCAGCCTTGAACTGGCCAGCCAGTTCTTTCAAATCCTCGGCAGTCAGCTCCACATCCTGGGTGACGCCCTTTTTGGCTTTCATCTGGTCGATGAGTGCCTCAAAATACTTCTTGCCCACTTCCATCACCACGTCGGAGTACATCTGGATGAAGCGGCGGTAGCAGTCCCACGCCCAGCGGGGATTGCCGGACTTGGTGGCCAGCACATTGACCACATCCTCGTTCAGACCCAGATTCAGGATGGTATCCATCATGCCGGGCATGGAGGCGCGGGCGCCGGAACGGACAGAGACCAGCAGCGGATTCTCCTTATCGCCAAATTTCTTACCGGTGATGGCTTCCAGCTTTTCCACGTACTCCATGATTTCCGCCTGAATTTCGGCGTTAATCTGGCGGCCGTCCTCATAATACTGAGTGCAGGCCTCCGTGGTGATGGTGAAGCCCTGGGGGACAGGCAGACCAATATTGGTCATTTCGGCCAGATTGGCGCCCTTGCCGCCCAGAAGCTCGCGCATTTTACCGTTTCCTTCGGTAAACAGATAAACGTATTTGTGAGACATCTCTAAAATACCCCTTTCAAATGTTTCGGATGCTCCAACGGCACCTGATTGTTTTTTGCAGAGATTTACTTTATTGCCCAAATAGTATAGCATGGGCACCGCCTAAAATCAAATCTTTTTGTGGTATATTTCATCATTTTTCCTGTTTTGGGGTAGATTCACAAAAGTAAAAGAAAAAAGGCCCCACGTTGGGGCCTTTTATGGGCAAAATAGCAAAAGAAAATGGTACAAAAAAGATCGAAAGTGGTAAAGCTGCTCAATATTCCCGGACGACTGCCTTCACAAGGCCGATGATTTCCGCCTCGCTGCCGTCGATGGGGGCATAATTGTCGTTTTCCGGCATCAGCCAGATTTCGCCGTTCCGGCGGCGCAGGCGCTTGACCGTAGCCTCGTCTCCGATGCGGGCGACCACTATCTGCCCATCGTCGGCGGTGGACTGGGGGCGTACAACCACCCTGTCACCGGAGAGAATCCCCGCGCCAATCATGCTGTCACCCCGCACCCGCAGGGCAAAGCAGCCCGGTTCGCCGTCCCAAACCATGGTTCCCTCCTGATTCTCCACAGCCAGAATGGGCAGGCCGGCCGTGACCACGCCCACCACCGGAATCTGCCCGGGGCGGACGGCGGTGACGATGGCGCGCTTGCGTCCCTTGGCGCCGGGGGATTGCAGCAGTCCCTTTTCCTGAAGCGCCTGCAGATGATAGCTAACCGAGGCGGTGGAGCGCAGACCGACCGCTTGGCCAATCTCCCGGACAGAGGGAGAATAGCCGTTCTCCTGAATAAACTGGTTTACATAATCAACAATCATTTGAGCCTTGTTACTGGTTCTGGGCATAGGACTCCCTCCTGAATCGAATGATAGATAACAGCATGGTACCGTAGAAACATTTGATTACTTTCATAATAGCACAAATGGCCGAAAAACGGAAGCGAAATTTTTACTTTTTGTCCGTCCCGTTTCGACTTTATCCGCATTTGACGGGGCATATACTGAAATGAACACGCAGGAAAGGAGGGATAAACCATGAACAGAATCGATCCGCAGAAGGAAGCCCGGGTCTGGGAGCGGGTAAAAGGCGCTCAGATGGAATCATCGTCCCCGGAAGCGGGAATCCAAAATCTGCTGGCAAATGAATGGGCCTCAGCCTCGGCCTATCTGCAGATCGCCCGGCAGATGTCCTCCAGGGAAGCCGCAATTCTGCAGCGTCTGGCGCGGGAGGAGCAGACACACGCTGCCTGCCTGAAGGGAATTTTCGCCCTGATTACCGGGGAGCGCCCTGCGGTTCAGGCGGTACCGCCCCCCAGAGAGGCGCCGGCGCTGGCGCTTCGGAGGTGCTACGGCGCGGAAATGCGCAGCCTGAAGGAATACGAGTCCCGCAGTCAGGATCCGGAGTATGGCCCGGTATTTGCCCGCCTGGCCGAGCAGGAGCGGGAACACTGCAGGACGGTGCTGGAGCTGCTGGGATCGCTGCATCAGAATCCATAGAAAGTCGTCAGGCTTTCCGAGAAAAATGCCGCGCTGGATGAACAGCGCGGCATTTCAGCGTGATTGTTAATCGGCGAAGCCGTTGGGGTTTTTGCTCTGCCAGTTCCAGGAGTCCCGGCACATATCGGCCAGGGTGTGCTCTGCCTTCCAGCCCAGAACCTTTTCGCTTTTGGCGGGGTCGGCATAGCAGGTGGCGATGTCGCCGGGACGTCGCGCCACGATCTCATAGGGAACGGAAACACCGTTGACAGTCTGGAAGGTGTTGACCATATCCAGCACGGAGTAACCCACGCCGGTGCCCAGATTGAATACCTCACAGCCCTTGTGCGCGGTAATGTACTTCACCGCCGCCACATGACCTCTCGCCAGATCAACCACGTGGATATAGTCCCGGACGCCGGTGCCGTCGGGGGTATCATAGTCGTTGCCGAACACGCTCAGATGATCCCGGCGGCCGATGGCCACCTGGGTGATATAGGGCATCAGGTTGTTGGGAATACCCCGGGGGTCCTCGCCGATCATGCCGCTTTCGTGGGCGCCGATGGGGTTGAAGTAGCGCAGCAGCACCACGCTCCACGCCGGATCGGCGTGGGAAATGCCGGATAGAATCTGCTCGGTCATGTACTTGGTCCAGCCGTAGGGGTTGGTACAGTTGCCGGTGCGGCTGGTTTCCTTCAGGGGCATCTCGTTGTCGGCGGTGTAGACCGTGGCGGAGGAGGAGAAGATGATGTTCTTCATGCCCACTTCCTTCATGACCTTGGTCAGCACCAGCGTGGAATTCAGGTTGTTGTCGTAATATTCCCAGGGCATGGCGACGGACTCGCCCACGGCTTTGAGTCCCGCGAAGTGGATCACGCAGCCGATTTCGTTTTCCGCGAAGATTTTGCGCAGCAGCGCCTCATCCCGCACATCGCCCTCGTAGAATTTCAGGGTCTTGCCGGCAAGCTCCTGCACCCTGTCCAGACTTTTGGGGTTGGAATTACACAGATTGTCAATGACCACCACGCCATAGCCGCTCTCCAGCAGTTCCAGACAGGTGTGGCTGCCAATATACCCGGCGCCGCCGGTTACCAGTACGTTCATAAAAATATCCTCCTTGAAGATGCATTTGCTTGATGTTTTTTCAATTTTATTTTATATCAGGTTCCGCGAATTTGCAATACCGTGGGGAATGATCCGGGTGCATATTTTAACCCTGTATGCGATGCGGGAATCTGGACTGCGATTGCGTGGAAGAATCGAAGGATTTGAACCGCATAATCCGCCAATTCCTGCAAACAATACCATTGGAAACTGGGCACAAGGAGAGAAACGAAATGAAAGCAACAGGAATCGTCCGCCGGGTCGACGACCTTGGCAGAATTGTGATCCCCAAAGAAATTCGCAGGACACTGCGCATCCGGGAAGGCGACCCGTTGTTAACATCATTGACACGGTGGGAAATTTTCAGCTTCGCAATGCTGGATCTGTCAAAAAGGAACCGCTGGGATGGTACATACTGACGAAAAATGAAGTTTAACGGTATGTATTCGGGAAGGTAAAAATTGGGCATCTGCTATTCAAAGCAGATGCCCGGTTTTGTTGTTGGGGAACTTTTTGTTTAGAATGTCGAAGAAATATTCCCTACAAATCAAAATGTGCGCCAGCACTTGGTACGCATGAACTCCACGATCTCGCCGTTGTCCCGGTCCTCGTAATAGGCCACCAACAGCCGCTTGAACTCCGGTACATGGCTCTCGGGAATGACGATCAGGCCTTGCCCTTTGGAGATCATGTAGTGGTTAGCGAAAATCACCGATGCCCGCTTGTTGCCATCGTTGAAAATCTGAGTTTTCATGCAATACAAGCACAGCCGGATAGCGGTGTCCACCGGGTCAGTGCCGTCCGAAAGAATGGCATCGATGTTCTCTTTTACGCTGGTTTCGATGGGCAGGGGCGGAACATAGCTGGTGCCGCCGATGGCAACCGGCACACCCCGGATCCGGCCGCCGTCGGTATAGAAGCCCTCGTTGACCAGCTTGGCGATGTGGCAGAGGATGTAATAATCCGTAGGATAGCTCAGCACATCCTTGTCCAGAATGAACTCCCAGGCGTGTTTCAAATTCAGAATTTTCTGCACGTCGGTAGCGGTCATGCCGGATACAATACCGTTTTCGATGATGGTTTCCGTCTGGGGATAGGTGGTGGCCACACCCTCCAGAACAGCCTGATCATAGATGTTGGCTTTCATATTCGCCCGGGCGAAATCCAGATTCAGCATGACCCGGGGGGAGAGTTCCGTCTCCTCGTAACCCAGCGCAGCCAGTTCTCTTTCTACACGGCGGATGTGCTTGCGCAGCTCCCGGGATTCTCTGGCATTGCGGAGCAGAAGCTGGTACAGCTCGTCGGAATAGGCATCCACATAGGTAGAGGTCAGGCGGCTGCCCACCCGCTTGCGGACATAGAGATATTTCTGACCCTCCCGGTCCTTGATCTCCGGGGAGCCATCATAGGGAATCAGATTCAACCGCGCCTGAAAGTCTGCCTTGACACAACCCAAGAGCGACCGTCTGGGTCATGCTGTTAATGGAGGCGCTAAAACCATCTGCGCGGATTCCGTCCTTTTCTTCCACATGATCCAGAACTTCAGCCAAATAGGAAGCCATCACATAGGTGGGAAGGCTTCCGGTGGATCGGATCAACAAACCGATAAGTACCGGAATCATCCGGTTTCCCGCGAAGAGTACAACACAGCTTCCAATAGCAGCAAGGGTGAATCCTACAATGGTTACTTTTTTCTTGCCGAATTTTCGAACCAGAGGCCAGAGCAGGGCAATGCCATAGCCCATGGGAGCCTGCCCGATCACATTGACCAGAATCTGCTTGGAAGCACCGGATTCCACAGAATTACCCAGAACCCAGTTGCAGTAGTAGATCATGGAACTGTGACTCATGGAATTGCACACATGCAGGATCATCGTAAAGGCTATGACCAGCAACCAGTACTTGTTGCGAAAGCATGCCCGAATCTGGGCTGCGAAAGAGATCTGTTCCTGGCGGCCACTCAGTTCTTCGGTAACCCGTTCTTTGGTGAAATAGTATTCGATCAGAGTGGCAGGAATGGCAACAACTGAGAGGCATCCCATCACGGTCAGCCAATTGCCCCGGGCGGCTTCACCCACGCCGATGAACCGAACCAGCAGGGGCATGACAACGGTGGTCAAAGCACCGGGGAGCATGGAAATTGCCATAGAAGACAGCATAGCCAGACTGTCCCGTTGCTTGGTGTCCCGGGTGGACAGGGGGACCATCATGGCATGGCTAAGGGAATAGGTGGAGAATGCAAGAGAGAAAAACAGATTATAACTGATCACAACCCAGGCAATCTGGATACCATAGGATGCTCTGGGGACCGCATATAGCCCAATGCCGCAGACGGTTAGTAAAACACCGGAGCAAAAAATCCATGGCCGGGCTTTGCCCTGGGCTGTTCTTGTTTTGTCGATCATACGGCCGATCCAAAGGCCTACCAGACTGCTGATGATTTTGGAGATCAAGGGCATCCATGTCAGAATGATACCAGTAATGCCCAAAACATCTGTATAGAACTGAGTCAGATAGGTTCCGGCAAGGCCATTGTAGACCATATACGCAAGGCACGGGCCAACAAAATATCCCAGAATACGCTCTGTCTTTGTGACATCTTCGGACTGGATCAGTGATTGCAGCGTTTTTCCTGAAAAGAAAGGTTTCATGGGTGATCCCCTTTCTGCAATGATGAATAGAACAAATTTGGCAACATGTGTTGAAAAACTGTTCTGCCCATATTATAATTAGAGAAAAGGCGAAAAACAACCAACAAATCTTTTTTGAGTGTTGCCAAAAGGGGAGAAATACATGGATATCCGCAGCCAACGAACCAGACAGAATATATGTGATTGTTTCATCCATTTGCTGAATGAAAAAACTGTAGCGAAAATCACGGTAACAGAGATTTGTGAAATGGCACATATCAACCGTGCCACCTTTTACAAGCACTTTCTTGATGTGCCTGACCTGTTGGAAAACCTGACGCAGCAGGTGCTTGCCGAACTGCAGCAATTTCTGGAACAGCATCCGCAGAGACAATTTGAGGAAATGATATTGGACATCCTGTGCTACATGAAGCAAAACGGTCAACGGTATCTGGCACTGGGTTCTGAAAAAGCCGATCCCAACCTGGCTGCCAAAACTTTCGCCATGTGTTATCAAAGTGTATTTCCTGTTTTGGAAAAGCAGCTGCCCCGGCAGAATCCAGAGCAAAAGAAGCTTCTGTATTACTATTTATCTCAGGGCTGCGGCGGAGTACTCTCCCACTGGCTCAGCAGTGGTATGAAACAGGAACCGCAGGAAATTGCGAACTTTATTATGCGTGCCAGCATCCATACCGTCCGTGGATTTCAGGAAGAATAAGAAAGACCGCCGAAAGCGTGTGCGCCAGAGTGTTAAACAGAATAACATTCGGTTGACACCGTCAAGCGGCAAAAAAGCAGCAGCCACATGGAATTGTTCCGTGTGGCCGCTGCTTTTTGCTTTTAGGTCTGGGCTTTTTCAGTTTTCGCTGGCTTGTTTGTTGTAACAAACGCAAGGAGGAAAACACAATGACAATCGAAAAAGCAAACAAGGACTTCAACCAGCTCATTGAGAAGAACGGCTTCACTAACACCGGCGCCATGACGCCTACCGGCTGCGAGGTATACAGCCGCGAATGGAACTGCAAAGTGCAGGTCGCTTGGTACGGTGAGAGCACCGATACACTCGTGATCAAAATCTGGATCAGCTACGGCATCCCAATGGTGTGGGTAATCCGAAACGGGCGGATCGAAGATCGCATCCGGGACTACAGCAGCCCGAAGCGGGCTATGAACGCCATCGCAGAAATCGTGAGATATGCCGGATTTGAGATGCAAGCTGCAAAAGAGTTACATCGAGAGTAAACTCGGCTCAATATTAAATTGTTAGCCTAATTTGTCTACCAGACAGATTAGGCTAATTGCTTTTTGTAAAAAAGGCAACCACCGACGCCGGTGGACATAAAGAGTTCCACTTATGGATAGAAAAAGAAAACCTCCGATGATAGAGTAGTGTCAGGTTCGCCAACCGACAACAGACAAAATCAAAGGAGGTTATCCAAATGGATAAAGATAGTTTAGCACAAAGTAAGTGGAACTGCAAATACCATATTGTGTTTGCGTCGAAATACCGACGCCAGATAGGCTATAAGCAAATCTCAGCAGACATAGGGCAGATCATCCGCGCCCTGTGCGCAAGAAACGGGATAGAAATTCTCGAGGCAGCAGCAATGCCGGATCACATACACCTGTATGTGAAGATACCGCCAAAGTATAGCGTGTCAGAGGTAATGGGATATCTGAAAGGAAAGAGCAGTCTGATGATCTTCGACCGGCATGCGAATCTGAGGTACAAGTACGGAAACCGGCATTTCTGGTGCCGCGGCTACTATGTGGACACGGTAGGGCGTAATGAGAAGGCAATACAGGAATATGTACGGAATCAGTTGCAAGAGGATGTAGCCGCGGACCAGATCCGTCTGAAAGAATTTACCGACCCGTTTACAGGTGAGCCAGTAAGCAAGGGCAAATAAAGAGCCGCCCCCCTAGAAGGGGGCAGCCCGTAATAGTGCTGCGATTGGCGAACTTTTTTCATGCGCCTTGAGGCGCGGTTGTCCTACGCCCTTATAGGGCTTGTGCAAGCCACCGGCTACGCTGGTGGTCTTGACCTATGCAGGCGGATCAGTCGTTGTGTTCCTTCCGGTATTCGGCAACAACTTCCATGAAGTCTTTGACGCGCTGCGGGTCGATGTGATTTTCAAAAACGCCGTCCACCTTGAACGTTGTCCCAACAAGCGCACCGTCAGAAATGTCGAGCTTTTGCTTGATGTTGTCACGGCGGCAGCCGGTGGCAGCAAAAACTGGAACACCCCGGCCTTTGATCGCCTCACGCACATCTTCGATCAGCGTGCTGTTCGCCTCGATCCCGGCATGGGCGCCGGTCATGCAGAAGGCGTCCGGCTTGCAGTCAAAAATGATGGCCTTAGCCAGTTCCGGATATTTTACGGGTACAAGGTTGTCGTCCGATTCGTTGTTGAGAAAATAAAGAAGCCGGCAGTTGTCCAGACCGAGCGCCTTTTTGCGGCGGAGGATCTTGGAGGTATCGATATCCGAGATGCCCTCCACGCCAACGTAAGCGCCGGTAAAAGTACCGCGGATAAAGCTCGCGTCAACCGCGGCGGCAAGATCAAGCGCTGCCATGGGGTCGCACTCCAGATCGATGCCGTAAGGCACAGTGATTTCGCTCATCAATTCGCCAATGACGCGAGCCATGCCGCACGGCTGAACCGGGTCAACATCGCTCTGATACGGCAGACTGAATTCGTTGGAAAAAAGAATGCCGTCAACGCCGCCATCCTGCAGCGCGTGCAGATCGCGGCGGGCATCTTCCACGGTTTTTTTCATGGAATCGCCCTTTTTGTATAATGGATCGCCGGGGAATGCATTGAGATGCAGCAGCGCAATAACGGGTTTTTCGTGACCAAACAGCTCTTTGCACCAGCTCATTTTCTATTCCTCCCTGTATAAATGCAAATAAGATAAACAATTTACGATCTCATTGTACCACTCTACGTACTATATGTCATTCGCCGAAGAGCTTAGCTGTTTGACGTGCGCTCCTCTTGTTGACCGATGCTTCCTATGTTCAATGCTCCGCATCGACCCAGCGGCAGCGGCGCAGCCATTCCGCCGTTTTCCTTGTCGCGGCATCGGGATCATCAAAATACATTTGGTTGTTGATCTCCATGGTGATCGTACCGGTATAATTGTGCCGTACCAGCGTTTCGAGATATCCCTCTACATCGTTGGTTCCTTCACCGGGAACCATGTGCCCCTCCGGGCAGCCGTCCGCCAGATGAAGGTGGTTGATCGTTCCAAACGTTTCAAAATAGGATTCAACCGTTTCGTTGCCTGCGGCGGCGGCAACGCAGTCAATGCATGCCGTGAGATTGGGTGAGCCGACGGCGTCGATTAGCCGTTTAAGCGTCGTTTTATCGTAGCACAGATTGGATTCATAACGCTGCAGCTGCTCCATCACCATTTTAACGCCCAGTTTTTCCGCATAGGCATTAATCTCACGCAGCGATTCAATCGACCGGTCATATGCCGCCGCCTCGTCCTCGTCAAACAGGCAATAGCCCATCTGTGGGAAGAAATAGATCGCACCGAGTGCCTTGGTGTCCTCCAGATACCCTTTTACGATTTCCAGGCTGTTTCGCCGTACATATGGGTTGGAAGACGCGACATTGATGGGGTACAGGCAAATCTGCTCTGCGGTGAAAACCGAGACCTTCAGGCCGTTGTCGTCCAGCATGCGGCGGATCTCGCCGATGCGCCGGTCACGCTGCCCGGGGGCAGTGTCAAAATAGCTGTAGTGCGGTGCGCCGCCCCAGAGATCAACGTAGCGGAAGCCCGCTTTTGCGATGGATGCGAGCGCATATTCGAGACTATAGAGCTGATAGTTGACGCTCATTACGCCAAACTGCGAAAATTTCAGTTTATCCATCGTTCCCCTCATTTCCAGAGCTGCTGCAGGACCTGCAGCGTTTTTTCATAGCTCTCATCCGGTGCATCCGCGTATTCCTCCATGGTGACTTCCAGCGTTATGGGGCCGGTGAAATCGTATTTCTCCATGGCTGCAAGGTGCGCGGCGATGTCCTGTGTGCCGTCGCCGAGGATGAACTGTTCGTCTTCGTCGTCGCTGTCAGAAAGCTGCACAGCCCGTATCCGGGAGCCAAAGCGGCGGAAATAATCCTCCAGCGTTTCGCCGCCGGCTACTACGGCGCAGGTGTTCACGCTCAGCGCCAGACGCTCATCTCCAACTCGCTCAAGTATCTCCGCCACCGCATTGCTGTTGGGCGTCATACCGGAAATGCAGGAGGAAACGTTTTGCAGCAGGATCGTCACGCCTTTTTCTCCGGCGTAGCCGCAAAGCTCACGCAGACACTCGCAGGCGTAGCTCAGCATTTCCTCATGCGGCTTGTCCATGGCGTTTTTGCCCGGATAGACCACCACCATGCCGCAGCCGAGATATGGGGCACAGTCGATATAAAATTTCAGCTGCTCCATGCTCTTTTCACGCAGGAACGAGTCCGCGGAAGCAATATTGATCGGGAGAAAGTTCTGCTCCGGTTCGATGACCGGCACCGTGATGCCAGCCTCGCGGATCTGCCGGGCAAAAGCTGCGGGGTCGAAGCGCTCCTGCTCATAGATCGTGAAGTGCGGATGGCAGCCGCTCAGCTCAACTCTCGTCAGGCCGAGCCTTCGCACGGCGCGGAGAAAGTAGGAAAGGGAATACCGTCGGTAGGTCATATTGCTGATACCGACGCGCTCTTGAATCGTGCCTTTCATTTTTTCTTCCTTTCTTTTTATTCGCCCAGGATTACAAGAGAAATCGTGCGTTCCTGAGGACCGTCAAACTCTGCAAGGTATATTTCCTGCGCGCGGCCACAGACAATTTCTCCGTCTAAGATGGGGAGAACGCAGTGATTGCCAGAGAGCATGGATTTCAGATGTCCTGTCGGGTTTCCTGCCATGGCTCCGTATTCTCGAAGGAACCGCGCATGATAGTATTCACCATCCTCGGGGAAAAGCAGACCGAGCTGGCGGAGAATATCGTCTTCCAGACATTCAAGTTTTTCGTTAATCATTATGCCGGTGGTCGTATGCTGCGTAATGACATACGCAACACCGTTGTCGACCCCCGACAGTCTCACCTCCCGGCGGACATCCGCGCTTATGGGCAGGAGCTGGTTATATGCTTTGGTCATGTATTCCAGTGCAACATGCTTTACCATTACAGTGCCTCCCCAATAAACTCCAACGCATTCCCGCCGAAAATCAGCTCTCGTGTGCTCTCACGCATATCCATATTCCGCAGTGCCTTTATCATACGCCGCTGTTCCAGCCGCGGGTCATCCGAGCCGAACATAATCTGATGTCGCAGGCTGCGGTCAATCCACCCGGGGCCGATATCCACTTCCAGACACTGATGATAAAACTGGCGCGGATCGTCGAAATACAGCATGGCTGTGTCCGTATACACATTCGGATATTTGAGCATAAGCATGCACACCTCACGCACCCACGGCCAACCAAAGTGTGCAAGGCACATGCGGAGCTTTGGATACCGGAATGCCACCTCTTCAAATTCCAACGGATGTGAATGCTTTGTGAGTGTTCCCGGCTCCATGGATACGCCGGCATGGAATATGATGGGCTTATCGTACCGCAGGCAGATCTCATAGAGCGGCGTGAGCAGCTCATCCGATGGGGAAAAATGCTGCTTGGACGGATGAAGCTTCAACCCTTTCAGGCCAAGCTGCGCAAAGGCGTACTCCAACTCCTCTGCCGCTGCGGCGGAATGCGGATCCACGCTGGCAAAGCCGACGAATTTCCCGGGACGCAGCCGCACAAGGTCTGCAATCTGGCAGTTTGTGACAAGTGCGCCACCGCGGCTCTCCGGCAACGCAAGCGGAAGAAGAAACAGCTTATCTATTCCGGATTCCGCCATATCCGCATCCCATTGCCGAAGACCAAAGGCTTCGGTTTTATAAAGTCCCATCTCCTGCGCGTTACGCCGGTACTTTTCTTCTCCGAGATTCAGCTCCTCTATGAATGCCGGATGGACGTGGGCGTCAATCAGCAACTTGCATCGGCCTCCTTTCCCAGGGATCAAAGATGGACACGACCTGAGCGGAGACGGCAGCGCCCTGTTCCAAGCATTTTTCGACCGACCAGCCACGCAGAACTCCGTTCATGAATCCCGCGATAAACGAATCGCCGGCGCCGACCGTGTTTTCCACTGTGGTCGGGAACACACCAAAGCTGTGAAACTGTTCGCCGTCCCATGCGAGGCTGCCTTTGTCACCGAATGTGGCGACCGCAGTTTTCGCACCGCGCCGCACCTTGTCTTTCAGATACTCCTCCGTTTCCGCCGTGTGCTCCACGAAGGAAAAAAAGGCGTAGTCCACATAGGGGATCGTCTGCTCCACCAGCGGATCGGTCAGCTCGTCGGCATAATCAAAGCTGATTTTTGTTCCGGATTCGTGAATCTGCGGAAGATGCTCTGTGGCATTGCCCCATATTGCCGTATGCACGAGATCGTGATCACAGACGAAACGGATATCCTCCGCGTCGAACTCCACGTTTTCCATGACGCCCTCGACATAGTCGCCGTAGGTGCGCTCCCGGTCGATGAGATCCATATATGAAACGGCTGTCAGGCCGGGCGCAACTTTGAGATGGCTGGTATCAATATCCTCCATTTTAAGCTCCCGGACGAGCTGCCGGCCGAAAACGTCATCGCCCGTGGTACTAATCACCGAGGTGGGTATGCCGAGCCGCTGCATATGCACGGCGAAGTCGACGACGTTGCCTGTGCAGTAATACCGGCCCAGGCGCGGGTAAATATCCACGCAGTTATCGCCTAATGCTGCAACCTTCATCTTTTCTCTCCTCTCAAACTCCATTGGCTTCTATAGCCGCTCCAAATCCGAACGCGCCCTCGGTCAGACAGTTGTCCGCGGCAAAATCGGCGGCATAATCAAAGCATTCCTGCAGCGCGTCTTCACCGAGGCGCACACCGTGCTGCCAGCCTTTCCGGAGCATGGAAACCATAAAGGCCGTAAAAAAGCTGTCTCCCGCGCCCATCGTGTCCACCGGCGTTATGGTCTTGACGCAGCCGTCGTAAAATCTGCTTCCATCATAGAGAAGCTGTCCGTGCATGCCCATGGTGGCCAGGACATAGGAAACGCCCTTTGCCGATACGCGGCTCAGCAGCTTCTCGATCTCGCCGCGGGTCATGTCCTCACAGGAAAAGAGCGCAAAATCCAACACCGGGCAGAGCGCGTTCAGATATTTCTCCGTGCGGAACTCGTCCTCCTCAGAAAAATCGAACGCCACCAGCGGCCCCAATCCGAGCAGCTTTTGCAGCTCGTCCTCGGTCTCCGCATAGCAGCTGGAGTGGATAAGATCAAAGCCCGCCAGATACTTCAGCTCCTCCTCACCCAACGGCAGTGAGCCGTGGAGGTTTTCCCGCTCATCCTCGCCGCAGAAAACGCGCTCGCCATCGATGAGCTCCACATCGCAGTGCTCCGTCACGCTGCCAGGCTCCGCACGACAGTAGTCCGTGGAAACACCCAGCTTGTCCAGTGCGCCGCGAATCAGATCTGCTTCGGCGTCCTCGCCGAACGCGCCGAGATAAGCGCTTTCCGCGCCTGCGCGTTTGGCATATACTGCGAAATTGATGCAGTTTCCGCCGGGGAACATCCGGTTCTTGTTGACGTATCTGTCAACCACATTATCTCCGTAGCCAACGACTCTCATAGTTTTCCTATTCCTTTCATTTTTGCGGCGCGGGACACCGATGCGCGCACCGGCGTTCCGTGGCCATTCGGTCAGAAACGGTTTTCCTCGTATACGGTTTTTCCGCCCACGACGGTTTTGATAACTTTTACGCTGCGGTATTCCTCCGGATTGCAGGAGAAAAGATCGCGGTCGAGCACGATCAGATCGGCCCACTTTCCCTCCGTCAGCGTCCCCGCCTGTTCGAGCGAGCGCTGCGCGGCATACCCATTGCGGCTCCAGCAGTACAGCACCTCGCCGGGCGTCAAAGCGTTCTGCTTCTGATAGCCTCCCTCTGGTTTTCTGTCCGGGAAGCGCCGGTTGCAGGCAAACTCCAGCGACGTTCCGAGATCGGGTACGTCCAGCGGGAGATCGGTGCCGAAGCTGAGCAGCACGCCGTCACGGATCATGTCTTTATACGGCCAGATCGTCTTCTGCCGCTTCTCGTCGAAGCGCGTCAGCCCATAGTAGCCGTCGTACTCCGGGTAGCAGTTCATGATCTGCACATAGCACACGGCCGCCGTTTTCTGTGCCGCCATGCGGCGGCGGTCCGCCGGATCGATCAGCTCAACATCTGTGATCACGTGGTTTCCCTTGCAGGTGTCATAAATATCCAGCACGTGGCGCACAGCGGCGTCGCCTTCGGCATGCATATAGCAGCGCAGACCGCGCTTATCTGCCGCACGGACTACCGCCTCGAGCGCGGAATAATCCACCTCCGCGTTCTCTTGTCCTTCCGGCCAGGGAGGCAGAAGATCGGCCTCATAGCTTTCGGCATCGCCGTCCACCATGATGTTGAAGCCCATGAAGCGAAGCATATCGCCGGTGAACCGGCGGCGGCATGCCTCGGCAAAGTCCATATCCGCCGGCGCTTTTACCGGCTGGGAAACGAGAAAGGAGCGGTGCTTCAGCTCGCCCTGCTGCTCCATTACAGCCAATTCCTCCAGAAATCCGCTGTAATCGTCAAAGCCGATCTCCTTGATGGCGGTCACGCCCTTGGATGCGAGCAGGTTCTGAAACTCCTCATACCAGCGGCGCACCTCGGCCTTATCCTGCAAAAACTCTTCCAAAAGATGGCAGCATACCTCGGCATAGCATTCCGTGCCGTCAAACCCATAACGCCCGCGCGCCGCATCGTTCATCCAGCAGCGGCTGCGCTCGTCGTTGAACACGCAGACCGGCCGATCGGGAAACGCCGCAGTGAGCGCGCCGGGCGCTAAGTCTTCCTCGCTCCAGTCTTCAAAGTCCGCGCCGTGGCCGCATACAGTGCCTTCCGTATGCTCCGCCGCCGCCCGGACGAGCGAGAGCATTTGCTGCGCATTTTCTGCCCCGGAAGCGTCAAAGCCCTTATGCTGCCAGATATAGCCCGTGAAAAACACATGGTTGTCCACCAAACCACAGCTCACCGTCCGGCTGCCGACATCCGTGACGAGCGTGTTTTCCCCCAGCAGCTCGCCGTACTCGTCACCGTCGCCCACCCCGACGATCTTATCCCCGCGCACGGCGACGAAGCCGTCGCGGACATCCTGCGGCGTAATGCCAGTGAAAATGGACCGGGAACGAAGGATCCAATCGGCTCTTTCCATTGGGTATGCCCTCCTGTAAAAATCAGTATTCCATCACACGGTAGTAGCGGCGGATGTCGAGCGAATGGCCGCGCTTATCCTCCAGCTGAATGCTGAGCCGGTCGAGAATGGCCGTCATAACGATGGGCGAGAGCAGATGGCGGTATTTCTCATCAATGCCGGGCAGCTCATAATCTTTCGTATCGAACACCGTGAGATGCTCCGTGATGCGCTGGGCAAAGCTCTGCACGCGCTCACACATGGCGCGACTCGCGTCCTCGCCCATGATCAGCATGACGCTCGTGTCCTTATCCACGATCTCCAGCGTGCCGTGGAAGAATTCGGCGGCGCGCACCGTTTTGGTGCGGATCCACTGCATTTCCTCCATGACGCACATGCCGTAGGAATACGTCTCGCCCCACAGACTGCCGGAGCCGATGAGCAGATGATATGTCTCATCCTTGTACTGCTCGGCGAAGGCCTCGCAGAAGGCGTCGCTGTGCTCTTTTACCGAAACGAGCGCTTCGGGCATTCTGGCAAGATTCGCGCAGAAGTCCTCGTAATCGTCGAAATCGCCCGCGGCATGCATCAGCGCAAATGTCAGCATATAAAGGAGCAGATAGTCTGCGTCCGACGCGGAAAAGTCGTCCATCTTATTGATGATGGCATAATCGGCGTTTTTGGCGTAGGGCACCTGGTCGTTGCCGGAAATGCAGATCGTCACAGCGCCCTTGCTGCGGCAGTACTCCGCCGCCGCCACCGTCTCCTTTGTAGTGCCGGAGGTAGAGGTGAAAATGCAGACCGATTCCGCGCCGAGCTGGTTGTGTCCCGTCGCCATCAACTCCGCGGCGATCACGCAGTAGGTCTGAATGCGTGACTGTGTGGTGAGATAATACTCAAATGGGATAAACATGGCGTAAGAGCCGCCGGAGCCGATGAGAAATACGTTCTTAAAGCCCTTCTTGCTCACCTCGTCCACGATCTCATCCACACGGGACTTAAGCGCGACGGTGTTTTTGCCGATTCGCAGGTAACTTTCTTCGTTGAAATTTTTCATGGGAAACCCTCCTTGAAGTATACAAAGTATCCAATTGCGGTTTTTAATATACCACCAACTTTTCAGCGTGTCAAGCCTGCAAGTACACAAAAATTCTCCGGAAGAAATGTGCATATTATACAGAGGCGGTGTGTTTGTTCGCCGCGAGCAGCAGCGAAAGAATAGTTTTTATTGCAAAGGAAAAAAAATTGTGTATAATAGTACATAATAAAAAATTGGCACAGGTCAGTCTTTCTCGCCGGATGAGTCGGCAACGCAGGAAACCGTGCAGATGGAGGCACATGTGGGAAAACACATTCTCGTGCGAAGCGAAGAGCTTCGGGAGCGGATTGAAGAATACATCGATAAAAGTGGCCTCAAGCCGGGCGACAAGCTGCCCTCTGAGCGCGCCTTTGCGGAAGCGCTTGGCACAAGCCGCGTTACGCTACGCGACGCGCTGATGCGCATGCAGGACGAGGGTCTGATTGAGACGCGGCACGGCAAGGGCAGCTTCATTGCGCCGCCCAAATTCGAGGAGGATGCGCGCAGCTTTCTCTCCTGCACCTCCGGCTGGGAGGCCGACGGCTTCAAAGTATCGAGTGAGGTGCTGAGCTTTCTGGAAAAGGAAGCGGGCGCCAAGGCCGCCCGGATGCTGAACATCCCCATCGGTGAGTCAGTGTTCGAGCTCAAGCGGGTGCGCCGTCTTGACGGTGTTCCGGTGTTCATTGAAACATCGAACATCCCCTCCTGCCGCGTACCGGGGCTGAAGAAATACGATTTTTCCAGTTGCTCTCTGTACACGGTCCTGGAAAAGGATTACGGCATCGTCCTCACCCAGCAGATGCAGACGTTCTCCATCACGCATCTTTCCGAGAAGGAAGCACGCTGGCTGGGCGTGGATCAGGACACGCCGGCGTTTTATATCTGCGGCACGACCTTTGATGCCGCCGGAACGCCCACGGAGTTCACCGTCAGCATCAACCGTGCCGACCGCTACAACGTTTCCGCATGGCTTACCCGCCAGACACCTGCCATGGACAGTGAGGGATAACGCATGATATCTCAGCCAATTTACGTACAGATCGCCGATACGATCCGCCGTAAGGTAGAGCTCGGCGTATACGCCTACGGTTCCCGTCTACCAACGGAGCGGGAGTTTTCCGAAAACTTCGGTGTAAACCGCATCACCGTCCGCAAGGCGCTGAAGCTGCTCGTGGATGAAGGGTTGCTCATCAGCAGTCAGGGTCGCGGTACCTTTGTTTCCCAGCCAAAGATCAGCTCGGGCATGGATACGATTCAGGGCACATCCAGCTTCCTCACCGACATGGGCTTTACGCCGAGCTCCAAAATGCTGCACACGCTGCGCCGCAAGGCAGGATATTACTTTGCGAAAAAGCTGGGCATTCCGGAAGAGGACGACGTTTACCAGATCATCCGTCTGCGGCAGGGCGACGGCGATCCGCTTTCTCTGGAATACACCACCATCCCGTTCTCGCTGATCCCCAACATCGAAAACTACGACTTTTCGGTCTTCTCCCTCTCCGAGCTGTACGAACGCAACGGAATCACGCTCTGCAAGGTAAAGCAGGTGCTGTCCATCGTCAAGCTGCATGAGCCGCAGGTCACATTTCTGCGATGCAAGGAGGGAGACTACGGCTTCATCTCCGAAGAGGTCGTCTTCGGAGACGCCGGCCGGCCGATCGAGTTTTCCAAATCCTACTACAGCGGACGCAAATTCAATTTCACATCGGTTATGGAGTGATGGTTTTGAGCAAAACGGCGCCGCGCGGCGTTCTGTTTGATATGGACGGCGTGATTATCGACAGCGAAAGCTACAACTATGTGCTGGACCGGGACGCCTTTTCTCTGCAGGGATTCACTCTGGATTGGGATACGTTCCGCCATGTCATCGGAACGAACGAGGCCTTCATCCGGAGCTTTTACGAATCTCGTTACGGCAAGGCGTTTGACTTTGACCGGCTTCGTCGTGACACCGACCGACTGTTCTTCGACTATATAGAGAAAAACGGCGTCTCACCCAAGCCCGGCGCCCTCGCCGCGCTTCGCTGGCTGAAGGATCAGGGCTACAAGCTCTGTCTCGCCACCTCCAACGACTACGGAGACGCCCGATTTCTCATGGAGCGGATCGGCGTGTGGGAGCTGTTTGACGTTGTCGTCACCGGCGACCGGGTCGGTCCAAGCAAACCCGCCCCGGACATTTATCTCGCCGCTGCCGCGGCGCTCGGTCTCGCTCCGGAGGAATGTCTTGCCGTGGAGGACAGCTATGCCGGGGTGAAAAGCGCGGCAGCTGCGCGTTGCCAGACCGTGATGGTACCCGATCTCCTGCCGCCGACGGACGAGATGCATGCGCTTGCCGACGCGATCATACCCAGTTTGGAAGCTCTTCCGGCTTATGTCTCTGCGCTGTAATTTTCCCAATAACCGTCCTTCCGGGCGTGCTGCCAACGATCGCAGCACGCCCTTTTTTGCTCCGTAAATTTCTCAAATGCAGGTGGTATGAAAGATTCCGCTTCGTGGTATGGAAAAGTCCTATTGTTTCCCTACCCACTCACATTCGGAAATAGGCCCTGATTTTCACCGCATTTCTCGCAATTTATTCTATTTTCTCCGGTGAAACAACCAAATGTTTTTTCTCCTGTCCACCGTTCCCGCAAAACTGGTATACCTCGCGCGCTCCATTTATTGTACATTTTAGACAAAATTCGTTGGGTTTTTTATGTGTTATCGCAATATTGACACGGCATTTTTTAAGAGGTATGATGATGGTGAAATTGGTATACCTTGACGAGATGTGACAGTATTTCCTTTCCACCGCCGGAGCCTTCGTCCAAACGGACTTCCGGCCCTCTCGCAGGGGAACCACAAAATGGAGACTGAGGGAGTCTCAGAAAAATAAGGAGGATTACACGTGGAAACATTAAAGGAATTCTTTACCCCCAAGCGAATCATAGCTTATGGGCTGATGATTCTCGCGTTCGTGGCCGTTGCGCTGTTTGCTCCGCACGAGCAGGTTGGCATTGGAGAGTATCAAGAGCTGATCGAGCTTAACGACGGTGCTCTTCCGGAGGAGCTTTCGACCTTTTACGGTGCATGGACACTTGCCATACCCGCGCTGATGTTCGTATTTTGTATTCTGACGCACGGCTTCCTTGAAGCATTTATTTGGTCCACTGCACTCGTCACATTCATGCGCTTTCGTCTGGATTTTCTGCCCGCCATGGTCGAAACCCAGCTCGGCGCGATGATGGACTATGACAACATCCGCATGATCGTTCTCTACCTGCTGATCGGCAGCGTTCTCGCCGCTATATCGAAGGGCGGCGGTGCAAGGGCTTTTGCTGAGATTGTCAGAAAAAAAGCCAAAAGCTCCAAGCTGGCGCTTGTCATCATGTGGATCATGGATGTCTTCCTGTCCATTGACGACGAGCTGTCCGCATTCACCACTGGCACCGCCATCACCCCGCTCAACGACGGCTACGGTATTCCCCGTGAGAAATCTGCTGTCATGATTCGTCTGACCGCCGTTGCCCCGGCCAACCTCTGGCAGCTTGGCGCGTGGGTTGTGTTTGTCGCGGTTCTTCTGGAGCAGTCCGGCTTTGCCGCGTCGGGTCAGGGCGTCGTGGAATACATGAAGTGCGTTCCCTTCATGTTCTTCCCAATCATTGCCCTCATTCTCGCTCTTCTGTATGCACTCGGCATCGTACCCGACATCGGCCCGGTCAAGCGTGCTGTGAAGCGCGTCAAGGAAGGCGGTCCCATCGCCCCTGTTGCCTCCGACGGTTCTACCAAGAATGATGCTTCCGTCAGCAGCACGGAGATTTTTACCCATGTGAAGCCGCGCCTTATCAATTTCATTCTTCCCGTTGTTGTCTTGGTTGGTGTCTCCTTCCTCTATGACTTTGATATCATGGTCGGCATCATTGCCTGTCTGGTTTTCACATTTATTCTCTTCGTCGCGCAGGGCGTCTGCACCCCGACCGAGTTCATCGAAGACGTATTTCTTGGCGGTATGCACGATATGCTGATGCTGACCGCGCTCTTTGCCATTGGCGTCAACTTCTGTACCCAGCTTGGCGAGATGGGCTTTGCTGAGTATATCATCAGCATCACCGCAAGCTTCCTCTCTCCCAAGATGTTCCCGTTCATCGTTTTTGTGGTGTTCTCCATCACAGAGTTCCTGTGCAGCTTCAACTGGACGCTTTACATGATGGCTCTGCCGATCATCGTCCCGATGTGCGGCATCATCGGCGCCAATCCCTACATCGCTGTTGCGGCTCTCATCTGCGCGGGCGTTTGGGGTTCCATGGGCTGCATGTACTCCGACGGCGCTCTCGTCGCCGCCGCCGCTACCGACTGCGACGCGTATGAGGCGTCTTCCGCCGCTCTGCCCTATATGTTGATCTGCGAGGTCTTGAGCGCTATACTGTTCCTCGTCGCAGGCTTCATCTTCTGACCCACTATCAAAACCAACATGGCGGCGGTAAGTCTCTACTTGCCGCCGCCGTATTCTACACCGCCGGGCCGATCCCGGCGAGCCGATTGCGCAAGGAGGGCATATGGCAAAGTATTTTATGGGGATTGATGTCGGAACATACGAGAGCAAGGGCGTCATTATCAACGACAAGGCAGAAGTCGTCTGCTCCGCAGCCACGCCGCACGGGCTGGAAAACCCCAAGCCGCATTACTTCGAGCACGACGCTGATACCGTCTGGTGGGGCGATATCTGCAAACTGACTAAGACGCTGTTGGAAACGTCCGGTCTCGCCAATACCGAGATCGCTGCTTTTGGATGCAGCACGCTTGCCGCCGACGTGCTGCCGGTCGATGAAAACTGCACGCCGCTGCGCAAAGGCATTCTGTACGGTATTGACTCCCGCGCCACAGAAGAGATCAAATATCTGGAAGAATACTACGGTGACCGTCTCGACGAGCTCTGGGGCGGCGAGGAACTGTGTTCCTCCGACTGCATGCCCAAGGTGCTCTGGATCAAAAACAACGAGCCGGAAGTCTACGAGAAGACTTATAAATTCCTTACGGCTTCCTCCTACATCACCGCCAAGCTCACCGGAAAATACGTCATCGACCGCTACCTCGCCGTTTCGTCCTTCATTCCCTGCTATCGTCCCGACCTCAGCATCGACGACAAGCTCGCACGTGAATGCTACTGCCGCGGCGATCAGCTGGCCGAGGGTCATGAGGTCACCGATGTTGTCGGCTACGTCACTGCCGAGGCCGCACGGGAGACTGGGCTCGCCGAAGGAACGCCGGTCATTACCGGTACCGACGATTCCGGCGCAGAGGCCATCAGTGCCGGGGTGTTGCAGCCCGGCGATCTGATGGTGCAGCTCGGCTCCACCTGCTATATTATTTACTGTTCCGATCAGCTCATCCACGACGACCGCATTTGGGAAGAGGACTCCCTGATCCCAGGCCGCTACAGCATCGACGGCGGCACGAACGCCGCCGGCGCGCTAACGAAGTGGATGCGTGACACCTTCTTTCCCGACCTTGTCCGGGAACAGGAAGCTGGCGGAGAAAACGCCTTCACCGCGCTCACAAAGCTCGCTGCCAACGTTCCGGCCGGTGCGGGCGGGCTGGTAGTTTTGCCGTACTTCTCCGGCGAGCGCACCCCGATCAACGACAGCGAAGCCAAGGGTATCATCTTCGGACTTCAGTTCCACCACACGCGCGATCAGATCTACCGCGCCGGGCTGGAGGGCGTCGCCTGCTCGGTAGCACAGCACATCGACATTCTCGAAGAACACGGGCTGAAGATCAATAATCTCATGTGCACCGGCGGCGGCACGCGCAACCCGGTCTGGCTGCAGATCATTGCTGACATGACCGGTCACGAGGTCAAAACGCCGGAGGTGACGCTCGGCGCATCTTACGGTGACGCGCTCATGGCGGGCATTGGCGTTGGCTGCTTCCAAGGCTTCCCCGATCTGTCGCGGTATATCCGCGTCGGCAACGTGTACCGTCCCGACCCCGAAAAGGCCGGACTGTACGCCAAAATCAAGGATATCTACGGCAAGCTCTACGAAGCAAACAAGGATCTCATGCACGAGCTGTAAAAAAGCCCTTATTCACAGATGCAATACCGCCCTGGCAGGAATCCTGCCGGGGCGGTTGAGCATGTCAAAAAGGATCTTTGACACGATCACGCTGTGCGAACTTTCGTTTGCACAGCGTTTTCTTTTCTATCGGTTTACCGGCAGACGAGCTCGTCGTTTTCGACGTCCACCGTGAGCGTGCTGCCCGCGGCGAGATCGCCGGAGAGAATGGCTCTTGCCAGCAGCGTTTCCACGCTGCTCTGGAGATACCAGCGCAGCGGACGCGCGCCGTAGAGCGGATCGTAGCCACGCTCGATGATAAGCTCCTTCGCCTTGTCGGTGATGCAGAGCTTGAGTGAGCGGTCGGCCAGGCGCTTCTTGAGCCCTTCGACCATGATGTCGATGATGCCGGTGAAGTTGTCTTTCGTGAGCGGCTTGAAGAGGATCATCTCATCGAGACGGTTCAGAAACTCCGGGCGGAACGCGCGGTGCAGCTCGCCCATGACGGCGCTCTTCGCCGAATCGGTGATATTACCCTCCATATCATCGAAGCTGGGCGGGTGCTGCTCGATGTGTGTTTTCAGGGTGTCAAAGAATTGTTTTATAATATCACCGTCCTTTTAAGGTTTGGGTACAGGGAGGATGATTCCAATTAAGATTGCGTGTACAGGATTCTTCCGGTTCATTTCTGTTTCAACTCCAAGGAGTATCTCAGAACATGACTCAGAAGTTTCCTCGGTGGAACGCCAAACTTTTCTGCCAGTCGGATTAGTTCCTCATCAATCTGATCCAGGTTATCTTCCTCACATTGTAAAACAATCTCTTGGTTGGCAGTCCAGCCGACTGTAAGGCCGTCAGGAACCGCACCCAGTTTTTCAAACAGTCGTTGACTTGCCAAGTTTCGAGGTTCAATTCTGACACAAAAAACATGTACCCCCAAACGCGTCTGGATCTCCTTTAACATTGCAGATACCGCACGGTAACCGATTCCTCTCCTGGTCCACTCAGGCCGCAATTCGATGCCAATTTCCCATGGCTCCTGCAATAGATTGTTAATCCCACAGTAGCCGATATAGCTTCCGTCAGAATGAATCGACAGAGTCAATCGTTTGCTTGCAATATGTTCTTCCCAGAGCATATTGCAGTAAGTCGGTTCCTTCAGCATATGTTTTGTGACCAGATATGCTCTTTTAATCTCCAGATAGCCTTCACGGTCAGATTCCTGCACCCGTCTCATGGTAATTCTATTCCCAGCAGATATCACATTGCCCGCTCCCCAGAATTTCTGGTTAAGAATCTGACAACGCTGTTCCTCGCCGGCAATATCTGCAAGTGCATCTGCATGGGAATCCTCTGTGCAATTTCGTAGGTAATCGGTAAGTTCTTTCTTCTTTTCCTCGAACGGCTTGCCGTCATTAGCTTCCAATAATTCCAGTACATCCCTAAGAATTGCCTCGCGTATATACTTCTCAGCGTTTTGCGTAACAGTTTTCTTCTCTGTCTGTTCCATCCTTTTCTCCTCCGTAATAATCGTTTTCCTACCCTCATTGTAATCCATCCGGCAGCCGATAGCAATACACAAAGAAATAACCCTCTACCTCTTGCCCACTCACTGCAACCGTAGAAGGTTATTCCTTTTGGGTGGTGGGTACCATGTCCATCATTGATGCTAGCGGCTTATCCCTCCTTCATTCAGGGATGGTGCTACATTCGCAGCGCCATCCCTCACCATCCTGTTCTTTTGTTTATAATTCGTTCATTTGACAAACCATCCTCCCATTGATATAATAAACAAACATATGTTTCTATATTATATCAGGTAAGCAAAACATAAAATCAAATTCGCCACAAAGGAGGAATGGCAATGAAACCCAAGCTGACCTATATCCGAAGCGGAGACTACTGGATACCCGATCTCAAACTGAAAAGCACCGAACAGCATCCCCTGAATAAGTATGGGCGGATGCGCCGGACCTTCCTGCGGGAGCACAGACCCATGCAATACAGCCTTTTGACGATGCAGCAGAAGCTGTTTCCCCATTTGTGGGAGGTTCAGGAAGCCGCTGAGCGCCGATTGGAGCAGATCATGGACGGATTGTTGAAACAGAATCCGGGTCCGGACAAAGCAGATGACCAGCTTGGATGGGTACAGCATAGGAACTGCCTGAAAGCTCAGGCGGAAGAAATCATCTTTTCAGAGCTGATTTTTGCATGAAAAAGCGGCGGGGGTGTAGTGAAACGGTGCTGTTGACAAATACCCCGAAAAAGCAGAATAACCTTTGAAAATAGCCCCCAAACAATGGAAAAAGACCGCATTTGCGGCCTTTACCAGTCGTATTAAGTTCATAGCGCAGGCAGACAAGAGGCATTGTTCGGTTACTCGTTCAATGCCTCGTTTGTATGTCCGCCTTAAATTGTGCTCTGCTTTCTGGTGGGAGAAATTGCCCTCGCACCAGATCTTCCGCAGCCTCAGCGCAGCAAAGTATTCCGGCGTATTCCGGTTCTTCGCCTGTTCCTGTCTGGCTTCTTCATGCAACAGCCGCTCCACCATGCGGCTGTTTTTGGAGCTGCCTACGCATTGCTGCCGACAGGGACAGTTGTTGCAGTCTTGCCGTGTTGCCTGATATCGTTTCTTATGCCCGTTCTTGTTGTAGCAGGAGTATGCCAGTGTTTTCCCTTGTGGACAGATATAGGCATCTTCTTGCGGATCGTAGATGAATGCTTCCGGCTCGAAGCCTTCCGTGTAGGACGGCGCATTGTTCGGCTTCCTCTTTTTGGGGATATATGTCCGAATCCCACGCTTTAACATAGCATCGTAGACCTCGCTGTTGTCGTAACCGGCATCCGCGCAGACGGCTTCTGTTTCAAAGCCAAACTTGTCAATCTGTGTTTCCAAGCGACTGGCATGGGGCGTGCAGTCGTTTACATTCCCCGGCGTAACGAAAACATCCGTGATAATGCCCGATTCGGCATCACTGGTCTGGTGATTCAGATAGCAGAAAGCATTGGGTTTTCCGGGACGATTCATCAGCCCGGACTCCGGATCGGTGGTGCTTTTAGTAACTGTTTTCGTCTTTTCAGGATAGGTGACAGGTTCATCCAGCAGCCCTGCTTCCAGAGCTTCTCTGTCCAGCTTCTTCACATACTCAGAAGGCGTATCCGGAACCTCGATGACTTCCCGCTTTTCCTTTGCGGCATTTGCCAGAATATGTGTGGAATCCGTCAGCAGAAGCTTTCCGGTTACCAGCCCTGCCGCCATACACTTGCGGACGACCTCGTCAAAAATATCCTGAAACAGGGTTGTACCTCCGAATTTTCGGTGGCGAAGCTGGGAAATGGTAGAGTGATCCGGAACAGGCTCGTCAAAGTCAATGCCCAGAAACCAGCGGAACGCGATATTGACCCGAACCTCCTGCTCCAGCTTCCGCTCGGATGGAATGCCGTAAAGGTATCCCAGAAGGAGCATTTTCACCAGAAGCACAGGATCGATGGAAGGCCGGCCGACTCTGGCATACAGCGGTTCAACGATATCGTAGATGAAGCTGAAATCTACACTCCGCTCCAGATCGCGAAGAAAATGCTTTTCCGGCATCAGTTCCTCCAGCGTCAGAAAAGTCATTTTCAACTGCTTGCCGCCATCTCGCTTCAGCATACACTTCAACCCCGTTTTTCTTTTATTGTACCATAATTCCGGTGAAAAATCGAGATTTCAGAGTTTGTCAACAGCACCGAAACACGACATCCCCACCTATGAAAGGTGATGAAACAATAACCATCTGATATCATACAGGAACCCACAATTTTATATCCCGAATTGAATATTGAACGAGCTTTGAAGCCGCAGCACCCGGCATATCCGGTAAACGAATCCATTGAAATGGGCGAGTAAATTCACAAAAGCAAGACGATTGTGAGGCTGCGAAATGGAACACCAGAGAATAATCACAGAAGTATTGGAAAATACTGTAAGAAAGGAGATGACCTGAGATGCGGATTCACATGGACGAAGAAAAGAAGATCGCGGAGATCTGGCTGACCAAAGCGGAAAGCGATGACCCGGCAGTGGATGCCAGATTGAAACCCTTCTACAAGGAATGTAAGGATCACAAGTATCTGGCGGTAGTGTACCGCTCCGGCAGGGAAGACCTTCTGGAAACCACCAAAGATCTGCTCCGGCACAACTTGAGCAGCTATGTGCATCCGCAGCCGGTTAGAAAACCAAGAACAAGAAGTTATGACATGGGGCACTGATGCGCCCCTGTCAGGAAATAACGCTTGCATTTTCCGAAATCACGATATACAATGTTATTATATATACACAGCAAGGAAGTGAACAACATTGGAAGTATTTGGTTACACAAGAATCTCCGTTGACCTGGATGAGGACAGCCGGGAGAATACCAGTATCGAAAACCAGAAGAAAATCATTACGGATTTCGTGGCGTCCACCTTCCCGGATGCCCACCTGACGCTGTTTGAGGACCGGGACCGTTCCGGCTACACCTTCTCCCAGCGAGAGAGCTACCAGAAAATGCGGGATCGAATGATGTCTGGGGAGTGCACCATTCTGGTGGTCAAGGACTTCTCCCGGTTTTCCAGAAGAAACAGCTTGGGACTGCTGGAGCTGGAAACCCTGCGGGATGCGGGGATCCGGATTATTTCCATCGGTGACGGCATTGACTATCCCACCAAGGACGACTGGATGTTGATTCAGTTCAAGTTTCTGATGAATGAGATGCCGGTTACGGACACCTCCCGAAAGATCAAGCAGATCATCCAGAGCCGCCAGAAGGACGGCAAATGGGTCTGCGCCGTTCCCTATGGCTACCGGATCATCAACACCAAGGCCATGACCTATGAGATTGACCCGCCCGCCGCGGAGGTGGTGCGGGAAATCTTCCGGCTGTACAACAACGGCTGGGGCTACAAGAAGATTGCCAATTACCTGACGGACAACGGCGTTCCCACCCCCCGGGCCAACGAAATTTCCCAGAAGGAAGCTGCCGGAATCCCCACCAAAATCCGCAGCAGCACCGTTTGGAATACCGCCACGCTCTGCGGCTTGCTGGCAAATGACTTCTACATCGGCACCCTGCGGCAGAAGAAGTATGTCCGCAAGGGAATCAACGGAAAAGACCAGAAGGTGGGGGACGAGGAGCATATTGTCATCGAAAACGCCCACACCCCCATCATTGACCCCCGCACCTTTGCCTATACTCAGGAGCAGATGAAGCTGCGCACCAAAAGCAACTACCGGGGCGAGAAGAAGTATGCTACGGACTACTCCGGCTTCCTGTTCTGTGGGGACTGCGGAAGTCCCATGTTCTCCCTGTCCCGGCCGGATATCCCTGCCGCCTATACCTGCGGCACTTACCACCGCAGAGGACTGAAGGGCTGCACCTCCCACCACATCCGGGTGGATACCCTGGACGATCTGCTGAAACGCTATCTCCGGCAGGTTCGGGACAATTCTTCTGCCATGCTGGAGGAGCTGGAAACCGCCATCCGGGAGCAGCCCCAGCGGGAGGAGGAGATCGGCAAAACCATCGACTCCGTTCAGGTTCAGCTGGTGCAGGCCAAGGAGCAGCTCAAGAATACCCTGAAGCGCAAGCTGTTGGACACCATGGGGAAGGCGCCGGAAACTGCCGCCATCATTGAGGAAACCTACACGGAAATTGAAGACGAGTTGACCCAGCGGATTGCCGGTCTGGAAAAGCAGATTGATGCCGGGAATACCCTGCGGAACAATATGCTCAAGGTTAACCGGTCTGCGAAAACCGTCATCGATGTGTTTGACGACATTCTCAGCAAGCCCACCCTGGACAAACGGGATATTTCCTTCTTGGTAGAGCGCATCAGTGTGTATACCGACCATCTGGATGTGAAGCTGAAGCCGGACATTGATACCCTGCTGAATCTGACCCCCGATCATGAGGACTCCATAAATTTTTCGACGGACAGTAAGGATATCGCATCCATAACCATCGTCCAGAGGTCCACGCACCAGAAGGACAAGGTCTTTACTGTCAATGTTGTTAACGAGGGCGACCCGCTGGAAATTTATACGGAAAAGGACGGGGGCGTCATTTTCCGCAAGTATTCCCCGATGGGGGATTTGCAGGAATTCGCTGCACAGATGTGCGAATCCATCGGCACGGCCACCGGCCGGATTGCCGCGATATCGGATCGGGATACCATCATCGCGCTGGCGGGCGCACCCAAGCGGGAGCTGGTGGATAAGCCCAATTCGCAGGCGCTGGACAAGCTGATGGAGCAGCGCAAGAATTACCGCTATCAGGACGGGGACACGCCCATCCGCGCATCCGACACTACGGAAAAGTATCATCTGGGCGTGGCGGCACCCATTCTCAGTCAGGGTGATCTGATGGGGTGCGTCATGCTGCTGCTGCAGGAGAATGACAAGCCGCTGGCCGAATCCGACCAGTATCTGGCGCAGACGGCCGCCGGCTTCCTGGGCAGGCAGATGGAGAACTGACGTAAGATATGCACGGGAGCGGAACCCCATCCGCACATTTTCGAAAGCTCCTGTTATCTGGCGTATTTCTCCCGGTATTCCGTGGGTTCCCGCCCGATGTACTATTTGAATACCTGAGAAAAGTGGCTTAACGTAGCGGAAGCAAGATAGGAGCCAATTGTTGTGAATGACTTGTCGCAATAGCGGAGGAGGCGTCCTGCCTCTTCCGTTTTTCTTTCGGAACAGAACCGTTCATATTTCGCCCGCTTTCTCTTTAAATTTTGCAGACTGTATTTTCCCAATGACTTGCAAATCAGATCCGGCGTTGCTATAATGCAGATACAGGGACACGATGGAGGCGGCGGCCGGTGTGCGGCTGGCTCGTTTTTTGTATACGGCCTGTAAGACTGACAAAACGCGGAAAGGGGTTATCAGAATGAGAGCACTTGCCTATTACGATGGCAGAATCGGTACGCCGGAGGAACTGACGGTTCCTTTTAATGACCGGGTGCATTTCTTCGGGGACGGCTGCTATGAAGCCAGCATCGGTGGAAACGGAAAGATCTATCTGCTTCAGGATCATCTGGATCGGTTCTACACCAGCGCGGGTATGTTGGACATTCAGATTCCCATGGAAAAACAGGCATTGGGGGAACTGCTGACCCGGCTTCTGGCCAAGGTGGACAGCAGGATCAACTTCGTCTACTGGCAGGTGACCCGGGGCGTGGAGGAACGCACCCACACCTATTCGGAGAATCTGCCCGGAAAGCTGTGGGTGCTGATCCGGCCGCAGAAGCTCAATGATCCGCAGAAGCCCATCCGGCTGAACGATGAGGAGGATACCCGGTTCTTCCACTGCAATATCAAAACGCTGAACCTGCTGCCCAGTGTGATGACCGCGCAGCGCGCCAAGCGCGCCGGTTTTACGGAGACGGTGTTTCACCGGGGTGAAGTGGTGACAGAGTGCTCCCACTCCAATGTGTCCGTTCTGAAGGACGGAATTCTCTATTCCCACCCCAATGATGAGCTGATTCTGCGGGGAATTGCCAAAACCCACATGATTCAGGCCTGTTATCGGCTGGGAATCCCGGTGCTGGAAAAAGCATTCACGCTGGATTTCCTGAAAAACGCGGATGAGATTATCGTAACTTCTTCCTCCAATTTCTGCCTGAACGCCTGCGAATTCAACGGAATGCCGGTGGGTGGCGGAGATCCCGAGACGCTGGGGCGAATCCGGCGCGCGGTGCTGGAGGAATTCTATTGCTACACCGGCTGTACCAGTCTCTGGGATTGACGAAAGGAGTGCGATGCCATGACGCAGTATTCCATTTCTGATTTGGTTACTTACTTTTTTCTGTATGCCTTGCTGGGCTGGGTGATTCAGGTGGTTTGCATTGCTTTGAAGGATAGGCGTTATGTAAACCGCGGATTGCTGAATCTTCCCTTCTCGGTTCCCTGCGGCATTACCGCCGTGATTCTTCTGCTGGCGCTGCCCACCCTGGATGGGTATCTGCTGCTCCAGCTCGTGGTATGCTGGGTGATCATGGGGATCGTTAACCGGCTGACAGAGGAGTTTGTGCGCAGCATTGCCCGGCGCAGCGCAATGACAGAGCCGCAGCGTCAAAAGCTGCCGTTCTGGGCGGAACTGCTTCTGAGCTTGCTGGAAGCGCTGGCCTATCTGGTGGCCTATCTGGTCATACACCCGTTTGTCTATGCGATGGTGACCTGGCTTCCGAATTGGCTGGTCATGGCAGCGGCGATTACCCTGCCCGTGCTGACACTGGCGGATTATTTGGGCGTCCGGTATACCCTGCGCACCAACCGGACAACCAAAGGCGCGCAGGAATGCAAAGTGTGGACCCAGCGTCTCGCGGACTGGATGGGCAACCATGTCTGGAAGCGTTTGGAAAAGGCATATCCCGGCGTGACAAAGATGGAGCCGGAAAACCGAAACCGCTATGTCTTTGCCAAGGGCATCTGCTTTGACAAACTGGTCTGGGTTTTTCTGGTGACCTCTTTTCTGGGCGCGCTGATTGAGATGGTTTTCTGCTTCGTTACCGGCGGCAAGTGGATGAGCCGTTCCAGCGTCCTGTATGGCACTTTCAGCTTTGTGTGGGGCTTTGGCGCGGTTGTGTTGACCGTGGTGCTTCAGCGTCTGGCGGGCAAGGAGGATCGAAAGGTGTTTCTGGCCGGCTTTGTGGTGGGCGGCGCCTATGAGTACCTGTGCAGCGTATTCACAGAGCTGGTATTCGGAACCGTGTTCTGGGACTACAGTGATATGCCTCTGAACATCGGCGGACGAACCAATGTTCTCTACTGCATTTTCTGGGGGCTGCTGGCCGTGGTGTGGATTAAGGTGCTGTATCCGCCCA
Source organism: Clostridiales bacterium (assembly GCA_022774865.1). Taxonomy (GTDB): domain Bacteria; phylum Bacillota; class Clostridia; order Oscillospirales; family Oscillospiraceae; genus Faecousia. The sequence continues at coordinate 64,676 of JALFLH010000031.1, forward strand.
TGTCCAGGGAAATTGAAAAAATACCGCCGCTGCTTGGCAAGATTATCACATGGGTGATCGTTTTTGTGATGCTGTGCGACGGCCTGCTGACGGTCTGCGCCATGTGCCGCTATACCGAGCGGCAGACAGATCCCAATCCCTCCAACTTCATCGAGTCGTTTCTGGACCGGCGATACCACGACGACTGGATGGAAAAGCGCTGGCCGAATATGGAGATTACCGCTTCCGACGGGGGAATGTAGCGGAATCGGGCAATTTCCCCTTTCCGCTGCCGGGGAAACAATGGGGTGCTCTGGGGAATAGCATGATTCTGAGGTGATGGAGGATGAACACCTGCGAATTGACGGCGGCCATTACAGCGGCCGCGAATGCGCTCTCCTGCGGGCGATCCGTCGATGAAATCAACCTGCTGGGCGCGGTTCTGACGCAGCTTGGCGACACACTGATTACCATCGCGACACAGAAAAGCATCTGCGAACCCCATTCTTCCTGACAAAAGAAGCATACCCCGCCGTGTTCTAACCCGGCGGGGTGTTGATTTTGTTCCATCCTTACGGTATAATTAAGAAAAACGCAAGAGGTAGCCTATGACTGATGGATTTGGCCGCAATGTGAATTATCTTCGGATGTCCGTGACGGAGCTGTGCAATCTCCGCTGCCGGTATTGTATGCCGGCGGAAGGCGTGTGCAAAAAGGAGCACGCCGAGATGCTGACGGAGGAAGAGATGATCACAGCCGTGGAAGCGGCGGCCTCTCTGGGCATCACCAAGCTGCGCATCACCGGCGGGGAACCGTTGGTGAAAAAGAATATCCTTTCCATCTGCCGCCGGGCGGCGCAGGTGGCGGGAATCCGGGAGCTTGCGCTGACGACCAACGGCGTGCTCCTGCCCCAATTTGCCCGGCCGCTGCGGGAAGCCGGGGTGGAGCGGGTGAACATCAGTCTGGATACCCTGAATCCGGAGAAATATTCCTATATTACCCGCATCGGCACGTTGTCGGATGCCCTGGCCGGAATCCAGGCGGCGTTGGATGCGGGATTTCAAAAGGTGAAAATCAACGCCGTGCTGATCGGCGGCTTTAACGATGACGAGATCCTGCCGCTGGCATTGCTGACGAAGCAGTACCCGGTGGACGTGCGGTTTATTGAGCTGATGCCCATGTACGACAGCGGTGACTTTGATCAGAGCGCCTATATTCCCGGCTCGGTGGTGCTGGAGCGGCTGCCTGAGGCGGTTCCTGTTTCGGGGGATGGGGGCGTTGCGAAACGCTACCGGCTACCGGATGCCATGGGCTGCATTGGCCTGATCAACCCGGTCAGTGCCCAGTTCTGCGGTACGTGCAGCCGAATTCGCCTGACCGCCGACGGAAAACTGAAGCCCTGCCTGCACAGCCCGGAGGAATACCCAATCAAGGGGCTGAGCTTTCCGGAAATGCGGGCGCAGATGGAACGGGCAATTTTATGGAAACCTAAGTGGCACGGAAACCTGAACGCGGCGCACCGCAGCCGGGCTGGGCGGGACATGAACCGGATTGGAGGGTGAATATGGAAGATTTTACCCATTTTAATGACCAGGGCCGGGCGAAGATGGTGGACGTGGGCGAGAAGCCCCACTCCCACCGTACCGCCGTAGCCGGCGGGCGTGTGCTGGTGAGCCGGCAGACCTTTGATTTGATCCGCTCCGGTGGGGTGAAGAAGGGCGATGTGCTGACCGTGGCGCAGATTGCCGGGATCATGGGGGCAAAGCATACGCCGGACCTGATTCCCATGTGCCATCCCATTGTGATGGACGGCATTGATTTGCGGCTGTGGCTGGACGAGCCAAGGCTGTCCGTGGAGATTCAGGCCGCCGTGTCCTGCGACGGGCGCACCGGCGTGGAGATGGAGGCGTTGACCGCCGTATCCGCGGCCGCCCTGACGGTGTATGATATGTGCAAGGCTGTCCAGAAGGACATGGTCATTTCGGACATCCGCCTGCTCAGCAAGACCGGCGGTGTCCACGGAGATTATACGAAGGAGGAAGCGGAATGGGCTACACAGCGGCGGTGATTACCGTCAGTGACAAGGGTTTCCGGGGCGAACGGGTGGATACCAGCGGCCCGAACCTGTGTGAGATTCTGAAGGACAGGGGCTTCGAGGTGGTATATTCCGCCCTTGTTCCAGATGAATCGGAGAGAATTCAGGCGGAGCTTCGCAAGTGCGCCGACGCGCTGGGAATCGCGCTGGTGCTGACCACCGGCGGCACCGGCTTTTCACCCCGGGATATCACCCCTGAGGCTACGTTGGCGGTGGTGGAGCGGCTGGCGCCCGGTATTCCGGAGGCCATGCGCGCCGAGAGCATGAAGATCACACCCAAAGGCTGCCTGTCCCGGTCTGTGGCCGGAATCCGCGGCCGCACGCTGATCATCAACCTGCCCGGGAGCAGAAAGGCATCTGCCGAGAATATTCTGGCGGTGATTGACCCCGTGCAGCATGGATTGGAAATCCTGCTGGGCGAGGGCAGCGCCGACTGCGCGAAATAAAACAGACAAGGCCATCCGAAAGGATGGCCTTGCGTTTTAATACAGCTCTGTTTCCGTGACGCACTCGGATTTGATGCGGCTGACCAGATATTGCAGACCGTCTATCACATGGGGGCGAATATCGCCGCCGAGCAGCACGTACATGATGTCGTCCCCCGGCTCCAACAGCCCTTCATTGAGCCATACCCGAATGTAATAGATCCCTTCCATCCGGTAGGTGTCGGCTATGACGGCATCCAGCTTTTCCCGGTCGTAGGAAAAGCGCATCCCGGTCACGGGCTTGGCGGACGTGTCCCCCTGGCGCACCCGTGCCCGGGCGGTCTGACGGACGGTGCCGTTGTGGGTCAGATACATACCGATTTTCGGAGCGCTTTCGTGGGCTTTGGCTTCTTTCAGCCAGACGTCCATGGAGGGAGGCGTTTGTCTGCTGCTGCTCATACGGACTCCGTTTCCCGGCAGGCGGCGACAAAGGCGTCAAACACCTTTTGCTGAACGGCATTGCGGCGGCTCAGGTGTTCGGGGTGCCACTGCAGGCCGATGCAGAACCGGTGAGACGGCATTTCCAGCGCTTCGATAAAGCCATCGCTGCTGACGGCGGCCACGGTCAGATCCTTGCCCGGCTTGTCCGCCGCCTGATGGTGCATACTGTTGACCTGCAATTCGGATTCGCCCAGAATGCGGTGAAGTTGGGTGCCCTCTGTGATGGTGATGCCGTGAACGCCCTGCGCGCGGTGCTTGAAATCCGAATGCCGGCAGGTCTGAATGCCCTTGATATCCTGATACAGGGTGCCGCCGCAGAACACATTCAGCACCTGAATGCCCCGGCAGATGCCCAGAATGGGCTTGCCTGTGGGGAGAAAGTCTTTCAGCATCTGCAGTTCCAAAGTGTCCCGCACAAAATCCGGCTCATTGCATTCCGGCGTCTTGATCTGGCCGTAAAACGCGGGGTCCACATCCCCGCCGCCGGGCAGCAGCAGACCGTCGCAGGTGAGCATGGCTTTGATGGCTTTCTCGGGATCGCCCAGTTCAATCCAGCGTACCTTCGCGCCGGCACGCCGCAGACTCTGCACATATTTGCTGTTCATGTACCGGCGGAACAGGTCTTTCCCCGCCAGCGTCATGGCAATGACAGGTTTCTTCATATAATTCATCGCCTCCAGTTACTTCGACCATGCTATCAAAAATATGCGGGCGTGTCAATGGGGGAACCCGCACGCCCGTGTATTTTTACCGTAAAAAAAGGTGAATCAATTTGTCGTAGATTTTCTGGTAGGGCTGGTAACGCATGGGCAGATCCAGCCACGTTTTTTTATCCACCATGCTCTTGTAATGGGTGAAGGTGTCAAAGCCGGTTTTGCCATGGTAGGCACCCATCCCGCTTTCGCCCACGCCTCCATAACCCATGGCGCTGGTGGCCAGATGGATGATGACATCGTTGATACAGCCGCCGCCGAAGACGCACCGGCTTGTCACGTCCCGGATGACCTGCTGATCCCGGGCGAAGATATAGAGGGCCAGGGGCTTGTCGTGGCTGTTCACGGCATCAATAACCTCGTCCATGCTGCCAAAGGTCAGCACCGGGAGCACCGGCCCGAAGATCTCCTCGCCCATCACAGCGTCGTCCCAGGTGACGTTGTCCATGACGGTGGGTTCTATTTTCAGGGTATGGGCGTTGCTTCGGCCGCCGATGATTACCTTTTCGGGGTCAATCAGCCCGGTGACCCGGGCAAAGTGCCTGGAGCTGATGAGGTTGCCGTAGGCCTGGTTGGACAGGCAGTCGCTGCCAAACTGCCGGACGATTTCCGCTTTCAGAGCACTCAGAAACGGCGCTTTCACCGCGGCGTCGCACAGAATATAGTCCGGGGCGACACAGGTTTGACCGCAGTTCAAAAATTTCCCGAACACAATTCGCCGGGCAGCCAGCTTCAGATCGGCGCTCCGGTGGATAATACAGGGGCTTTTGCCGCCCAACTCCAGTGTCACGGGGGTCAGATGGGCGGAGGCGCGCTCCAGAACCGTCCGACCCACGGCTTTGCTGCCGGTGAAGAAAATGTAATCGAATTTCTGCTCCAGCAGGCAACTGTTTTCCGCCCGGCCGCCGGTGACGACGGCCACGTATTCGGGCGGGAAAATGGAACCGATCAGCTTTTCCAGCAGGGCGCTGGTGGCGGGGGAGTAGGCGCTGGGCTTGATGACCGCTGTATTGCCGGCTGCCAGCGCGTCCGCCAGCGGGTCCAGCGTCAGCAGCAGGGGATAATTCCAGGGGCTCATGATCAGGGTTACACCATAGGGGCTGGGCTTGCGGTAGCTATGGGAGGCAAACTGGGAAAGGGGTGTGGGGACGGTTTTTTCTTTGGCGTAGCTACGGATATGCCGCAGTAGATAGCTGATTTCGCTGATAACCAGCCCGGTTTCGCACATATAGCTCTCTTCGGGGGATTTCCCCAGATCCGCCCGGATGGCCTGCGCGATGGCATCTTCATGATCGGCCAGCGCCTGCCGCAGCTTTTTCAGTGCGGCAATCCGGGTTTTGACAGGCAGCGTGGCGCCGGAGGCAAAATAGGCGCGCTGCTTTTCCATAACAGCGGTGATTTCCTGCGCGGTCATTTGGATTCCTCCATTACATCGTAGTAGAATTGTTCCAGTTCCTTCCGGTTCATCAGAACGGGGACGGGATACAGCGGGTTGGCTTCCTTTGCGGCATAGGCGGCCAGACGGGGGATGTCCGCTTCCTGAATGCCGGGCAGCTTGGCGGGGATTCCCATGGCCCGGTTCATCCGGCGGATTTCCGCAATCAGAAGTCTGGCAGCAGTTTCCGGTGGTGTACTGGCATCAGAAATGCCCATAGCCACGGCGATATCCTTTGCCTTCCCGTCAATGGAGGAACCGTAGGCTTCCAGCACGTAGGGCAGAAGTACGGCGTTGGCCAGACCGTGGGGCGTATGGTACTTGCCGCCCAGAGAATGAGCCACCGCGTGGCAGTAACCCACGTAGGACTTGGAGAAGGCGCCGCCGGCCAGAAACGCGGCGGTGAGCATATTGGTACGGGCGGTCATGTCGTTGCCGTCCCGGTAGGCTTTTTCCAGATTTCCGGCGATCAGGCTTGCGGCTTTCAGGGCATCCCGACGGGTGGTTTTCGTGGTAGAACGGCCGATGTAGGCCTCAATGGCATGGGTCAGAGCGTCCATGCCGGTGGTGGCGGTCATGTTTTTGGGGAGAGAGCGGGTCATTTCCGGGTCCAGAACGGCCACCCGGGGAATCAGGGGAAAGTCATTGATGGGAAATTTGTGGGCAGTTTTGTCGTCGGTGATGACCGTGGCCAGGGTGGTTTCGCTGCCGGTGCCGGCGGTGGTCGGCACGGCGATCAGAAAGGGGATGGGTTTGAGAATTTTCAGAATGCCCCGCATTTTGGAGATCGGCTTGTTCGGGCGGGCGATGCGGGCACCGACCGCTTTGGCGCAGTCGATGGCGGAGCCGCCGCCGAACCCAATCAGACCCTGGCAGTTGTCCGCCAGATAGCGTTCCCGTGCCAGTTCCACATTCCAGACGGTGGGATTGGGGACGGTTTCGTCAAATACGGTATAGCCGATCCCGTTCCGGGTCAGGGCGCTTTTCAGCGGTTCCAACATTCCGGACAGGTGGAGAAAGCCGTCCGTGACAATCAGAACCTGCCCGATGCCCTGCTCGTGCAGAATACCGGGCACTTCCTGCACGGAGCGAATGACTTTGGGTGAGCGGTAAGGCAGAAAGGGGAGCGCCAGACGCAGGACGGTTTGAAAAACACGGCAACAGGCTGTTTGCAAGAAATTCATTTGGATACTCCTTTAAAATATTGTTGATTACTCAACATCTTGGAAAAAGGAATCATCCGCGCCGCCTCCCCACGGGGAAGAAGATCGGATGCCTGAAACGACATTGCTATTGTAGTTCGCATTTCCGGTTTTGTCAATATCGGTGAAAAAGGGAAAAGGCTGCGGCAATGGATTTGCCGCAGCCCTGCCGGGTCAGTCAAAAAGTTCAATTCCCAGCGCGGTCAATTCCGCCTGGAGTGCCTTGACGTTCAGATTTCTGGGCGTGCAGCCCTGCCTGGCGCACATGGCGGCGGCTACGCCCACAGCCTGCCCCATGGCCATGCAGATGGACATGACCCGGTAGGAGGCGTGCGCCCGGTGGGTGCCGGAAATGCAGCGGCCTGCGGTCAGGATGCCGTCAATCTTCTTGGGGACGAAGCAGCCGTAGGGCAGGTCATAGGGGGTCACATACTGAATCTTTTCTTCGGCCTGTCCCGCGCCGGCGGGATTGTGAATGTCCACGATGAACTCGGCCTTGTGTACGATTACATCGTCGAACCGCTTGCCTTCGGCCAGCTCCTCCGCGGTGATGTGGTATTCGCCCACCACCCGGCGGGATTCCCGGATGCCGGTGGTGGTGCCCGAAGAGATGTATTTGCAGTTTTCGTAGCCGGGCAGGTTTTCCCGCAGGAAACTGACCAGAAGATCAATCTGACGGCGAAGTTCCAGCTCTGCGGTGTACATGGTCTCCACCTTGGTGCTGTCCACACCGTTGACCTGAGTGGTATTCACCTGACGCTCCCCTTTGTGAATGGTGGGGTGCAGCCGGACAGCGGCAAGATTTTCAGGCAGCAGCCCCGCATCGGCGCAGTCCTTGCAGTAATCCAGAAACCGTTTGCCGTTGAATTGCACCTCGTCCACGTCGCCGATGCAGATTACGGCGCGGCTTTCATCCACGTTGTCCAGCGTAAACTCCAGGGTAACGGGCTGCATCAGGCCGTCCTCCCGGCCTTTTTCGATCTCGCAGCCGGCAAAAGCGGCCACATCCCCGTCGCCGGTGGCGTCGATAACCACTTTCCCGCCCAGCGCTTTCAGCCCCTCCTTGGTGGAGATAATGACGCCCGTAATGGTATTGCCGTCCATCAGCGCGTCGGCGACCATGGTCTGCAGATAAACGTCGATGTTCTCGTGATGTATGAATTCGGTCATGACGGTTTTTGCCTTCTGCATATCATGGGCCACACCGATGCGGCCGATCATGTCGTTTTCAGGCACGCCCAGCAGCGCCATCAGCTCGTCCCGCATGGTTCCTTTGCCAACCATGCCCAGAATGGGACCCACATGGCCGCAGGTCAGATTGCCGCCGGGTACACCGTAACGCTCTACCAGGGCAACCTTCGCGCCCTGACGCGCGGCGGCAACGGCGGCGCAGCTCCCGGCGGGGCCGGAGCCGCAGACAATCACGTCATAGGTTCGATAGAGGGGAATCTCCCGCGTAAAGGAAATGGTATCCATTGTATTGTCTCCTTATCAGTTCCGGGTGTCAGCCGACCCGGTTTCATTCCATTTCACCAGCGACCAATGCGCCTGGGAAAACCTGAACACACAGACCCCGCAGTTGGATACGTCGGCGGCGTTCCGTTCCGGTCTGCATCCCAGCACATGGCAGAGCATGGCAAAGGCAGTACCGGCGTGGCAGACCGCTGCGATTCTGGCATCGGACGGCGCTCCTTGCAGGCTTTCCATAAATTCCACCACGCGGTGCAACAGTTGATCCAGATTTTCACCGCCATAGGGGGTAAAATCCTGAGCGGTGCGATTTTGCACGTAGGATTTTCCGAGAGTGGCCTGACATTCGGAGGTGGAACGCCCCGCCAGAGTTCCCACGCTGATTTCCCGCAGGCGCGGATCTGATTCAAAGACACGGCCGGGAAATACAGTCCGCGCCGTCTGAACCGCCCGCAGCAAATCACTGACGAGAATCCGGTCAAACCGGATGGACTGGAGAAACCGGCCGGTTTGCCGTGCCTGGGCAATACCGGCTTCGGTCAAAGGTACCTGCGCCCAGCCTGCGTGCGTCCGGGTCGCATTGGCCAAGGATTGTCCGTGCCGGATCACGTAAAGCTCCATGCTGTCTCCCTGATGTTGTTGGTCAATAGGCACGTACTTCGTAGATTCTGGCGGTTTCGTAACCGTGAGTGGCGGTAACGGTAATCCGGATTGTGTCGCAGGTGACGGGAGCATCCAGATCCAAAACGTTCAGACGGTGTCCGTTGTTCTCAACCGCCCGGTTCCAGACCACCTGACCGTCCCGCAGAGCCTCCACGGTATAATCCTTTACCAATTCGGGGGGCAGCCCTTTTACCTGACGGTTCCGAACGTTCCGGGTCATGGAGGGCATAATTTCCCGGGTCAGGTTGGGATCAAAGGTCAGCCGGATCTGACTGACAGGCGCGGCTTTCCCCAGCGTCAAAGTCAGTTGGGCGTTGGTCAGATCTTGGGACTCCCAGGCGTTTTCCTGCTTGCCCACCCGGCGGGCCACACCGTTGATGACGTTGGCGGGCTCACAGCCCGCTTTCCACGAGGAAGCGGTAACGAATGCGCTGCGGCACAGGTCACCGGGATCATGGTTGGAAAAGCCGGGAATGTAGCAGTCGTCCTTCAGCAGGGTTTGCTGCAGCTCGTCGATGTGGGCGCCCATTTCCCGGGGCTCGCAGCCGTGCTGGATGGCCAACGCCGCGGCAGTACCGGCAGCCTGACCGCCCACCGCGCAGGTGCCCATGACACGGGTGGAGCCGAACGCGGTTTTGGTGGTGCTGATATCCCGGCCGGCCATCATCAGATTCGGTACGTCCTTGCTGTAGAAGCAGCGGTAGGGAATGGTGTAGCAGCCGTCATAATTCAGAATCCGGCTGGGTACTTTATCGAAGTCGAAAATACCTTTGACAGTGTGCTGATCCATTTGCCACCCGCCGTATGCCACGGCGTCATCAAAGACGCGGTTTGCGCGAACGTCGTTTTCATTCAGCAGATAGTCGCCCTCCAGACGGCGGCTTTCCCGGTAGCCGGGCACCATACCCACCCAATCCAGATCCAGATTGTCGACGCCATGGTCGCCCTGATTTTTCAGATGATCCCACACACCGTAAACGCATTTGATCAGTTCGTCCCGGATGTCCTCTCCCTGGCGGATGATGTCGTCCCAGTCGCCGCCGACCTCAATCCACCAGTAGCCGTTGTCCACGTTGGAAAAATGGGGCAGACGGCCGGAGCCTTCCTCAAACGCGATCAGCGCGCCACCGTCGGCGTGGGAGCCGATGGAATTGCTGTGCTCCCGGTATTTGAGCTGCTCTTCGGTAAAGGTGTAGGCCCATTTCGGCTTTTCAAAGACGACCTTTTCACCCCGGTCAATGGCGCTGAACATCACGGTATTGCCCATGGTGTCGGTGTTGGCCATATCGGGCGCGTCCGGCTCGTTGAATTCCGACCTGCTTTCGGTGCCCAGACGGCTGCCGCACCCGGCCATCACACCCAGCGTGCCGTGTCCCGTGGCATCGATGAAGATTTTGCCGCTGAGCCGGATCTCGGTTTCCGTGGTGTTCTGGTGGCAGATGATGGTCTGAATACGGCCATCCTCCATTACCACGTCATCCATGTTGGTATTCAGATAGGTGTCCAGATTCTCCTGATACCGGACGGTTTCCCAGAGAATGGAGTCAAAAACCGGGAAGGAAGCATAGGGATTGCGGCGCTTGTTTTCCAGCAGCATTTCCATCAGGATGCCGGTTTCGGCCAGGTCGGGCTTGGCGGCATGGGAGCTGGCGCCCACAATATGCATCCGGATTTCCGAGCTGGCGTTTCCGCCGAATACGCTCCGGTTCTGGACAATGGCGGTTTTTGCGCCGTGCCGGGCGGCAGCAATGGCGGCGCACATCCCGCTGAGACCGCCGCCGACAACAACAACCTCATAGGTTTTTGTAATCAGGTTGATGGACATTTCAGTTCCCCTCCGCCGCTACAAGCACTTTGATGGATTCGGCGCTGGTCTGCATTTTGATGGCATCCTCCAGCCGGGATACGGGAAACCGGTGGGTAATCAGCGGCTTCAGCTTCAGCCGGCCGGAGGCGATCAGAGCCACAGCCCGGCTGTGGGTATCCGGATTCACAAAGGAACCAAGGATGGTCAGTTCTTTCTGGTAAATGGCGTACAGGCTGGTTTGCAGCAGCGCCTCGGGGTGGGGAACACCAAAGAGGACAATGCGGCCGCAGCGCCGGGCCGCGTCAATGGCCTGGGCGGCGGTGCGGGGGGAACCGACGCATTCAATGACCACATCGGCGCCGTCAGTCCCCAGAATCTCGGAAAGCCGCTGGTTCAGGTTTTCGTTCAGCGGATCAATAGCACCGTCGGCGCCCAGTTCCAGCGCCAGCTTCCGGCGCATTTCCACCGGCTCACTGAGCACTGCCTTTGCCGCGCCCGCGGCCTTTGCAAGCTGAAGCATCATCTGTCCGATGGTGCCGCCGCCCACAACCAGTACGTTTTCACCGGGGCGGATACCTGCCCGGTCGATGCCGTGCAGGCAGCAGGCCAGCGGCTCGGTCAGCGCGGCCAGCTCCGGGTCGACGCCTTCCGGGACGGGAACGCACTGTTCATAGGGCACCAGACAGTAGTCGGCAAACCCGCCGTCCATGGTAACGCCAACGGCCTTCATATGCAGACAGGTCTGCTTCTGACCCTGACGGCAGGAAGGACAGGTTCCGCAATAAATGTTGGGGTCCACGGTCACAAGCTGGCCGGGCTTCAGACCACTGACACCCGGGCCAATCTGCTCCACAACGCCGGAAAATTCGTGACCCAGAATCACCGGCGGCGTGACATCGGCGGAGCCTTTGCCGCCTTGATAGATGTGGACGTCTGTTCCGCACACGCCACAGGCGGCAACGCGCAGCAGAACCTGCCCCGCGCCCGGCGCGCCAAGATGCAGCGGACGGACTTCTATTGTTTGATTTCCAAGAAAATAAGCGCCAATCATTGGAATTTCCTCCTTATTCTGAAGCGGAATCCTGGGGATTCAGCAGGTATTTCTCAATCATGGGCTGCGTCAGAAACGCAGCGGAAAACGCTACGAAGCTGTAAAGAAAGCAGGGAACCAGAACCAGATCCGCCAGCATACACCCAATGCCCAGCACGGCTGCGATCAGAATGACCAACAGCGGCCGCCAGGGCTTCAGCAGGGCGAGTGAAAGGCAATTGCGCAGCAGCGCGCCGAAGGGTAGCTCAACCGTGACCATGACGGGGTAGAGATAGACCCGTACCATGGCATAAATCAGGACGAGAAACAGCCACAGAATCCGAAGAACCGCCCCCAGATTTCCGAAGGCTGTTACGCCGTCCACCAGATAGTAGAGCGTGGAAAAGCAGACAACGGCATCCGCAAGCCCAATGGGCAGAGCCTGTTTCCAGTTTTCTTTCCATGCCTGCCGGAATCCGGGCCAGAACAGCCCCGGCCGATCCCAGGCACAGTTCAACGCCGCGTAGCTCAGCGCTGCGGTTGCCGGGCCGAGCAGCACAACGGACACCCCTACCAGCAGCGCCAGCAGCCAGCTCGGCCAGCTCATCACCGCGTAGAGCAGAACAGAACCCAGCAGGGAAACTACGCTGCCCGTGGCCTGCGCCAGCACACCGTTGATCAGAGACATCATCCATACATAGATGGGAAGGGTAAGAACGGCATATACCAGATTGAGCTGAAGCAGCTTCAAAAAGTTACGCCCATATCGTTTCCAGAACCGGACAAAGGGATGATAACGGCTGTCGTCCACGCAGTCGTTTCCCGGCCGGGTAAAATCCAAAAAGCCTGGCAAATCGCCCAAACCAAACGCCTCCTTTTTTGCGGATAAGCCGCCGGGAGCGGGAAACTCCCGGCGGTAGGATTGTCAGTCGCCGACGAACGCGCCCTGCGCGGTCAATGTCCGGCGCAACGCGGCAACGTCCACATCTCTGGGGCAAATGCCCGCGGCTGCGGCCATGGCGGCGGCTGTTCCGGCAGCCTGACCGAAAGCCATGCAGCTCGGCATCATGCGGATGGCGGAGCCGGCCATGGCGTCGGCGGAGATCGCCCGGCCTGCGACCAGAAGATTGTCCACGCCCTTTGCCACCAGACAGGGGTAGGGAACGGTAAAGTAGGGGCCGGCGGTGGGCACGTGCAGTGTCCCGCCGGGATTGTCCTTGTTGTGGGTATCCATGTTGGTGGCCATGCAGGCGATGGCATTGTCATGCACCTTGCAGGCAAATACTTCCGCGCCGGTGAGCCGGTATTCGCCCTCAATGTGGCGGGTTTCCCGGATGCCGATGGTGTCGCCGGTTTCCACCAGCACCGCATTCTGGAAACCGTCGGCGTGCTTTTTCAGGAAGTTGAATACATGATAGCACTGTTCCTGCCCGATTCTGGTGGCGCGGGTCAGATCCGCGGCTTTTGTGCCGTCCACATTCAGAATCCGGGAGCAGTTCAGGCGGCAGAAGCCTTTCTCAACATCGGCATAGACGCCGATTTCAGCGCGGGGGAAGTCGCCCCAATCTTCCGGGTATTGCTTGATCAGCCAGCTATAAGGGCCATAGAAGGGGCGGATTTCTTCCCGGTGGCGGCGCATTTCAGCACTGACCCGGTCAAAATCCACATTGGCCAGCCGGACGAACATGGAGGCGGGCTGGATATTTCCGTCCTCTTCGTTGCCGGTGACAAACCGGACGCCTGAACGGGCAGCCACATCGGCATCGCCGGAGCAATCCACCACAACGTTGGCCTCCACGCAGGACAGCCCGTCCTTGTTGGCGATGACCACGCCGGTAATCCGGTCGCCGTCCTTGATAACGTCCACAAACTGGGTGTGCAGCAGCAGCTCGGCGCCGGATTCTTCGATCATCCGCATACCGATCAGCTTGAAAGCGCTGGCATCGAAAGGCGTCACATTGTTGTGGCCGATGCGGTAGTAGCTGGAATAAGGTTGCTCATTGCGGACAAGGCCGGGCTGAACAGCCCCGCCGATATCCGCCATCCGGTTGACCAGCTCCTTAAAAATGCCCCGGATGACCATGTGCCTGGCGGGGGCGTCATAGCTCGTCATAAACGGGCCGACCAGACCTGCGGTGGCCATGCCGCCGATACAGCCGCCGGCGTCAAACACCAATGCCTTTGCCCCGTTCCGGGCGGCGGAAACCGCTGCACCCAGTCCGGCAGGGCCGGCTCCAACCACCACCACGTCTACCCGGCGGCGGACAGGTAGTTCTTGCTGAAAATGTACGGACATTGAGAAAATTCCTCCCGTTTTTCAGAGAAGGCGGGATTCCGAGGAATCCCGCCTTGTAAAGTTTGTGAATGAATCAGCCGTAGAACTCGTCGTACCAGGTCTGCAGATCGTTGCGGACATCCTCGCCGCCGGCATTCTTCCAGTCGGCCATGAAGGTATCCAGATCATCAATGGTGCGGGTTCCGGACATGACCTGAAGGATGTAATCCTGCAGGCTGTTGAACAGCGTGGTGTTGTAGGTGGTGTAATTCTCCTTGGCAGGCATGAAGGCGAAGGTGTTGGGCACGAAGATGCTCTGATCGGCGTTCATGGTGACAGCGGAGAACGCGTGCCACTGACCCTCGGACTTACGGACACGGGCGGGCCACTCATATTCGAATTCCTTCTGGTTGGTGACATCGACATACCAGTAGGAGTTGCCGCGCTCCTGTGCGAAAATCGGGTTGATAGGCGCAATCTGGTGGTTCTCGTCGTAGTTGAAGTGTACGCCCTCTTCACCGATCATGATGTAAAGCTGATCCTTAATACGCAGGTTCCACCAGTTCACAACGTCGGCGGCATTCTGAGAGGACTTGGGGATGCAGGCGACCATGTTGAAAGCTTCGGTGCTCTGATAGGTGCAGGTGCCGTCGGAGCCCTTCAGCGCGGAGATGTAACCCAGATCGTCCCAATCCAGACCCAGGTTCTCGATCAGGGCGGCGGAGCAGAAGTCGGACAGCGCGCGGTTGCCGCAGGTGATGATGGCCTTGCCGGAGGTGAACTTCTCTTTCAGGGTGGAATCAGTGTTGATGGCCCAGTCGGGATCGATCAGACCTTCATTATACAGCTTCTGCAGGAACGCGATCATGTCGGGGAAGCCTTCGGCCTCGGTCATGTAGTAAACCTTGCCATTCTCATCGACCATCCAGTCGTTGTAGATGCCGAATGCGCAGGCGAGGGTCTTGGGGATGACCCAGTTTTCGTTGCCCTCAGAGGCGGGTCTGAAGGGACCGGCCAGAATGATGTACTCGTCGCCGTAGTACTGCTTCAGCGTAACCAGGCAGTCATAGAACTCATCAATGGTGGTGGGGACTTCGGTAATGCCGGCGGCCTTCAGCAGATCCATACGGGCGATCATGAACATGGCGATTTCCTTGGAATGGGGGTACATATAGGGAACGCCGTAGATGTGGCCGTCATCGCCGCGGACGGCATTCCAGACGGTCTCAGAGTTGCCGGCCAGAATGTCCTGACCATAGACCTCCAGCAGATCGTCCAGAGGCTGCAGGGCGCCCTGGGCAACCAGCGTACGCCACTGGTTGACGGAGGCACTGACAACGTCGTAATCGGCACCGCCGGAGATGTCCATCAGCAGCTTCTCGTCCGCGTTCTCAGCGGGGAGCATATAATACTCAGCGTGATAACCGGTGGATTCTTCCAGAACCTGCGCGTTGATGTCGGTATTGGGATCAAACGCAACGTTGTAGCCCAGACGCTTCAGGGTAACGTTGCCGGGGCCCTTCAGGGCGGGGACATTGGGCTGCTCGGAGGAGCTTCCTTCTGTGCCGGCGCTGTTGTCTTTGACGGGGGACTTGGGATCGGTTGCGGCGGGGGCCTTTGTGCCGCAGGCGGCAAGGCTCAGTACCATAACCAGACAGAGGAACAGTGCGAATACCTTTTTCATTTTGCGATCTCCTTTTTTAGATTTTTTTATTTATACTGCATCGTGCAGCAAAATACGGATTAGCCCTTGACGGAGCCGATGGTGATGCCTTTAATCAGGAAACGCTGGACAAAGGGGTAGAGCAGAATAATGGGGATGATGGACAGGGTGACCGCCGCGGCAGTCAGACCTTCGGGGGTAATGTTGCTGGTCAGGGTGCCGCCTGCCATGTTTTCCAGATAACCGGACCCGCTCTGAATCAGGTTGTACAGGTAAACCTGCAGCGTCTGCATACTGGGGGACTGGGTGTACATCATGGCGTGAAAGTAGTTGTTCCAGTAGTTGATGGCGTACAGCAGGGCGACCGTGGCGATCACGGGGGTGGACATGGGGCAGACAATGGAAACCAGAATTCTCAAATCACCTGCGCCGTCAATGCGGGCGGACTCTTCGATGGTTTCCGGCAGACCCTCAAAATAGTTCTTCACAATGAACATATTAAATTGCACAATCGCAAAGGGAAGAATCATGGCGGCGTAGGTGTCCTTGATGCCGAGCATCTGAATCACCATGTAGGCGGGAATCATGCCGCCGAAGAAAACCATGGAAAACACGTACAGAAGGGTAATGACCTTGCGGCCCTTGAATTGGGGCTTGGACAGGGGATAGGCGGTGGTGACGCTGGCGATCACGCTGACGGCCGTACCGACAATGGTGACGATCAGTGTGTTTTTCAGGGCGTTGAAGAAATCGGTCTGGAAGAGGATGTACTTGATGGTTTCCAACTGGAAGCCCTTCGGCCAGAAATTGACCAGACCGGCGGTGACGTAGGTGCCTTTGCTGAATGCCTTACTGACCACGTGCAGACAGGGAAGAATGGCAACCAGGGCGAAGACCGTCATCAGGATGTAGGCGAATATGGTTACAAATTTTTCACTGGCATCCATTGCGATGCCGTGACCAATGTGTTTCTTTTTCACGTTGCCGGCCTCCTTACCAAATGCTTCGGCCAAGAGTCTTTTTGCTTACGGTGTTCGCCCCAACGATCAGGATGAAGGCGATAACCGCGTTGAACAGACCCAGAGCTGTTGCCAGTGAGAAGTCTGCCTGACCCATGCCGATTCGGTAGACATAGGTTTCGATGATGTCTGCCACGTCGTAGACGGCGGGGCTGTAGAAAACCAGAACCTGCTCAAAGCCGGTGGTCAGGATGTAGCCGACCTTCATAATGAGCATCAGGATGATGGTGGGAAGCAGCCCAGGAAGAGTAATGCTCCAGATCTGCTGGAATTTGTTGGCGCCGTCGACCCGCGCGGCTTCATACAGCGTGACGTCGATGCCGGTGATGGCGGCCAGATAAATCACGGTATTGTAGCCGACTTCCTTCCAGCCTTCCGTAAAGACCAGCACACTGCGGAACACGCTTTGATCGCCAAAGAAATTGATCCGGGAGCCGCCGAGCGCGGTGATGACGGTGTTAATGATACCGTAGGAGCCGAGCAGAGAATAGAAGATACCGAAGATCAGAACCCAGGAGAAGAAATAGGGAACGTAGATCAGAGTCTGGCACAGCTTCTGGTAGAGCTTATTGCGGATTTCGTTGAGAAGAATGGCACACAGAATGGGGATTGGGAACAGCCACAGGATTTTCAGGAAATTGATTTCCAGCGTGTTCAATAGAACTTTTATAAACTGGGAACTGCCGAACAGCCGCTTGAAATGCTTGAGGCCAACCCACTTGCTGGCTGCGATTGCGCTCCACGGGTCGCTTGCGGCAAAGATTTTGTAATCCTTAAAGGCGATTTGCAGACCCCACAGAGGAAGCAGCTTATAGATGAACAGGAAGAACAGACCGGGGATCAGCATCACATACAAAACCCAGTGCTGCCGCAGATAGTACCCGAGACTGCGCATTTTCTGGGCAAGAAGAGAACCGGTCGTGGGTGCGGCTTTGCTTGTCAGAGCGTTTTGGGGAGGTGTGGTCATAGAGCTCGCTCCTTTTCTATTGAGGATCTGCTTGGAATTTGTACTGATATCGTACCATCAAAAATGCACAGAGTAAATATCTCGATATTTTGATTTGTTGTTCAAAATTTAAAAGATGTTCACATATCCGTTAAACGACGTCAAAATTATATTTCAGAAATAGTGCATATTGAACAAAATCTGGCTGGGATTTGCGCTATCCCGGACGGAAGGGTGCCCCAACTTTCGACAGAATAGCAACTGCGGCGGAATGCCTCTTCCGCCGCAGTGCGTTTTCAGTAAGCGCGAACCTCGAAAACCCGAATGTCGGGACAGCCGTTGGTTGCCTGTGCCAGAATCTCCAGACGGTCGGCCAGCACCGGGTTATCCAGATTCAGAACGTTCAGCCGCTGGTAATTTCCTGCCACCTTCTGCTCCCACACCTGCTCACCGGCGCGGAACGCCCGGGCGGTATAATCCCGCAGCAGCGACTTCGGAACGCCGACGGGCTCTTTTTCCAGAAACGCCTTGGAGACGGAGATGCACCGCTCCTCGGACAGGTCTGGGTCCAGCGTCAGGCGTACCTGATGAAGCTCCACCGGGGCATCCCAGGACAGTTGCAGCCATTCCCCACCGGCCCGCAAGCCATCGGAGCACCACAGGTTGGTATCGCCGCCTTCTTCGGTACGGGCAATGCCGCTGATGACCTTCACCGCTTCATAGCCGGGCTTCTCGGAGGAAGCGGTGACGGCGGCTTTGCGGGCGTGGTCCGCCTCATCACAGTTTTGAATCCCGGGGATATAGCAGTCATTTTTCAGGAGCCGCTGCTGCAGCTCGTGGATATGCGCCTTGCCAAAGGCCCGGGGAGACAGCCCCCGGGCAACAGCCATGGCGGCAGCGGTGCCCACGGCCTCGCCGCCCACAGCGCAGGTGGCCATGACCCGGGTGGAGCCCATGGCCAGCTTGGAGGCGCTGATGTCCCGGCCGGCCATCATCAGATTGGAGATGTTGGAGGAACAGTAGCAGCCGTAGGGAATGGTGTAGAGCCCCGGGAAGCTGCGCACCCGGGAGGGGATGGAGCCTTTGGCCCTGAAGCCGCCGGCCACGTGTTCGTCCATGGGCCAGCCGCCGTAGGCAACGGCATCGGGATGACGGCTGTTGGCCAGTATTTCCTGCTCGGTGAGAACGTGGTCGCCCAGCAGGCGGCGGCTTTCCCGGGTGCCGGGCATATTGCCGACCCAGACCAGCTCATAGTTCTCCGCACCGTGGTCACCGCCGTTTTTGATGTGATCCCAAACTCCGTAGATGGTTTTGTACAGTTCATAGCGGATTTCCTCGGCCTGACCGATGATGTCCTTCCAGTCGCCGCCCAGCTCAATCCACCAGTAGCCCGATTTTACATCGTATTTTTCCACCAACTGATCGGCGTGGTCAGAATAGTCCTCGCCCGGCTTCAGCACCACCACGTCATCCGCGTCGTGGTAGACGACGATATCGCCGTGATAGCGGTGAACGAAATCGCTTTCATCGAAAGTGTAGGCCCAGGAGGGTTTCGTAAATTTGACGGGATGGCCCCGGTCCTCGGCCACGAAGTAGATGGTGTTGCCCATGGTTTCACCGTCCGGGACGTCGGGCGCGTCCTTTTCGCCGTAGGTGGATTTGTCCTCACGGCCGATGGCGTATTCCGCACCGGCGAAGTAACCCAGCGTGCCGTTGCCGGTGCAGTCCAGATAGATTTTGCCGTCCAGCCGGAATCGGCGCTCGGTTGTCATCTGGTAGCAGTCCACACACTGAATCTGCTTGCCGTTGGAGAAAACCCGCTCCATGGTGGTGTTCATATAGACGGTCAGATTCTCCGTCTGCATGGCGGCGGACCAGAGGACGCCGTCCCAGATGGAATAGTTATAGCTGTCGTTGAGATATTTGTTTTCCAGTTGCAGCTCCATCAGAATGCCTGTTTCCGAGGCGTTTTTCTTGCCCCAGTGGCAGGATGCGCCGGAGATGTGCATTCTGGTTTCCGAACTGGCGTTCCCGCCGAATACGCTCCGATCCTGCACAAGAACGGTTTTGGCACCCTCACGGGCGGAAGCAATGGCGGCGCACAGGCCGCTCATGCCGCCGCCGATGACAACCACGTCAAAGCTCTGCGCAATGGGGGGATTCTGAGAGGCCGTGGGAATTTCCTGAATAAATCGCTCCATAGTTCCGGTTCCTTTCTCGTCTGAAGATGAAGGACAGCTTTATTTCTGCGGGTACATTTCCTTCGCGTTGGGGTCGGGGTGCAGCATGACACCGTCGCGGGAGAGAATGGAACGCAATTCCTGCACATCCACCTGACCGGGGGTGCAGCCGTGTCTGACTGCCAGCGCGGCGCCCACACCGGCGCCCTGTCCCATGGCCATCAGCGGCGGCATGACCCGGCAGGAGGACAGAGCCACTGCATCCATGGAGGCACAGCGGCCGCTGAACATCAGGTTGGAAATATCCCGGGAGACCGTACAGCCGTAGGGAATGCCGTAGGGCTTGACCTTCTTGACGATGGTGCCCGCGCCGTTGCCGTCGTGGATGTCGATGATGTAGGAGCCAAGGCCGATGGTGGTGTCGCCGATCACGCCGTTCAGCAGATCGTCCTCGGTCAGCGTGTCAATTCCGTGGAAACGGCGGCTTTCCCGGATGCCGATGAAGGGGTAGATCCGGGTCAGCGTGGCGTTTTCAAAGCCGGGCAGATACTTGCGGAGGACTTCAATCAGCTTCAGATTCTGAATGTGACCCTCAATCTCGGCCCGGGTCAGATCCCGTACATCGCTGCCGTCCACACCCAGATGGCGGGTGCAGTTCAGATTGACACGGCCGGGAGTCAGGGTTTGAATGGAGATCAGCGTGTCCCGATCCACAGGCAGAATTCCGTCGGCTTTCAACTCGGTAAAGAGCTTGCGGAATGCCACAATGACATGGTGGTTGGGGTTGGAGCGGTAGTAGCTGGCGTCGTAGCCCGGATAGGTTTCCACGGTTGGAGCCAACTGGGTCTGCTCGGGATGGGCTTCCAGATAGGCGATTACCTTTTCCTCGTCCACGCCGTCCACGGTGCACATCAGCGTGGGAGGCTGGAGGGTTCCGGTGCCCTTCTGCCCTTTTTCAAAGGTCGCGCCGGCCATATACCCCACATCGCCATCGCCGGTGGCATCAATGAACACCTTGGCGCTGACCTCCATCCGGCGGCCTTTGCCGAAGAGGGTAATGGATTGGAGCGTTCCGTTTTCCACGTTGGTGTCGATAACCTGTGTGTGCAGCAGAAGTTCGACTCCGGCGTCCAGGCATTTTTCAAATGCCACGATTTTGAATACCTCGTCATGATAGATCGTGACGGAGTCGTGCATGGGACACCAGTGGTGGGGACTGCAGGCA
The DNA here is from genome assembly GCA_022774865.1 of Clostridiales bacterium. Lineage (GTDB taxonomy): Bacteria > Bacillota > Clostridia > Oscillospirales > Oscillospiraceae > Faecousia. The sequence continues at coordinate 85,304 of JALFLH010000031.1, forward strand.
CCTTTTTCAGTCAGCGCATCCACAAATTCCTGGGCGATTCCCCGGATGACCTGATTGCCGTCCTTGTCCAGATAGCCCAGCAGCGGCAGCCCGATGGTCAGATTGCCTCCCAGATACCCGTTTTTCTCCACCAGAAGAACCCGGGCGCCCTGACGGGCGGCGGCGATGGCAGCGGGCAGGCCGCCGGGGCCTCCGCCGACAACGACCACGTCATATTGCAGCGTTTCCAGTTTCATGATGATTACCTCCATGGTGATTTGAGGAATGAAATAAACCCGGTTTGTTTTGTAGACATTCTACATAACTATGTTATCCTGCGGTTGAAAAACTGTCAATGTTCCTAATTTCTGGTTTCTTGTTCAATTTTATAATTTTCATTTCCCCGGTGGCTGCGGGAGTTGACAATTTTTCGGCCATGCGGTATGCTGAACATACAGCGACCCAACAGAGAAGGAGAAAACCATGTACAAGGCAATTATCATCGACGATGAAGAGACGGTCAGAACCGGCCTGCGCCAGCATTTTGACTGGGAAATGCACGGCGTGACCGTGGTGGAGGAATTTCCGGATTGCGCCAAGGCATATGCCTATGTGCAGGAAAACCCGGTTGATCTGGTGATTACGGATGTGATTACACCCTATATGGACGGAATTACATTTGCGAAAAAACTCCAGAAGGAGTATCCCTCCATTCAGATTGTGTTCATCAGCGGTCACGCGGATGTCCAGCTTCTGCGGGAAGCGCTGAAGAGCGACGCGTTCGACTACATTTTGAAATCGGTTGATCTGGAGGAGCTGTCCGTGACCATCACCCGGGTGGTCAAGCTGCTGGACAGCCGAAACAAGGAGAAACAGCGCGTGATGGACATGGAGGATAAGCTCCATGAACTGCTCCCGCTGCATCGGGAACGTCTGCTGCAAACACTGCTGGAAGGGGACTATGACGCGGTCTGCGCGCCCTATTTGGGGTTGAACCTGGACACCATGGCCAAATATGTGTGTATGGTGATCCGGCTGACCAATAAATGGCACGTCTGCAAAAATCTGACCGGCACCCAGCGGCTGACGCTGGGTATGGAGTGCGAGCGGCACTGCAACGAGGCAATCGCGGACAAGCCGAACAGCGTTTCCTTCAAAAATCGGGTTTCGGAATACGTGGTGATTCTGAAATGCGAGTCGGCGGATTATGAGCAGGATGTGCTGGAGGTGTCCAACCGGATTCAGAAAGCCCTGCTGGATAATCTGGAGCTGGAGACTTCCATCGGCATCAGTGAACCGGCCATGCTGTCAAACTTCAAGGATGCCTATGAGGAAGCCTGTGAGGCCATTGAGCAGCGGTATTATCTGGCGGAAAACACATCGATCGCCGTGAAGAAGTACATGGAGGTTGATGATCTGAAAGCCGCCAGGGAATACGCGGAGAAACAGCTTCCGGAGGCGATACTCAGCGGCCAGACTGCTCAGGTGGATGAGGTGCTGAATCATTCGTTCGCCTGCATCCGCTCCATGCCTCAGGAGGAACAGGAAAACTATACGCTGTTTCTTCTGATGCTCCCGGTACGGACCCTGCCCGGCCTGAAAGCCCGGGAGGACAGCCCCTACCGCAATCAGCGGCGTCTGGTGGAGCACTGGCTGAGCTGCCCGTCCCATGTGGAGCAGGAGCAGTTTATCAGGCAGATTATGACAGATACCACCGAACTGCTCCAGCAAAGCAACGAGCCGGGCACCAGTTCTCTGGTGCGGCAGATCATGGCGATCATTGACGAGCAGTACATGGAGCAGATTTCCGTGGCCAGTCTGGCTGACCAGGTGCATCTGACGCCGACTTATCTGTGTGTGCTGTTTAAGCAGTCCACGGGAAAGACAATCAATGAATACCTGACCTCCGAACGGATTCGCCACGCCAAGGAACTGCTGCGGGATCCGGCCGTGCGGCTTTATGATGTGTGCTATCAGGTGGGCTATCTGTCCCCCAGCTACTTTTCCCGCCTGTTCAAGAAGCAGACCGGTATGCCGCCCGGAGAGTACCGTTTCAAGGCGCTCAGCGACAATCCGCCGAAAGGAAATGCGTGATGAAAGGGAAAAAGCTCCAATTCTCCAAAATCCGTGAGAAAATCACCACAAAACAGAGTCCAAGGCGGATCTGGAGCAAAACCATGCTGATCATGGTGCTGATGGTGCTGCTGACACTGATTTCCGTTTTCGTCCTGTTCCGGTTCTCCGCCGGAAGCATGGAGAATCATCTGAGCAGCTCTCTGCAGCAATCCGTCCAGCAGCGTAAGCTGAATATGGATTTCCGCTTGCGCAGCCTCAGTCAGACCGCGGAGGATCTGATTTCCATGATCTATCCCTATATGAGCGTGGGGGGCGACCGGGGGGAGCAGCTTCAGGAGTTTGCGGAGCTGAATTCGATTCTCTCCGCATATACGGGCAATGAGAACATATCCAGTGTCCGCCTGTTTGTACCGGAGAGTAAAATCTACAGCAATCAGGGCGGAACCTTTTACTCCATGTCCGTGCTGGAAAATGACCCGGACGCGGAATGGATGCCCTATCTGCACAACAGCGGCCTGAGCTGGATCGAAACCCGTTCCGTCTCTATGATCGACAGCGCCAGGGGAATTCTGGTTCCGAAGGATGTGCTGACCTGCGCCTATTCCATGCGCCTGCGCTCAAACTATGACCGCATGGCCTGCGTTCTGATGCTGGATGTGGAGGTGGCAGATTTCAACGAACTGCTCGGCACGGATGAGCCGGATTCACAGTTTGGATACCTGGTCAACGGCGAGGGAAAATGCTTGGCAAGCCCGGATCGCACCCGGCTGCTTCAGAATGTGATTGACGCCGGCCTGATGGAGCAGATCCGCCAGAATGAATCCGGGTGCCTGAAAAAGAGCAGACGGATTTACGTTTATCAGAAGCTGGAGGCCAATGACTGGTATATTGTGATGGACTACCCGGCCAGCGTGCTCTCCGTGCTGAACAGCACCCAGGGCAGCCTGCTTCAGGTGATGGTAGTGGTGGTTCTTGCGGTGGTGCTGACGCTGGTGTTCATTCTTGCCTACAATTTCACGGTCAATATCACGCTTGCCCGCATCAATACCTCGCTGGACGCGCTGAACACCGGTCAGGACAGTCAGTTGGAGGAAAAACCGGAATTTCTGGACCCGCTGCATCGGCTGGAGCGCAATGCCGACCAGATGGTGCTGACCGTAAAGGATCTGATGGAGGAGCGCTACCGGGACCAGATTGCCATTGCCGAGTCGCAGATGAAATCCCTTCAGGCGCAAATCAAGCCCCATTTCCTTTACAATACGCTGGATACCATCAAGTGGATGATTCTGGGGCAGAAAACCGAGGACGCAGCCTGGATGGTCAATGCGCTGTCCCGGTATCTGCGCCAGAGCATCAACAAGGGCCCGTCCATCATCCCGCTGCGGGAGGAGCTGGAACTGTCCCGCACCTATCTGGAAATCATGCAGAAGCGGTTTGAAAACCGCTTTACCGTCAATTTCGAGATTGAGGACGCTGCGGCGGATTACATGATCCCCAAGCTGTCCCTCCAGCCCCTGCTGGAAAATGCCCTGCTGCATGGAATCCTCTACTGTGAGAAGCCGGAAAAGGAACTGACCGTTCGCGCGTGGGCAGGAAAGGACAGTGTTCACATCGAAGTGGAGGACAATGGCAACGGAATGCCGGAGGAAACCAGGCAGAAACTGGAAAACGGTTCCATCGGTTACGGACTGACCAATGTGCGAAAGCGGCTGAGTTTGTTCGGTATGGAAAAGAGCGAGTTCCAGATTTTTTCCCGGGAAGGGGTGGGAACCTGCATTGCAATCCGCATTCCCGCCGTTCAGCCGGAGCAGGCGAAGCAGACAACCTGAAAGACAACACCCCTGTTTCCCAATGGCGGAAACAGGGGTGTAATCATGGAACAAGGAGCGGCTGCGGCAGAGCCGGTTATCGGATTTTCTCACACGATGACATTCTGCTGCTGGCCGCCGATCCAGGCGGCCAGATTGTCGAATACAATCTGCGCCCGCAGGCTCATGGATTCCCGGGTCGCAAAGGCAACATGGGGCGTGACCAGACAGTTCTTACAGTTCAGAAGCGGCTCATCCGGATTCAGGGGAGGCTCCGTGTCGAACACATCAATTGCCGCACCGGCAATGACACCCCGGTTCAGCGCGTCCGCCAGATCCCGCGAGACGACCACCGGCCCCCGCGCCACATTGATCAGCAGGGCGGTGGGCTTCATGAGCGCCAGCTTCGCGGCGTTGATCATCCCCCGGGTGGAGTCGTCCAGCGGGCAGTGGAGCACCACGATATCCGCGTGTCTGAGCAGTTCGTCCTGAGATACCTGCTGGATATATGCCGGAAGATCGTCGTGCTTTGTGCGGCATTGCGCCAGAATTTCTGCGCCGAACGCATGGAAAATTTCCGCGGAGCGACGGCCGATTTTGCCCAGACCGATGATGCCCACGGTTTTTCCCCTTAGTTCTCCGCCCACCAGACCATCCTTGGTTGCGCCGGCGCGGCAGCGGTCTTCCACCGCGCGCAGGTTGCGAAGCAGGGACAGCACCATGCCGAGCACCAGCTCAGAAACGGCCTCATTGGAATAGCCGGAGGCGTTGCTCACGGCGATACCTTTTGCTCTGGCCGCGTCCAGACCCACATGATCCACACCCGTAAAAGCCACATCGATGAATTTCAGATGTTCGCAGGCGGAGATGACCTCGCCGGGCATGGGCATATTCGCCAGAATCATGACCTCAGCGTCCCTTGCCTCCTGAATCAGGGTCTCCCTGTCCGTGGTTCTGGCGTAATCCCGGAAAACCCAGCCCTGTTCTTCGAAGGGCTTCTTACGCGCGGCCAGTTCCTCCGCGCTGATGCCCAGCGGCTCCATAATTGCGATTTCTTTCATAATGCAACTCCTTATGTTGATCTGTTTCTTTCATTATAGTCCGTCCAACGAAAAAAACAAGAGTCCGGAGAACATTCCGGTGTAAAACGGAAAAAGTCTGCCGCAAACCGTTCAGCTTGCGGCAGACCTTTTTCGCGGATTCCCAGGAACTCAGCGATTGATGATGGAGGCAGCGGCGTTTTGCGAAGGCAGCAGGCGGCGATACTGGCGCAGAAACTGCCTGAATCCGTCAATTTCTTCCGGCGATGCCGCAATGGTGCTGCCGGACTGGCCGGTGAAAATCTCTGCCTGAAGATAGTCCTCCAGAAGTTGGCCGGGTTTCCGCTGGCGCATATAGGCTGCAAGGATTGCCATCCCGTATGGCCCGCCTTCTCCGGCGGACTGGAGCACCGTGATGGGCGCTTCCATGGCCGCAGAAAGATACCGCTGTGCTACGCCGGGGGTTTTGAACAGGCCGCCATGGGCGGTCAGCCGGGAAATCCGGACGTTTTCCTCCTTTAAAATGTCCATTCCGATGGCCAGCGAAGCAAAAACAGAATAGATCTGGGCACGCATAAAATTAGCCAGTGTCAGGCAGGCCGTCTGCCCGCGAAGCAGCATGGGGCATCCCGTTTCGGAACCTGTGATTGGCTCACCGGAGAGATAGTTATAGGCGATGACACCGCCGCAGTCTCCATCGCCCCGCAGGCTCTGCTGGAACAGTGCCCGGTACAATGCTCCATCGTCGGTCTGCGCGCCGATCGCGGCGGCAAAATCACGAAACAGGCGAAACCACGCGTCAATTTCGGAGGTGCCGTTGTTGCAGTGCACCATGGCAACGGGGTGCCCGCCCGGCGTGGTTACCATGTCGATGTCCCGGTAGAGCTTCCTCAGGGGCTTGTCCAGCACTACCATGGCAAAGATGGAAGTTCCGGCGGACACGTTTCCGGTTCCGATGGCCACGGAATTGGTGGCAACCATGCCGGTACCCGCGTCACCCTCCGGGGGCGCCATGGGGATGCCCGGACGAAGCGTTCCGCTGGGGTCCAGAAGCCGCGCGCCTTCCGGGGTCAGCAGGCCCGCCGCTTCACCGGCGGTCAGAACCCGGGGCAGCACGGAGCGGATACGCCAGGAGTAGCCCTTATCAGCGATCAGCGCGTCGAACCGATCCAGCATGACGGAGTCAAAGTCATGGCGGCACGGATCGATGGGAAACATCCCGGAGGCCTCACAGATTCCGATGACCCGTTGACCGCTCAGCAGAAGATGAAGATAGGAAGACAGGGTGCATAGGTAATCCAGCCGCTTTACATGGGCTTCGCCGTTTAAGATGTTTTCATACAGATGGGCGATGCTCCAGCGAAGGGGAATGTTGAACTGAAGCTGCTCCGTGAGCAATCCGGCAGCCCGGGCGGTGTTGGTGTTGCGCCAGGTCAGAAAAGGCGCAAGGGGCTTCTGATCCCGATCCAGCGCCAGGTATCCGTGCATCATGCCGGAAATGCCGATTGCGCCCACGGTTTCCAGTTTCCTTCCATACCGCTTCCAGACATCGGCGGCCAGAGAAGCGTAGCTCTCCTGAAGCCCGGCAGCGGCATCCTCCAGATGATAGGTCCAAAGGCCGTTCTCCAGCCGGTTCTCCCACTGAAACGAGCCGGTGGCGAGAATATTGTGCCGGTCATCAATCAGAACCGATTTGATTCGGGTGGAGCCAAGCTCAATTCCCAGCGCGGTTTGACCCAGCGCGATTTTGGTTTCCGCATCCCGGTTCATAGACATTTTCCTTTCTGAATGGGGTGGTGGCATTTATTTCGTTGGCGCGCACGCCGGGAGAGGTACTTCAAAATGTGAACGCGACCTTGAAATCGCCGTATTTTCCGGTGGCGTAGTCAAACGCGGTCTCCCAATCCTCCAGGGGGAAGGTGTGCTGAATCATGCCGTCGGTTTTCAGCGTGCCGTCCGCGATGTGGTCGATGACGAAGGGGAAGCAGTACGGAGACAGGTGGGAGCCGAGCACATCAAGCTCTTTTCCATCGCCGATGGTGGACCAGTCGAAGGTGGTCGGCGCGCCAAATACGGAAAATTCCACGAATCGGCCCAGCTTGCGGATCATTTCCATGCCCTGCAGCACGGAGGAGGGGTGACCGGTTGCCTCAATATAGATATCGCAGCCGTAGCCGTCGGTCAGCTTCATGATTTCCTCGACCACATTGACCTTGGAGGGATTCCACACCAGATCGGCGCCAAATTCCTTTGCCTTTTCCAGACGCGCGTCCATCATATCCAGCACAATGAGCTTGGCCGGGTTTTTCATCCGGGCATAGGTGACCATGCCCAGTCCCAGCGTGCCCGCACCGGAAAGTACGACGATGTCCTCGTTGGTGATCTGCGCCCGGTCAACGCAGTGCTTGGAGCAGGCATAGGGTTCAATGAGCAGCGCCTTGTCCAGCGGCAGGGTCTCGGGCACACGGTGAATGACGGCGGTCTTGGGATAACGGACATACTCGGCCATGCCGCCGTTGTTTTCCTTCTGGAAGCCGAAGGTGGCGTGGGGCTGGCACATCCAGTAGCGGCCGGTCCTGCAGAAACGGCACTTGCCGCAGGGCACGATCTGATCCGCGGTCACCCGTTCCCCAACCCGGTATTCGGTGACGTTTTCACCCACCTGAACGATCCGGCCCAGAAATTCATGGCCGGGGATGAAAGGAGGACGTACCCAGGACGGCGTTTTTCCGTTGCCCCAGAACCGCTCCGCGCCATGCATACATTTCAGATCGCCTGCGCAGATGCCGCAGCCTTCCGTTTTGATGATGATGTCATCCGGGCCGCATTCCGGCGTGGGATATGCCGGTTCGAACCGGTATTCGCCTTTCCCGTAGGCCACAAGGGCTTTCATGGTTTTCGGAATTTCAAACTGACTCATTTTTGTATCCTCCTTTAAGAGTTGGCAGATATCCGGAATAACGGACAACGCGCTTAAAAACTTTTATAAGATAGTTTTATAAAACAATCTTAATTATATTTTAGTTCAGTCTGCCGGTTTGTCAATATGCCAGATTTCAATAATATCACAAAGAGAATTTGTGCATAATGCTTGCAATCCCGCAAATATATAAAAATGCGATTGACAGTTTTATAAAACGGATTATATAATAGACAAAAAACAGGATGTGAAACGGATGACATACAGAGAAAAGGAAACCGCCAAACCGACGGCGCTGGACATCAAGCAGATGAACAGAAGCAATATCTATATGCTCCTGCACCGAACGGGCGGACAGTCCAGACAGGCCATTGCGAATACGCTGGGGCTGAGCCTTCCCACCGTGGTGCAGAATCTGACCCGGATGCAGCAGGAGGGACTGGTGCGGGACTCCGGGTTTCAGGGCAACACCGGCGGACGGCGCGCGGCGCTTTATTCCGTTGTACCCGATGCACGCGTGGCCATCGGGCTTGACATCACCAACTGCCGGGCTTCGGCTGTTGTGGTGGACCTGCAGGGAAACCTGATCGCCCAGCGCGTGCTGGATATTCCCTTTTCCAGAACGGAAGGGTACTATGCCCGGGTGGGGGCGCTTGTTTCCGGCTTGCCGGTGCCTGACCGGGATCGGGTTCTGGGGGTTGGCATCAGTCTCCCGGGGCTGATCAGCGCGGACGGCGGCAGCAGCTATTACTGCCGGGTGCTGGGGGTAGACGGAATAACCCGCGGGGAGTTTCAAAGGGATATTCCATACCCGGTTTGCCTGTGCCATGATGTGGCTGCGTCGGCTTTTGCGGAAAGCTGGCAGAACCAGACGGACAGCTTTTTTTACATGATGCTGAGCGGGAGTATTGGCGGCGCGGTGTTTCTCAATGGGACGGTTTACACCGGCGCCAACCACAGAAGCGGCGAAATCGGACATATGCAGCTCGTGGAAAACGGGCGGCTCTGTTATTGCGGGCGGCGCGGATGCGCAGATCCTTACTGCTCCTCCAAACCGCTGACCGCGCTGACGGACGGAGATCTTCCCGCCTTTTTTGCGCTGCTGGAAAAGGGCGATCCCAGCGCCGCCGGAATCTGGGACGCCTATCTGCATTCCCTTGCCCGGGTGATTCACAATCTGCGGATGCTGTTTGACTGCCGGATTATTCTGGGCGGACACGTGGGGGAGTATATGGAAGCGTACTTGCCGCGGCTTCAGGCACTTACCCGGGAGCTGGACCCGTTTCAGGATGAGGCCGGTTATCTGACACTCTGCCGCGTGAAAACACAAGCCAGCGCGGTGGGGGCTGCGCTGCAATATATCGACAGGTTTGTTGACTCCATCTGACGGACAAATGTATTTGTGCAATGTGCAACAATTGTTGAGCGATCAATAAATAATTTTGTCGGCAGCCACAAACTCCTGCAAAAACCTCCGGAATGCTTGACATTGGAATGGGAAAGGGGTAGAATTGGACGCACAACGGCTGTGTGATATGGAAAACGCGATGATCGGGAAGAGTATGGTCAAGGCGCTGCCTTCAGAGAGCATTCGGCTGGTGGAAGAATGCGGCAGGTGTGACCGGAACTGGCCCGTGAGCGGCCGGCTGAACGCAAGCAAGTAGGCCAGGACGGGTGCTCGCCGTTATGGAGCGTGGGTCACCTGACCCGGTAAGCGGCTCGCGGGCGCGGGCAAGCAGAGTGGTACCGCGGAGATTCAGCTCCGTCTCTGAACCAGAGACGGAGCATTTTTTTTGCCTTTGCCGCTTGCTTCGTGGGAAATAACGGCCATATGTGCCGCTATTTGTTGAGAAATAGAAGGAGGAAATCAATTCAATGAACGGTATTCTCATCATGGTGATTGCCATTGTGGTACTGGGCGGCGCTTATCTGCTCTACGGCAGATGGCTTGCCAAGACCTGGGGCATTGACCCGAACGCCAAGACACCGGCCTATGAGCTGGAGGACGGCGTTGACTATGAGCCGGCCGATACCAACGTGGTTTTTGGCCATCAGTTTGCATCCATTGCGGGTGCAGGCCCCATCAACGGCCCCATTCAGGCCGCTGTCTTTGGCTGGGTGCCTGTGCTGCTGTGGATTCTTATCGGCGGCGTTTTCTTCGGCGCGGTGCAGGACTTCGTTTCCATGTACGCCTCCGTGAAGAACAAGGGACGCTCGATCGGTTACATCATCGAACGTTACATCGGCAAGATCGGCAAGAAGCTCTTTCTGGCATTCTGCTGGCTGTTCTGCATCCTGGTGGTTGCGGCTTTCGCGGATGTGGTTGCCAGCACGTTCAAAGGCTTCAATGCCGAGGGTGCCCAGATTGCGGCCAACGGCTCCGTGGCAACCACTTCCATGCTCTTTATTGTGATGGCGGTAATCCTTGGATTCCTGCTGCGCTATGCCAAGCTGAATAAGTGGGTCAATACCGGCATCGCGATTGTTATGCTGGTGGCCGCGGTTGTGCTCGGCCTGAATATGCCCATTTTTGTGGCCGGCGGTACCTGGCACATCATCATTTTCGCCTACATCTTCATCGCTTCCGTTGTCCCTGTCTGGGCGCTGCTTCAGCCCCGTGACTACCTGAACAGCTATCTGCTGATCGCCATGATCGTGGCGGCGGTGATCGGCGTGTTCGTGGCCAACCCCACCGTGAATCTGCCTGCCTTTACCAGCTTCTACGTGGAGGGCACCGGCTATCTGTTCCCGATTCTGTTTGTCACCATTGCCTGCGGCGCCGTTTCCGGTTTCCATTCTCTGGTTTCTTCCGGTACGGCTTCCAAACAGATTAAGAATGAAAAGAATATGCTGCCCGTGTCCTTCGGCGCCATGCTGATGGAGTCCATGCTGGCGGTGATCTCCCTTGTGGCGGTAGCGTCCTTTGCCACCGGCGCGGCTGCCGAGCAGGGCTATACCACCCCCGCTCAGATTTTTGCTGGCGGCATCTCCAACTTCCTTGCCACCATCGGCCTGCCCCAGAAGGTCGTGTTCACGCTGATCAATCTGGCGGTTTCCGCGTTTGCGCTGACCTCTCTGGACTCCGTGGCCAGAATCGGCCGGATGTCTTTTCAGGAACTGTTCCTGGACGACTCCATTGAGGACGACAAGATGGGCCCGGTTCGGAAGCTGCTGACGAACAAGTATTTCTCCACCATTGTCACACTGGTGCTGGCATTCCTGCTGGCCAAGGCCGGCTACGCCTCCATCTGGCCGCTGTTCGGCTCCGCCAACCAACTGCTGTCCGCGCTGGCGCTGCTGGCCTGTGCGGTGTTCCTGAAGCGTACCAACCGCAAGGGCTGGATGCTGTGGATTCCCATGGGAATTATGGTGTGTGTTACCTTTACCGCGTTGGTTATGACCATCCAGAAGCTGATTGTGGCGCTTACTTCCGGCGCAACCGGCGTGCTGGGTATCGGCGGCAATGTACTGCAGCTCGTTTTTGCTGTGCTGATTCTCGCGCTTGGCGTTGTAGTGGTGGTGGAGGGCATCAAGGCACTGACCGCCAAAAACAAGGCTGCTGCGGAAGAAGCAAACGCCTGATGATATAAAAACCGGCACCCGATGGCAGCGCGTAATCGGACAGGTTAATCATGTTTAGTCAGAACAGCGTGACGTGAAGCCACGCTGTTCTGTTTTTTATCAAGAAAACCGCCGCAGTTTTCCGGCTCTCGGTCGACTGCGGCGGTATTTTCTTATCCCAGACAGCTCCCGCAGGGGGTATAGCCCGCCGCGACGGCGTCCGCGTAACTGTCAAAAATCACCTGATTTTCCTCTTTTGGAAGGTTGGAACAGGTGGAAAGGTGGAATTTCCTGGAGTTTTTGTTTCCAATATAGGTCACTTCTTCACCCGGTTCCACATCCGCAGGCTGCATGGCCTGGTTGGCCCAGGTGACGCTGATTTCCCTGCCGTCGCTGACGGCCACAATGGTGCCCAACTCGTCGGTGCGCAGCATGGGAACGCCCGCGTCCTTCAGACGGGAAACGACCTCTTTGTGCGGGTGGCCGTAGGAGTTGCCCTTGCCGCAGGAGATCACGGCGTATTCCGGGTCGGTTTCATAGAGAAAGCGGTAGCTGGTGGAGGTGGAGCTACCGTGGTGTCCCACTTTCAAAACATCCACGTTCCAGTCCATCCGCCCCTCCCAGTGATCCAGCATATCGGTTTCCGCTTCCGTTTCCATGTCGCCGGTGAACAGAAAACGGGTATCTCCAAACTGCACCATCAGCACAATGGAGGTATTGTTGGTGTCGGGGTAGGATTTGACCGGGCCGAGCACCGTAACGGAAGCACCCCGGTTCCCATCGCCCAAGGGAAAGGTATCACCGGGGCTGGGGATGGTGACGGTCAACCCCTGCTGATCGGTATAGTACAGGAAATCATCAAAGCAGCGGGAGGCATAGGTGGTCGTGGGAGCATACACGGAGCCGGTTTCGTATACGGCCAGGACGGCGGGCAGTCCGCCCACATGATCCTCGTGGGCGTGGGTGCAGACCACGGATTCCAGACGCTCCACGCCCTGCTGCTCCAGATAGGAGACGACGAGCTGGCCGTCATCCACATTGCCGCCGTCGATGAGCATATATTCCCCGCCGCATTCCAGCAGCGCGCAGTCCGCCTGACCCACGTCTATGAAATGAACCGTCAGGGTATCCCCGCCGGCGATGGGGTAGGTGGAAGGAGCCGGGTTTTCCTCCGGCAGGCCGCAGCCGATCAGCAGCAGTGCCAGAAGCAGGACGAGGGAAAGCATTCTTTGTTTCATTTGGTTGTCAGTCCTTGATTGTTTTTTGCCTTTTTCTGCTGCTTCAGCCAGATTTTCATCACCAGACTGTGGGGCAGCAGCTTCACCATTCGAACCTGCATCCGAACAGGCAGGCCGTGAACGGAATAATCCTTTTTGGAGTGGTAGAGATCCTTCAGCCCGGTGGCGACGCAGTCCTTTGCTTCGTACAGCCGGTCAAAATACTGCACCTCATTTCCACCGTTGGTCTGAAATGCGTGGTTGAAAAACTCGGTTTTGACCCAACCGGGATTCATGGCCATCATGCGGATGCCCTGTGCCTTCAACTCCTGATTCATAGCGCGGGTATAGCTGAGCACAAAGGCCTTCGTTGCGCCATAGGTGGTGATGTAGGGCACCGGCTGAAAGGCTGACAGACTGTCCAACTGCAGAATATGGCTGCCGGCGCGCATATAGGGCAGGGTCAGCCGGGTCATGCGCAGCAGCGCCTTGCAGTTCAGGTCAATCATTTTGCATTCGTCCCCGATGGGGATTTTCTGGTAGGCGCCGAATTTGCCGAATCCGGCAGCGTTGACCAGCAGCTTGACATCGGGATGCTCCGCTTCCAGCAAGGCAGCGAAGGTTTCAAAGCTGGCCTGCTCGCACAGATCCAGCGGGATGGGGCGGACGGGAACCTCCATTTCGTCCCGCAGCGATTCCAGTGCTTCCTTCCGCCGGGCGATGGCCCAGATTTCGTCCACCTGGACGAATTGGGAAAGCTGGCGTACAAATTCCCGCCCCATACCGGAGCTTGCGCCGGTTACAATGGCAATGTTCATCAAACATACCTCTTTTTCGTCAATCCGCGGAAGACAGGAAACCCGCCTCCGATTGTGAATGATCCGTGTCGGACAGCCATTTTCTTGCCTGTTCCAGCAGCGCGTCTCTGTCGTTCGGGGTGCGTTCGTCCAGAACCCGGTTCAGCAGCGCCTGCAGGCATCGGCCGATTTCCGGGCCGGGGGTGAAGCCAAGGGCAATCAGATCGCCGCCGTTTACGGCCAAATCCTTCAGACTCAGGCAGGTTTCCTCCGCCTCCACTTCGGCTGCACACGCCCGCAGACGGGCAAATTGCTCCGCTTCCCCGGGCTTACCGGTGCCCTTGCTGCCCATATCCGCCTGCTGCAGCAGAAGCAGTTTTTCCAGCTTTTCAGAGCCGAGCCTGCCCAGCCACCGACGGATAGCCTTTTTCTCCGGTTCGAATTTGGTCATGTGCAGGCCGATTAGCTCCACCACGTCCTCACGCAGCCGGGTCGGTGCCCGCAAGCGGCGCAGAATCCCGTCCGCAAGAGCGGCACTTTCCTTGGCGTGGCCGTAGAAATGCCCCCGCCCGGTTTCATCCCGGGTGAAGGTGGGGATTTTCCCGGTGTCATGGAGCAGCCCGGCCCAGCGCAGGGTCAGATCCGGCGGCACGGCTGCGCAGACGTGCGCTGTGTGGGTGAACAGGTCGAAGGCGTGGTGGGGGCTGTGCTGGTCGAAGCCGATCATGGGCGCCAGCTCCGGAATCACCGCTGCCAGAAGGGGGGCAAAGCGGATCAAATCCGCCGCCGAGGCCAGCGGGAGAAGTTTACATAATTCTTCAAACACCCGTTCCCGGGCCAGATTGTCCATCAGTCCCCGCAGGGCGACCATGGCGTCCATGGTGGCGCTTTCCGGGGTCAGGCCATATTTCACAGCGAAGCGCGCGCCGCGTAAAATCCGCAGGGAATCCTCCCGGAAGCGGGTCTCCGGGCATCCCACACAGCGCAGAACCCGGTTTTTCAGATCCTCCCGGCCGCCGAAGGGATCGACAAAACCCCGACGGGGCGAATAGGCCATGGCGTTGACGGTGAAATCCCGCCGTGCCAGATCGTCCTCCACCCCGGAAACATAGTTAACCCATTCCGGGTGCCGGTTGTCGGAATAGCCGCCCTCGGTGCGGAAGGTGGTGATTTCCACAATACCAGCCTCCGTGACCACGGCCACGGTGCCGTGCTTTTCCCCCGCCAGTATCAGACGGCAGTCGGAGAATACGGTCTCGGTCTGCTCCGGCCGGGCGGATGTGCAAAGGTCATAGTCCGCCGGTTCCAGACCCAGCAGCGCGTCCCGGACACAGCCGCCCACGGCGTAGACGGCAAATCCGGCGCTTTCCAGTCGCTCCATGCAGCGCTGAACATGGGCGGGAATTTTCATCGGCTCATGCATCCCGGGGCGGCTCCTCATCCAGCTTCATGGCGGGGCGTCTGCGCCGGGTTTTACCGGAGAGAACGGTCAGGTTGGTGAAAGCCCAGACACCGCAGGTGAGCAGAAGCACCCAGTCCCGGCTACCGTATATGGCGGGACAGCACAGGAACACGGCGGCAAGACTCAGAAACCACAGTGCCCGGTGGGAGCCGATCCCTGCGTCAAACGCGGCCTGCTGATAAGCGCTCAGCATCAGCGCCATCAGTGCGAACAGGGTGAAGCAGTAGTCCTGAAGCTGGGGGTCGCTGCTCCAACGGCGGTACTGGTACACCATGCGTAGGGCAAAATAGACGCACAGCGCCGCGTGGCAGGGGAAGGGGGGCTTGGCGCCGGTCATGCGGCACAGCCCGACTGCGACCAGTGCGGCTGCGGCGGCAAAGCCCAGAATCCGCACGGCCAGTTCCGCGATGCCGGTGGAGATGCCGGCGTCGGAAACGGCGGTGACGGCCAGACCCAGCGCCGCCAGAAACGCGCCGGCGGCGCTGACCCACGAGACGGGGAAGCTGTCCTGATACCGCCGGGAACCGTGGATGGAGCGGGTGCAGACGAAAAGCCCCGCCAGCACCGCGAGCGAGAGAATCCACAGAGCAATCCCTGCCCAGTGGCCGCTGGGCAGCAGTCCTTTTCCGTCGGCTCCGGTGAGGTAGAGCACCGCCCGCAGAAGAAGCGCCAGCGCGCCTGCGGACGGAACGGCATATTTGAGTTGCGTTGGGTTGACGGATAATTTCATAGAGAATCCCTCCCGGTGAGAATGGCTGAGAGCGTATTCAGCGGAGAAGCCAGGCCACCGCCGTGGCGAGCAGCGCGAAAACCGGCTGGTGCAGCAGATAGATGGCAAGCGAGTGCCGCCCGCAGAAGCAGGCAAACCGAATCATGGGATTGCCCACAGGCGCGCGGGGCAGAAGCGATTCCTGCTTTCGGTAGAGGGTCCGGCCGAGAAACGCCCCCAGCAGGAAAAAGCCCAGATGGGGCAGCAGGGGGAAATAGTCAGCGGTGGCAAAGCCGGGGAAAGTCAGCCCCAGCCAGATCAGATAGGGCGTGTCCACAGTAAATCGGCGCAGGATCAATCCCACAGCCGCCAGCACGCCGCCCAGAACCCCCAGCGCCCGGGTGGGAAGCTTGCCCAGAAAGTGCCACAGCATCATGCACACGCCCAGGCAGTGCAGCACGCCGAAATAGATGATGATGCTTTGATCCGCGAAGCCCAGAAGATACAGCCCTATGGTGACGGCGGTGACGATCATGCCGCAGCCGAAAACAATCAAGCCCCGCCGGACGGAACGGGAGCTGAGCGTGGCGCAGATACCGGAAATCAGCAGGAACAGCACGCCGCCCCAATTTTGAATGAAGGAGAGCAGGGGCGGAAACTGCCAGGATACAACCTGCAGAAGATCCACAAGATCGAAGGCCGCGTGAATGGCCACCATGCCGAGAATGCAGATTCCCCGCAGCGCGTCCAGCTCCCAGATGCGTTTTCTGGTCATTGCCCGGCGTTGGCCTCCTCCTCCAGCACCCGGTAGGCCACCTTTCCCACCAGCGTCTTGGGCAGCTCGGTGCGGAACACAATTTCCCGAGGCATGGCATATTTGGCAATCCGGGTGGAGCAGTAGTCCAGCAGCTCCTGTTTCAGCGCCTCCGTGGGGGCTATTCCCGGCATGGGAACCACATAGGCGCGCACCCGCTGCACCCGGTAGGGATCCTTGACACCGATGACGCAGGACAGCAGCACCTTTTCGTGGCCGTCAATGATGTTTTCCAACTGGGAGGGGTAGACATTGTAGCCGGAGGTGATGATCATCCGTTTGATCCGCTGGCGGAAGTAGACGAAGCCGTCCTCGTCCATACTGCCCAGATCTCCCGTGTGGAGCCAGATGCGGCCGTCGCCGTGGCTGCGCAGGGTCTGCAGGGTCTCCTGAAGATTGTCCATATAACCCAGCATCACCGTGGGGCCGGAGATACAGATTTCGCCCTCATGGTTGGGGGAAACCTCCTCCGTGGTGCCGGGCTTGACGATTTTGTAATAGGTATCCGGGAAGGGAACGCCGATGGAGCCGCTGCGGGCATAGTCCTTGGGGGTCAGGCAGGAAGCGGTGACACACTCGGTGGTGCCGTAACCCTCCCGGATCTGCTCGGTGCAGTTATGCTCCTTCAGGAAGGTATCCACCTTCTTTTTCAGCTCCGGGGACAGGGAATCGCCGCCGGAGAAGACACCCTTGAGGAAGCTCAGATCCGCGTGCGCCAGCTTGTCCGCCCGGAGCAGCGCCTCGAACAGGGTGGGCACGCCCGGAATCAGATTGGGCTTTTCCCGGAGCAGGGTTTCGGCATAGATATCCACGCTGAACCGGGGTACCAGAATACAGGTTGCGCCGCCGATCAGAGCAGTGTGAATGCCGATGCCCAGGCCAAAGCCGTGGAAAACGGGCATAATGGACAGCATCTTCATACCGGCCACGCTGCCGTAGCCCGAGGCGGCGATGGTCTGCATACCCAGAGCATTGAAATTCAGGTTGGAGAGCATAATGCCCTTGGTGGTGCCGGTGGTGCCGCCGGAATAGAGAATGGCGCCGCATTCGTCAAACTTACCTTCGTCGGGCGGAAGCTCCTGACTTTTTCCGTCGGCAATCATATCCTTCCACAGGATATAGCCGGATTTCGGCAGCTTGGGAATGGCGCGGGCACCCTTGCTCAGGGGATAGGCCAGACGCAGAGGCAGGGGCAGCTCGTCAGCCACCCTGGCAATCAGAATCTGACAGGGGTTATCCAGTTCCGGCAGGATCATCGCTACTTTCTCATAAAACTGATCCAGCGTCAGAATGGCCCTGGATTTGGAAAAATTCAGGTAAAAGGTGATTTCCTTGGCGGCTGACAGGGGGTGAATCATGTTGGGGATGGCGCCGATGCGGTTGAGCGCATAGAAGCAGTCCACCGCCTGGGGGGTGTTTGCCATGCAGATGGTCACCTTGTCGCCCTTTCGGATGCCCATCCGGTACAGTCCCCTCGCTGCCGCGTCGATGCGCTGCAGAAAAGCGGCATATTTCGTTTCCCTGCCCATGAAAACGTAGGCGATATTGCCGGGATAACGGCGGGCGGTATCCGCGACCATCTGATACATGGTTTTGCGGGGATAATCGAGCGTGGCGGGTGTGTTGCCGTAGTATTTTACCCATGGCGCGCTGGAGGACAGTCCCATAGTCTCTACATCCTTTCGTTGAAAAGCATATTACTATTATTATATCAGGATTTTCGCCGGATTTCCACCCTTTTGGAAAAAGTCTTAATTGATCTTAATAATTTCACTTGTATCCGCCGGGCGGAAGGAGTATAATACGAGCAGAAATGACTGATATTGGAGGAATTGTCTATGCTTCTCGGCATAATGGCTGTATTGTCCCTGCTGACCGCCGGAGCGGTCTGCGTTGGATGCCATGCTTTTTCTGGTCTGAACTGGCTCTGGGTGGCGCCGGTCACCTTTGTGGGTGCGTTTGCGGTGCTTTTTGGAATTGCGTTCGCATTCCTGTATTTTGTATGCAGCCGGGTGGATCTGGAAAAGGAAGAGGAAAAGGACAGCCCGTTTTACCGCACACTGGCCCGGGTGTATATTCAGGCGGTATTGCAGCTGGTGCAGGCGCGGGTACATACCCGGGGACTGGAACAGACGCCCAAAGAGGGACGGTTTCTGCTGGTGTGCAACCACTTGAGTATTATGGACCCGGTGCTGCTGCTGCACCATTTCCGGGACAGCCAGCTTGCCTTTATCTCCAAGCGGGAAAACAGCAGTATGTTCATCATTGGCAAGCTGATGCATAAACTACTGTGCCAGACCATCAACCGGGAGAACGACCGGGAAGCCCTGAAAACCATCATCAAATGCATCAACATCATCAAGGAGGACAAGGCATCCATCGCCGTGTTCCCCGAGGGCTACACCAGCCGGGACGGGAAGCTGCAGCATTTCCGCAGCGGTGTGTTCAAAATCGCCCAAAAGGCGAACGTGCCCATCGTGGTAGTCACCCTGCAGAACACGGCGGTCATCCTGCACAATGCCGCCCGTCTGAAACCGACGCAGGTGGAGCTGCATTTGGTGGGGGTCATCCCGCCGGAGGAGCTGAAGGGCGTGACCGCTGTGGAAATCGGTGAACGGGTGCACCGGATGATGGCCGATGACCTTGGCCCCGATCTGGTGGCGGAATAATCCGGAAGTCTCCCTGTTATGGGGAGACTTTTCTGCAAGATACTACTTGATTTGTTTGATTCAGCCCTGTATAATAGGGGTTCAAGGGAAAAATCCATAAGAGCGGAGGAAATATGATGAAAAACAGCGAAAAAACTCTGGATATGATCGTCAATCTCTGCAAGAACCGGGGCTTTGTCTATGCCGGTTCCGAGATTTACGGCGGTCTTGCCAACTCCTGGGACTACGGCCCGCTGGGGGTGGAGTTCAAAAATAATGTAAAAAAAGCGTGGATGAAGAAATTTGTGCAGGAATCTCCCTATAATGTGGGTCTGGACGCTGCCATTCTGATGAATCCCACCACCTGGGTCACCACCGGCCACGTGGGCAATTTCTCCGACCCGCTGGTGGACTGCAAGGGCTGCGGCGCCCGGCAGCGCGCAGACAAGCTGATTGAATCCTGCGAAGCCGGCGGCTCTGTCAATGTGGACGCCATGAGCTTCGACGAGATGGACGCTTTCATTGCTTCGCATGAAGAAGTTGTCTGCCCCAACTGCGGCAAGCACAGTTTTACCCCCATTCGCAAGTTCAACCTGATGTTCAAGACTCAGATCGGCGTGACGGAGGATACCTCCTCCACCTGCTATCTGCGGCCCGAGACGGCGCAGGGCATTTTCGTCAACTTTGCCAACATCCAGCGCACGACCCGCCGGAAGCTACCCTTTGGCGTCTGCCAGGTGGGCAAGGCCTTCCGCAATGAGATTACGCCGGGCAACTTCACCTTCCGAACCCGGGAATTCGAGCAGATGGAATGCGAGTTCTTCTGCCAGCCGGGCACCGATCTGGAGTGGTTCGCCTACTGGAAGGACTACTGCAAGAACTGGCTGATTTCCCTGGGCATCAAGGAGGAATCCCTGCGGCTGCGGGATCATGAACCCGCCGAGCTGGCCTTCTATTCCCGCGCCACCACCGATATTGAGTATCAGTTCCCCTTCGGCAGCGGCTGGGGCGAGCTGTGGGGCATTGCCGACCGCACCAATTACGACCTGGGTCGTCATCAGGAGGCCTCCGGCAAGAGCTTGGAATACTTCGATCAGGAAAAGGGCGAGCACTACATCCCCTATGTGATCGAACCCAGTCTGGGCTGCGACCGGGTGGCTCTGGCTTTCCTGTGCGAGGCATACGACGAGGAGCAGGTGGGCGTTGACAAGAAGGGCAACCCCGACATCCGCACCGTGCTGCACCTGCATCCGGCGCTGGCTCCCTTCAAGGCGGCCATCCTGCCCCTGTCCAAGAAGCTCAGCCCCAAGGCCGAGGAAATCTACCACGAGCTGCAGAAGTATTTCATGGTGGACTTCGACGACGCCGGCTCCATCGGCAAGCGTTACCGCCGGGAGGACGAGATCGGCACGCCTCTGTGCGTCACCGTGGACTTCCAGACCGTGGGCGACGACAACACGCCTGCCGACAACTGTGTCACCGTCCGTGACCGGGATACCATGGAGCAGGTTCGGATTCCCATCGCGGAGCTGAAGGACTATATCGAGAAGAAGTGCTTCTTCTAAGCGTGGATAACAACGCCCCCGGAACTTCCGGGGGCGTATTTCATATTCCGGGGTTTGACGGATTCTCGGCGTTCAGAGCATCCACCACAATCTCCTTGTAGGGATTGACAATGACCGTGCGGTAGGTGTGGTAAATCACCATGCCGGGTTTGGCACCGGGCAGCTTTTTCACCTGCTTTACCGGCGTCACATCCACCGGAACATTCTGCCCGCCGCCGCTTTCGGCATAGTAGGCCGCCAATTGTGCAGCCTGGGTGACGGTATTGTCCGGGGGCGTGGCACCGCCGCAGGAGATGATCACGTGAGAGCCGTGCACCTTGGAGGCGTGGCACCAGATGTCGTCCTTCCGGGCAAGACGGAAGGTCAGCTCGTCATTCTGCCGGTTGTTCCGGCCCACATAGATGGGAAACCCGTCGGTGGATTCAAAACGCAGGAAGCCCGCTTTGGCCTGCTTCATTTTCCGCTTTCCCGTATCGGCTTTCACGTAGCCCCCGGCTTGCAGCTCCTGCCGGATTTCCTCCAGCTCCTGCTCCGTCTGTGCCCGGTTCAATTCATCCAGCACGCTCTGCAGATAATCCAGCTCCGTCCGTCCCAGAGAGATCTGCCGGGTCAGCTCCTTCTCGGCGTTCTTCATCCGTGCATAGTCCTTGTAGAACTTGGCGGCGTTCTGCTGGGGGGAGAGGATGGGGGAAATGGGAATGTCGATGAGCTTCATTTCCTCATCATAGAAGTCCTCCGCCTGCAACACCGTCTGCCCCTTGACAATCCGGTGCAGGTTGGCGGTGACGATGTCGCCCAACTGCCGCAGCCGCTCCCGGTCATAGGTGGCAGACAGCTCCTTCTCCTGAATGGCCAGCTTCCGCTGGAAACGCTGGCACAGGTTCTGGACGGTTTTGCGCACCGCCTGTCCCTTCTGGCGTATGGCATCCTTCCGGTCACGGACGGTGTAGTACAGATCCAGCAGCGCGCCGAAGGACGCTGCCTCCCGGCATTCGCCGTACTGGCGGATGGGGCAAAAGGCAAATTGCTTTGGGGTTCCGTCCGGCAGAGCGTAATAGTACGGCTTCGGATGGTTCAGATGCTCCCGGAAGAACAGGGCAAGTTTTCCGGCAGCCGCTGCAATGTCCAGCCCCTCCACCCGGGCATCGGTACACCCGGCGGCATACAGCGCCGCTTCCCGGCACACCAACGGGGACAGCCCGCCCAGTTCGTCCATCAGCCGGTCGGCCAGCAGATCCCCGCCGGGTTTGCATAATAAGTTTACATAATCATCGGATTCCATGCGAAGCGGATTCAGCTTTGTGATTGGCTCCGGCGCCTGATAATTCAGCCCCGGCAGCGCGGCGCGCCGGGCGCTCTCGTCCAGCCCGATTCTGCGCAGACAGTCGATGATCCGACCCGCGGGGGAGAGCAGATAAATGTTACAGGTTTTTCCCATCAGCTCGCAGACCAGCCGCTTCTGCACATGGTCGCCCAGCTCGTCGATGCAGTCAAAGACGAATGAGGCGCAGCGCTCCATGGGAATCTGGGTAATGTTCACCAGCCGCGCGCCCAGCAGGTGCTTGCGCAGCAGCATACAGAACATGGGCGGTTCAGCGGGGTTTTCCGGGTTTTCGGCTGTCAGGTGCAGACGGGGCGCGGCCGGATTGGCGGCAATCAACAGCTTGGCCCGCCCCTCGCTATGTCGAAGGTGCACAATCACGGTATCACGGTTGGGCTGATGGATTTTCTCCACCCGCGGATCTGCCAGCGCCTGCACTTCCTGCAGGGCGGCAGACAGAAACTGAGCGTCAAAGGCCATTGGAATCCTCCATTACAAGCTGGAAAAGTTCGTTTACCCGTTCCTTTCGGCCGGACAGGTACAGATAGCCGAACAACGCTTCCACACCGGTGGCCTTGGCGTATTCGGCAGGTGTTGCCCCTCTGGGCACCGCGTGAACATGGGCGTTCTTGCCGCGGCGGTAATATGCCCGTTCCTCCTCCGTCAGCAGCGGCAGCATCCGGTCGGCAAATTGCGCCTGCGCCGGCGCTTTCACCATGGCGATGGTGTCCCGGTGGAGCCGATCAACGGTTTTTTCTCCCCGGGCGCACAGATATGCCCGGCACAAAATTTCAAACACACAGTCGCCCATGTGGGCCAGCCCCAGATTGGAAATCGCATCGATTTCCGGTTTGGACAGATTTATTTCAAAAAGGTTTTCCACAATTTTCCTCCCCGGTTCAGCAGGAATTGGGCGCACAGCCCGGTAAACAGCCCGGCAATCACACTGCAAACAATCATCGCCGGCAAATAAATGAGCAGTCCCGGCGTTTCGGTGACGGCCACGGCCACTGCCATCTGGCCAACGGAATGGGCAATGGCACTCAGGGCACCCGCCACCCACAACTGCCTGACGGTCAGCAGCCGGCGCAGGCCGATGGTGGTCAGAATGGCCAGAAATCCCCCGGCGGCGGAATAGAGGATTGTTCCGAAATTACCGCTGAACACTGCACCCAGAAAAATCCGCACGGCCAGAATCATGGCGGCGTCCTTTGACCCCAGTGCGAACACGGCAAACACCGTGACGATATTGGCAAGTCCCAGCTTTACCCCCGGCAGCGGTACCGGCGACGGAATCTGCGCTTCCACCATAAAAATGGTCAGGGCAATGGCGGTCAGCAGCGCCATTAAAGTCAGTTTTTTTACTTTCACGGATGCCACCGCCTTTGAAATTTATTTTTCTGCCAGATGATTGCCGCTTCCGGGCAGAAACGCAAATCAAACATCCCCGAGGGCAATTCCCCCGGGGATGGCAGATGCGTCCGGATTACTTGGCAAATTCCACGGCCTTCGTTTCGCGGATGACGTTGACCTTGATCTGGCCGGGGTATTCCAGCTCAGCCTCAATCTTTTTGGCAATGTCCCGCGCCAGCAGGATCATGTTGTCCTCGCTGACAACCTCGGGCTTGACCATGATGCGAACCTCGCGGCCGGCCTGAATGGCATATGCCTTCTCCACGCCGGGGTAGGAGCTGGTCAGTTCCTCCAGCTTTTGCAGACGGCGGATATAATTCTCCACATTCTCGCGGCGGGCACCGGGACGGGCGGCAGAGATGGCATCGGCAGCCTGAACCAGTACGGCAATGACGGTCTTGGGCTCCACGTCGCCGTGGTGCGCTTCAACCGCGTTGATCACCACAGGATTTTCCTTGTACTTGCGAACCAGGTCTGCACCCAACTGCACATGGCTGCCCTCCACCTCGTGGTCGATGGACTTACCCAGATCGTGCAGCAATCCGGCGCGCTTGGCAAGCGCCACGTCCACGCCCAGTTCAGCGGCCATCAGGCCGGCGATGTGTGCCACTTCAATGGAATGGTTGAGCACGTTCTGGCCATAGGAGGTGCGGTATTTCTGACGACCCAGAATCTTCACCAGTTCGGGGTTCAGGTTGTGGACGCCGGTTTCGTAGCAGGCACGCTCGCCCTCCTCCCGGATGGTGCGGTCTACTTCCTTCTTGGCTTTCTCCACCATGTCCTCGATGCGGGTGGGATGGATGCGGCCGTCGGCAATCAGCTTCTCCAGTGCCAGACGGGCAATCTCCCGCCGGACGGGATCAAAGCTGGAGACGGTGATGGCCTCGGGTGTATCGTCAATAATCAGATCCACGCCTGTGATGGTTTCCAGCGTGCGGATATTGCGTCCCTCGCGGCCGATGATGCGGCCCTTCATTTCATCGTTGGGCAGGGGCACCACGGAGACGGTGACCTCCGCGGCATGGTCGGCAGCGCAGCGCTGAATGGCGGTGGCGATGATCTCCCGGGCTTTGTCCTCGGCCTCGTCCTTTGTCTGCTGTTCGATCTCCTTGATCTTCATGGCGGACTCGTGGCGGACGTCGTCCTCCACGGATTTCAGCAGGTACTCCTTGGCCTGATCCTGCGTCAGCCCGGAGATCTGCTCCAGCGTGTCAAGCTGCTTCTTTTTCAGATCCTCCGCCTGTGCCTGCGTCTGCGCCGCATTGGCCAGACGCTTGTTCAACTCGTCCTCTTTCCGCTCGAAGGCGTCGGACTTTTTGTCAAGGGTGTCTTCCTTCTGCTGCAGGCGGCGCTCCTGCTTGGAGATTTCCGCCTTGCGCTCTTTCATTTCCTTTTCGTATTCCGTGCGAGATTTATGGATTTCGTCCTTGGCTTCCAGAAGCATTTCCTTCTTGCGGCTCTCTCCGCTGCGGATCGCCTCGTTGATGATCCGGGTCGCTTCATTCTCCGCAGAACCAATCTCCCGTTCGCCCACCTTCTTGCGGTAAACCACACCAACGGCAAAGAACACTGCCGCTGCAGCCACATAACCAAGGGCAATCAATGCGATTTGTAACGGTCCCATAATTCTTTCGGCACACCTCCTTCATAGAATAAGCCTTTGCCAAGGGGGTGAGCGCCATGGGCCCCATGTGTAAAATGTGCATGAAAACCAGCCGGCAAAACCCGGCATAAACCATCTTTCAGCATAAGAAAACGCCATGAGGCGCAAAACGCAAATCCCCGGCAAAAGCCGGCTATCATGAAACGCTGTATTGTACAGCGTACACCATATCAAATTTATTTTACCCGCCACCCGAAAGATTGTCAAGTGTAAATGCACAAAATGTCCTTAAAATCCGGCGCGCATTTTGCGGAAATAACAACCAGGCATCCCGGCAATCCGTCCGAAGCGGACATTTTATTCCGCCCGGCTGATTTGGATTGACAGTCCCCGGTAACTATGCTAAAATTAGAAACAAATTGGAGACAAAGTACTTCCCGAAACGTGGATGTGCAGGAATTGTCAAACCGTGCGGATTCAGGTACAGTCATATCAGGGAAGGTTTTCCGGTTCCGCCGCTGGTGAAAAACTGAATATGCGCCCGTGGCGAAATTGGTATACGCAGCAGATTTAGGTGCTGTCACCTCAGTGAAGGTTTTTCCGTCCCGTTGTCATTGCGAACCAGTCCGCAGACTGGTGTGGCAATCCGTTCTCTAAAAGCAGGCTCGCCTGTTTTTATAAATCGTGGATCAGGCTAGGTGCCCCACCTCGGATCCCTCTCCGTGTAAAAATCAGAGGCACAAAAGAATATGCGGGCATGATGGAACTGGCAGACATGCAAGATTTAGGTTCTTGTGCAGAGATGCGTTGGGGTTCAAATCCCCATGCCCGCACCACATAACAGCGGTTTTACCGCAAAAGCCGCAGTCCTGCGGCTTTTTTAGTTACATAAGGAGAGAAGATATGAATTATGATCCGGAATTAAACTTCGCAATTGAATTTAATCTATCAAGAGCCGGGATGGTTAAAGAAATTCGTACTGAATTTGATATATTAAGAATTTGTTTTACTCAACTAAATGAGCTGGATTCTGAATATTCCCCTTGTATCGAACGTATCATAATAATGCCGCTACGCAAGCTTTTATGTGAAAGAAATTCTGTGCTGTTACAAATCTGTCCCGATTTTAAAATGCTCCCTCTGCATGGTCCATGGATAGAGTTAGACGGAAATTTAAATATGATTCGCCCTCCTTTAGCGTTCACAAAGGCTTCTTCTTGGATACCTCTATCTGATTGGCTCACAACAAAGGTTGCATACTTCAACAGAACCACGGAGGATTTACCTGCACACATTCCCACATATGTATTCGAACTTATTCTAAACAAACTAAACAAGAGTGAAAAAGGGATTCTGCAAAATCTGTTCGAGCTTCGTGAAATTGAAATGCATGGTCAAAAAACATCTTCCTATTTCAGAAAAACTGAAGAAGATACTGTAGCTAATCAGGAGATTTATGATTTGTTAAAAAAAGCAAATTACTATGATTTAAGCATTTACAATTTTATCAAACATCTTTCTGACAAACGTGGTGCACATATTGATGTTGGGCATGGACCGGTTATTGAACTTGTAAACCAAAAAGACAACAATGGTCATAATTTAATATTGTGTTTTGCTATCCAATTGATATGGGCCGTAAAAAACCAGATTCCTGAGCTTTCTGATTATTGGCCAGAAATGAACGCTGCCATTACTCCAATTATAAAGTAAAATTCATCGAAAGAGCACGGAGATCAAGGATCGGAGGTTGTATGAGAGATATTAAAGTTTGATCCATTACAAAAACCTTTATGGTGGCACATAGGAAAGCAGTTCAATACCATCAATGATGCAAAGACGCAGATTTCCTTGCATCCAAATTATTTATCAGAGAAAGGTTGTAGAGTGGGAAGGTGGGCTGATTTTCGAACAGAAAAAGTGTGGACGACCTACGCATCGTCCGCACCCTCGCTGTCGGCTACAAACGGGAATTTGCTAGCTGCTTTGGATTTTCTCCAGCAGTAGGTCATCGATTTCCTGCTCCAGACGCTGGATTTCGGCATACAGACCCGCAATATGGGAATTGATTGCCGGGCGCTTCATTTCCCATAGCCGGTGGAGACGGCGCAGCTCAGATTGTTCTGCAACCCATTGGATCCGCAGTTCCTCTGCATACTGCTGTACCCTGGCATCCAGTTCGGATTCTCGAATACGGTGGGATGGACAGAACTCCTTGCCGTGGTGCATATAGCTCTTGCAGAGATACTCCACCCGGCGGTTGCCGTTCCAGCACCGAATCCTCGGCACAAAAGTGCTGCCGCAGTCGCCACAGGTGAGCAGTCCGGCATAACGGTGGGATGCGGTGTTGCCACGGTAAGGTTTGGCATTGGCTTTCAGCAGTGCTTGCACCTGCTCCCATTCCTCCCGGTCGATGATCACCGGGAAGAATTTCTCATGGCGGTATTGCTCGTCCTCCGGTACCAGAGTGACGGATCGACCATGGGTTTCAGTTCGGTGGTTCACCAGCAGGCCGGTGTAGCTTTCCTCCGCCAGTATGTTCTTCACACTTTGGTATGTCCAGCGGTACACTTTACCGTTTGTCTTGCCGCACCGTTCATCGTGGAGCTGCTGGGGTGTCCTCCGCTCCATAGCATTGAGTCTGCGGGTGATCTCTTTCTGTCCCAGACCTTCGCAATACAGTCCATATATGATCTGCACCGTCACTGATGCTTCCGGGTGGAGCCGGATGCGGCCGGTATTGCGGTCTTTCCAGTAGCCGAAGGGTGGTTTGACAACCAGCCCTTCTTTTTGCTTCTCCCGGTAGCCGTGACGGATCTTATTGCCGATGTCCCTAGCATAGTAATCGTTCATAAGTTGCCTGACACCGATAATCAGGTCATCCCCATCATTCATGGTGTTCAGCCCCTCGGTGACAGAAATCACAGCCACTCCACATTGGCGCAGGTAGTCGATGAACAAGGCTGTCTGCATCTGATGCCGCCCCAACCGGGACAGGTCTTTTACGATAACTGCATCGATCTTCCCTGCATCTACTGCCTGGGTCACATGATTCAGTCCTTTTCGGTCGAACCGCATACCGCTGACATTATCATCGTAGGACTCCCCGACAATCTCATATCCCTGCTTTCGGGCATACTCCCGGACGATCTCCAACTGGTTTTCCAGGGAATTCATCATCACATCGTCATCGTTGGAAAGTCTGCCGTATAACCATACTCGCATCTGCTCACCCCGCTTTGATGATTTCTTCCAGTTCGCTATTGGTCAGCTCGCCGTTTTCATAGGTATCCGTGTGGTTCTGGAAAGGTGCCTTGACCTTGATTTCCAGGCGCAGACCACCCTCGGTTTCGTAGACGAGGATCTTTTCAATCAGTAGCCGCAGGTGCGCTTCGGTCATCTGCCCATCTGCCAGGATCTGATCAATGAGGCTGATATCCTTTTTCAGCTTTGCCTGCCGGGATCGGATGGTCTGACCCAGGTTTTCCAGCTCCGCGATTTTCTTCTTTGCCTGAGCAATCTGTTCTTCCCGCCTGGCAATCATGCGGTCATACCGCTGGGCATTGGCTTTGTCACGAATCCGTTCCATCAGGATGTCCTCCATTTCTTCTTCCGTTGCTTCGATCTGTTGCCGCAACTTCTTGAGCTGCGACAGGGTGTTGGTTGCTTTGGGCGTCCAGCGGTCGATGGTGTCCTGCATGGAATCCCAGATCCGCTGGTACTGCGTCTTGGTGGAAATCAGCTCCGCCCGGATAATTTCATCCAGGTATTCTTCCCGGAGGGTATGGGCGGAACAGTGTTCCTCGCCAAATCTGTGATGGGTACTGCATACATACTCCACCCGCTGGCTGTTCTTTAGCTTGATCCGTTTGCCGATGAAGGCTCGACCACAATCACCGCAGGCGATCAAGCCGCTGTAGCGGTGAATGGTCTGCCCCTCTCCGGCGCGGACATTATCTTTCTTTCTCATGTTCATTAACTCCTGCACCTGCTCCCACATCTCACGGGTGATGATGGGCGGCAGGTAGTTTTCATGCCGGAACTGCTCTGCGGCATCGGTGAAGCGGAATGTCTTGTTGATCTTGTTCCGTTCACTCTTGTGACAGATCAGGGTTCCGGTATAGGCTTCGTCTTTCAGCAGGCGACCAACCATAGTGCCATCCCAGAGGTACTTCTTCTTGATCTCGGTTTCCAACCGCTCCGGCATTCGCTTGCCCAGCAGTGCCATCTGCATCTGGGCAGGAGTCTTTCGTTTTTCTTCATTGAGCAACCGGGCGATTGCTTTCAGACCCATGCCGCTAAGATAAGACGCAAAAATCAGGTGGATCGTTTCCGCAGCTTCGGGAACGATTTCCACCTGATTTGTATTCTTATCTTTGAAGTAGCCAAAAGGAGGGGTGATGACAATGCCAGCTTTCTGCTTCTGCCGGTAACCAGTGGTCACACGGCGGCTGCCATCTCTGGCATAGAAGTCATTCATCAGACCCTTGAAGCCGATGACCAGATCGTCTGCTTCGTTGAAGGTATCAATGTTTTCTGTTGCGGACAGCACCCGCACATGGTTCTTACGCAGGTAGTCGATATACAGGGCCGTCTGGGTGCGGTGTCGTCCAAGTCGGGACAGGTCTTTGACGATGACTGCATCGATCAGTCCGGCATCCACCGCTTCCGTCAGTTGCTCAATGCCGTCACGATCGAAGTGCATACCCGAAATATTATCGTCGCAGGACTCGCCCACAATCGTATGCCCATGGCTGAGAGCATAGCTTTCGATAATGCTTCTTTGGTTCATCAGGGAATTGAGTTCTTGTCCGGGATTACCTAGCGGTGGATGATCCTGCGGCAACACCGGAAACGGATTTTGTCCAAAAGGTAGAATCTGATGTCGCATGATGCATTCCCGCTAGCTATTCCAAAAACTATATGCTATGGTGTGTGCTGCGAACGCACACACCATAGCGGAAAGGAGTAAATTTATGAGAGTATGGCTTTACTACCGCCTGTCTCGTGACGAAGATGAAACCGTGGGCAGATCAGGGTTTTGACCCGCCAGCTTTGTTTGCAGTTACGGCTACACCGCTGGCATTTGGAATGATAGGCGATTTTCCTTTGCGTATTGCGGAAGAAATCCCAATCCCTGTTTCCATTCAAATTCTCACCTCCAGTCTCGTTTTTTAGGGCGGTTTACCCCCTGTTTTTCGGCGGATTTTCGCCCTGTGTCCGGCTTTTCAGAGGCGGGTGGGATACTTACCCTACCTCAGAGGGAAAAGCGGCACACAGGGGCGACAGCGGCGTTTACTGTTTTTTACGGTGGTGGGTGGTGTGTGTTTTGCAAGTGTGTTTTCAGCTACAAAGGCAAATTGCGCAGGCACCGCAACGGTTTTTCGCTTTTTCTTTCAGATACGCTCCAGCTACACAACAGAGGCAGAAAAATGTATTTCAGATGCAGGTTGCACCTGTGCCACACCTTTGCCACGGAAAAAGAAATGCTAATTCTGCCGCAGGTGCAACGACTTTTCCGCTTTTGCCACACTTACCACACATGATTTTTACAAGGCTTCCTCTGCGATGAGTTTCGCCTTGTGCTTGTCCAAACACATCAGCCGCTTGGATTTTCCGTTGATCCGAATGGACACAGTGTTCTGCCCGGCAGAGGTTTTGATAAGATCTTCCTCTGCTAATGCTTTCAAAAGTCCCTTGGGTTTGATGGCAAAACTTTCACCCTGCTCGTCGCAGAGCTTGCGAACCATCCTGTGGGTGATGTCCGTATGAAGATAAAACCAGGCTTCATCTTCGTAGCCAATGCAGTGCTGCGGGACAAAATCATGGATCTCATTCTTCTTCAGCAGGCAAGCCTTTTCGCTTTCCAGCAAAGAAAACAGCTTGTGAATAAACACATGGGTACTATGATATGTAAAGCGCATGGTGTCTATATCTACCGATATTCTATTTTTTGAATAGTTGATTAGAGTGTATAACATCTTGGATAGATGGAAAAGGAGAGATAGAATGGATCATATGCACCTATCGGACTTTTATTCTGAAGGCAAAGAGCGCAAAATACGAATTGCTGTAAAGAAAAGAGAGTATAGAAATGCGACTCTGAATATAGATGGCTACAAGCATTCGATGGTGCAAATAATTGCACTTGCAGTTGCTCTCAAGATCAAGATAGTCATAAACAATCCTCCGCTTGTAAGCGATACACTTGTTTTTATAGAAATAATCAATCATCTTGGTGGACATGCTGAGCTGAATGATGGCAAGCTTTATATTAATGCTCAGTCGATTAATAAATACAGTATGGACTCCGGAAAACTGGTATGAGTCCAATAAAGATGGGCTAGAATTACGGCTGACTCAAAATGAAGAGAATTATGAAATACGGACAGTAGTTCCAGAGCCATCAGTTCGAGAAAAGAAGATAAACAGGCATTTGATACGAACCTATATTGGCAATTTTGGTTTTGCACATAAAGAGGTATTGGCACAAGTAGGTTACTGGGATGAGTTTTATACTGGGTATGGCATTGAAGACGACACTATGGCGCTCAAGCTGTTTATGCAATATGGCCGTCCTGCGTTATTGAACAATATTTCGGTTGTTCATATTTGGCATAGAATTAGTAAAGATAACTCAAACTTCGCACCCCTAGAAATTCCAACTTTTTAATCAAAAATCCGATCAAAAATCCGAAATAAAAAAGCAGTGCAGACCCAATGTATGGTATAATGTAATCGCTACACAACACCAAACACATACAAGGGGTCTGCA
>JALFLH010000020.1 GCA_022774865.1 Clostridiales bacterium
CTACCGGCTGAAAGCTACCATCCAGAATAAAGCTTAGCAGGGTGGCTCAAATATTCGTGAGCGGAGTGGCTCACTTTTTCGTGGTCGTTGGTGGCTCAAAAATTCATGAGCGCCTGGCTCACTTTTTCGTTGATATTTACATCGTTAATGCAGCAATTCTTTTACCTCACAGTGTCAGCCCGTGCGGAAACTTTGTAAATGATAACTTTCTGATTCCTTGCAGTGCAAGAGAGCATTCGTGTTGCTCTGGATACTGTTCCCGGTTCCTATAAGGGAGAGAACACATTAAAGGAGAGCGTGATTGCATGGCTTACTGATCCTGCCCACAATGCGTTTGTGAACAATCTGCTCCAGAAGCCGGAATGGGTGTCCGAATTTTCGCAGTCAACTGCTGATGAAATTATCAATTCTCTGAAGAAGCGGAATGATGTTGCTGACCTGATGGAGAGCATCTTCAAAATGGCGGCCAAGGAAGGCATCACTGCCCTCTCACTGACTGCGGATTCCCTCTGCGCGTGGATTAAGGACGTTGTCGAGAAAAACTGCATAAAAATTGTTTTAATTTGGGATGAATTCAGCGGATTTTTCCGTCAAAATCGCAATTCCCTGGATGAGTTCCAGAAAATCGTTGCACTCTGTCAGGAAACACATTTCTATTTTGTAATCGTAACGCACCCCATCACTTCCATTGCTGGTGCATCCATTTCTAAAGACGACCCGATGAGTGTCGTCATGCAACGATATAAGCAGGTGGAAATTACCCTTCCATCGAATATTGCCTTTGAGTTGATAGGCCATGCTTTTTCTGTAATCCCAGCTGCAAAAGATCAGTGGGAGGTCATGACTGGCGATTTAAACTCCAAGGTTTCTGCGTCCAAAGAGGCTGTGAAAAAAGCATCGGAGGTCAAAAGCGACAGCATTATGCAGCATATGCTCCCGATTCATCCGATGGCTGCGCTAGTTTTGAAAAATATTGCATCCGCTTTCCAGTCCAATCAGCGTAGTATGTTCGATTTTATCAAGACGCCCAAGGATTTGGATGTTCATGCATTCCAGTGGTTTATTCAGAACACCAGCCCGATTTCTGACCGTCCTCTGTTGACGGTGGATATGTTGTGGGATTTCTTTTATGAAAAAGGCAAGGATTACCTAACATCTGATATCAAATTGGTTCTAGACACATATCCTCAGCAGACTAACCTGACCGAAAAAGAAAAAGTCATTTTGAAGACGATCCTGATTATGCAGGCAGTAGACCAGCGGCTGGGTGGGGCCATCCCTGTTTTGAAGCCCACTGACCAGAATCTGAGCTATGCGTTTGAAGGTGACTGGGATGTTTACGAGAATGAATGTAAGAGTATTGCAAAGGCTCTTGTAAAAAAAGGTGTACTGATTCAAACGCCGATTGCGGACGGGAAACAGGTGTATGCTGCCGCAGTTTTGGCCGGTGACGGAGCAAAAATTGATAAACTGAAAGAGGAGGTTCGCAAAAACGGCACTATTACAAAACTTGTCGAGGAGGGCACGCAACTTGCATCGGCACTTAGCCTTACGCCTTCGCTGAGACTTCGTTATGCGGTCAATACAGATACTGGTGCATTGCCAGTTGTTACGATAGCTAATTTTACTAGGGCGATGGATCAGCTAAAAACAAAAGATGTTGGATGGCACTTCTATGCTGTTCTTGCTGTTGCAAAGACAGATGAGGAAGCTCAGACTTTTCGAAACCTTATTAAGAAAACGATTGCAAGTGCTGATTATAAAAATATTCTTGTGATTGATGCGCTATCTTCTCCTTTAGGGTTGGAAGCCTTTGAGGAGTATGTAGGCTTTTCGGCTATGTCAATGTACTATAATGGCAACAACAATCAGCAGGCTAAAGACAATGCTCGCAAAGCCAAGGAAGTACTTGACCGTACCTGGAAAGACCGTATTCATGATGGTGCTTTCATCGTCTGGTCCTACGCGAATCAAGATGGCGAAAAAGCAACCGGGGCAAATGCAGTTCACACAATCATGCAGACTGTTGTGCTGAATCGGTATAATCACATTCCTGATTTTACCAAGGGCCTGACAGAGAGCCAGTTAAAAATCACAACCGCAATAAAGCAGATTGTGAAATATGGCTTTGCCCTTTCGAATGATGTGAATCAGTGAATTTTGCCCTAAGGAAGATAAGTTTCCTGATATTGATGATGTAATCGACTATTTCCGTACTTTAGATATGGATTATCGCCAAAACAGGCATGTTTTGATTGGACTGGGTGAATTCTTAGCTCTTAGAGGCTCGGTTACCGCAGAAAAGGTGCTTCGTCGTCTGGAAAAAACAACGCTTGGAACAGCGCGGGTCATTCTTCTGTTGCGTTGCGTCACCCCACAGGTAAGTGGACTGTCTGCGGAAGACAATAGGATTATTGAGCAGCATCGTCTGCATGTGGAACAAAATGCGATTTCATCTGTAACCGTTATCCGCACAAGCTACGCTTCAAAGAACAATGTTGCTATAGGTGTAAAGGGCCTGTTGCATGATTTGGAAGACGGTCTGTCTGGGAATGTTTATGCAAAATCTGCATTAGATTTCACGAATTCTCTTATACCGGTAACATATATCGATACTGCATTTACTGCGGTTCAGCACACTGTCCCGGGAATAAAACTGACAGAAGGCATGGGAACCAATGCACAGTGGGAACGGCTGTTTCAGGAGCTGCTGAAGTACAAAGGCTCTTTGGATAATTTCTTTTCCCGCTATGATTGCCAGGATGACTTTGAGGAGAACATTTATGAAAAATGTGCGGGGCTAGAGTTCAAAAACTGGGTTTTCTATATTTCGTTGAAGCAGAATTATGAGCGCATCCATAATAGTTATTTGGCATATGTGGTTTCTAATACTGTTTGCTACGAGGACTTAAAAAATAATTTATTAACAGAAATTATCCGAATTCCACGGGGAGACCATCGGTTTCGCGCTCTTTATTTGGAGCGTAAAAAGCTGGTTAAGGAATTTCCAGAGTCTGAAATTGCAATCTTTATTCATGAAAACATCATTGATCCTGCGGAAAGCATCTATCGTTTTACGGATAACACGAAGATGGAACGTGAAGCAATTATTACCTGGATTGCTCAGTATGGATATATTGATGATATCAAAGAAATCTATCCTGCTTTATCGCAATATCTGAGTGAGTATGTATTTGACTGTGGTATTTTATCAGACGAGCTGACGAAGTATTTTAAGCAATACAGACTCCTGAAGGTTACGAATCATATTTCGCCTGAATTTCTAGCGCAGGTTGAACAGAATGCCCAGAGACTCCCGTACACGCACTTAGAGACACGAGACAGCGCGATACTGAGAATTCCAGACAAAAAAGATGCTTTTCTGTTTTGGATTGATGCCCTAGGCGTGGAGTACCTCCCTTATATCGTTTTGCTTGCGAAAAGGAAAGGATTGTCCATACATACTGACATTACATACGTCGAATTACCGACAATTACATCCATTAACAAGGGATTTTTTGAAAAATGGGTAAATTCGCGCAAGGTGAAAGAGTCTCGTCTGGATGAAATCAAACATAAAGCAGAGGGGGGCTATTTCTACCACCCCGGTCAGGCCCCAATCCATCTGGCGTCAGAGCTTGAGGTGATTGAAAAAGCGATTGATAGGGCAGCAACCGAGTTGGCCATGCATACATGCAAAACATTTGTGATTGCAAGCGATCACGGCGCATCTCGGCTGGCAGTGATTCATCAGCAGGAAGAAAAATACGAAACCGATACCAAAGGAGAACATTCTGGGAGATGCTGCAAAGCATTC
Organism: Clostridiales bacterium; assembly: GCA_022774865.1. GTDB lineage: Bacteria > Bacillota > Clostridia > Oscillospirales > Oscillospiraceae > Faecousia. The sequence goes on from JALFLH010000020.1 coordinate 3,818, forward strand.
CCAGACGCGGATTTGCCGCAAGCGGTACGCGAAAACGGGTATCTCGTTCTTGCAGACTATGGTCGCTTCAAAAATAGTAGGGCGGCAAATGTTGAAGTCCACGGCGGCGCTTCCTTAGAAGAAGTGGTGGTTCCGGTCATTGCCCTATCACTGAAGAAACAGAACGATTTGGTTATCAAACTACTTAACGCTGAGTCGGTATATTGCGATCGTCATCTGGGCACCACGATTCAACTGTATATTTCGGATGTAGAGAACACAGGGAATGTCAGTGTTGTGATAGATGAAAAGCGTTATTCAGCAATGAGCTCCGATACGACCCATTATGTAGTTCCTTTACATGATATTAAGCGTGCAAAAAAGAATGTATCTGCAAATATATATGATGGTGATGATCTAATCGGAACGGTTCAATTTGATGTCAAGGGAAAAATGGCTACGGTAAATAACGATTTCGATGACCTGTTTTAAGGGGAGATTTTGATGGATTGCACGGAACGACTTAGGGACTGCTTTGATGAAATGGTGGTCTACAAAGATCTGAAGAAAACGAACTTCTTTTCTGCGCTCAGTCTACCCTCTTTCATGAGAGACTGGCTTCTAAAAAAATTTGAGGACGAGGATGGCAACTTTGACAAAGATGACTTGGCGCGTTTTGTAAAGAAATACATCCCCCGCAAAGATGATTGGACATCCATTAAGAACAAAGTGATTGTCGAGGGAGAGCGAGTTAAGTTTCTGGCAAAGATTTCTGTAGATATTGATGTCAGAACTGGACAGGTTTCCTTTGCGCTGCCTGATTTTGGCCTTGGTTATAAAGATACCATCATTGAGAGCGATGTATGGGCTGAATGTAAAGATGACTTGGTCAGAGGTAACGATGTTTGGGGCATGATTGAATTAGGTTATCGTTCACCGGAGGACTTTGATATTGAATTTGAATACGAGCCAAAGCGCTCCAGAGGAAAATCCTCCCGCGAGGGGAGAATACGATTGGTTTCATTTAAAAATTTCTGCCCCTATCAGATAGACCTTGACCAGTATAAGGATGCTCGTAGAGAGTTCTCCACTGATGAGTGGATAGATATTTTACTTGGCGCAGTAGATTACAATGCAAAAGGCTATGAGAGCGGAGAGCAGAAGCTCACAATGCTTACACGGCTGTTGCCTTTTGTAGAAAAAAGACTGAACCTAATTGAGTTAGCTCCCAAGGGTACCGGCAAATCGTACTTATTTGGCAATGTAAGTCGGCACGGTTGGTTGTCGAGCGGCGGCGTCATGAGTCGCGCGAAAATGTTCTATGACCAGACCAAACGCAAGGAAGGACTTATTGCCGGCAATGACTTTGTAACGCTTGATGAAGTTCAAACGATTTCCTTTACAGACACTGACGAGATGAGAGCAGCCTTAAAGGGATATTTGGAACAAGGAAACTTTACTGTTGGTGATTATAAAGGAGTCGCGGACGCAGGCGTCATTCTGTGTGGAAATATTAGGAAAGAAATAATGGATGCCGATGGATATAGCAACATGTTTACAGAGCTGCCGCCTGTATTCCACGAGTCTGCTTTGATCGAAAGATTCCATGGATTTATTAAAGGATGGAATATTCCAAGGATGCATGACGATTTGAAAGTAGATGGATGGGCACTGAACTCTGAATACTTCTGCTCAATTATGCACGAATTGCGCGGTGATATGACCTATCGAAGCATCGTAGACGAACTGATTATTGTTCCAGAAGGTGCAGATACTAGAGACACAGAAGCTGTAAAGCGTATCTCTACAGCCTATCTTAAGCTGCTGTTTCCGCATGTTCAAAAAGCATCTGATATCACTCCACGCGAATTCAAACGTTATTGCCTTGATAGAGCGAGGAAGATGAGAGATACAATTAAGTACCAGCTGGGATTATTAGATGTAGAGTATAGCGGAAAGGATTTACCTCCCTTTACCGTCAGAGGGGTTGATTAAATAACATGCGAACTCAAAATTCTAAATGCTATGTCTGTGGTAAAACACCATTAACAAAGGATGAAATCGGTTTGACCAAAAAGCTGATTGGCCGAAACATAAAGGAGTGGTACTGCATTGATTGCCTGGCAGACTATCTTGAAGTGACAACCGATGAATTGATAGCCAAGATCGAGGCATTCAAAGAAGAAGGATGTTCCTTATTTAAGTAAGCGGAGGAAGCCAATGATTTATGCTGATAATGCCGCGACAACCAAACTGGATATAGACGCGTTAGATGCTATGCTCCCTTGGCTACAAGAGAAGTATGGAAACGCTTCACAGCCGTATTCGTTTGCCCGCGGACCGAAAAAGGCTCTGGGAGAAGCTAGAGCAACGATTGCTATGTGCATTGGCGCAAACCCGGAAGAAATCTTTTTTACATCTGGTGGAACAGAAAGCGATAACTGGGCCATCAAGGGTATGCTTCAGTATGCTGACCAGAGAGTTATAATTACAAGCCAGATTGAGCATCACGCAATACTTCACGCGTGTGAAGCTACAGAGCGTTTGGGATATCCTGTTATTTATCTGCCAGTAAATTCAAAGGGCATCGTTACGCCTGATACACTGACGAAATCAATTACAAGAAATACAAAGCTAGTATCAGTGATGCTGGTTAATAACGAAATTGGTTCAATTCAGCCAATTACTGAGTTAGCCAATATTGCCCATGATCACAGTGCGTTGTTTCATACCGATGCCGTACAAGCGATTGGGCATATTCCCGTCAATGTCAAAGCCCTGGGCGTAGATATGCTATCGGCATCAGCCCATAAATTTAATGGGCCCAAAGGAATTGGCTTTTTGTATATCCGAAAAGGCACACCTATCCAACCCTTTGTTGACGGCGGATCACAGGAATTTGGGATGCGAGCAGGCACCGAAAACGTGGCTTCCATAGTTGGGATGGCAACAGCGTTGAAAAAGAATTGCGATCATTTGGCAGAAACAGGACAAAAGCTCCGCACTCTTGAGCAGACATTCATCGAAACACTCCAGAAAGCCAACGTGGATTTTATCCGCAATGGCTCTGATGATAGAGTTCCCGGAAATGTAAGCATTTCGATTCGAGATGCCAGTGGAGAGATGCTGCTTCACCGTCTAGATCTGAAGGGTATTTCAATATCTACGGGCTCTGCATGCGATTCTGTGAGCACCAAGATATCGCATGTGATTCAGGCAATCGGTGTGCCCAAAGAATACGCCGAAGGAACGATACGGGTCAGCTTTGGCCGAGATAATCAGATAGAGGATGCTGTTCAGATTGCGTCCTGTATCATTGATATCCTTCAGCGGAGATAAGTGCGGTACATACTTTACGCTATATGATAACTACGGCGTAAGGAGATTGCAATAGCTTTTCAGAAATCATATCTGATATGATTTACCGCCCTCAGGAATTCTCCCGGAGGGCGGTTTCCTGTTATAATGGTAGGAATCCCATATACTTCTCTGTCTCAGCAGCGAACGCGGCGGTCTGGGAATAGTCTGCCCTGTAACCTGGCACCACCCAGGGAAGGATGTTGTTGGCGATGATATAGCCAGCATAGTGCGCAAGTTTGGGGCCAGAGCATTCCATGTGGGCGAAGTAATCTTCGATAGCTTCGTGGTGCGCCTTCAGCCCCTCCGGCATAGCTCGATAGAAAGCATCACACACTTCTGCAGCAGAATCATTCGCCGGAAAATGGCCGATTATGTGATCCTTGATATAATCAATGGTGTCCAGGTGAACGAAGTCGATCATCACAGGGTGATGGAAATTGTCAATGTTGACGCGGTATCCCAGGTAACCAGCGTAAGCAACGCGAGAAATGATGTCTTTCTCATGCGCAGACAAGTATTCCTCGAGCGTCGGCTGCATATCGACGGGAAGCTCCCGACGGAGGGCTTCTACCGCAGCAAGGTATTTTTTCTCTGATTCCACGAATTCTGGATCGTTCTTACGAAGAACATCAGCCAGAGCCTCAATAACTCCGTGGCCTGCAATATGGTACATAATAGCGTCGAGCGTTTTCATAATAATCATCCTTTTTTGTTATGATTTCAACCGTGGCCACAGTTGCCGGAGCTGGTTCTTTTTGAACTTGAACTAGTTCCGATAGAACGAGTATAGCGTATGTATGCAGTCGAAGTTTGTCATAACCGGGCGAGGGGAATAAAAAATGAAGAGAGCCACTTGGGCTCCCTTCCAATGCGGTTATTCGGTTAATGCACGGACGGCGTTAATGATGCGTGATCGCTCTTTTGCTGGCAACTTCATAATTTCGGAAGCGAGTTCGCTTGCAATGCCTTCAGAGGAATGTTCGACAACATCCTGTAGTAGTGTGTCTGCGGACACGCCCAGCGCATTTGCGATATTTACAAACGTCTCTAGCTTCGGAGGTTTTACGCCACGCTCGATCACGCTGATATGAGTGGAGCTAAGATCAACGATAGCCGCAAGATCATCCTGCGTGAGATGCTTCTTTTCTCTTGCTGCTTTTATCCTGCTCCCGATAGCACCCAAATCCACGAGAATACCTCCTTCCAGAACGAGTTGTTGTTCTGAAATAATTATAACCAAGGCAGATGTGGTGATACAGAAGCTAGAATAACGGGTGCTAGTTCTATCGGGATGAAAATGTGAACTGTGCTTCATTCCATTTACTTTCGAGTTTTGATACAATTGTGGGGTATTAATAATAAACGGAGGGTTACCTATTTTTGCTGGATTTTTGCTGGACTCAAATTAGAGATTTCCGCCAGGTCTAAATTGCACGGCGATTTCTTCTATTTTCCGGCGGTTAGTGACTGTCCGGCGATTACTACTACTTTCTGGCGATTACAAATCTCAAGGAAGATTTGAGGATAGAAAAAGGGCATCTTCGGTGGCCTACAAAACCATCGAGGATACCCACATATTTGCGATAATACTTAAAAAGCCTATATTTCAATGGCCTATATGCAAAAAGTAAGGACGGTAATTTGTATCAAAATTACCGTCCTAATATGGTTGCGGAGGCAGGACTCGAACCTTCGACCTCCGGGTTATGAGCCCGACGAGCTTCCAACTGCTCTACTCCGCGATATTGAATTTGCTTTCTTAAGTGCTTAAGTATTCTAGCATATGTCATCCGCTTTGTCAAGCATTATTTCATTTTTTCGGTCTTTTTTTAATTTGCTAAAAAGCTGGATTCATTTCAGTAACGGACGGCCACCGATTGACACGCGGCCCAAGACCAAGTACGGGGTCTCCATTTTATGCTACTCCCGTTGTTTCATTTCTTTCAGCTTTGCGGGTATGATTACACCGATGATCTTTTGTTCTGCTACCTTTGGTTATTGCGTTAAAACAAATCCAGCATACTGTCCAGATAGACTGCTTCCCGGACGTGAATCTGATATTCCGGCTTGGTCATGTAATAGAGCAGAAATTCCAGAATCATGGCGCTGCCAAGCCCGCGGCCTTCGATTTTGAAATTGGAAAAGCCCATGGGGAGGTAAATATCTCGAATATCCTGAACGCTGATAAAGCTCGGATTGGTCATGGCTTTGGTGAACCGATACCCTTCATTGCCGCCGGGAGCGGTGCAATGGTGATCTTCGCAGTTTTCTCCCAAATTCTTGCGGCTGACAGTTTCATAGCATTTCTTCCTGTCGGTGCAGCCGAACCAGCAGCATTCGTTACACAGGAATTCCACCTTGTCCTTCTGGGCATTTGTCAGGGTGTTCAGTTTGTCAAAGGCCTTGTTCAGCCGAAAATCCGGGACAGCATAGCGGAAATCCTCCCGGTTCACTTCGCCCAGGAATTGCCGAAAATCGGTCAGCACCTTTGTGGTGGAAGATACAAAATAGAGGTTGGGATAATGACTTTTCAAATATTCCAGCAGCAAATCGGAATGGACAATGACGCCATTCCCGCCCTGCTCGTTAAACAGGGCGCAGAGGCGATTGCATTGTTTATCCGAAAGGTGCTCCTCCCGGAGCAGGGAGTTGCTGAAAGTCAGTCGGGCGGAGATGCCGTATTCCCGCGTCAATGCCAGAACTTCTTGTAGGTTATTGTCTCCAAACCCCACACGACCCCCGCCCCAGATGCAGTCCGCCGGGGCGCCGTAGATGGAGCCGATGTCGCACCAACTGTAGAAATACTCCCTGTGTTCACGGAAAAGGGGCAGAAAGATGCGGTAAAGCTCATAAAACTCGAACAGGCCGGGAAGATGATAATGCGCGATGCCGTTTTGAATGTTTTCCATAGTTTGATCGGTTATGTTCCATCGGTTGGTTCCACGGCTTCCTCCGAATCAAGCGCAGTTATGCGGAGTACCGCACGAGACAGGCTTGTTTCGGTCAACAGCCAGTTTTCAATTGTACGTTCTTCGTCAGGCAGAAGTGGTTCCCGCGCAGACGCGCACAGGAGAACATAGTCTCCGCTTTCGGAGGATATGACTCCGCAGCTGCAGTCTGACAGTTTTGAAAAGATCTGCTCTGCTTTTTGGGAGATCTTTCTGTAATCGATCTGTTTGGCAAGAAGGGCTTCCTTGTTGTCAAACTGCGCCTGCTTCGCATCCAGTTGGGCTTGTATATCCTGAATCGTTTTTTCTGAAGCGCGATGGTACCGGATTGCTTAGAATCCAATGAACGGTTCTCCATATCCTTCATGTTTTTACCCCGCAATCGAAGGATCAAAAGCTTCCGCATTTCAGCCAGCGGCTGATGCTGCGGGAACTTTTTCATCGTATACCCGGAACCATCCTCTGTCAAGCAGGCAGGTGAAAAATGTCATGATCTTGCCGGGATCGCTGCCCGGAGCGAATCCGTCCGTTGTATGCTGAACTGGATACTTTCCATGTTTCGCAGCACGGATAGACTGGATATTTTCCGTTTGCACGGCAAAAAACGCCAGAGGCAGTTTGCCCCCGGCATTCAATGCTCCTGCCACGGTATGCATATTTTCATGAAGATAGGGTCATCCGGCTGCTTGCCGATCCAAGGAGGATCTGATCGACAGGATGAAACGAGAAGTCTACAGAGCATCCGTTGGACAGTTTCTCACACATTCAAAACAGAGGATGCATTCCGTCCCATTCTTTCGCTTTCTTGAATTATCCGTCACGTCAACATTCATCGGGCATACGCGTTTGCACTTGCCGCAGGATATGCATTTGCTCTGATCACAAGTGATTCTGAGCAGGGAAAAATAACTCATCGGCCTCAGAAACACGGTAATCGGACATATGTATTTGCAGAAAGCCCGGTTATCCTCAAAAAGAAATGCCAACATGATACCGACAGCGTAATACAGCAGATTTCCAATCAGAAATGCCCAGAACATGACCCGCTCCATGTCTCCGACATGGGCGAAAAAGAGCCCTGCCACGAACATCAGAGATGCCGCAAAGGTGATATACCGGACCCATCCGATGTTTTTCCGCGGTTGTTTTGGAACCGGATAAGGAAGAAAATCAAGCACCATCGCAGTCCAGCAGGCATAGCCGCACCATCCTCTGCCGAAGAGCAATGGCCCGAATATCTTGGCAACTGCGTAATGAATGGTTGCCGCCTCAAATACACCGGTAAACAGATAGTACCAAAATCCCTCAATCTGCATATTTTCCTGACAAATCAACCCCAAATAGAGCAGCATATACAGTCCAACTAAAAGCTGCGCCACCCGACGGGCGTATGGATACTTCCTGATAAACAGGAAAATGCCCAATGAAACTGAGATGCCGATATAACTGAAATTGAACAGATAAAACAGGTTATCAAGCGTCAGCCAAAGAACAACTGCCACTGTTTCAAAGAGGATGAGCATAAAAACCGGCAGCAGGTATTTTCGCGTCCGCTCACAGGCTGCAGGCCGCTGCCGCTTAGACGCTGCGTGATGTTTTCTGCATTCCACGCAATTACCGTGGCGTTCACACTTTTTCTTTTTGCAAGGGCAATTCTCATTGATCGTCATGTTTGCCTCCACAAACCCCGGTTTCGGCGATACGCCGTTGACTTTGCGCCAAAACGACGCAGGAATACCGGAATGTTTCCTACCCATTATCCGAAAATACTATATCAAAAAACACAGAAAAAATCCAGAGGCAGTTCGCCTCTGGCATAAAAATCATCCCGCCGCATCCAGCATATTTTCGATGAAAATGCCGTAGCCCATGGTGGGATCATTCACCAGCACGTGGGTAACGGCGCCAACTAGTTTTCCGTTTTGGATAATTGGACTACCGCTCATTCCCTGTACAATGCCGCCTGTTGTTCCAAGAAGGGTGGGGTCGGTTACTTTTAAAAGGAAATTCCGACCGTCGGAACGGGTTTTTGGATAAATTTTCAGAATTTCCACAGAATAGTCCCGTGGGACACTGCCGGTAATGGTGGAGCGGATCAGGGCGCTTCCGGTGTGGATTTCGGAGAAGGTTGCCACCGGAATGGTTTCCCCTGTCCATACACCGGGCGCACGGCCGAAAACGCCCTGACTGGTGTTGGCGGAGATGGTGCCAAGCAAGTGGTCGGCTTCCAGCGCGCCCTTCAGTTGACCCGGACTTCCTGACTTTCCCTTTTGAACGGATATGATGGAGGCGGGATAGATCTTTCCGCTGGTCATCTGCAGAAGGTCGCCTTTCCCGCTGCTGACGCCGTGCCCCAGGGTTCCGAAAGCGCCTGTATCCGGGTTGTACCAGGTGACCGTGCCGATGCCGGTGATTCCCTGACGCAGGTACACGCCCAGCCGGGGGCCGTCCGTTGTAATGGCCGGGCTCAGGCGGATGCATTTTTCTTGTCCGCGCCGGGATACGGTTATTTCCACACTGCCGTCAGACTGGTTCAGCGCCCGGCGGACATCCTCCGCGTTGGTAACGGCGCTTCCGTCGATGGATAAGATGGCGTCGCCAATCTGAAGCCCGCCGTTGCGGCCGACCTGAAGCGTATCGTCAAAGGCGGCGACGGTGACGCTGCCTGTGAACAGCTCCAGCCCAACGACCTCTCCCACGGGCACCAGTACGTCTGCCGCAAAAACCGTGGCGGTGAACAAATAAATTGAAAAAACCGCCGCAAAAAAGCGATTTGCTATTTTTTTCATGTGACAGCCCTCCTTTTTCTCTGCTCTTTTAATATACCGCGGCGGCGGTTTTGTAACCGCTGAAAAAGTCGAAAAAAGAGGAAGCCGCTGGAAATCAAAATGATCTTGCAAGAAGGATGCTTCTCCTGTAAAATAGGAATCAGAAGGAGGAGATACAGTGGATCGAACTGTTGATTATGAGCTGTTATGCGCCCAGCTTTCGGCACTGACCGATGGTGTACCTTACGAAATAGCAAATCTTTCCAATTCATCGGCGCTGCTGTGGCAGACGCTGCCGGATATCAACTGGGTGGGCTTCTATCAATTGGATAAAGATGTACTGGTTCTGGGGCCTTTTCAGGGAAAGCCTGCCTGTGTTGCCATCCCGGTGGGCAAAGGCGTCTGCGGCACGGCTGTGGCAGAGGAGCGGACACAGATGGTGCCGGACGTGCATCATTTCCCGGGACATATCGCCTGCGACAGCGCGTCACGGTCTGAAATTGTGATACCCCTGCACAAAGGCGGAAGAATTTGGGGTGTTCTGGATATTGACAGCCCGTTTCTGAACCGCTTTTCGGAAACGGACAGGGCAGGCCTGGAGAAATTTGCCGGAATTCTGGAAGGGCTGCTGGCATGATATCTGCCTATTGACAAGGTAGGTAAGATGTGCTAAAATTGCCTAGAAAATTACTAGGTAAAACTCTGAGGAGGATCTTATCAAATGCAAGTTTATGCCGATAACGCCGCGACAACCAAAATGAGTCAAACGGCGATCCGTGCCATGCTTCCTTATTTTGACAACATATATGGCAACCCCTCCAGCCTGCACTCCGTGGGGCAGCGGGCCAAGGAGGCGTTGGATGCTGCCCGGGAGACGGTGGCGGGCTGCCTGGGCTGTGATCCCAGAGAAATCATTTTCACCTCCGGCGGCAGCGAGGCTGACAATCAGGCCATCATCTCCGCCGCCCGTTATGGTGAGAAGCATGGGAAGAAACACATTATCACCACGGCTTTTGAGCACCACGCCGTGCTCCATACCCTGAAAAAGCTGGAAAAAGAGGGCTTTGAGGTTACCTATCTGGATGTGCGCGAGGGTCATAATGTGAAAGCCCAGCAGGTGAAGGATGCCATCCGTCCGGATACCTGCCTGGTGACCACCATGTACGCCAACAACGAGATTGGCTCTGTCCTGCCTATTGCGGAAATCGGCGCGATCTGCAGGGAAGCCGGAGTTCCCTTCCACACCGACGCGGTGCAGGCGGCGGGACACCTGCACATCCATGTGAAGGAGCAGAACATCGATATGCTGAGTCTCTCCGGCCACAAGTTCCACGGCCCCAAGGGTGTGGGCGCGCTGTATGTCCGCCGGGGCTTTCCACTGGTGAATCTGATTGAGGGCGGCGCCCAGGAGCGGGGCAAGCGCGCGGGTACGGAGAATATTCCGGGCATCTGCGGCATGGCCGCCGCGCTGAAGGAATCCTGCGACCACATCGATGAGAATATGCCCCGGGTGGCTGCCATGCGTGACCGGCTCATCGAGGGCCTGAGCCAGATTCCCCACTGCGCCCTGAACGGCGACCGGGTGAACCGGCTGCCCGGCAATGTGAGCTTCTGCTTTGAGGGCATCGAGGGCGAGAGCCTGCTGCTTCTGCTGGATCAGAAGGGGGTCTGCGCGTCCTCCGGCTCCGCCTGCACCTCCGGCAGCCTGGACCCAAGCCATGTGCTGCTGGCCATTGGCCGGGTGCATGACGTGGCGCATGGCTCCCTGCGCCTCTCTCTGAGCGAGTACAATACCGATGCGGAAATCGATCACATTTTGAAGGTGGTTCCGGAGGTCGTCCAGTATCTGCGGAACATGAGCCCGGTGTGGCGGGATCTCCAGACCGGGAAGCGGCAGTATATTTTGTAAAGAGTGAAGATTGGAGAGTACAGAGTAAAGGCAGCTTATCCCAACGGAGTGGGAATGAAAGCACTGCGTGAATCTCTGCTCTCTACACAGAAGTTGAAATAATCTATTGAAGGAGCGTTTTCAATATGGCACTGTACAGTGAAAAAGTTATGGATCACTTTACCCATCCCCGGAATGTGGGCGTGATTGAGGATGCCGACGGTGTCGGCGAAGTTGGCAACGCCAAATGCGGCGATATCATGAAGATTTATCTGAAGATCAAGGACGATGTCATTGATGATGTGAAATTTGAGACCTTCGGCTGCGGCAGCGCCATCGCGTCCTCCTCCATGGCCACCGAGATGATCAAGGGAAAGCCTGTGAAGGACGCCATGCAGTTGACCAACAAGGCTGTGGCAGAAGCGCTGGACGGTCTGCCCGCCCACAAGCTCCACTGCTCCGTCCTGGCGGAGGAAGCCATCAAGGCTGCGCTGAAGGATTACTACGACAAAAACGGGATTCCCTACGATGAGAAGGAATTCCCGGACTGCGCCCACTGTGCGCACTGCGAATAAGCGATGATCGTATCGACCAAGGGACGCTATGCCCTGCGGGTAATGCTTTGTCTTGCCAAGCGGGATGGCGGGGAATACATTCCGCTGAAGGAGATCGCGGAAGCGGAGGGGATTTCCCAGAAATATCTGGAATCCATCATGACCGCGCTTTCCAAGGCCGGCTTTGTGGACGCGGTGCATGGCAAGGGCGGCGGCTACCGCCTGAACCGCGCGCCCGCGGCGTACACTGTGGGGAGCATTCTCAAGCTGACGGAGGGCAATCTGGCACCGGTTTCCTGCACCGCACAGGGCGCGGCGGCCTGCTCCCGTTCCACCTGCTGCCAGACGCTGCCCATGTGGGAACGGCTGGATAAAATGATCAACGATTTTTTTGAGGGAATCACCATTGCCGACCTGCTCAAAGACGGAGGCGCAACATAAAAGAAACATCCACCGGTCATTTCTGATGATACCGGTGGATGTTTTTTACAGATTGAAAATATTGCCCAGAGCCACACTGTTCTCCTGGGGCTTGGGGCGAAGGACTTCATACGCGGTGGCGTAGGTGACCTGAACCCGGTTCAGGGCGAAGCAGTAGAGGGCGAGCTGCGCAGCCAAGGATACCCCGTAGAACACGAAAGAACTGACGGTATCAGACCAGGGGAGGAGAACGCCGAACATGGGAAGCAAAAGGTCGCCATAGCACAGCATACTGATCAGCACCTGGAGCAGATAGTACCACCAGAAGCAAAGATCCAGCCGGAACAGGGCAATCCGGTTACGGCGCATCATGGCGCGGCTCTCCCGCATGGCTGCCAACGCGCCCGGCTTGGGACTGTCGGCCAGACAGAAGGAAACCATCCGGTATTGGTAGGTGATGGGAACGGCAGCCACGCAGAATACAACCAGAAAAATGAAGAACATGGGAAGCATGGCGGAAGAAAGCGCGGACAGGGCGGCATCACTCAGCAGGGCTTCCGGATCCAGCGAGGCGGAGGCACCCATCAGCGGCTCCATGGCCGCGTAGAAGGCATCCGATACGGGCAGCAGCATGAACAGGAACGAGCTGAGGTACATGGCGGCAAATGCCACCGCGAAATAGATCAGTCCCTGAAGCAGCGCGGCGCGGAGAACAGGCCCAAACAGGCGGAAGCCCTCCAGCAGGGTTCGGGGCTGGGTTTCCTGCCGGCGTGCCATCCGCAGGGCGCAGACGGCGTAGCCCATGTTCCAGCAGAGTATCAGAAGCATCTGAACCAGCGGCAGAATGGACTGGCCGGTGGACAGCATGGAACGCAGTCCAAAGTTGTGCAGACCGCCGGTATTGGAGATCTGACTGCTGAGCGCAAAAGAAATCAGCGTGACCAGAAGTGCCAGCAGACTGGACGCGCCTGCATAGACAAGGACAACCCGCTTCGGGTTGCCGGGAGCCTCTGCCAGAGCCCGGTCGGCGGCCTGACGAATGGCAGAGCGGTTACGAATATCCATCGTGTGACTCCTTTATGTGTTTGTTATTGTTATAAACCAAATTGGGGGAAATAGCAAATGAAATTTTTGTAACGCTTCCCAAAGATAAGAAAATATGATATAGTAGGAGTAAATTATACTTACCGGAGGCGGGAAAATGGACTTGGGCAGACGGCTGAAACAGGCGAGACTGGACGCGGGACTGTCCCAGCGCCAGCTTTGCGGCACGGAGATCACCAGAAATATGCTTTCCCAGATTGAAAACGGCAATGCCCGCCCGTCCATGGACACGCTCCGGTATCTGGCTGCCCGTCTGAATCGGCCGGTCAGCTATTTTCTGGAGGAGAACGCGGTCGTATCTCCCAACCAAACCGTCATGGCGCAGGCGCGGGCAGCATGGAAGGCGGGGCATATCGGGGAAGCGCAGCAGGCGCTGAAAGAATACCGGCCGCCGGACCCTGTCTTTGATCTGGAAAAAGAACTGCTGGAAACGCTGACCACGCTTTGGGCGGCGCGGGATGCGATGGCCGGCGGGCGGCAGCGCTATGCCGCGGAGCTGTTGGAGAAGCTGGGTAAGCGTGAAAACGGTTACTGCGCCGCAGAACTGGAACGGGAGCGTCTGCTGCTGCTTGCAAAGGCACGACCCACGCTGCGGCGGGAGGTTTGCCGGGCGCTGCCCGGGCTGGACGATGAGCTTTGCCTGCGGGCAGCGGACGCGCTGGAACGGGGGGATACCGCCCGGAGCGCGGCGCTGCTGGACGCGGCGGAAGAACAGGAAAACCCGGAGTGGAATTTTCTCCGGGGAGAGGTCTATCTGGCCGGGCATCAATACGCACAGGCGGCTCAATGCTATCACCGGGCGGAAGAAGCATACCCGGATCGGACGGCTGCCCGCCTGGAGCAGTGTTACCGGGAACTGGAGGATTATAAACAGGCTTATTTCTACGCCTGCAAGCAGAAAAAATGACGCACCGGGTTTCCCGGTGCGTTTTCAGCTTTTGTGTTCCCCACATTCAAAATCGTTGTCAATATAGTTGGCGAGGAAGCGGGCTTTGAACTTCCGAACATTGCACAAGCCGTTGGTGGGGCCAGAGACATCCAGTTCCTCCGGCAGGACGAACCGAATCCGGCGTACCTTGATATCCCGGCAGCTTGGGCAATCGTGGGCGGGGATGACCACGGTTTTCAGACCGCGCTTGTGCTCCTGATGCCGTTCGTCCTCCTCTGTGAGAATGACGGCCAGCGCCACCCGCTTGTGGGGACAGACGTTTTTCAGGGTGACATCCAGCTCAAGAATGCGGCCGAGGGATTCCAGCCGGACATCCCCGGCGTTGAATTCCATGGCATCCTGACAGCCTCTGAAGGTAATTTCTACCGGGTCAGGGCATTTTTCGGGGAATACTTCGGTCGTACATTTGGCTTCGGGCTTTTCTGTCTGTTCCGTGTCCGTACAGGGCGGACAGGTGGTATAGGCGGGCATTTCCATATGCTTCATTCCTTTCCGAACCGTTTCTCGGCTCGTTACAGAATATGCCGGAAATCGACAGCCCGTGAAAGGCCCCCGTATTGGTACGGGCGAAAGAAAGCAGGTCAGCCGACGCCCTGAATCTCGGCCAGAGCGGCATCCCAGGCGGCGCGGCTTTCAGTCAGATAGGTCTGCACCGCATCCAGTCCCTCGGCTGTTACCGCTGTGGTGCGGTTGAAGGAGTTCTCGGCGTCGCCGGCCTGTGTGCTGTCAAGCCGGTAGCTTTCTGCCCAGTTTTCCACGGACTTGTCCAGCGGAATAACCTGATACTCCCGGCTGTCGCCGGAGCCGCGCACCAGAATCCAGGTGGGCATCAGGTCAACGCCGCTGAGCATCACGGTTCCGTCGCTGTATTTCACCATGGAGAAGCTGAACAAAACGCCGTCCTCACTCTGGCCGGTGGTCAGACTGATGTTGGTGGCGCGCTGGTTGGACAGAAAATTACCCATGGAATACAGGCAGATGGTTTTGTGGCTGGAATCGGCGGTGCTGGTCAGAAGCTCCATGGGCTGCACCACATGGGAATGGCTTCCCGCAATCACATCCACGCCCAGATCGCACATTTTCTGGGCAATGGCCTTCTGGCTGTCATTCACGGACGCGGTAAGCTGATCGCCCCAGTGGATGAACAGGACGATAATCTCCGCCCCGTCCGCGCGCATATTGGCAATATGCGCTTCCATTTCCGTGTAGAACATATCCAGCTTTGTGTCATCGAAGGCGTTGATCAGACCGGCGGCGCTGGCGTCGGTGGCCAGTCCGTTGACAACAGGCTGATCCCGATTGTCGCCGATTTCCGCGAAGGTATAATTCACCATGCCCACGCGGATGCCGTTTACGTCCTTGACCAGGTATTTTTTCTCTTCCGCGGTGGCGGCAGTGCCCAGCGTATCCAGCTTCCGGGATTTGAGTACCTCCAGCGTCCGTTTCAGGCCACGGGTGCCGGTGTCGTAGCAGTGGTTGTTTCCGGTGAGCAGCAGGTCAAATCCGGCGGTTTTTGCGCTGTCCGCGATGGCATCGGGACAGTTGAACTGGGGCGCGCCTGAATACGTATTGCCGTTTTCGGTGCCCGCCAGCGTGGTTTCCAGGTTCACCACGGCGTAATCCGCCTGAGAAATAGTGTTTTTCACATAGGCAAAGATGCTGTCATACTGGTAAGTATCCCCGGCTTTGCCGCTTTCGATGATGGGCATATGCATCATCAGATCACCGGCGGCGGTGACAGTGGCTTCGCAGACCGGATAAATGTAGCCTGGCTGCGTGGCGTCGGGATCGGAGTTCCCGGATTGAGAGATCACGGGGGACGCGCCGCCGGGAAGCGATACGATATATTCGCTGCCGGTCAGAAACAGCCCCATGCAGAAGCGGATGGCATAGCTGCCCAGAAGCAGAATCAGCACAATGGCAATCAGGGAAAGCACACCCCGCAGGAGGGGGTGAAGCTGCCGATGGGAGCGGTGTTTCTCGTTCATGTGGATTCTCCTTTATAGTCAGGATGGGCGTCCAGAAGGTAGTGAACGGTGTGTTCCGGCGCGCCGGCGCGGGTGTAGACCCGGGGAACCCGACGACTGATGCCGCAGCAGAATTCATAGTTAAAGCTGCCCGCAGCGTCAGCAATGGCCTCCATGGTGATCTCCGCTGCACCGGAACGGCCGATCAGCACCACCTCGTCGCCCGGCGCGGCGTCGGGGATACCGGTTACATCCACCATCATCTGGTCCATGCAGATTCTGCCCAGAATGGGGGCGCGCCTGCCCCGAATCAGGACATGGAAGCGGTTCGACAGGCTGCGGCGGTAACCGTCGGCGTAGCCCACAGGGATGGTGGCCACTCTGGTTTCACGCTGGGTGACGAAGGTGCCGCCGTAGCTGATTTCCCTGCCTGCCGGGAGGGTTTTCACAAAGGAAATCCGGCTGAACCACTGGAGCGCGGGACGGACGGGAAGCAGAGTGGGATCTACCTCGCCGCTGGGGTAAAGACCGTAGGTGACAATGCCAGAGCGCACCATCTCATAGGGCGTGGAAAAATTCATCAAACCGGCGGAATTGTTCAGATGCCGGATGGGAATTTGCACGCCCCGGTCGGTAAGCAGCCGGGAGAACTGGGCGAACAGGGCAGCCTGCGCCTCCGCCCGGGTCAGATCCCGGCAGTCGGCGGTGGCGAAGTGGCTGAAAAGCCCCTCGGGATAAAGCCCGGGCAGCCGGGCAATCCGGGCGCAGAGGTCGGCGTCGTGCGCGGTGACCTGAAAGCCGATACGGCTCATGCCGGTGTCCACCGCGAAGTGGAACCGGGCGGTTTTCCCCTGCCGGACGGCCTCCCGGGACAGCGCCTGCGCATCCGCGAGGCTGAAGATGGCGGGGCGGATTTCCTGCGCAACCGCCGTGGGAAAGGCGGCAGGGGGTGTATAGCCCAGAACCAGAATGGGCGTGCCGATTCCGGCCTGCCGCAGTTCCAGCGCCTCCAGCACGGAGGAAACGCCGAAAAACGCGCATTGATCCCTCAGCAGCCGCGCAATTTCCACAGCGCCGTGGCCGTAGGCATCCGCTTTAATCACGGCCATCACATCCACGCCGGCCTTTTCGCGGACCGCGTGGATATTGGCCAAAATGGCATCGAGATCAATTCGGACATAGGTACTGTCAGGGTACAAGCATGATCCCTCCGAATACAACGGCAATTTTTCTTATTTTATCATGAAACGTCGAAAAAGTAAACCGCGCGGCGGAAAGAATTGAAAGCTAAGCAGATCTTAAATGCGCGTTCATATTTTCGTTACATTTGGCTGGTAATATCCACCTGTCAACTCCTATACATATTAGAAATTGGAGGGTATTGTCATGGTTGACTACCGAAAGCTGCGGCTTTCCAATCTGACATCCCCGGAATACCGCCATGTGCTGCTGCTTCTGTTCTGGATTGCCCATGGAATCCTGTTTGCGGCGGTGGAGCGGGTGATTCCGCGGGCGGTGTGGCACCCCGTCTGGTGCCCGCTGGATGATCTGATCCCGTTTTGTGAGTGGTTTTTTATTCCCTATATGTTCTGGTTTGTGTTTCTGGTGGGAATGCACCTGTATCTGCTGCTCTTTGATGTTCCGGCGTTCAAACGGTTTATGTACTTCATCACGCTCACCTATGGCGTTACCATGGTGATCTATCTGATTTATCCAACCTGCCAGGAGCTTCGCCCTTCCTCTTTTCCACGGGACAATTTTATGACCCGGTTTGTAGCCATGTTCTACCAGTTTGACACCAATACCAATGTCTGCCCCTCCATTCACTGCCTTGGCGCCATGGCTGTGGCCTTTGCCGCGTGGGATACAGAACGTTTCCGCAAACCGCTCTGGAAAGCCGCGTTCTTCGCCATGGCATTGTTGATTTCCGTCTCCACGGTGTTTGTCAAGCAGCATTCTGCCGTGGATGTGCTGTCGGCATGGGCGCTGTGCGCAGTGAGCTATGTATTCGTTTACCGGCTGCTTCCCAAAGGGGAAAAGGGCGGAGTGCAGAAATGGCAAGAACAAACAATTATCTGATGCAGGCACAGCAGGCAAAGCGGCATTTTTTGACCTACGATCAGGACAAACTGATTGCCAAATTCAACCTGACGGCAGATGAAGCCTTTCTGTATGTAAAACTGTTATGTAAACAATACCGGCTTGACCGGAAAACCGGCGACCTTTTTCGCCGGGAAGGGACACACTGGCAGGACGGGAACAGCTTTGAAGAGGTGATGACGCTACTGGATCTGCTCTGCGACAGCCGGGATGACCGGCATCTGTCCGGCAGGTGGCGGAGTATGCAGTCCTTTGGGCTGGAATTTCACCAGAACCTGCTGGAAAACCGGCGGGATGGGCTGGCGGATTATTTTGACGCCCATCCTGAAAAGCTGCGTCAGGCCTGTCTGGCATTGAACGCGGAACCGATTCCCGGCGGCGACATGGGCTACGCGGTGGAGCTGTTTGACGGGTTGAAAATCGGTATTCTGTTCTGGGCGGGCGACGAGGAATTTACACCCCGCTTCCGCTATCTCTGGGATGAAAACGCCGACCAGTATATCCGGTATGAAACCATGTTTTATGCGGTGGATCTGCTCCGGCAGCGGCTGGGCCGCGGATAACATGATTTGCGGCGGTGTCTTTATCAAAAAGACGGATTCCATTCAGGCAGGCGCTTTCCGGAAACGGAAAGCGCCTGCTGTTTGCCATGCTCCAAAATAAAAAATACCTAACCACAACTGTGGTTAGGTATTTTGGCAGAGGATGAGGGATTCGAACCCCCGCAAACGGAGTCAGAGTCCGGTGTGCTACCGTTACACAAATCCTCTTGGTGGAGACTACGGGACTCGAACCTGTGACCTCATGCGTGTGAAGCATGCGCTCTAACCAGCTGAGCTAAGCCTCCATACGGGAACGAAATAGATTATATCACATATTCTCCCAATGTCAAGTCCCAAATTTCATCCTGCGTAGGGATTCCCACGAAGCTGGTTTTCCGGTGCAGAAGCATGGATGCTGTTCATTTCTTCGGTCAAAATTTGTGTGATTCTAACAAATGAACATTGACAAAGTTGGTATAAATCGTGTAATCTATCCATAGAGTCCGGCGAAAAGCGGACAGATTCGGATGGACGATCAGAATGAAAGGATGAGATCAAATGAAACAGGTAACGCTTGTAAGCGAGAAAACCTTTGAAGTCAGGGATGTCCCCGTTCCTTCCTATGCCCCCAATCAGGCCATGATGAAGGTCAAGGCTGTTGGTATCTGCGGCAGTGATATCCACGCCTATTACGGCAAGCATCCCTTTATGTCCTTCCCCATTACGCTGGGGCATGAGGCAACCGGTGAAGTCATTGCCGTGGGCAGCGAAGTCACCAACCTGAAGGTGGGCGACCGCGTTCTGATGCGGCCCCAGAAGGTCTGCGGCAAGTGCCGGATGTGCCGCGAGGGACGGTACAACATCTGCAAAACGCTGGAGGTGTTGGGCTGCCAGTGCACCGGCGCCAGCTCTGATTATTACCCCGTCAACGCGGATCAGCTCTATAAGCTGCCGGACAACATCGACTATGATGTGGGTACCGTCATTGAGCCGCTGTCTGTGGGCGTCCGGGCGGTGAACCGGCCCGGCAGCGTGAAGGGAAAGAATGTGCTTGTTATCGGTGCAGGCACCATTGGCAACGTGGTCATGCAGAGTGCCAAGGCGCTGGGCGCCAACAAGGTGGTCATCTCCGACGTATCCGACTATAAGCTGGCCATGGCCAGGGAATGCGGCGCGGATGTGGCCGTGAACGTCCGGAATGAAAATCTGGAGGAGGTGCTGGATCGGGAGTTCGGCATCGACGGCCTGGACGTGGTCTATGAATGCAGCGCCAACAGCGCGGCGCTGAATCAGATGATGCGTTACGGTCGCAAAGGCATGGCGTTCGTGATCGTGGCGGTATACGGCTATAAGCCCGAGATTGAGATGGGGCTGGTTCAGGATCGGGAATACGAAATCTACGGCACTCTGATGTACCTGCACGAGGACTATGAGACGGCCATCCGCCTGGTGGCCGAGGGCAAAGTCAACCTGAAAGCCCTGATTTCCAAGGAGTTCCCCCTGGAGCAGGCGGCGCAGGCCTACCAGTACATCGAGGACAACCGGGACGCGGTTCAGAAGGTCATCCTCAACGTCTGATGCGGAGGATACCCACCATGAAATACGGCATTTATTACGCGTATTGGGAAAAGGAATGGGGCGGCCAGTTCGTCCCCTATATCAAAAAGTGCAAACGCTTGGGTTTTGATATTCTGGAGGTCGCCTGCGGGGCGTTTTATCTGGAGAATGACAGCTTCTTCAAAGAGCTGCGCGCCGTGGCGGAAGATCAGGGCATGATCCTGACCGGCGGCTACGGCCCCCGGCCGGAGCATAATCTGGCCAGCCGGGATGAGGCTGCCGTGGAAAAAGCCTTTGCTTTCTATGCGGATATGTTCCGGAAGATGGAGCTTGCCGGAATTGACCGCATCGGCGGCGCCTTGTATTCCTACTGGCCGGTGGATTTTCACGCCCCCATGGACAAGCCGGGCGACACCGCGCGCTCCATTGCCCGGATGCAGCGTCTGGCGGATATGGCCGCCGATTTCGGTATCACGCTCAATATGGAGTCGCTGAACCGGTTCGAGGGCTACATGATCAATGAGGCCTACGAGTGCATCGATTACGTCAAGGCGGTTGACCGGCCCAATGTAAAGGTCATGCTGGATACCTTCCATATGAACATTGAGGAGGACTCCATCACCGAAGCCATTCGGAAATCCGGCGCACTGCTGGGTCATTTCCATGTCGGCGAGGCAAACCGGCGCTGCCCCGGCCCCGGAGGCCGTTTCGACTGGGCGGAAATCGGGAAGGTGTTAAAGGAGATCAACTACGGCGGCTACGTGGTGATGGAACCGTTTGTAACCATGGGCGGTCAGGTGGGCAAGGATATTTCCATTTGGCGGGATCTGTCCCACGGCGCCACGGAGGAACAGTTGGACGCGGATGCCGCCGCTTCGGTCGCGTATCTGCGCCGGGTTATGGGGTAAGAGTTACGCATCATAAGAAGCGATTCAATCATACAGTATTTCCCGCCTGAATCGGGCGAAAATGCGTTCTCCATCTGTTCATCGCGATTCGTCTGTGAAAATCCAAGCCTGCTTTCAATCGCATAGTATCAGGGCTGCCGCTTTTGCGGCAGCCCTGAATTCATCAAAGCAATAGAATTGCCCGGCGGGTGTGACAGTCCCGCCGGGCGTGGCTTTCGGGGAGAAAAGCCTGAAAGGGGTATCGGAATCAAATGGCTGCGCCCCAGGCACGCAAGGTGTCCTGCAGTGCGGGAACATCCACGTCATGAACGCTGATGTCCTCACTGGCGCACATGGCGGCAGCCAGCCCGGCAGCCTGACCCAGACACATAATGGGAGCCTGTACGCGGATGGAGGCGGAGGCGATCTGGTCGGCGGACAGGCAGCGGCTGGGAACAATCAGATTGTCATAGCCCGGGACGATCAGACTGCGGTAGGGAATATAGGCGGCGTCCTCCAGAAACGTGCAGCGCTGCTGACTGTCGGCGGCACTGTGAATGTCAATGGGATGGGCGCTGCGGGCAACGGAATCCTCAAAATGAACCCGGTTCAGATATTCCTCACCGGTCAGAACATGGACGCCCTGAATATGGCGGGTTTCCCGGGTACCCGCCACAGTGGCAGTGTAGGCCAGATAGCAGTTGCGGAATTCGGGAACGTGTTTTTTCAGCAGGGCGGTGAGCTTGTGTACATCTTCCCGCAGGCGGCATTCGGCCGCGCTGGCATCAACCGGATCGACCATATTGGCCGTGGTTCGGCTGGCGTTGACCAGTGTGAAGCCGTCGTGCAGGATGTGGCAGAACCAGGGCCCGCCGAACTGGGGAACATCTTCGGTCTTTGAAAGCTCCCGCAGCAGGTTCTGGATGGGAACATGGTGCATATTGACACCCTGCTTGTTGTGATGATCCACGATCAGCTTGTCAGTTTCCACGCCGCCCAGGCAAAAAATCAGGGAAGCGGGCTGCAGCGGCAGGGTGGTTTTCTGCATGGGAACGTTCATCATGGCGCACAGCGCGCCGTCGCCGGTGGCGTCGATTACGTATCGGGTTTCCAGCGCCTGAGGGCCGCTCCGGGTGTCAACGATCACGTGGGTCAGGTGGCCGTTTTCCTGAACGCAGCCGGTGAGAGTGGAATGGTAATGCAACTCCACACCGGCCTCCAGCAGCATCCGCTGGGCGACCAGCTTATAGATTTCGGGATCGTGGGCAACATTGCCCAGAGGCTGTTCCACCTGTGCGCCGCCCAGCGCTACCATGCGCTGGACAAATTCCCAGGGGATGCCACCGCAGACCAGCTTTCCGTTATAGGTGAATACGCTGATGGGCAGGACGAGACCGGCTGTGGCCATGCCACCGGGGAAACCAAGCTGTTCGACCATGGCGGTTTTGGCGCCGCTGCGGGCCGCCGCCACGGCCGCAATCCAACCCGCGGGGCCGCCGCCGCACACTACAATGTCGTAGCTTCCTTTTACGGGGATGCTGCGTGTTTGGGTAATCTGTTCCATGACTGCTGCTCCTTTTCATCGGTTATGGAAAAGCTCTGAAATAACTATAGCATTGAAGCAATCCCATTGCAAGCAGCGGGGAGCAGGTTTGAATAAATGCGACAGAATCTGAAAAAAGGACATATTGCATACACAAGAAAAGAAATATCCAAAGATAATTGTGCAACAAATCAAATTGCGCGGAGATGCGCGACAACTTCCTGATAATCGGGGACGCTGGAGATACCGCCGGGGCGGGTGGTGGAAAGACCGGCGGAGGTGCAGGCAAAGGTGACGATTTCCAGCAGCTCGCTCTCGTCCAGCGCCTCCGGTGCATTGCCGAGCTGCAGCAGCTTCCAGACGGCGCTTCCGCCGAAAATATCGCCCGCGCCCGTGGTATCCATCACGTGAATGCCGGACAGGCTGGGTACGTGGCCGGAGGCGTTTCCGTTTTTGAAATAGCAGCCCTCAGCCCCGCAGGTGACAAATACCAGCTTGACGCCGAAGTTACGCAGAATGAAGTCGGCCCCCGCTTCCACGTCCAGTCCCCACAAAAATTCCACTTCTTCATCGCTGATTTTGACCACGTCGGCTTTGGTCAGGCCCCAGATCATTTGCCGCTTGGCCTCTTCCAAATCGCGCCACAGGGGCTTTCGCAGGTTGGGATCGAAGGTAATCAGCTTGCCGCCTGCTTTCGCGTATTCCACGGCACGGCAGGTGGCGGAGCGGGCGGGCTCGTCGGTCAGGGACAGGGTTCCAAAATGAAAGACCCGTGTCTGATCAATCAGGGACAGATCCAGTTCTTCAGTGGTCAGGCAGGTATCCGCGCCGGGCTTGCGGGAGAAGGAAAATTCCCGGTTTCCGGTTTTGTCCAAAGTGACAAATGCCAGCGTGGTGAACACGTCATCGGCAGCCATCAGTCCCCCGGTGTCAATCCCGGCTTTGCGCAGGGTTCCGGTCAGCAGACGGCCGAAAGTGTCGGCGCCCACTTTTCCCATCAGGGCGGTTTTCGCGCCGAATTTGGTCAGCGCGGCCAGAAAATTGGCGGGCGCGCCGCCGGGGTGAGCAGCCATGGTGGGATAACCGTCACTGTCCGCTCCAACGCAGGTAAAGTCAATCAGCAGTTCGCCCAGTGCGACAACATCATACATAAACGCAACCTCATTTCAAGGGAAAATTCTTCTGTAATCCAGTTTACTAAATCCTTTTTGAAAAAGCAAGATGGAAGTTTTCACGGTTTCTTTTTGGTAAGATTAGATAAAAATGACAAATTTGACAGATTTCTGATTGACGCAGCCTATAAAATAGCCTATACTACTTACATAAAATGTTTTATAAATTGTTTTCAATCATACGAGGAGGAAATAGCCCATGGAAAAAGAAATGGTTCAAGAGGTTATGACAGAGCCGGGCAAGGTGACGTTCCGGCGGATTCCGGTTCCGGAGGCCGGGGCGGGGCAGGTGCTGGTTCGGATTCGGATGATCGGCATCTGCGGCAGCGATATCCATGTGTATCATGGAACCCATCCCTTTACATCCTACCCGGTCACGCAGGGGCATGAGGTATCCGGCGAAATTGCCGCGCTGGGCGCCGGAGTTGAGGGCTTCACGCTGGGACAGAAAGTTACCATCGAGCCGCAGGTGTACTGCGGGCACTGCTATCCCTGCACCCACGGCAAGTATAATCTGTGCGAAGAGCTGAAGGTCATGGGCTTCCAGACCACCGGCACCGCGTCCACCTATTTCGCGGTGGACGCATCGAAGGTTACACCGCTGCCGCAGGACATGAGCTTTGAAGAGGGCGCCATGATCGAGCCGCTGGCTGTGGCGGTTCACGCCGTCCGCCGGGCGGGGGACGTGGCCGGAAAGAAGATCGTGGTGATCGGCGCAGGCCCCATCGGAAATCTGGTGGCGCAGGTGGCGAAGGGCATGGGCGCGGCGGGAGTCATGGTCACCGATGTGTCGGACTACCGGCTGGAGCTGGCGAAAAAATGCGGTGTGGATTTCGCCGTGAACACCCGGAATCAGGAATTCGGCGCGGCCATGGTGGAGCACTTCGGCCCGGACAAAGCCGATATCATCTATGACTGCGCGGGCAACAACGTGACCATGAATCAGGCAATCCGCTGCGCCCGGAAGGGAAGCACCATCATTCTGGTGGCGGTGTTCGGCGCGATGGCATCCGTGGATCTGGCGGTGCTCAACGACCACGAGCTGGATCTGAATACCACCATGATGTACCGGCATGAGGATTATGTCAGGGCGATTGAAATGGTCAACGAAGGAAAAATCCAGCTTCGCCCCCTGATGAGCAGGGTGTTCCCCTTTGGACAGTATCAGCAGGCATACGCGTTTATTGACGCGAACCGGGAGACCTCGATGAAGATTCTGATCGACGTTCAGAATCAGGAGGGGATTTGAAAGGAGAATAGCCCATGATCGGGATCAAAGCGGTTGCCTCCGGAAAGGAATATCGGCTGGATACGCTGGCACCGGGACATTTGCAGTATATGGATCGATTGTATGAGTTCTCCTATGTGCCGGAGCAGCTTCGCGGCTGCACCCATATCCGCACCTGCGGCGATGACAAGATGATCGGCGAGGAGGACTGGTGCTTTACGGTGGAGACGGACAGGGCGTATGATGTCTATGTGCTGTACCCGGACAAACAGCCGGTTCTGCCCCGCTGGCTGGAGACATACCGGCGGGTGCGTATGAATGTGACGCGGGTGGACTCCATGGCATTCAACCTGAAGGGCTATTTCTCCTGCTATCACAGACGCTTCGAACCGGGGGAAATCCGGTTTTACGGGAATTCTCCCAGCGCCATGCTGGCCAAGGAATGGTACGTGGCAAGCCGGGGAAATACATATTGTATGTATTCGGTGGCCATGAAAGAGGTATGAAACGCCCGTTCCTGCCGGTAACCCCTTGCCAGAACGGAAGCGGATGTGTATAATATAAGAAATGAATGTGAAATCAGCCTTGAACAGGCAAAGAATTCCGAAAAACGGGACAAACCGCAAGGATAAGGGGAATGCTATGAAACCGGCAAACGGGGCGCTGAAGCAGAAAAACCTGGTCAGACTGGCCATGTATATTCTGGATCACGAAGGGGTGTCCAGACAGGAGCTGGCCGACGGGCTGAAGCTGAGTATGCCCACCGTGTTTCAGAATGTCAGCGATCTGGTTTCCCGGGGACTGGTCTGTGAGAGTGGAGAATTTGGATCAACCGGCGGCAGAAAAGCCAAAATGCTGACCATCCGGCAGGGCGCGCGCTGCTCCGTGGGCGTGGAAATCACGGCGCATCATGTGCGTCTGATTCTGATGGATTTGTGCCGCAAACCGCTGGACATCGCGCAGAACTGCCTGAACTACGAGAATACCGCTGCCTACTATCTGGAACTGGGCAGGATTGTGCAGGATTTCGCACGGAAAAACGGTGTGGGAACGAACACTTCCTGCCGGCTGGTGGGGGTTGGAATCGCGCTGCCCGGCATCCTTGATCCGGAGCGGATGGATCTGGTCAAATCCCACGCGCTGAACGTGGCCCACATCAACCTGCGGCAATTTTCAATGAATATTCCCTACCCCGTGCTTTTTGGCAACGATGCCAATCTGGCAGCTTATGCGGAAGTGGAGGATAAACAGAGAAATACGGTGTACCTCTCCCTGAACGATACGGTGGGCGGCGCGGTTTACCAACACGGTGATATTTATCTGGGCGAACATTTCAAAAGCGGCGAGTTTGGCCACATGATCCTGGTGCCAGGCGGAAAAAAATGCTACTGCGGCAAGCGGGGCTGCCTGGACGCCTATTGTTCCGCCCGGGTACTGCGGCGGGGGGACAGCCAGAGCCTGACACAGTTTTTCGAGAGACTGGAAAACGGCGATCCCGACTGCGCCCGCCGCTGGGACACCTATCTGGATCATCTGGCCGTGATGGTCTGCAATCTCCGGATGGCCTTTGACTGCGACATCATCCTGGGCGGCTATGTGGGCGGCTACATGGGCGGGCATATGCGAACATTTGACGAGAAAATTCGGAAATACAACAATTTCGAGGAGGATACCAGCTATATCCATCTTGGAAAATTCAGACGGGAATGCGCTGCGATCGGCGCGGCACGGATGGCTGCGGATCGCTATATTGAAAATCTGGAGGAACAGAACAACTGATGAAAAGAATTCTATGTTACGGAGATTCAAACACCTGGGGCTATACACCCCCGACAGGCGAACGGTATCCGGGAAATGTCCGCTGGACGGGTGTCCTGGCAAAAGAGCTGGGCGCGGAATATGAAATCCTTGAGGACGGCATCAACGGGCGGACAACCGTTTGGGACAGCCCCTATTATCCCTGCCGCAATGGTATGGAAGGATTGGGATATTCCCTGTTCAGCGCCCGGCCTCTGGATCTGATCGTTTTGATGCTGGGAACCAACGACCTGAATTATACCGATGCCTGGGGATATTACCGCGGCCTTTCGGCGATTGTCCGGCGGATTCTGAATGCCCCGGCCTTTTATCAGGACAGTTCCGCGGTTTTTGTGGAAAAACCCCGGATTCTGCTGGTTTCGCCCATTACGCTTCATCCGCAGATTGCCCAGATCCGTCCTGATCTGGCCTGCTGCGGCCGGTACGAGGATTCCTGCCATTTTGCTGAATTCACGGCCCGTGTGGCCGAGGAATTTCACGTTCTCTGGGTGGATGCGGCGCCCTGCGCCTGCGCTTCCGCTGCCGACGGCCTGCACCTGACGGAATCGGGTCACCGTGCAATAGGCGAAATGCTTGCGCGGTATATCAGCGCCATGGAATGGAACTGATGGATTGCGATTAAAAAGGAGGGAGCGCGTATCAAGCCGAAATTGCCCAGATTCAGCATCGGGCTGAGAACCCTCAAGACGGTTGCGGCGGTGCTTGCCGCCATGGTCATTGTGGACGCTTACGGCGCAACCGCCTCCAAGCTGATCTTCGCCATGCTGGGCGCCATGGCGGCGGTACAGCCCACCTTCAAGGCATCGCTGGAGGCGTGCATTGCCCAGATTGTGGGCGTGGTCTTCGGCGCGTTGGCGGGGGTTGTGCTGCTGGCGCTGCCCGGATCTCCGCTGATCGCCACAGGCATCGGCATCGTTCTGGTGATCACGCTGTACAATTTGCTGCATATCCCCTATTCTCCGTCCCTGCCCAGCTTTATCGTGGTGTTGATCTGCACAACCCCGGATATTCAGCCCATATCCTATTCACTGGGGCGGATCTGGGATACCGCCATCGGTCTGGGCGTGGGAATGGTGATTAACACGCTGATTTTCCCCTATGACAACAGCCGCCAGATCTGCGCCACCGTGGAAAGTCTGGATGGAGAACTTCTGCGCTTTCTGGAGGATATGTTTGACGGGGACGACCATCTGCCGGATGTGGATGAGATGACCCGCATGATAGACAAAATGGCGGGACAACTCAAGCTGTTTTCCGATCAGCGGCTGCTGCTCCATCTGCGCCGCCAGCAGCATGATCTGGAAATTTTCCGCCTGTGC
Source organism: Clostridiales bacterium (assembly GCA_022774865.1). Taxonomy (GTDB): domain Bacteria; phylum Bacillota; class Clostridia; order Oscillospirales; family Oscillospiraceae; genus Faecousia. The sequence continues at coordinate 31,921 of JALFLH010000020.1, forward strand.
GAGGGAAAAGCCCGGGAACTGGTGGCGCAGATGGAGGTGTTGTGCCGGATGCGGCAGGTCGGACGGCTGAGCGACGAAAATCGCCGCCGTCTGCGGGAGTGCGGCGCCACCATCCGGGATGAGCGGCCGCTGGAGCTGCTGACGGAATTGGATGTGGTAACCAATTATCATGTGGGTCAGATTATGACCCTTCGGCAGGAACTGCTGGAGGCGCTGGGAAGCGTCCCGGCGGAAGAGCGTCCGCCCGATGAGGGATAGGCCGGATTCCAATCTATCCGGGGGCGTTTTTCAGCCTGTCCGCTCGAAATGGGTTAAAATTTACAATTTTTATCTTGACTGCGCTGGATAACCCTGATAAAATAATCTCACTTTCTGCGCTGCGGTGCAATATTGAGCAGGCCGGGCAAGCCCGGAGCCGGGTCACAGAAGTGGCAGTGGATTTATCACCCACGGGACAGTACCGATCGATACTGGCTCCGTGGGTGTTTTCTGTCAGATGGAATCTGAAATTGGGAGGAATTGACATGACCGAACTTCTTCTTCGTCTGTTTGTGAAAAATTATCAGGATACCGGGAATCCCGCCGTCCATTCGGCGGTTGGCATTCTGGCAGGCGTCACGGGAATCGTCTGCAACTGCCTGCTGTTTCTGGGCAAGCTGATTGTGGGCCTGCTGGTGGGCGCGGTGTCCATTGTGGCCGACGCGGTCAACAATCTGTCGGATGCGGCGTCCTCCGTGGTGACGCTGTTGGGATTCCGGCTGGCGCGCCGTCCGGCCGACGCGGATCACCCCTACGGCCATGCCCGGTATGAATATCTGTCGGGTCTGGTGGTGGCGGCGTTGATTCTGCTGATCGGCGGTTCACTGGTGCAGTCCTCCGTGGAGAAAATCATTTCGCCCCAGCCGCTGACCTTTTCGGCGGTGACCTTTGGGGTACTGCTGGCCTCCATTGCCGTGAAGCTGTGGATGTCCTTTTTCTTCAAAGGACTGGGCAGGCGCATTGATTCCACCACGCTGTCGGCGACGGCTGTGGACAGCCGGAACGATGTGATTGCAACGACGGGTGTGCTGCTGGGCTGCCTGGTGGGATACTTTTTCCACATCAATGTGGACGGCTATGTGGGTCTGGCTGTGGCGCTGTTCATCCTCTGGTCAGGTGTGAGCATCGCAAAGGACACCATTTCACCCCTGCTGGGTCAGCAGGCGGATGGAGAACTGGTGGATAAAATATCCAAACTGGTGCTGTCCCATGACAAAATTCTGGGCATTCATGATCTGCTGGTGCACGACTACGGCCCCGGCCAGTGCTTTGCCTCCGTTCATGCCGAACTGAGCGCCGAGGAGAATCCGCTTGCCTGTCACGACATCATTGACGATATTGAGTGCGACGCGCTGGCGGAGCTGAATGTCCATCTGGTAATTCACTATGACCCGGTGCTGGTAAATGACGGGGAGTGGAACAAAATGCACCGGGAGGTGAATGAAATTGTCCGGCAGATCGATCCACGGCTTTCCATTCACGACTTCCGGATGGTGCGCGGCTCCAAGCAGACCAAACTGGTGTTTGACCTGGCGGTGCCCTATTCCATGGAGAACCAGCGCAGTGAAATCAAGCAGAAGGTGGATGAAGCGCTGGCGGCAAAGGGCGAGCAGTACACCACCGTGATTCGGTTTGACGGGAAAGCGTAAACGGGAAAGCTGAAAGTCAGAAATCAGAGAGAACATCCTTTTTTGGGAGGGGAAAAACGGCCATGAAAACCTCGAAAGACCAGCCACGCCTTTTTTTCCGGATTCTGGGCGGGCTGCTTGCAGCCTGTCTGCTGCTTGCGGCCTGCGGCACTGGCGGTCATTCCGGGGAGCTGTATTCCGTAACCTATCTGACGCTGTTTGACACCGTGACCACCATCACCGGCTGCGCGGAAAGCAGGGAGGCTTTTGACGCGCAGGCGCAGGCAATTTACGACGAGCTGCTGGACTATCACCGGCTTTTTGATATCTATCAGAGCTACAACGGCCTCAATAACCTCAAAACCATCAACGATCAGGCGGGGGTATCTCCGGTTGAGGTGGACAGCCGGATCATCCGCCTGCTGAAGGACTGCCGCGCCTACTATGACCTGACCGGGGGAAAGGTCAATGTGGCCATGGGCAGCGTGCTGGCACTGTGGCATCAGGCTCGCAGCGCCGGACTGGACGATCCTGCCAACGCCGCGCTGCCCGATCAGGCCGCGCTGGAGGCGGCAGCGCGGCACATATCCATTGACTGCATGATCATCAATGAGGCCGAATCCACCGTATATCTCTCCGATCCCGATGTACGGCTGGACGTGGGCGCCGTTGCCAAGGGATGGGCTGCCCAGCGGGTGGCGGAAACCGCACCGGAGGGACTGCTGCTCAGCGTGGGCGGCAATGTGGTTGCCACCGGGCCGAAAGACAGCAGCGGGACGCCGTGGGTGGTGGGAATCCGAAATCCGGACAGGGATGACTACCTGCACACGCTGAATCTCACGGACGGCGCGGCAGTCACCAGCGGCGATTATCAGCGCTGCTATACGGTGGACGGGAAACGCTACCATCACATCATTGACCCTGACACCCTTTTCCCTGCTGCCGGCTGGCGCTCCGTGACCATTCTGTGCGCAGATTCGGCGCTGGCCGACGCGCTCTCCACCGCCCTGTTTCTCATGCCCCGGGCGCAGGGACAGACCTTGCTGGACGCCTGCGGGGCGGAGGCCATGTGGGTGGACACCGCCGGAACGGAGTATTTCAGCCCCGGCTTCGAGGCATTCCTGCGAAGCTGAAAAAAGGTGTATTCCGGTGCTTTTCACGGATTTTGATTGCATCCTCTTTGGGAACGTGGTATACTTTTGATATTTCAATACCAAAGGAGTGGAAATCATGAGCAGCAACACCCGCGCGGAAACACCACCCATCGGCTTTGCGGAGAAACTTGGCTTTTGTACCTTCTCCACAGCCAGCAACGTGGTCTTTAACTTCAAGGATCTGTTTTACCTGTTTTTCCTGACCAATGTAATGGGCATCAAGATTGCCCACGCAGGTATTATCACCGCCATCGGCATTGTCTGGGACGCGGTGAACGATCCGCTGGTTGGCTTCTGGGCTGTTAACCACCGGTTCAAAAACGGAGAAATGTGCCGCCCGCTGGCACTCTGGTGCGCCGTTCCCTGGGCGATCACCACGGTGCTGATGTTTACCTGCTTCGACGTGGCCTACGGCTTGAAGCTGGGCATTGCTGTCGCGGTCTATTTTTTGTTTGAACTGTTCAATACCTTCGCGGCCATTCCCTACAACTCCATGGGTTCTCTGGCTACCAACCGGGATTCCGACCGCCGCGCCATCAATGTGGCCCGGAATCTGGGCGGCTGCATCGGTTCTGCCATTGGGGCTCTGGCGCTGTACCCGCTGCTGGGTCTCTTTGGGGGATTGGATGAAGCGGGCAACGTGCTGCAGGACAACGCAGGCCGCAGAGCCTTCTTCTTCGCCGCCATGGTCATGGGCGCCGTGTGCATCATCGGCTCTCTGGCACACTATTTTACGACCAGGGAACGCATTCACGAGCAAAAAGAGGCGGAAAGCAAAATCCGCTTCCTGGATGCCGTGAAGATGCTTCTGCACTGCCGCTCCTGGGTCATGAACGCCCTGTACGTGATTTGCTACGGAATGCTGAATCTGCTCATCATGAGCACGATTAATTATTATGCTACCTATGTGCTCGGCTCCGCCGCCGCTGCCACGCCCATTCTGGCGGTGTTTCTGGTGATGTCCGTCATCGCCACCCTGCTGGCAATCCCCATCGATAAAAAAATCGGCCGCAAACACACCATGATTCTATCCGCCGCGGTGTATCTGGCTGGGAAAATCTGGTTTATTCTGGACCCCTACTCCATGGGCGCGATTTACGTCAACAGTGTTACCGTGGCGTTTTCCATGGCGCTGGCCTTTGTGTGCTTCAATACCAACCGGAATAACATCGCCGATCTGGTGGAGTACCAGTCCGGCCGCCGGATTGACAGTCTGGTTTCCACCTGCGATAATCTGGCCGCCAAGCTGAGCAAGGCGGGCACCAACCTGCTGATGACCGGCGCGCTGGCTGCCGCCGGCTTTAACGCCGATCTTCCCGCCCAGCCCCAGACCGCCGTCAATACCATCTGCGCTCTGCTGGGCTGGGTTCCCATGCTGGTGGCTGCCGTTATGCTGGTTGTCGTCTGCTTCCATCCCATTGAGAAAGAGATGACCGCCATGGAGCGGGGGAAGGAGGCATAAATGCTGTACATTCTTTTTGGCATTCTGGGCGTTTTGGCTGCGCTGCTGCTGATCGCCGTCATTCGTACCTTCGCCATCAAAGCGCCCGCCCCCGCTTCCTGTGCCACGGAAATCACTCCGGAAGAGCTTTCCCTCTGCGCCGAAAAGCTGGGCGCCATGGTGCGCGTTCCGACCGTCTCCAGACGCGAGGACGAGGACCTGTCCGATTTTGCCCGCTATCAGGAAGAATTGAAGCGGCTTTTTCCCCTGGTTCACCAAAGCCTGAACAAAACTGTTCTGAACGGAACGCTTCTGTACCATTGGGGAGGGAAAGACCCAACGAAAAAGCCCATTTTGCTGATGGGACATCAGGATGTGGTTCCTGCCTCCGACGAGGGCTGGTCTGTGCCCGCCTACAGCGGCCGGGTGGTGGACGGCAATCTCTATGGCCGTGGCGCACTGGACTGCAAGAGCACCATGTTCGTGGAGCTGGAAGCGGTGGAAGAGCTGCTGGCCGAGGGCTTCACGCCTCCCTGCGACATGTATCTGGAATACTCCATCAACGAGGAAACCGGCGGCGACGGCGCCGCGTCCGCCGTACGGTATCTGAAGGAAAAGGGAATTCAGCTTGCACTGGTTATCGACGAAGGCGGCGCGGTGATCGACAAAGCGGTAGAGGGAATGGATCGTCCCTACGCCGTTATCGGCATTATGGAAAAGGGCTATATGGATGTGAAAATTACCGCCCGGGGCAAGGGTGGTCACAGCTCCACCCCGCCCCGGAACACGCCGGCCGCCCGGCTGTTTGCGTTTGCCAATGAGATTGAGCGCAGGCGTCCTTTCAAAAAGGCCCTTCTGCCCGAGGTAAAGGAAATGTTCGCCAGAATGGCGCCCTCCTTCTCCTTCCCACTGCGTCTGGTGCTGGGCAACCTCTGGCTGTTCCAGCCGCTGGTGATGGTTCTGATGCCCAAGGTGTCCCCCTTCGGCGAGGCGGTCATGGCCACCACCTGCTGCTTTACCATGATGCGTGGTTCCGACGCCGCCAATGTAATTCCAAAAGAGCCGTATCTGGTGGCGAATCTGCGCACCAGCGTCCAGCAGGACTGCGAGGCATCTCTGGCCGTCCTGAGAAAATACGCGGACAAGTACGATCTGGAACTGGAGGTGTTGATGCAGCGGGACGCTTCTCCGGTGTCCAATATCCACTCCAAAGAGTACGCCTACCTGACGGAATGCATTGCCAAACAGTTTCCGGACGCGGGGATTGCCCCCTTTGTCATCATGGGTGGCACCGACTGCCGCCACTTCCACGCGCTCACCGAGAACGCACTGCGCTTTTGCCCCACCCGGATGACCTCCGCCCAGTCCGCCAGTTGCCATGCGGTGGATGAAAATGTCACGGTTTCCACGCTGGCAGAAGGTGTGCGGTTCTTCAAGATGTTCCTGAAGGGGTACGAATGATCAAGAACAGGGGCGCTTTTCCAAATGGGGGAAGCGCCTCAGCCAGCCATAAGATTCCGTTTTTGAAAAAACGGCTCGTCGCTTTGCTGCTCATACCCTTGCAAAGCGAATCAGCAGCATAACGACTACCGTATGGATTGCGAACGAATCAGAACCTCCCAAGAAGTAAGTTCCCTTCAGTAAGACAAATACGCAATTGCAGAGAAAAGTACATGAAATACTGTCAACAGATTGTTTTGAAAAACGGAAAAACCGCAGTGCTGAGAAATGGTGTGGCATCTGACGGAAGCGCGGTGTTTGAAAATTTCAACCGGACGCATGCAGAAACAGATTTCCTGCTTTCCTATCCAGATGAAAACAGCTTTGATTCCGAAAAAGAAGGCCAGTTTCTGGAGCAAAAAACAGCCAGCACGCATGAAATTGAACTGATCGCTTTTGTGGATGGAAAGGTTGCCGGAACCGCCGGAATTGAAGCGGTCGGAACAAAGGATAAGGTCAGGCATCGCGCGGAGTTTGGTATCAGCGTGCTGAAGGAATACTGGGGTCTGGGAATCGGCAGGGCGTTGCTGGAAGCCTGCATAAAATGCGCGAAAGAGGCAGGATATGCCCAACTGGAATTGACTGTGGTTGCGGAGAATGCAAGAGCCATTGCATTATACCAAAAAGCGGGGTTTGTAGAATACGGACGAAATCCCCGTGGATTCCATTCCCGGATAAGCGGATTCCAGGAAGTCGTTTATATGCTTTTGAAGCTGTAGGCTGATAACTTCCGATTTTGAAACCGACATATCGGGATTTACCGTGAAAGAAAGCGGCAAAGAAAATACTCATACTCTGGACGTCCCCCGCTTCCCTCTTGCAATGGAAGCGGGGGACGTGGTATAGTAGGAGTAAAAGAAGATAGATTTCCTGAACCTTTAAGAGCCTTGACCCGTCTGGTGCAGAATGGTAAAATAAAATAGGGATTTTTAAGAGAGGAGGAGAAAAGATGGTACGTATTGCTTTGGTGGAGGATGACCCGATATACAGAAATCAGCTCAAGGAGTATCTTGCCCGGTATGAAAAGGAATCGGCGGAAAAAATCCGCATAACAACCTTTACCGACGGGGATGAGATTGCCATCGGCTATCGGGCGGAGTACGACATTATTCTCATGGACATTGAGATGAATTACATGGACGGAATGACCGCCGCAGAGGAAATCCGCCGGCTGGATCCGGAGGTGGTCATCATCTTTATCACCAACAGTCCCCAATATGCCATCAAGGGTTATCAGAACCTGCCGGTGACGGCCATCGCTCCCGGCGCCTTTGCCGGGGCGGAAAAGCTGGAGGAAATCACCCTCCAGACGGGAATCCGCGCCATCGGTGACGGCGCGTTCCGGGGGTGTGGCAGCTTAATGAGAATCATTCTGGAATCTGTGGTGCCCTCGGAATGCCGGGTGGGGCAGAAGCTGCTGGAGGGAACCGAGGCCAATGTGTATGTCCCCGCTGAAACCCTGTCTGCCTACCGGACGGATTACTTCTGGTCAATCTTCGGCAGCCGGGTTCGGCCGGCTGTATAGGAAAATGATAAAGCCGCATCCGGGGTTTCCCCCGGATGCGGCAGCGCTTTTTGAAAGCCGAAACAGGAAAAAACCCTGGCTTCTTTTTCAGCGTAGTCTCTCCTTCAGTTGGAGTATTTTTGCTTCGATCTGCCAGATGGTCTCCATAAAAACCGTATCCGGCTGCCCGGTTGGGTCCTGCAAACCCCAGTCCTCCCGTAATTGGCAAGGCAGAAACGGGCACTTCACATTGCAGCCCATGGTAATCACCACATCCACCGGCGGCAGGTCGGACAGCAGCTTGCTGTGCTGTCCTTCGGCCTCCATGTCGATGTGATACAGCGCTTTCATCAGCCGTACCGCGTCGGGATTGATGCGGTCCTTCCGCTCCGTTCCGGCGGAATAGCTTTCAAACACATCTGCCGCCAAATGCCGTCCCAACGCCTCCGCGATCTGACTGCGGCAGGAGTTGTGAACGCAGATAAAGGCTACCTTCTGCATATCAGCATCCCAGCTTGCGCAGAAGCTTTTCCACATCGGAAGCCTTCAAGACCTTACCCATGGAGACAACTTGTTCGTTGACGACGATGGCGGGCATGGACATCACGCCGTAGCCCATGACCTTTTCCATATCAGTGATATACTCCACCTCGATGTTCAGCCCCATGGCCTTGACAGCGGCTTTCACGTTCTCGTACTGCTCATGGCAGGATTTGCAGCCCGCACCCAGGACTTTAACGCAGCAGATACCATCCACGGGGGCGCCGCAGCAGGTTTTTGGGGATTCTTCCGCTTTCGCAGCGGAGCCGCAGCAACAGGCGGGAGCCTTTTTTTCTTCATCCTTCTTTTTCCCAAAATTGAACAGTGCCATCATAATACCTCCATTAAATTAGAATAGGTTGAATTGCGTTGAAGAAATAGCCAACGACAATAATACCGACGGTACAGATTGCGATAAAGATCCCCAGCAGCTTCGCCTTTACAGCCTTGCGGAGCATAATCAGAGAGGGAAGGGATAAGGTGGTAACGGCCATCATAAAGGACAGGACGACGCCCAACTGCGCTCCCTTTGCCAGCAGCGCCTCCGCAATGGGAATGGTGCCGAAGATATCAGCGTACATGGGGATGCCGGCGATGGTGGAGATGATGACGCCAAAGGGATTACCGGAGCCGAGAATCTTGATAATCCATTCTTCCGGAATCCAGTTATGGATGACCGCGCCGATGCCCACGCCGATCAACACATAGGGCGCGACCTTTTTAGCGGTGGATACCACTTGCTCCCAGGCATATTTCATACGATCCTTGAAGTGCAGTTCTTTCTGGGGAATATCCATGGCTTTGCCGTTTCGGATGAATTCCTCCACCTGATTTTCCAGGTGCAGCTTCTCAATCAGTGTTCCCCCCGACACGGCAATCGCCAGCCCCAGCACCACATAGACGGTTGCGACCTTCCAGCCGAAGATGCTCATCAGCAGTACCAGACTGCCCAAATCCACCATGGGAGAGGAAATCAGGAACGAGAAAGTCACGCCCAGCGGAAGTCCTGCGCTGGTAAAGCCGATGAACAGCGGGATGGAGGAACAGGAGCAGAAGGGTGTAACTGTGCCGAGAAGTGCCGCTACGCAGTTGGCACCGATACCGCGGAAGCGACCCAGAATCTTTTTTGACCGTTCCGGTGGGAAATAGCTCTGGATGTAAGAGATCATCAGGATCAGCACACCCAGCAACACCATAATTTTGATACAGTCGTAGAAGAAAAACTGGATGCTGCCGCCGATTCTGCCGGAGGCGTCCAAGCCGGTGGCTTCCACCATGTTGCCAATCAGCCGGTTCAGCCATTTCATGCCGAGGACTTCATTTTGAAAGAAATCCCAGACGGTTTTCAATACTTCCATTGAATACTCCTTTTCAATATCGTTAAATTCGAATCTGTCAATATATAGAGGATGCTGTAAGCCGTGCTTGGGGGAATTCCTTTATTCTCCGCAGCACGGCTCGTTTTCGCGGGTGGGGTTGGCGGTGGTCAACTCGGTCAGATACTCTTTGGCAATCCGGACACCCTCGGCAGAAATGGAATAGTGCATCCACTTGCCTTCCTTGCGTCCCGTCACGATGCCCGAATCGCAGAGGATCTTCATGTGGTGGGACAGGGTGGGCTGGCTGATGCTCATTTCCTCCAGCAGTTTGCAGGCGCACTTTTCGCCGCCGCGCAGCAGCTTCAGGATGCGAATGCGGTTTTCATCGCAGAACGCCTTGAAGATTAAAGCTGTCTTTCGCTCATCCATGGCGCGCCTCCCATCGTAGTTTGTCCATATTATATGTGACAGATTGATCTTTGTCAATGGGTTAAGCGCTCCAGATTTTATCGCAAAATTCAAAAGGGGTGAGGTAAGGGAGACTCGAAATGACATTACAATTGGTTTGGTTCAATAAAATCTGCTATCCAAATTTGGACAGATGATACAAAATTGCATCGAGAGGAGAAAAAACGATTGACAGATGCTACATATTCTGATATCATGTTGTCATAACAAGGAAGCAAAAGGATGTTGGATGGTATGAAGGCTGCGCCGAGATACTCTCAGATTATCAGCTATTATCAGTCCCTGATCGAATCCGGCAAGCTGACGGAAGGCGAAAAAATACCAACAGAGGAAGCAATTGGGGAGCTGTTTGGTGTAAGCCGCATTACCGTCCGTCAGGCGCTGGATGGCCTTGCCCAAGGTGGATATATCTACAAAGTCCAGGGGAAAGGCAGCTTCGTTTCGGCGAAAAAAGCGGGAATGCAGCTAAACCACCTGATTGGATTCAGCGATGAGATGCGCGGCATCGGTATGACACCTTCGACCGTGCTGATTGACCAATGCCTGACGGCACCCAATGAAGCGGTAGCTGCGGCACTTGGGCTGGATGCATCCCAAAAAGTCTACCTGATTTCCAGAGTCCGGTGTGCTGATGAGATTCCCATGGCGGTTGAGAAGGTCTGTCTCCCTTTCAGCCGGTTTGCCGGAATTGAAACCCAGGATTTGAGTCAATCCTTGTACGCTCTCCTGAAACAGCGTTATGGCTGTGAACCTTACAAAGCTGTGCAGAGCATTCAGGCGGGGCTTGCCAATTCTTCTGATGCGAAACTTCTGCAAATCAAAGTAGGGGGGCCGGTTTTGCGGATTACCCGAACGGCCTTTGACAGCAATGATGTTCCCTTTGAATACACGGAGTCCGTGTACCGGGGTGATAAATACGTGTTCAATGTCACGCTGAAAAAATAAATAGATTTGATCGCTGTCTGGCTTGCCAAGGCAAGCCGGACGAGCGAAAAAATATGTAATAAAATATCATGACAACATAACAACCTGACGGGTTGTACGGTGCTACTGGAGGATTGAGCAGAGATGGTGAAAGAAAAGACGAAACCCACACCGCAAAAACGCTTTTTAACGCTGAAACGGCGGGAAGCCTGCCTGGGCTGGCTGTTTGTATCTCCGGCACTGATTGGCTTCAGCATTTTTACCTTTGGCTCAATTCTGTATTCACTCTATCTTTCCTTCACAGACTACAATCTGCTGAGCGCTCCGAAATGGATTGGCCTGGAAAACTATATCCGCGCCTTTACAAATGACCAGTATTTCTACCGGTATTTCGGTAACACCTTCTATTTTGTCCTATTGCTGGTGCCGTTGGTGCTGGTGATCTCCCTGGGGCTGGCGCTTCTGATCAACAGGAAGGTGGGCCGGATCAATAAGGCATACCGGGTGGCCCTGTTCCTGCCCAGCATCACCTCCACCGTTGCGGTCAGCATGGTTTGGCTGTGGATTTTCAACCCGGATATGGGACTGCTGAACAACTTCCTTACCGCCTTGGGGTGGAACAATCCGCCCATGTGGCTGGCAGATCCTGCATGGAGCAAACCGGCGCTGGTCATTATGCGGGTGTGGCAAATGAGCGGTTATTACATGATAATGTTCCTGGCGGGGCTTCAGACCATCCCGGAAAACCTGTATGAGGCTGCGGAAGTGGATGGAGCAAACTCGGTGCAGCGCTTTTTCAAGATCACCTTGCCGATGCTGTCCAATACCTCTTTTATGGTGGCGATCCTGCTGGTGATCGAAGCATTCAATATGTTCGAATCCATTTTTATCATGACGGAAGGCGGGCCTTTGGGTTCGACCAGTACCATCATGTATTACATCTATGAACAGGCGTTCCGTAACTATGATATGGGTTATGCGTCTGCGCTTGCCTGGATCTTCTTCGCGTTGATTCTGGTTGTAACACTCGTCCAGTACCGCTTCCGCAATGAACAGGGGGGTGAATGATATGAAACAGAGAACCCTGGGGATGAGCACAAGAAAGAAATGGGGAACTATCGTATACCATACGTTCATGATTCTGCTGTCCCTGATTATGATTTACCCCTTTGTCTGGTCGGTACTGTCCTCCTTTAAAACATCCGAGCAGCTCTATGGCAGTTCATCCCTGAATATGTGGCCCCAGCCGGCAACACTGGATAATTACAAGCGGCTCTTTGAGGTGCTGCCCTTTGACAAGTTCATATGCAACTCCATTTTCCTGTCCATCGCGATTCCGCTGTCCATGATTGCGGTCGCGTCACTGGCGGCATATGCCCTGACCCGGCTGGAATTCAAAGGGCGAAATCTGCTGTTTCTGGCGTTCATCGCGACCATGATGGTGCCCAGCCATGTGACCTTAATTCCCAACTACAAAATTGTGGTGGATGCCGGTTTGGCCAATACCTATCTGGCGCTGTTTCTCAAATGTATGTTTACCAGCGCCAATGCCTTCAATATCTTCTTTTTCCGGCAGTATTTTCTAAGCATCCCCAAAGACCTGGAACACGCGGCGATTATGGACGGCTGCTCCCGTCTGGGCGTATTTTTCAAGATCGTGCTGCCCAACGCAAAGCCTGCCATTGCCACCACGGCAATTCTTTCCTTCCGCAGCGTGTGGAACGAATTCCTGTGGCCAATGATTGTCATTAATGACTATGACAAGCTGACCTTGACGGTAGGACTCAAGTATTTGAAGGAATGGGAGCCAAACTGGGCGGTGCTTCTGGCAGGCTCCACAATCAGCATTATTCCCATCGTCATCATCTTCCTGGTTTTCCAGAAGCACTTCATGTCCTCGGCCATGAACTCCGGCTTCGGCGGCAAGTAATTGCCCCGCAACAACAGAATGAACGGCATATGCCGTACATATTAAAAAATCAAATGGAGGAACAAAAAATGAAAAAGCTCATGCGTACAGTTCTGGCTCTTTTCCTGGCGATGACATTTGTCCTGTCCATGGCAGCCTGCGGCGCTGGGGATAAACCAGCGGAACAGACTGCCGCCCCTACCGACGCAGCTACCGGCGATCAGACTGCTGCCGAACAAACCACACCGCCCGCAGTGGAACCTGTGACCCTGAAAGTGTACACCTGGTGGGATATCACGAAGTTTGAGCATCTGCAGAAGATGAAAGAGGACTTTGAGACAGCCAACCCCGATATTAAGCTGGAGTTTGTCACCATTCCCAGCAAATATGCCGACACCATGATTACCAAGCTGGCTGCCGGAGAGATTCCGGACGTGATGATGCTGGCAATGGATCAGGTTCCCCGCTATGCGCTGAACGGAATGCTCCTGCCTCTGGACGATCTGGCCAGCCAGGAATACAAGGATTTCCTTTACCCGGTTGTCACCGAGGCGCTGACGGTCAACGGCGTAATGTATGCCGCCGCCCGGGATATTACGCCCAAGGTTATGTACCTGAATACCAAGATGTTTGCCGATGCCGGCATTGAAATTCCCTCTGACGATTGGACAATGGAGGAGTTCGTGGAGATCGCCCAGCAACTGACCAAGGGCTCCGGTGCGGATGCCCAGTGGGGCTATTACTGGAAAAACTACACCGATCAGACCTTCGCGATGATTGCTGCTTTCGGCGGCAAGCTGTACAGCGAGGATGGCAAATCCAGCGTTCTGTCCACGGATCCCAACACCAAGGAAGCCATCCAGTTTATGTATGACCTGTGCAACACCTACAAAGTCTGCCCCTCCGCTGCTCAGGCGGCTCAGTTTGGTGATAACGAGTTCTCCTCGTTCATGGCCAATAAGGTAGCCATGCAGGTTGGCGCCCTGTCTACCGCTTCCACCTTCGATGCCAACGGAACAGAGTATACCGCGTTGCCCATGCCCGCGGTCAACGGTGTCAGCCAGACCTCTTCCTTCGTCAACACTTGGGTCATTCCCAAGACTGCAAAGAATCCGGAGCTGTCCTGGCGGGTTGTGGAATTCCTGTCCGGCAAGGAAGGCCAGCAGATTGCGTTGGATATGAACTTTGGCCTGCCTGCCTCCACGCTGGTAGACACGGCCAATTTTGAGGCGAAGACGCCCTATAACAAATATTTTGTCCAGGCTCTGGAAACCGCGGTTCCCTATCCTACCAATCTGAATGGCTCCGCTTTCCAGACCATGTTCCAGAAGGAGTGCGAATCCCTGTGGGCAGGCGTGATTACCCCGGAGGAATTTGAAGCCCGTGTGGATGAGCAGGCTGTGGATATCCTGGGAAAATAACCTGCCATTGGCGAAAAAACAAAGGAGAAGGGCGGCCCCGCGCCGCCCTTTTTCGGAAAGGGTCGTTGTATGACGGAAAGACGATTGCCAGATGACAAATATTTGAGTAAAATATGTGCGATGCTGGAGCAGATTGAGGCAGAGGAACAGCAGCCCATGGACGCTGCGGCGGCTGCCGCGTACAACTCGATCCGCAATGGCGGACTGCTGCACGTTTTTTCAACCGGTCATTCCCATATGATCGTGGAAGAGATGTTCTACCGCAGCGGGGGATTGGTGCCGGTCAATCCGATTCTGTCCGATGAACTGATGCTCCATACCGGCGCTATCACCAGCACCCACATGGAGCGGCAGCCTGGAAAGGCGGAGGAGGTTCTCAGTAAAGCAGCCCTTCGTCCGGGAGATACCATCATTATCTCCTCGAATTCCGGAATCAATGTGGTTCCGGTGGAAGCGGCGCTGTATGCGAAGAAAAAAGGCCTGACTGTTGTCTGCGTAACTTCCCGACAGATATCCGAACAGCTTACGCCCCGAAGTCAGACGGGAAAACATCTTTGTGAAGTGGCGGATATTGTCATTGACAACCACGCGCCGTTTGGGGATGGTGTGTTTACGATTCCGGGAACCCAACAGGTGACAGGCGGGGCCTCTACTTTTGGCAGCCTGTTTATTGCCCAGCGGATTGTTTTAAAAATTGAGAATCTGTATCTGCGCAGCGGGGAGATGCCGCCCATTCTGCGCAGCGCCAATATACCCGGCGGCGATGAGTTTAATGAGAAAGCGGTAGCCCAGTACCGGGATCGGATTCCCGCGCTTTCCTGAAGTACGAGGTGGATCAAGGTGTATTTGGTATGTGACGGCGGAGGCACCAAAACCGAATATCTGCTTTTCAACCGTTCCGGAAGCGTATGGGGAAGGGGAAGAAGCAAAGGAACCAATGCGGTTTTTTTGGATCCTTCCGCCGCCGCCGGCGCGGTTCGGGCGGGGATTCAGACCTGCCTGGATCAGGCGGGAATCTCCGCGCAAATGCTGGAGGGTGTGTATCTGTTCATTCCGGGCTTCCGAAATGCCATGGAGCAGCTGCGGAAATGGTTCCCCCAAACGAAATTCTGCCTGTTCAGCGATGAATATAACGCCTTTTATGGCGCTTTGGGCGCGCCGGAGGGGATTGCGGTGCTCTCCGGAACCGGCTCCTTTGCAGTGGGCAGAGATGCCGGGGGGCATTGGATCAAGGCCGGAGGCTGGGGGCCGTTGTTTGACGACAAGGGCAGCGGTTACCATATGGGGCTTCTGTGCTTGGAAAACATGACCCGGCGGTATGACCAGGGGATTTCCGATACGGTATTGCAGCGATCAGCGCAAAAGCGGCTTGGAATTCCGGATATCCCGTCCCTGCGTCGGGCGGCTTACCAGCCGGATTTTACCCGGGAGCGGATCGCCGGACTGAGCTTTGCCGTGGCGGAGGCCGCCGCAGCCGAGGATGCCGATGCATTGGAGATTTTAGATACGGCTGCCCGGTGTTTGGCAGACCTTGCCGGGGTTGTCGCGGAGCGCATGAACGCGGATGGCATGACTGTGTCGCTGACAGGCGGTGTCAGCCACATGGGCAGCATCCTGACAGACCGGTTTGCGGCGGCGCTTCGGCAGCGATTGCCCCGTTGTGCCTATCAAAAGCCGAAATATGAGCCGGTGATTGGCGCCGCGCTGTATGTAATGTATGAGATCCTGGGTTGTGATGTGCTGCCTGGGGGCTTTGTGGAAAACCTGGAAAAAGGAATGGGAGATCAACCATGCTGATGGACGAATATTTTTCCGCCATGAAGGCGGTACTGACGAAAGCGGAACAGACCCAGCGGGAAACCATTCTCGCTGCGGCAGAGGAGATTGCGAACCGGCTGAAAAAAGGCGGCGCGTGGCACATCATGGACACGGGTCATATGCTGATGTTTGAAGGTGTTGGCAGAACCGGCGGCATGATGGCGGTCAAGCCCATTAAGATCACCTGCGAAATCCAGAATCCGGTGCGTTACCGTCCCTCCCCCGCCCGGGGTAATGTGGGCTATGACAGTATTCCGGGCTTTGCGGATTATGTCTTAGGGAGGGCCAATGTACTGCCGGAGGATATCATCATGATCGGCTCCGTGTCCGGCTACAATTACTTTCCGGTGGATCTGGCTCTGAAAGCAAACGCGATGGGCTGTGCTACCATTGCCCTGACCTCGGTGGAGTATTCCAGCCACCTGACAAGCAAACACCCAAGCGGCAAACGGCTGTTCGAGGCCTGCACCTATTGTATTGATAACTGCACCAATTACGGCGACACTCTGGTGGATGTTCCGGAGCTGGGTCAGCGAATCTGCCCGGCCAGCGGCGTCAGCGCCAGCTATCTGATGTGGGCCTTGCAAAGCACCGTGGTGGAAAAGCTGCTGGCCAAGGGCCTGAAGCCCAGTGTGTATATCTCCAACCATATGCCGGATGCCGCCCGGATCAACGGGGAAGCGCTGGATCACTATAACAAGTTCGGTTATTGACAGGTGCGGCCATGGAACTGAAAACGCAGAAGCTATTTCTTCGGTTCGATCCGAAGATCGGAAATTTTACGCAGCTTGGCAACCTTGTCACCGGGGAAGACTATATCCGGGAAACGCCGCGGGACCCGCTGGTGGAGCTATACGGTCTGGTGGATGGAAAGCGGCGGAAGCTGCCGGGGCATCTGGCAGAAGCGGCTGTTGATGGGAATTGTCTGACGCTGAACTATGACAGCTTTGGCGGGTATCCGGTTTCTATGCGGGTTTGCTGCCGGTGCGCGGATGACCGGGTGACCATCTCAGCAGATATCCGTAATAACAGCCAGATTGATGTGGTGGAGATCCTGATGCCCCATATCGGCGGTATCTACCTGGGAGGCCGGGAGGATGACTACATCATCTACCCCCACCATGCGGGGGAGAAGACGAAGAATCCGGTTTTGGGATATGGCGTCAATAAAAAGGACTTCTGGCGGGCCAGCAGTGTGGCCTATGAGGACATCTACCGCCGGGAGATCAATTACTGCGGTCTGGCATCCATGAGCTGGATGTACTACTATAACCGGCAAAGCGGCCTGTATATTGGCAGCCATGATCCCCGTTTCCCCGTGACAGGTGTTATCGCGGAAACCAGCGGAAGTCTGGAACATCCCTGGATGGCATTCGGCTTCCGAAAGCACTACCGAATCCGTCCGGGGCAGACCTATGAGACAGGGGAATATGTGATCTGCATTTCCGACCGGGACTGGCATTACGGAGCAAAGATTTACCGGAACTATATTGCCCCTTATCTGGACTTTGACCATAATCCGGCTTATCTCGATGACGAGTATGTGTTAAACCAGTGCTACAATTTTAAGCGGACGGGGCACGTGGAACATTCTTTCCGGGATATCCCCCAGATGTACGAGGCGGGAGCGGCCTGGGGCGCCCGGCATATGTTTATCGCAAGCTGGAACCGGACAGGCTTTGACTCCTTCTATCCCGAGTATTATCCGGATATGGAGCTGGGCAGCGCCATGGAATTCCGGCGGGGATTGGAATATGTGCGCCAGCATGGCGGTATGTCCACGCTGTATATCAACGCCCGGATTTTTGACCTGAAATCGGATTTCCACAAGCTGGTGGGAGAAAAAATGGCCATACGGACGGAAACCGGGGAAATGCGGTATGAAACCTATGGGCCGGAACATTTTACCGTCAACTGCCCATCGGATCAGCTGTGGCGGGAGTATCTGCTGGACACGGCGGAGTTCTGCGTGAAAGCCTACGGCTGTGATGGCATTTATCTGGATCAATTGGCCTCTGCGGAACCTTTTGCCTGCTACTGTGAGGAGCACAGCCATGAAAACATAGGCGAGTTCAACAACGGTTATCTCTATGTCCTGAAAAACCTGCTTCAAAGGCTTCGGGCTTACAATCCCCAAGCCTATATCATGACGGAAAATTGCGGTGACATCTATGGCAGCTACACCTGGGGCAATCTGACCTGGAACGGTGCGGAGTATGATGAATACTATAATGTGTTCAAATTCACCTTCCCCGAATTTACCCAAGTGAACATGGTCAACCCCAGAAGCTGGGCGGAGGAGAGCCAGCGGCCGGTGTGGTTCCGTAAGGATCTTCACCGGGCCATCTGTCTGGGAAGCATTCTGTGGATGGGGATTACCTCCCGGCTTCGTCCGGAGGACGGAATGTACCACACTTACGGGAAAATGGCCGCGGCTTTCCGGGGCAGCCTCCAGCCCATACTCAAGGGCGCCAGGTTCCAGGATGACCTGTGGCTGGAAGGGGTACCGGACCAGTGCTTCGCTTCCTGCTGGGAGCTTGCGGATGGAGGAAGGCTGCTGATCCTTGCCAATGACGGGGAAGAGACCGTGTCTTTCCGTGCGCTTGGGTTATCCGGCTGGAAGGCAGGAAAGGTGGAATCCATGGATACGGCCATTGATGAATCCCAAATCATAGGCGAAAATCCTGTGGAGATTGCAGTACCCCAGGGACAGCTCAGCTATATTGTGTTTCGGTAAATTGTGCCGCTCCGATTGTTTCCTTCAATCGGAGCGGTATGCTATTGGGGGGTTAAAAATGAGGATCACGGTGTTCGGTAATAACGCCACGTGCCCGGAAGCGGATGGCGCCTGCGCCAGCTATTTGGTGGAGGCGGCCGGGAAGAAGCTTCTGCTTGATATGGGAAGCGGCTCCATTGCAAAAATTCGGCAGGAACTGGATCTCGCCCGGCTGGATCTGATCGTTATCAGTCATCTGCACTTTGACCATTTTGGCGATCTGTTCTGCGCCAAATATCATCTGGAGACCAGAAAAGCATACGGTGAGAAATTTCCGCCGATTCCGCTACTGATTCCAAAGCTTCCGCAGTGGGCAAAGGCGGAATTAAGTGGCAATGATGTGTTTGAGATACATCCAATTTCCGACGGGGATGCATTTGAACTGGAGAATGTGCATCTGGAATTTGTGGAGATGGTACATCTGATAGAATCCTACGGTATCCGTATCACCGCAGAGGGAAAGACCCTGGCCTATAGCGGTGATACGGGGATTTGTGAGGGACTGCGTACTGTCGCGGCAGGCGCAGACGCATTCCTCTGTGAAGCTACCTTCTGCGGCGAAAACAGGGCGGAAGAAAAGCACCATCTCAGCGCCGGTACGGCAGCGAAGATTGCCGCGGATGCTGGTATTCAACAGCTTTTCTTAACCCACTATCATAGCGACCAGTCGGAAAACGTGCTGGAAGAGGCGCAGTGCTTCTTTGCGGATGCAAAACTGACACACATCGGGCAAACCTTTCTCATCAATTCTGATAATTCCCAACAACACGCCGGTTTGCATGAAAATCAGCAGGGTATTATGTTATGAGAATCCCTGATGAAATGGTCACAACTGCTCCATCATCGTTTCCATTTTCCAATACGGGAGGAAGAATCTGGGCTGTGACGATCAGACCGAATCGCCCCGCACATTCGGCGTCCTAGTGGCGCGGGCGTGACAAATTGCTTCCGCTTTCCTCTTGACTGATATGCTCCCTCTATGAGAGACAGTGAAATAAAACACTGTCAACATGGAGGGAGCATTTGTATGTCCGGGAAGCAAAAAATGTAGAAGAAAAGGTAAATCTAATGACTGCCTGTTCACGTTCCGCGTTCCCTATGAAAACGGAAAACTGGAAGCTGTGGCCTATGACCCATCCGGAAACGAGATCAGACGAAACGCGCTGGAAACTGCCGGAGAAGAGACATTGCTTCGGGCTATTCCGGAAGAAAGCACCGTCAGAGCCGGGCACCTGTGCTTTATCCGTCTGCGCGCATCCGGCAATTCCGGATGCGCGCCGTTTGCAGACTGAAAGTTGGGAGAATTTGATCAGTGGATCAGCAGTTCCGCGATCTGGATGGCGTTGGTGGCGGCGCCTTTCCGAACCTGATCGCCGCAGCACCAGAGACTGATGCCGCAGTCGTCCGTCAGGTCGGGACGGATACGTCCCACGAACACGATATCCTGATCGGAGGTATCCAGCGGCATGGGATAGACCTTGTTGGACAGATCGTCCACCAGACGGCAGCCGGGCGCTCTGGAAATGGCCTCCCGCGCCTCGGCAACGCTGACAGGCTTCCCGAAATGGCAACTGACCGAGATGGAGTGGCTGCGCACCACGGGCACCCGGACGCAGGTGCAGGTGACCTTCAGGTCGGGCAGATGCATGATCTTGCGGCCCTCGTTCTGCATTTTCATTTCTTCACTGGTATAGCCCTCATACTGCTCGCTTCCGATCTGAGGGATCAGGTTGAAGGCAATCTGATAGGGGAACACCTTCGGCTCGTAGGTTTTGCCATGACCCAGCGCTCGGACTTCCTCCATCAGCTCCACGGGGCCGCCTGCGCCCGCGCCGGACACGGCCTGATAGGTGGATGCAGTCATGTTCTGGATAGGGGCAATGGCATTCAGTGCGTTGACGGCAGTGACGGTGATAATGGTGGAGCAGTTGGGGTTGGAGATGATGCCGCTGTGCCAGGCCACATCCTCGGGATTGACCTCGGGCACCACCAGAGGCACCTTGGGATCCAGACGGAACGCGGAGGAGTTATCCACAAATACCGCGCCGGCTTTCACAATTGCCGGGGCGAACTGCTTGGCGATATCGTTTTCCGCCGCGCCCAGCACGATGTCCACACCCTCAAAAGCCTGATCGCAGGCCTCCTGAATGGTTACTTCTTCACCCTTGAAGGTGACGGTTTTGCCCGCGCTCCGGGCACTGGCCAGTGGCACCAGCTTTCCCACGGGGAAATCCCGCTCAGCCAGAACTTTGATCATTTCCTGCCCCACGGCGCCGGTGGCGCCCAGAACGGCAACGGTGTAGGTTTTCATCATAAAATACCTCCGAAAAAGAGTTGAGAGTGGAAAGGGAAGAGAAGATCTTCCCTCTTATTTTACAAAGCTGTCGTAGAGTACCCGGATGGCGGTTTTGAAATCCTTGTTATCCACGCCGAAGATGATGTTCAATTCGTCGGGCCCCTGGTTGATCATACGGATGTTGACGCCCGCTTCACCCAGAGCGGCGAAAATCTTACCGGAAATACCGGGTCGGAAGGCCATCTTCCGGCCGACGGCGGCAACCACGGCGATCTGGTCATGAAGCGCCATGCTGTCCGGCTCCACTTCCTGCTGAATCTCGCCCATAATGGTATACAGGTGGGGCGCAAGCGCCTCCGTGGGCGTGACGACGGACACGTTGTCGATGCCGTTTGGCACGTAGTCCACGCTGATGCTGTGCCGTTCCAGCACGGTGAGCACCTTGCGCAGAACGCCGACCTGATTGCTCATGCCCCGCTTGCTCAAAGAGATGATGGTGAAGTCCTTTTTGCCGGTGATGCCGGTGATAAACCGATCCGGATTGTGATCCGCGGAGAACCGCTCCTGAATCAGGGTGCCGGGCGCTTCGGGATCGTTGGTGTTGCGGATGTTCAGGGGGATGTTCTTTTCCCGCACCGGGAAAATAGCGTCCTCATGGAGCACCTGCGCGCCGGAGTAGCTCAACTCCCGCAGCTCGTCATAGGTGACTTCCGGAATGGTCTGGGGATTCTCGACAATGCGGGGATCAGCCATGAGCAGGCCGGAGACATCCGTCCAGTTTTCGTAGACATCCGCATCCAGTGCCGCCGCAGCCAGCGCGCCGGTGATGTCGCTTCCACCCCGGGAGAAGGTCTTAATCCGTCCGTCGGGCATCAGACCGTAGAAACCGGGAATCACCGCGCCCCGATCCGGCCAGACCAGCTTTTTCAGGGTTTCGTAGGTGGTTTCCAGATCCACGGAGCCGTCAAAGTTGAATTTGACCCACTCGGCCGCGTCGATGAACTGGAAGCCGAGGAAAGCCGCCATCAGCTTGGCGGAGAAGTATTCGCCCCGGCTGACCAGCTCATCCTGCGTAACCGTCTTGGCATCGATGCGCGCCTTCAAAGCGGCCAGCTCAGTTTCCAGATCCAGATGGATGCCCAACTCGTCCCGGATGGCGAGATAGCGGGAGGCGATCATGTCAAAAATCCCGGAGCAGTCCACGCCGTACTGGGTGTGGGCATAGCAGAGGTAGAGCAGATCGGTGATTTTGTGATCCTGGGGAAAGCGCTTTCCCGCGGCGGAGACGATCACCACCCGGCGATCGGGATTTGCCAGCAGGATATCCTGAATCTTGCGGTACTGGCCGGCGTCGGCCATGGAGGAACCGCCGAATTTTGTAACAATCATTTTTATCCTCTTTCCTGCGGCCAAGGCCGCTGCAGCAGGCCGCTTGCCTGCGAATGTTTAAAGATAGGAAGGGACGGCGGCGATGAAGCTGCCGGGATGGGCGCGCAGCCACGCGTGCATATCTTCCACGCTGACGGGCTTCGTCACAATGGCGCTGCCCCAGCTCTCCGCGCCGTTGGCTACCAGCCAGGCATCCTTTTCGCCCCGGACATAGTAGACCATTTTTTCGGAGTTGTCGATGGAAACCTTCGGGCCGCCGGGACCGTAAAACCCGTGTCCGGTCAGAAAATCCGCGCAGTCCTGCACCACATTATATGCGGTGGGATAGCGCCCCGCGCCCTGTCCAAAGAAGCTCTGCCGCCCGGATACGTTGCCTTCCAGCGTAATCAGGTTATAATTGGCGGGGACGGCGGCCTCCGGCTGACCCTGGGGGTACAGGGTGGGCTGCACATAGGCGCTGAACCGTCCGTCCTGACTGGTCGCCGTGGAGACCAGCTTGCACACCAGATCACGTTTCTTGAATTCCTCCACGTCGGCGGCGCTGATAGAGCGGATGCCGGCGGCGGGAATGGCGTTTCGGTCCAGACTGACGCCGAACGCAATGTTCGCAGACACTATCAGCTTGTGCCAGGTATCAATGCCGTCCACATCAGTGGAAGGGTCGGCTTCCGCGTAGCCCAGCTCCTGCGCCTGACGGAGCGCCTCGGCATAGTCCAGATTCAGCCGGGACATGGAGTCGAGAATATAGTTGCAGGTTCCGTTCATAATACCGCCGACCCGGCTGACCGTCTCAATCCGGCGTACCCGCTCCAGCTCGCTGAGCCAGCCGATGCCGCCGCCCACGGAGGCGGTGCAGCGGAAATGAACGCCCATTTTTTCGGTGAGGGGAATCAGCTCGTCATAGAAGGTGGCCACCATGGCTTTGTTGGCGGTGACCACGTTTTTGCCCGCTTCGATGGCGGACTTGACATAGTCCCAGGCCGGATGCAGTCCACCGATGGCTTCCACTACCGTGTCGATGGAATCATCCCGGAGAATATCCTCAAAATTGTGGGTCACTTCCGCGTCGGGCAGATGCAGCTCCCGGCGGCAGAGAACCCGGACAACCTGCATATCCGCCCGGGGTTTGGTCAGATCATAGACACCTTTTCCCACGGTGCCGAATCCCAACAGTCCGATTTTCATCCCTTGCTCCTCCGTTTTGGCTTGTTCATATCAATTAAAAACAGATGTGCTTATGTCAAAAACACTTGCTTTTTTACCGGAAACAGTATATCATATACCTACCTAAAATGCAAGATAACCAAAAAAACCAAGTATTTCCGGGATTTCGGTCAAAATTTGTGCACAAAGCGAAAAAAGGCCGTGCCCAGGGGAGGAGAAATTATGCGATACCATTCTACCCGAAACGACGCGGACTTTGTCAACAGCGCCGGCGCGGTGCTGGAGGGGCTGGCACCGGACGGCGGGTTGTATATGCCCGAGGAAG
This sequence comes from Clostridiales bacterium, assembly GCA_022774865.1. Taxonomy (GTDB): domain Bacteria; phylum Bacillota; class Clostridia; order Oscillospirales; family Oscillospiraceae; genus Faecousia. Next base: position 55,536 of record JALFLH010000020.1, read on the forward strand.
TTCCGGCCTTTGACTGGAAAAAATGCCTGAAGGGGGATACCCTTTCCATGGCAACGGCCATTCTCAGCGCTCTGCTGCCGGATATTCCCAATCTGCCCGAGCTGGTGCGCCGGGCTTATACGGGAAAATTTGAAACGGACGATCTGACTCCCACGGTTCCCGTGGGCAATTTTACGGTGCTGGAGCTGTTCCGGGGGCCTACCTCTGCGTTTAAGGATGTGGCGCTGTCCATGCTGCCCCAACTGCTCACCGCCGCCCGGGATGTATGCGGACAGGAAAAGGAAATCCTGATTCTCACCGCTACCTCCGGCGACACGGGCAAGGCTGCTCTGGAGGGCTTCCGTGATGTGCCCGGCATCCGCATCTGCGTGTTCTATCCCGATGGCGGCGTGTCCAAGGTGCAGCGCGCCCAGATGGTGACCCAGGAGGGCGGCAATGTGACTGTATGCGCCGTCCGGGGCAATTTTGACGATGCCCAGACCGGCGTGAAGAACATCTTCGCCGCCTGCCGGGGCCGGGAGCTGAAATACAGCCTTTCGTCTGCCAACTCCATCAACATCGGCCGTCTGGCTCCGCAGGTGACCTACTATTTCAAGGCATACCGGGATCTGCTGGACGCGGGGAAGATCCGACTGGGGGACGAGGTGAACTTCTCCGTTCCCACGGGCAATTTCGGCGACATTCTGGCGGGCTACCTGGCCAAGCTGCTGGGCCTGCCGGTGGGGATGCTGCTCTGCGCCTCCAACGCGAACAAAGTTCTGACCGATTTTATCCATACCGGCACCTATGACCGCCGCAGACCCCTGCACAAGACCGATTCTCCCTCAATGGATATTCTGGTGTCGTCCAATCTGGAGCGGCTTTTGTATCTGCTCAGCGGCTGCGACACGGCGCTGGTGGCGGAACTGATGAGCCGCCTCAATAGCCAGGGCGTTTATTCGGTTCCAAACGAATTGAAGGAGGCTATTGACGCCCTGTTTTGGGCGGATTATGCCGGAGACGAAGCCACCTATGAAACCATCCGGCAGGTTTGGGATCAACACCATTATCTCTGTGACCCCCACACGGCGGTTGCCTGGAAGGTAGCGGAACGTTATGTAAACCAAACCGGTGACACCCGTCCCATGGTGGTGTTGTCCACCGCCTCGCCCTACAAGTTCCCGGCGGCGGTGCTCTCCGCCATCGGCGGCGAGCTGGACGGCGACGAATTCGACCAGATGGAGCGGCTGGAAGCGGTCAGCGGTGTGCCTGTGCCCCGGAATCTGGCTACGCTCCGGGGCAAGCCGGAGCGCCATACCGGTGTGATCGGCAAGGACGAGATGCTGCCTTTCGTGCTGGGGCTGTAAAGCCAACCTATATTACAAGATTTGGAGAGATATCCCATGAAACGAGTTACGATCCGTGTACCCGCGACCACAGCTAACCTTGGGCCGGGCTTTGACGCGTTTGGCTGCGCCCTGAGCCTGTATACCGATGTCACCTTTGAAGAAACGGACGGCGGTCTGGAAATCACCGGCTGCGACGAGGCCTACACCGGCCCGGACAACATGGCCTACACCTCCTATTGCGCGGTGCTGGCTTCCCTGAACGAGGAGGTTCGGGGCGTGAAAATCCACATCGACGCCCACATCCCGATCTGCCGGGGTCTGGGTTCCTCCGCCGCCCTGCTGGTGGCGGGCGCCATGGGCGCCAATGTCCTGCGGGGTAACCGCCTTTCCACCCAGGGCCTGCTGAACATCACCAATGCCATGGAGGGGCACCCGGACAATCTGGCGCCTGCTTTCTACGGCGGTCTCACCGCCTCCATGGTGGATAACGGCCTGCCGGTCACGGTCAGCTTCCCGCTGCATCCGGGCTGGGAGTTTCTGGCGCTGGTGCCGGATTTCAATCTGCCCACCACCAAGGCGCGGGCAGTCCTTCCGGATCAGGTGCCCCGGGGCGACGCGGTATACAACATCTCCCACGGCGCACTGGTGCTGAAAGCCCTGGAGCTGGGCGATGAGAAGCTGCTGCGCACCGCCATGCAGGACCGGCTGCACCAGAATTACCGGAAAAAGCTGATCCAGGACTACGAGCAGATCGAGCATCTGGTGCGCACGACCGGCGCGGCTTTCTGCCTGTCTGGTGCCGGCCCCACTTTGCTGTGTATCACCCAGGACGAAAAGCTGGAGCAGAAGCTGGCCAGAAAACTGGACGCTGTCACTGAGGCAAACTGGCAGATGCTCCCGCTGCACGTGGAGTTCCAGGGTGCCCGGGTGATCAGCGCGGAATAATCGGGCGGCGCGATGACTGAAAAACTCTATTACCGGGACTGCCATCTGGCACAGTTCCGGGCTTCCGTGACCGGCTGCACCCCAACGGAAAAGGGATATCTGGTAACGCTGGACGCCACTGCCTTTTATCCCGAGGGCGGCGGGCAGGCCTGTGATTTGGGCACGCTGGGCGGCGTTCGGGTGCTGGACGTACAGGAACGGGACGGGGAAATCCTGCATCTGTGTGACGGCGCGCTGCAGGTGGGCGATCAGGTGGACGGCGCGATCGATGATGCCCGCCGGTTTGACCTGATGCAGCAGCACACCGGAGAGCACATCGTCTCCGGCATCATCCACCGCCGCTTCGGCTACCACAATACGGGCTTTCATATGGGCGCGGATGTGACGACCATTGATTTTGACGGAATAATCCCGGTGGAGGCGCTGGCGGAAATTGAGGCGGAGGCCAACGGCGCGCTGTGGAAGAATCTTCCCGTGCGGTGCTGGTATCCGTCCCCGGAGGAATTGCCCACCGTCTCCTACCGCACCAAACGGGCGCTGCCCTGGCCGGTGCGGATTGTGGAGATTCCGGGCTATGACTGCTGCGCCTGCTGTGGCGTTCATACGGCGGCCACCGGCGAGGTGGGGCTTATCAAGCTGTTTTCCGCCGTGGGCTTCCGGGGCGGCACCCGAATGGAGCTGGCCTGTGGCCGCCGGGCGCTGGATATGCTGAATCTGGCCTTTGCGCAGAACACACAGGTGTCTCAGGCTTTTTCCGCCAAATGGACGGAAACCGGCGCGGCGGCTGCGAAGATGAACGAGGCGCTGGCAGCGGAAAAATACCGGGCAATTGGCCTGCAGCGCCGTTTGATCGCCGGTATTGCGCAGCGCTATGACAACTGCGGGAACGTGGTGCATTTCGAACCGGGTCTGGATGCCGGGCTGCTCCGGGAGCTGGCTGACGCCATTGCCCAGCGCTGCGGGGGGATCGCGGCGGTATTTTCCGGAGATGACCGGACGGGCTACGGTTTTTGCATTTTGGCACGGACAGGCGATCTGCGCCCACTGGGAAAGGCCATGACCCAGAGCCTTTCCGGCCGGGGCGGCGGCAGAGCCGATGCGCAGCAGGGACGCGTAAACACTTCCCGCACGCAGATTGAGACCTTTTTCGCGAACTGGAACTGACGGAGGGACACATGAACCGGGTAGAACAGGTATTTTTGAATAGTCTGGAGGCGGCGCTGCGGGGGGCTTCTCTGGAGCCGCAGCCGGAGCTGACGGAGGCGGAATGGGCACAGCTGATGACCATGGCACAGAGCCACCATGTGCTGCCTATGGTGTTTGAAGCGGTATTTCGGCTGCCCGGTATTGAAAACGCGCCGTTTTTCCAGACGGTTAAACAGCAGGTGCGCCGCCAGGTCATGCTGCAGGTGCTGAAAACCAACGAGTTTTTGACGCTGAACCGCGATCTGCGCGCCGCCGGCGTGCGGCCGCTGGTGGTGAAAGGAATCATCTGCCGGAACCTGTATCCGAACCCCGATCTGCGGCAATCCGGTGATGAGGATCTGCTGATTCCGCCGGAACAGTTTCCTGCCTGTCACGCCGCGCTGGCTGCGTGTGGAATGGAGCCGGCGGACCCCGGCGTGAATTTTGAACAGGCCTACGAAATTCCATATGGCAAACCCGGTTCCCCCCTCTATCTGGAGCTGCACCGGTATCTGTTCCCGCCGGATTCGGAGGCGTACGGAAATCTCAACCGTTTTTTTGAAAATACTCAGGTGTGTGAGGAAGTCATTCAGGGGGAACCAATTCTCACCCTCGCCCCCACGGAGCACCTGTTTTACCTGATCTGTCACGCGTTCAAGCATTTCCTGCACAGCGGCTTCGGCATCCGGCAGGTCTGCGACATTATCATGTTCGCCCGGCACGACGGAAACCGGATCGACTGGGAACGGATTCTCGAAAACTGCCGCCAGATTCGGGCGGAGCGGTTTACCGCCGCGCTGCTTCGCATCGGGCAGCTCTATTTGGGTTTTAACCCGGAAGCGGCCTGCCTTCCGGCCTGCTGGCTGGATATACAGGTGGATGAAAAACCAATGCTGGAGGACTTGCTGAATTCCGGTGTCTTTGGGGACGCGGAGCTGAGCCGCAAGCACAGCAGCACCATCACGCTGACGGCGGTTGCCGATCAGAACCGGGGACGGGGAAAACGCAGCGGAATTCTGAAGAGTCTGTTTCCCTCCGCCGGCGCGCTGGAGAAGCGGTATCCCTATCTGAAAAAATACCCGTATCTTCTGCCTGTGGCATGGGGCGCGCGGATTGTGCATTACGGCAGCGAGATTCGAAGCAGCCGGAACAACACCGCTGCCGGCGCGGTAAAGATCGGAACCCGGCGGGTGGAGCTGCTGAAGCAGTATGGAATTCTTGACCGGTAAGCCGGGATAATTTCCGCTTTTTTCGTTGCCGATGTCGAATAATTGTGCTATAATGGAATCAGCAGAAACGGAGCTGGCCGGATTGGTATACCGGCGGTGTTCCGATGAATAAAATGGAGGAATCGATATGAAAATCCGAATCAACAAAGACGTTGTGGAATTCACCCCCGAGCACGCCGCCGAGGCTGCCGAGCTGGAGGCGCTGTGGATCAAGATGGGCAACTGCGTGGGCGGAACCAAGGCGCTGTCTCCCATCGGCGTCTATGTCCCCGCCGAGAACAAAACCGCCAGCTTCCACATTGACGGCCTGAGCGCCGAGGAGGCAAAGGAAATTCCCGTCATCCGCGCTCCCTATGATACCGACGTATATTGCGTGATCTGCAACAAGACCCAGCACGTCAAAGCCGGCGAGCCGATTCCCTTCTGCTGCGGCCGCCTGATGGAGATTCTGGACTGATTGCCCGGAACTTATGCAAGAACAAAGAGCCAGTGATTTCTGAGAATTCAGAATTTCACTGGCTCTTTCTTTGTGCTATGGTTGATAAAATTCGCTGAGGCTGCGGCGGATTTTGCCGCTGTAGCCCGTCACGCCGCGGGCTTCCAGCATGGAGCGCACCACCGCTTCCTCCGTGGCCTCAGCCGCCGCCCGGAAGGCGCAGTCGATCTGAGATTCGGGAATACAGCGCAGATTCCATATGCCGTCGTCCTCCGGAATCCGGTTGGCCGTGGAAAAGCCAACCATCACCTCGCCACTTCCGTGGCCGGTGAAGCTGCCCAGCCTGGCAAGTCCAACGGCGCACCGGCGGATAATCCGGCCGAGCTGGCGGGAGGTGACGGGCAGATCCGTTCCCACAATCATGATGCAGCTTCCCAGATCCGGCGCATCCGCGTGAATGCGTTCCTCGATGGCAGCGCCCACGTTCCGTCCGCCAATGGTCAGATCGTGCAGACAGCCGTGGTTGGTCAGCACCAGCACGCCCAGCGTAAACCGTTCCCCGCCGATTTCCACAATCCGGGAGGAAGAACCAATGCCGCCCTTGAGATCATGGCAGGTCATGCCCTTGCCCGCGCCCACATCACCCAGCGCGAAATCCGCCGACGCGTTTTCGATGGCCGCGAAAACCTCCTCCTGCCCAACCGCCCGGTGGCGGATGTCGTTGAGGGAGGCGTCGTTGCATTCGCAGACCACCGGATTGACCGAGGAAATGGCATAGCCGCCTGCCTCGGCCTGCCGGCACATATATTCCACCATGGCATCATGCACCAGTCCCACGTTCAGAGTGTTGGTCAGGGCAATGGGGGTTTCCAGCGTGCCCAGCTCTTCCATCTGCATCAGCCCCGTCGTTTTGCCGAAGCCGTTGAGCACATGGCAGGCGGCAACCATTTTCTGCCGGAAAATATCGTCACCGCAGGGCAGAATCACGGTGACGCCGGTCTTGTGCCGTGCGTCGTCCACGGTGCAGTGCCCCACCCGCACGCCCGGTACGTCCGTGATGGCATTGCGCGTCCCATGCTCCATTTGTCCGATGTTCAGATTCATGATCGTTCCTCCTGTCGATCCTGTATGATATGTAAAACGGAAAAGCAGGCGCCGCGGTCACGGCGCCTGCAGAAAGAAGCGGCTCAGTTGAGCTTGTTCTCATAAGTGATTACTTCACCCACATCATCCGTGCTGAAATAGTATTCCAGAATGGCTTTTGCGACCTGACCCAGCGTGGAACCGTGGGCGGCCTTCTCGCCGTGGACGGCAATGGCAATGACCGGATCATCGGCGGGGGCAAAGCAGACAAAGTAGCCGTCATCGGAACCCAGACGGCCGGTCTGGGCGGTACCGGTCTTGGCGCAGACTTTGACGGGCAGTCCCGACATGGTTTTCCGGGCAGTACCCTGGCTTCCGGAGATAACCGCCTCCATACCCTCTTTATAGGCACGGATGATGGAGTCGGACAGATCCATGGTGCTGACGATTTCCGGCTGGTTTTCCTTCACCAGCTTGGTGTAGTCGGCGGAAACGACCCGGTTCAGGAAGGTTGCCTTCATGCGGGTGCCGTTGTTTGCCAGTGTGGCGGCATAGACGCACTCCTGCATGGGGGTGAACATATTCGTGGCCTGGCCGATGCTGGCCTGAATCAGGTCGCCGCGGTAAAATTTTTTTTCCTGACCGGTGTGGGTGGCCGCCTTGGACTCCTCGTTGGCCCGGTAACCGGCTTTCTCGTACAACTCCACGCCGGTCGGCTCGCCCAGACCCAGCGCCTTGGCCGTGTCGTCCAGATAGCTCAGCGCGGTTTTCAGCCCGTACTGCTTGGTCATCCGGTAGGCCAGCTCGTAGAAGAAATAGTTGCAGGAAACCTCCAGCGCCTCAGTGCTGGTGATGTTTCCGTGGGTAGAGGCACCATGGCTGTTGCTGTAGCGCAGGCACTTGGGCGTAAAACCCTCATAGCCCTCCTTGATAAAGATGCCTTCATCGTAGATTTCTTCGCCGTACTGATAGACACCGGCCCGCATACCGGCAATCAGTGTGCACATTTTATAGGTGGAGCCGGGGTAGTAGGTGCCCATCAGCGCGCGGTTGAACAGAGGGTCGAAATCCTGCTCCAGAATTTCCTCGTACTTTTCGTTGTAGGTCATGGGATCGTAAGTGGGGTAGGAGGCGCAGGCCAGCACGTCGCCGGTCTTGACCTCCATGGCGACCACGGAGGCGCCTTCCACGTCCTCACCCTTGGAATCGGAGGTGTTGCTGTCGGGATCCTTCAGAAAGGCGATGCAGTCGGACAGCGCATCCTCCGCCACCATCTGAAGGTTGATGTCGATGGTGGTTTCCACGTTGCAGCCCGCTTTCGGCTCCTGACCCTCGTAATACTCCTGGGAGATGATGGTGCCGTTCTTATCGACCACGTCCTTGCGCAGACCGTCCACGCCGTGGAGGTATTGCTCAAAGGCGGACTCAAAGCCGGACTGGCCGACCTGAGCGTCCATGTAGTATTTTTCGCCGGTGCCGTTCTCGTATGCCTCTTTTACCGCCGCCCACTGGCTGTCGGTCATAGCGCCCATGGTGCCCAGAATGTGGGCGGCGTAGTGGGTGTAGTATTCCCGGACGGTGGAGGACTCGACCATCAGGCCGGGGATATTCAGCTCGAGCAGTGCGGACAGATCCGCGTCGGACACGTCCTCAATGAAGGTGAAGGTGGGCAGATTCGCCACGCCCCGCAGGTCGAATTCATACCGCAGCCCAATGACGGCGCGAGCTTCCGCGTCTGTCCATTCGCCGGGAATTTTATAGCGCCCCCGCAGCCGCTCCATCAACAGCGGGGCGGTGATATCCGAGTCGATCCCCGCGTCCAGCAGGTAATCCTGAAAATAGCCCTGCCAGGCGGTGGTATAGTCGTCCAGCGTGTATTCATAGGGACGATCCTTTGTCATCGGGAAATGGTCGATATACTCGATGCCCAGTTCCCAGCACTTGTGAATCAGCTTATACAGGTGGGTGTTGGTGCCGGTGGCGGACTTGATGACATCGTGGTTGATGACCAGATCATAGCTGGCCCGGTTGCCCACCAGCACATTGCCGTTGCGGTCCAGAATGTCGCCCCGAGCCGCCTTGACACGGGTCTGGGAGACAAATTTGACGGTGTTGTCCTTGCCGGAGGCCTCAATTACCTGCAGCTTGAACAGCCGGACGCTGAAAAAGGACAGAATCAGCACAAAAAACAAAATGATGGCAATCGCGCGGTTGCGGCTTATTCTTTCCATGAATCTCCTCCTATTTTACCGATGGCGCTGACCAGCCAATGCATGGGCAGCATAAAAGCAAGACTGAACAGGGCGGTGAGGAAAAACACACCGGCTCTGTCCCAGATGGTCAGCCCCATGACGACACCGATCAGAAAGACAGCCATTTCATAAATGATGATGGACAACCCGGTGCACAGCATGGTGGAACCGAAGCTCCTGCGCCAGAACATCTGCCGCAGCAGGGAGATGCCGACCACCAGAAAGGTCAGAATCACAATGGCATAAGGGGCGGGCGCGGAACCGGAAAACCAGTAGACGGCCGACGCGATCAGGGTAAACAGACCGCCGTTTTCCGCGCCCTCGTGGATGCCGATGAGCAGAATCACAGCCGCCGCCAGATCCGTGGTCGCGCCCCAGAGGTGCATCCGGCTCAGCATGGAGTCCTGAATCACCAGCAGCGCCACGCACAGCAGGCTGTAGAGCGTCCATTTGAGCAGCGTAAGCCGTTGCAGCCGGGTCATATAGAATTTTTTCCAGAAGTTCGTCCCGCTGGGATCGGGTTTGAATTCGTATTTTCTTTTTCGTTTCGCTGCCATGGCCTTACCCCACGCCCTCGGAGGCCGTCGTGGTTTCGGGCGGCTGCGTGGCCGTATTGGCGTTGCCGCTGTTGGCGTTGCCGCCGGTTGTGGTGGTGCTGTAGCTGGTGATAATGAAAATCTGCTCCAGACTGCCGATGTCAGCCGCCGGTTCCAGAATGGCAAATTTGGCTACGCCCGTGTCGTCAAAGCCCGCGTCCACAATATAGCCCAGAATCAGGTTCCGGGGATATACGGTGGAGCCGGAGGTTACCACCTGATCGTTGTTCCGAATCACGGCGGAGGAGGGCAGATAGTCCATCCGCAGCAGATCCTTGCGGCCATTGGTGTAGCCGCCCTGCACCATACCGTTGTAGCCCGAGGAGGCGATGGTGGCGGAAATTTCCAGCGAGGAATCCAGCACCGTTTTGACCGTGGCATAGTTGGGGCCGGCGGCAGTGACCAGACCCACCACCTCACCGTTGGCGGTGATGGCGCACATTCCCTCGTTGATCCCTGCGTTGGTGCCCTTGTTGATGGTCAGGGTACTGTTCCAGTCATTGGAACCCCAGCCGATGATATAGGCATCCACCTGCACGAAATCCTCCCGGATGGTGCTCAGACCCAGACTTTTCCGCAGACGCTCATTTTCACGGCGGTAGGAGTCTGCCTGCCGCGCCTGATCCTCCATCTGGGCGATTTTCGCTTTCAGCGCTTCATTTTCCGCCTCCAGAGATTCATAGTGGAACATATAGCCGTAGAGCCGCTCAGCCTGCCCGGTCAGCGCGTTGGCCGCAGCCTTCAGCGGGGTCAGGGCGCCCTGCACCAGCATATCCGGCAGACTTTGCCCGGTGGCGCTGGACAGAACGGTGAGTCCGGCGGCCAGCAGAACCGCGACAATCAGAATAACCCGCAGGCGGGTGCTGAATAAATGTCTCATACCATTTCTCCCATCAGTTCGGGGGCCATGCGGCGCAGCACGCCGCCCAGACGGCATACCGGCAGCCCCATTACGTTATAATAGTCGCCCTCCAGCCGGGTACAGAACAGGGCGCCGCCGCCCTGAATGCCGTAGGCACCGGCTTTGTCCATGGGCTCGCCCGTGGACACATAGGCGCTGATTTCCTGTTCGGTCAGCGGCCGGAAGTGAAGTTCCGTCACTTCGGTGAAGGTTTCACTTTTTTCTCCCCGGAGTACCGTCACGCCGGTCATCACCTGATGCGCCCTGCCGGAGAGCATGGAGAGCATGGCGGCAGCCTCCGCTTCCGAGTGGGGCTTGCCGAGAATTCTGCCCCCGCAGACCACGATGGTGTCGGCCGCCACCACGATGTCCTCCGGCTCCCGGCGCACGGCAAGCGCCTTGCGCCGGCTGACCCGCGCCACCTCACCGGCGGGCTCCGCCTGAGGGTTCATGGTTTCATCGATATCCGCTGCCCGGATTACAAAAGGAACATGGAACAGCGCCATCAGTTCCTTTCGCCGGGGCGAGGCGGACGCCAAAATCAATTGCATAAGAAATTCCTTTCAACTTGGTTACTCCACGCCCCGCAGGTACAGCCCTCTGGTGCACGCGCCGGGATCGAAGGGGTTGGGGTGGACATAGTCCGACAGCACCCGGTCCACCTCATTGGGGTTTTCCGTCGTGAAGTACAACCGTGTTGCCCAGATGCCCAGATGCGCCAGATCCTCCTGCCTGTCCAGCCAGCTCAGCTTTTTGCCGTTGAGCAGCACCGAACGGCAGGAATTGCCGTCGCGGATCACCGGAAATTCCGCGCCCGTTTTGTCCGTCAGCTTGGTCGGCCCCAGATGGCAGGTGCATTCGCCGGTGCGGTTGCGCGTCAGGCAGTTTTCCGTGACCATCAGCGGCATCCGCCCGTAGGCCAGAAGCTCGCAGGGCACCGCCTTGCTGGCGTCCCGGATCTGGGGCAGCGTCATTTCAAAGCTCAGGGTTGCGGAGACAAACTCCAGCTTTCCCGCCATGGCGATGGCACCGGAATTGTAGATATTCAGGCCGAAGTCGCCCCGGATGCGCATTCCGGCTTCCCGGACGGGCAGCAGCAGCCCCAGATTGCCCACCAGCGCGTCGGTAATGCCCTGCTCCCGCAGCAGAGCCAGATCGGCCTTCAGCCGGGGCAGCTCCGAATCGTGCACAATCCGGGGCAGCACGGCCGCCACCCGACCCCGCTGGACAAGCTGCCGTGTCAGCGCCGCATCGGCGCGGAGAATATGAAGGGGGACATACAGCATCACTGTTTCCAGCTTCAGCAACCTGGGCGTGAGCTGATCTTTCGATGTGATCTGAACGGACAGACCGGGCACACCCCCGCTGCCCGTATGCTCCGGAAAACGGATGGGCTTGCCCAGCGCGGGAATCTCCCGGCGGGCGCGCAGGGCGGTGAGCCGGTTCAGCACATCCCGGCGCATGGCGTTGATGGCGGCGGCGGACATGGTCAGACCCGGCTCCACCTGGGTGCGAACTTCCACACAGCGGTAGGGGGTGCCGCCGGTTTTACTCAGACGCTGTGCCAGCGCCGCCGGCTCCAGGGGCACATTGCGCGCCGCTTCGGGTATGGAACCCTCCACCCGGCAGATGCGCCCGTCGGGGTCGGTTACCGTCAGGCTGCTGCCAACGGCGCTGACCACGGCGCGAAAGGACACATCCACCAGCGGATTTTCCACACCCTCGAAGGACTGCCGCGCGGTCTGCAGCCAGACCTTGTCCTCCCGCCCATCGGTGCGTGTGCCGAACATTTTTGAACCGGTCTGCCCCAGATAGTAGCCGTCGGTGAAGCCCTGCCGGTTGAAGGCGGTCATCAGGTCGTTCATCATGCTCTTGGTGACGGTGCCCTCATCGATGGCCTTGCGGTAGACCGATGTGACCGTGGCCACATATTCCGGCTTTTTCATGCGCCCCTCCAGCTTTAACGAGGAAACGCCCATTTCTTCCAGCTCCCGGACATAAGACACCAGACAGTTGTCCTTCAAACTCAGCGGGTATTGATTCTCCCAGCGGCCATAGCCATAGCTCTGGCGGCAGGGCTGGGCGCAGCGTCCCCGGTTGCCGGAACGGCCGCCGATGGCGGCGGACAGGTAGCACTGGCCGGAATAGCACATACACAGGGCGCCGTGGCCGAATACTTCAATTTCAATGGGGGAGTTTTCACAAATGTAGCGGATTTCCTCCCGGCTCAGTTCCCGGCTCAGCACCACCCGGCTCATTCCCCAGGCGGCGCAGAGCTGCACGCCGGGCAGATTGTGCACGGTCAGCTGGGTGGAGCCGTGGATGGGCACCTTGGGGGCGATGCGGCGGCACTGCTGCAGCACGGCCAGATCCTGTACAATAAAAGCGTCCACGCCGGAGACCGCCGCGTGGCGGATCAGCTCGCAAAGCTCGGGCATTTCCCGGTCAGAGACCAGGGTATTGAGGGCAAGGTGCACAGCGACACCCCGGACATGGCAGTATTTCACCGCCTCCACCAGCGTTTGGGGGGTGAAGTTCTTCGCGCTCTGGCGGGCGTTGAAGCTGCCACAGCCCAGATATACCGCGTTGGCGCCGTTTTGCACCGCCGCTTTCAGCGCGTCCATGGAACCCGCAGGGGCAAGTAATTCCAGCATAAGCTTTCTCTCCGTCGATGGTATACTTGATCGCATTATAGCATATTTGCCAAGGAAATGCTACCCTTCCAACCGGAATTCAAGAAAAATTAATATGCATGGCGGCGAAGCCGCCATGCCTTCCTGCGGGAAAGAAGGTTAAGATTTTCTTCATGCCATAGAATCCCCCTTGGCGGCGGGGCGAAAATATGATATACTGGGGAAAAAGTGTGAAAGGAGATCACGCCATGGGGACGAAAGCTCCCGAAAAATCACCCGTCACCTCGATTCTTGGCGCCGCCGCGCTGGCGCTTGCCCTGTTGCTGGGAATCCTGATTCTGCTTTGCCTGCCCTATTTCGGGGAAAATCCGGAAGCACAGAGCGTGCCCACTGCACCGCCCACTGCGTCACCCACGCAGCCGCCCACAGAGCCTCCAACCGAGGCGCCTACGGAGCCGCCGGCGGAGCCGAATCCCTACGGCAGACTGGATTTCCAGTATGAGGGCAGGTATCTCAAATGTCAGGTGGCGGACAGCGTTACCGGAATCGATGTATCCGCCCACCAGAAAACCATCGACTGGGCGAAGGTCAAGGCTTCCGGTGTGGAATTCGCCATGATCCGGCTGGGCTACCGGGGCTATGAAAGCGGCGCGATCACCGAGGACAAGTATGCCCGCCAAAACCTGAAGGGCGCCGTGGATGCCGGACTGGACGTGGGCGTTTACTTCTTCTCTCAGGCGGTGAACGTTGAGGAGGCGCTCGAGGAAGCGCAATTTGTCCTGGACTTTATCGCGGAATACGACATCACCATGCCGGTTGTCTACGACTGGGAGACAATTCATCAGGACAGTGCCCGTACCAAGGATATGGATGCCAGAACTCTGACGGATTGTTCACTGGCGTTTCTGAGCGCGGTGGAAGAGGCGGGCTACTGGCCCATGCTGTATTTCAATACCTATCAGTCCCGGAATATGCTCCATCTGGCGGAGCTGAACCAGTACGATTTCTGGCTGGCGCGGTACTCTGACCGGATGACCTACCCCTACAAAATCAAGATGTGGCAGTATACCAATGCCGGTCGGGTGCCCGGCATCGAAGGAAATGCGGATATCAACGTGTTTTTTCCCGATACTTGACGCTTGGGGGAAATGGCGGTACAATGAAAGAAAGCGGGCAGGTATGGAAGCGCCTGCGGGGAAAGACTTGCACGGTAACGAACCGGAACCCTCACCGGACAAGATAACAATGAGACCAATTTGAAAGGATGGCAGCCATGACACTGAAAATCACCGCGTATGATCCCAGTCTGCGGCCGTTCCAGGGCGATCTGGAACTGCGGATGGCAAACTACCAGCGTACCAAGAAAAAACTCCTGAAAGAGGGCGAAACCCTGTCGGATTTTGCCAACGGCCACCGGTATTTCGGCTTTCATAAGACAAGCGAGGGCTGGTACTACCGGGAATGGGCGCCGGCCGCCGAGAAGATGTACCTCACCGGTGATTTCTGCGGCTGGGATCGCCATGCCTGCCCCATGGAGCATAAGGGGAACGGCGTGTTCGAGGCGTTCCTCCCCGGCACAGATGCGCTGAAGGATGAACAGCGGGTGTGCGCCATCGTGGTGCACAACGGCCGGGAGCTGGACCGGATTCCCGCCTATGCCACCTACGTGGTGCAGGATCAGAAAACCATTACCTGGTCTGCCGCCATTCATGACCCCGGCAGGGATTTTGTATGGACGGATCAGAATTTCAAGCCCGAGAAGAATCTGTTTATCTATGAGTGCCACATCGGTATGGCGCAGGAAGAGGGCAAGGTCAGCTCTTACCGGGAGTTTGAAAAATATACCCTGCCCCGGATTCAGGCGCTGGGCTACAACACCATCCAGATTATGGCCATTATGGAGCATCCCTATTATGCCTCCTTTGGCTATCAGGTTTGCAATTTCTTCGCCGCCTCTTCCCGGTTTGGCACCCCCGAGGAGCTGAAAAGCCTGGTGAACACCGCCCATGGCATGGGCATCGCCGTGCTGCTGGATGTGGTGCACTCCCATTGCGCCCCCAATACCCGGGAAGGCCTGAATGAGTTCGACGGCACGGATTATCAGTATTTTCATGCCGGCGGCAGGGGCAATCACTCCGCCTGGGGCACAAAATGCTTCAACTACGGAAAGCCTGAGGTCATCCATTTCCTTCTGTCCAACCTGAAATTCTGGCAGGAGGAGTATCATTTTGACGGCTTCCGGTTCGACGGCGTCACCTCCATGCTCTATCAGGATCACGGTCTGGGCACCGCATTTGATAACCCTTCCAAATATTTTTCCATGAATACGGATACCGAGGCTGTCACCTATCTCCAGCTTGCCACGGAGCTGGCCCGGCAGGTCAACCCCAACGCCATCCTGATTGCCGAGGATATGTCCGCCATGCCGGGCTTGTGCCTGCCCATCGAGGACGGCGGCATCGGTTTTGATTACCGGCTTGCCATGGGTACCCCCGATATGTGGATTCGGCTGCTGAAGGAGAAGAAGGACGAATGGTGGGATTTCAACCAGATCTATTACGAGCTGGCCAACCGCCGTTCCCATGAGAAGGTCATCGGTTATGTGGAATCCCACGACCAGGCGCTGGTGGGCGACAAGACCCTGATGTTCCGGCTGGCTGACGCGGAGATGTATTTCGGAATGGGCAAGGACTACCACAGCCTGACCATGGATCGCGCCATGAGCCTGCACAAGATGATCCGTCTGCTGACCATGAGCCTGGGCGGCGAGGGCTACCTGACCTTCATGGGCAACGAGTTCGGCCACCCCGAATGGATTGACTTCCCCCGGGAGGGCAACGGCTGGAGCTACCATTACTGCCGCCGCCAGTGGAGTCTGGTGGACAACCCCGACCTCAAGTACCAGTATCTGAATGCCTTTGAGAAGGACATGGTCGCCATGGCAAAGGCCGACCATGTGCTGGATGGCCATGACCGGCAGCTTCTGGTGCACAACGGCGACCACGTAATGGCCTACACCAAAGGGGACGGCCTGTTCCTGTTCAATTTTGACCCCACCCGCAGCTATGACGGTTACCTGATTCCCACCGGCGAAATGGGGGATTATGAAGTCCAACTGTCTACCGAGGATTTCTGCTATGGCGGCAGCGGCCGGGCGGCGCACACCACCTACATTGCGTCCAGACAGCCCGATGGGCGCATCGGCTTTCAGGTGTATCTGCCCAACCGGAGCGCAATTGTGCTGAAAAAGAAAAAACAGGCGGAATAAAATACAAACGCCGGGTCGAAAGGCCCGGCGTAAACTGAACCACAGAGGCAGCGCCATGAGTAAATTTGTCATCCGAGCCGTGTCCACCGGGCTTAAATTTGACCTCAGAGCGGGCAACGGGGAGCCGGTTGCCGCTTCCGAGGTCTATGAAACCCGCGCGGCCTGCCTGCGGGGCATTGACAGCGTCCGCCGGAACGCGCCGCGGGCGGCTCTTGAGGATCAGACCGGGGCGGCATGGAAGCGGGTTGCGAACCCGAAATTTGAGCTGTACCGGGACAAAAGCGGCGCCTACCGGTTTCGCCTGAAAGCCAGAAACGGCGCCATCATTGCGGTTTCCGGCGGCTATGGCGGAAAAGCGGCCTGCCTTGCCGGAATCAATTGCGTCCGGATCAATGCCCCGGCGGCGGAAATCGAGGACGGATAGCCGGCAGGAAAAATAAACAATCCGTAAACATTCAGCTCATCGTGTTGAATTTCCTGTGATTTGAAATATAATGAGAGTAAATTCTTCTGCAAGGTGAGAAACAATGGTTCGACGGATGTTGGATAAACTGTCTGCGTGGATGCGCAGATTTATGGCGGGACGGTATGGAACGGATCAACTGAACATGGCGATTCTGGGCGCCGGACTGGTGCTGTGCATCATTTCCATGTTCATTCGGATTCCCCAACTGAATCTGCTGATGACGACGATTTCCTATGCGCTGGTGTTCTGGGCTGTTTTCCGAACCTTTTCCCGGAATACCTACAAGCGGTACGAGGAAAATCGGAAATTCCGACAGTTTTTTGACCGCCTGAAGGATCGGGAGCACCGCTATTATACCTGTCCCAAATGCCACCAGTCTGTCCGGGTTCCCCGGGGCAAGGGGAAAATTGCAATCACCTGCCCCCGGTGCAGGGAGCGGTTCGTCCGCAAGACCTGATACGAAAATCCGATATCTTAGAATTATACCGGCCTGAATCAAATCGCAGATTCGTATTCGTTTCAGCGGGAAATGATCACAACAAAAGCTCATGCGGAACCCCGCATGAGCTTCATTTTTTCGGCGCCCCATCAGGTATGGGGCGCCGTTTGTGTTATTCCTTCTCTTTGATGTTGATGGCGATGTGCACGTCGTCCAACTGCTTCTGGGACACGGTGGTGGGCGCGTCCATCATCAGATCCTGTGCATTCTTGTTCATGGGGAAGGTGATGACCTCCCGGATGGACTCCTCTCCGGTCAGCAGCATAATCAGACGATCCACACCGGGCGCCGCGCCGGCGTGCGGGGGCGCACCGTAGGTAAAGGCATTGTACATGGCGGGGAACTTGGCCTTGACATCGTCCTCACCCAGACCAACCATCTCAAAGGCCTTGACCATAATCTCCGGGTCGTGGTTCCGGACGGCGCCGGAGGCGGACTCATAGCCATTGACCACCAGGTCATACTGATCCGCTTTGATGGCCAGCAGCTTCTCCATGTCGCCCTCGGCATCCATCAGCGCCTGCATCCCGCCCTGGGGCATGGAGAAGGGGTTGTGGCAGAATTCCAACTGCCCGGACTCCTCACCGATTTCGTACATGGGGAAGTCCACGATCCAGCACAGGGCGTACTGCTCCTCATCGAAGTGGCCGGGAACCCGTTTGCCCAGCATGGTGCGGATCACGCCGGCGGTCTTTTGAGCGGCGGCTTTCCTGCCGGCGGCCATGCAGACAAAGGAGCCGGGCTTCAGATTCAGCTTCTCGATAAATGCTGCCTGGCAATTCGTCAGGAACTTGGAGATACCGCCGGTCAGATTGCCGGTTTCGTCCACCTTGACCCAGCAGGCTTTGTTGCCGGTCTGAACTTCCACGTCAGCCAGCAGCTTGTCGATCCACTTTCTGGCCTGGGTGAAGTTGTCTACGGCAACCGCTTTGACCGTGGCACCCTCGAAGGGGCCGAAGCCGCAGCCCTGCACCACCTCGGACACGTCCTGAATTTCCAGGTCAATGCGCAGGTCAGGCTTGTCGGAGCCGTAGCGCTCCATGGCCTCGTTGTAGGGGATGTGGCGGAAGGGAGCGGAGGAAATGCGCTTGTACTTGCCGAATTTCTCAAATACGGGCACCAGCACATCCTCCAGCGTGCTCAGCACGTCGGCCTGAGTGGCAAAGGCCATCTCCATGTCCAACTGATAGAATTCGCCGGGGGTACGGTCGGCACGGGCGTCCTCATCCCGGAAGCAGGGGGCAATCTGGAAATAGCGGTCAAAGCCGGAGGTCATCAGCAGCTGCTTGAACTGCTGGGGCGCCTGGGGCAGGGCGTAGAACTTGCCGGGATGGTTCCGGGCGGGCACCAGATAGTCCCGGGCGCCTTCCGGGGAGGAGGCGGTCAGAATGGGGGTGGTGATCTCCAGAAAGCCCTTCTCAGTCATCAACCGCCGCAGCTCAGCCACCACCTGGCAGCGCAGAACAATGTTGCGCTTGACTGCGGGATTGCGCAGATCCAGATAGCGGTACTTGAGCCGCACGTTCTCGTCCGCGTCCCTGCTTTTATTGATTTCAAAGGGAAGCTGGGCGTGACGGCACTTGCCCAGCACCTCGATTTTTTCGGGAACGACCTCGATTTCACCGGTGGGCAGCTTGGGATTCTTGCTCTCCCGCTCCCGCACCACGCCAGTCACGGAGATGGTGGATTCTTTATTGATCGGTTTGACCACCTTCATCATGTCTTCGGTTTCCACGACCACCTGAGTGGTGCCGTAGAAATCCCGAACCACGAGAAAAGCAAAATTTGAGCCAACCTCCCGGACATTTTCCAGCCAGCCCACAATGGTCACTTTTTTGCCGGCGTCGCTGAGCCGCAGCTCGCCGCAATTATGTGTTCTGGATTGCGTCATAACAGACTTCCTCTCCTGTTTCTATTATTTTAACCAAAACATTCTCTCACAAATCGGCGAAAAAGTCAATCATGCACGCGGTAAAAAGCAAAATCCGCGGGACTGTCCCGCGGATTTTGCAACAAGATAAAGAGGAGAGGAAAAAATGAAAAAGAGTAAATTGAATCGTTTGATGATATATTACCGCGTATTTGTTAAATCTAAAAGCGGACTTTTATTAAGTTTGTATGAAGTTATGTGAATAATTGATTGATAGGGCGGAGCACTGACATAAACTCAATATATAATTATTGACATTCGATAATATTTGCGCTATGATGGCAGATGTAAGGAGGCTGTAACAATGAAAATTACGAAATCTGCAAAAGTAACGCTTTGGGCGGGCCGGATTCTGGCGCTGCTGCTGGCGGTTCTGGTTTTCCTGCTGCCCCGGCTGCTGGGGTGGTATCTGACCCTTCGTCCGCTGGGATCGAACAGCGCCGCCGCGATTCTCATTGGTTTTTACTGCTGCGTTCCGGCGGTGGGGCTGGCGCTGTGGAATCTGGACAGACTGCTGCGCAGTATTCTGCAGGCTCAGGTTTTCACCGGCGGCAATGTGCGCCGCATTGGATGTGTCCGTTGGTGCTGCCTGGCGGTGGGGCTGATCTGCCTGCCCGCTGCGTATTTCTATCCCCCGCTCATTTTTATGGTGATCATCATGGCGTTTCTTTCGCTGGCGGTCAGCGTGCTGCGCAGCGTCATGGCCGCCGCTGTGGAGATCCGGGAAGAAAACGATCTGACGGTCTGAGGTGGCGTTATGGCAATCATTGTGAATCTGGATATCATGCTGGCCAAGCGAAAAATGACCTCGCTGGAGCTGGCGCAACGGATCGGCCTGACTCCCGCGAATCTGTCCATTCTGAAAACCGGCAAAGCAAAGGCCGTCCGCATGAGCACCCTGGACGCCATCTGCCGGGAGTTACACTGCCAGCCCGGAGATCTGCTGGAATATGTGGAGGACGACGACCCATGGAAACGCTGAAAAAACGCATATTTTGCCTGCTGACTATTGCCCTGCTTCTGACAGCCTGCAAGGCTGAAAGCGCGACCTTTTCCACATTGTCTCGGCAGTTGGGCATTCAAATTCCAAATGGCCAAATTCTGGCAGAGCAGGATAGTCACGGTGGTTTCCACGGCGACGGGGAGACCTTTATCAAAATGCAATTCTCCGAGGAAGAAGCGGAGTCTCTGACATCAGAAATGAAAAGCAGTCCGGGTTGGCATATGCTTCCCCTGACGGAGAACCTCAGCACCATTCTCTACGGTTATGAAAGCGATGTTTTCTCCTGCAGCCCCATGGCCTGCGACGAAAATGGCAACCTTTTGATACCGGCAATCAGCAATGGCTATTGGTTCTTTATGGACCGGCATCCGGAAAGCACAGACCCGTCGGACGACTCCGACATTTTCTCCCGATATTCCTACAATTTCACCTTGGCAGTCTATGACATGGATCAAAGAATCTTGTATTATTTCAAGATGGACACCTAGGAGAATTCGCATATGTACCGAAAGACTCTTCCTGGGGCCGACCGTGGCACTTTCCTCCGCCGGAGGAAAATCACCCCGCTTCACCCGGCTGCGGGTGCTGACGGAGGCGTTCATGCAAGGCAAAGGCTAGCCCATTCTGGAGAAATACGGGGCTCTGAAGCGGTTTTATCAGGGCGAACAAACCGAAAGGCCGGAAATCCAAAATCATGGAGCCGATGACTGCGCATAACCCGCTGCCTTCCGGGCACACTACCCGGGAGGTGACGGGTTTTGATTTTATCCTACATGAGAACCATTTTCCTGTATCTGGTACTGATTCTGGTGATCCGGCTCATGGGAAAGCGCCAGATCGGCGAAATGGAAGCTTCGGAATTTGTGGTGACCATGCTGGTGGCCAATCTGGCAGCCATCCCCATGCAGGACGGGGGCATTCCCCTCTATTCCGGGCTGGTGCCGATTCTGACGGTTCTGGGCGTGGAACTGGTGCTGTCCAGCCTGTCCCTGCGGAGCATCCGGCTGCGCCGGCTGCTGTGCGGCAAGCCGGTGATTCTGATTGAGAACGGGCGGGTGCTTCAGGAGAATATGCGCGCCACCCGGGTGACGATGGACGAACTGATGGGGCATCTGCGGGACAAGGATGTGATGGACGTGCAGACCGTGCAGTACGCCATTCTGGAAACCAACGGGACACTGTCCGTTTTTCCCTATCCCAAGGAGGTTCCGGCGGCTGCCAAGGATGCGGGCATCCATCCCAAGGAGCGGTATCTGCCGGTGACCATCATTGAGGACGGCTATCTGTTCCGGGAAAATCTGGCCTGCGCGGGAAAGGATGAGGCGTGGGTTCACCGGATTCTGGGAGAATACCGGGCGGGTATCGCCAATACCTGGCTGCTGACGGTGGATAAGGCCGACCATGTGGTCTGGCTGGGAAAGGAGACGAACGGATGAAGCGGATCTGGATCGGCATTGGCCTGCTGGCCGCCCTGTTGGCGGTGGGACTCTGGCTGGGGGAATTTATGGAGGATGCCCATCAGCCCGGCGCCAGAGATCTGAACCGGGCTGCACAGGCTGCCCAGGAAGGGAACTGGGATACGGCGAAGGCGTTAGCGGCCCGGGCGGGGGAGATCTGGCAAAAAAAGTGGCGCGTGACCGCGGCGGTAGCGGATCACGAGCCGATGGATGAAATTGACGCGCTGTTCGCCGAGGTAATGGTCTATGGCCGGCAGGAGGATACCACCCAATTCAGCGCCGCGTGCGCCCACCTGGCCAGCCTGCTGAATGCCATGGGCGAGAGCCATGGCTGCTATTGGTGGAATGTGATGTAGCGCGGCCAGTTGCCGCTGCCAATACGGGACGAACGTTTCCCAGGAATATCAAATCTGTTTGTGTTTTATTCGATTTCCGCGCCGTGGGCGAGGGAAAGAATGCTCTGTGCCAGCACCTCCACAGCGGTGATGGCCTCAGCGTGGGTGTTCCCCGCCGCGCCCACCTCCACCAGAAGCGCTCCCGGACTTTCGTCCTGGTTGAACCGCTGGGCGCGGAGGTTTACATAACGGCAAATTCCGGGCGCTGTCCGTTCCAGCTCCACATGAAGCTTCAATGCCAGCGCCAGATTTTCTTCCCAGTCCGGGTGCGTCAAGCCGGAGGCGCTGCTGCCAACCACCAGCATGATCTGGGCGGCAGGTACGCCGTTTACCGTGGCGCTGGTGCGGAGCTGGTTCTGGTTGTCTCCCGAGGCATCCCGGTGGATGTCCAGCACCAGCCGGATGGAGGGGTACTGGGCGAGATATTCCTCCATGGATTTCCGGGCGTGACTGTAGGAGCCGTTGTAGGACGGATAGTCATGAAGCGTCCGGTCATGCAGGACGGGAATCCCGCCGGCTTCCAGAAGGGTTTGCAGCCGGTCGCCCACGGAAACCATGTTGTACCGCTCGTCCAGCGTACGGAACGCGGCGGACTCCCGGTAGTCCTCTCCACTGACCCGGGTATAGCTTTCAGTGGCATGGGTGTGCAGAATCAGCACGGTGGGCGCGTCGCCCGTCAACTCCCAGTCCAGCGGCCGTGTGAGCAGCGCGGCCAGATCCGGCTGCAATCCGGTGGTAGTCTTCAGCGTCACGTTTTCCGCGTCCCCGGCGGAGAAAACCGGTTTTTCCGGGGAAATAGCGGCGGAAAAGTCCGGCTCCGGCGATTCCAGCGCAAAAACCGGCGTTTCGCCGGAAGATTGCGGAAACCGGACGATTCGTCCGGTTTCCAGAAAGAGAAGCAGCGAGAGCACATTCGGCTGTGTGAGAAAATCGGCCACCGGCTGGAAGAATCCGCCGGCCGCCAGCCGCAGCACCACCGCGCAGAGAATGACTGCGGCCCCCAGACGGAGGCTTTTTTGTTGACGGTCCATTGTGCGCCTCCTTGGAACGCGCTCGAAAAAACGCGAAAGGGTCGATTTTCAGCGATCGATTGGTTTTTTCCATTTTGGCCGGGTGCGCAGGGTCACCCGCAGTTCCCGGAAGAAATCTGTCAGCAGAGCGGCAGACTCGGCTTCCCGCACACCCTTTTCGATGGCGGGGTGGTGGTTGAAATCCATGGAAAACAGGTCGCAGACAGACCCGCAGGCGCCGCTTTTGTCATCCGAAGCTCCGTAGACAACCCGGGGAATCCGGGCGTTGAGGATGGCACCGGCGCACATGGGACATGGCTCCAGCGTTACATACAGAGTGCACTCCCACAGCCGCCAGCCGCCCAGCGTCCGGCAGGCCTGATCGATGGCTTCAATTTCCGCGTGACCCAGCGCAGTTCTGCCGGATTCCCGCCGGTTTCGCCCCCGGCCGACAATCTCCCCGCTGCGGGCAATCACACATCCCACGGGCACCTCACCCTCGGCTGCGGCCTGCCGTGCCAGCGCCAGCGCCTCATCCATGCATTCCAGATCGTTCATTTGTGTTCCCTCCCTTTTGGAATATCATACCCGAAAGGGAGATAATAGTCAAATCGCAGTTCACAGAGGGGACGGATTGCCCATCGTCCCATCCCTGCGGCCGTAAGGAATGGGTTTCCCCGCATTCCACCGCCAGATGCCTATGGCTCCAGCAGGAGGGCGGCGAACAGCACAGCCAGTTCCTCCCGGGAAAAGGGACGTTCCGGCCTGCCGGCCTGCCGCCGGTCGGCGGAGGTAATGCGGCTGAACAGCATCCCGGCCAGCGCTTCCGATTCTGCCGGATTCCGTGCCTGTCCGGTCAGCAGAAAATCCGTGGACACGCCCAGTTCCTTCGACATAGCCACCAGCGTCTGTACCGATGGCTCCCGCCGCTCCTGCTCATACATACCCATGGCGCTGGGACTGACCTGAAGCCGCCTGGCCAGCTCCGCCTGACTCAGACCAGCTTCCCGCCGCAGCGCCGCAATTCTTGCACCCAACACCGTTATCATCCTTTCGTTCGATTGCTTGCCGCCAGTATACCACACGCGCCCCGAAAAATTGGGGGAATTATGTACCCTACACGATTCGACGGACTCTACACAGAATGTGTAGTATACTTTTTTGTGGAAATAGTTGGCAGCATCATCGAAGAAATCAGCAAAAAATCGACGCGATTTACGAATGAGGTGATTACGGATGACAACCATTGAGCAAACCCTGTTCTGGGACCCGCAAACCCAGAGCCCGGCGGGCTGGTGCCCGGCCTGCGGCGGCGAGCGGTACGCCCCCAGCCTGATCTGTGCGCGCTGTGAAAGGAGGGATATGACATGACGCTTCAGGAACTCAGCCGCTGTTATGAGGAGGCGGCCGTGCCGCTGCGGGCGCGGCTGCGGCAGCTCCGGTGTCTGCTGGCACAGACGGATGATCCGGAGGAAGTCTGGCATCTGAAGCGCCGGATTGCCGACCTGACACCCATGCTGACCCAGATGAATGAACTGGCGGAATTGACGGCTCACTACTATGACAGGGGGTATTACCGCAGTGAGAAATATACCCTATGACGGCTATCAGGGCCCACGCCTGCCCAAAGATGTGCAGCTTCGGCGGGTGCAGCGGGTGGTGCAGGAGGAACTGACTCAGCTCCAGCGGGAAACGCTGCTTGCTTTCTATTTCCAGGAGATGACCATCACCCAGATCGCCCAGGAACGGGGCGTAAACAAAAGCACCGTCTGCCGGACGCTCCACCGGGCGGAACAGAAGCTGCGGAAATATCTGAAATACTGAGCCGACTGCTTTACATAGATTTTACAAAAAAGATGTGGCAAACCTGACATGGGTGTTGTAAGATGATAACAGGAAAAATAGATTTACGGAGGAAGGCCATGATTTACTGCGTGGAGGATGACGACAGCATCCGGGAACTGATGGTGTATGCGCTGCGCGCGTCCGGTTTTGAGGCATTGGGCTTCTGCGACGGACAGGCGCTGTTTCAGGCGCTGGAGGAAGAGAAACCCCAGCTTATCACGCTAGATATTATGCTGCCCGGAATGGACGGCATTGAAATACTGAAAAAGCTCCGGGGAAACGCCGCCACCGAGAAAATTCCCGTGATCATGGCCTCCGCCAAGGGCGCGGAATACGACAAGGTGCTGGGGCTGGATCTGGGGGCGGACGACTATCTGGTCAAGCCCTTTTCCATGATGGAGATGGTTTCCCGCATCCGGGCTGTTCTGCGCAGGACGGAGCCGGAACAGAACAGCGCGACCCTTCGACTGGGTAAGCTCCAGATGGACCCCGATGCCCGCACGGTATTCGCCGACGGCGCGCGGGTGGAGCTGACCTACAAGGAATTCGAGCTTCTGCACCTGTTTTTGCAGCATCCCGGCCGGGTTTACTCCCGGGATCAGCTTCTGGCAAAGATCTGGGGTACGGACTATCTGGGGGAGACCCGCACCGTGGACGTCCACATCGGCACCCTGCGCACCAAGCTGGGCGCCTGCGGTGACTACATCCGAACCGTTCGCGGCGTGGGCTACCGAATGGAGGAATTGAAGTGACGAAGCGCATTTTCCGCTCGATCTGTCTGGCGGTTATGGCGGTGCTGGCGGCATCGCTGTGCATCATCATGGGCGCGCTGTATGGGTATTTTGCCCGGGTGCAGCAGAACCAGCTCCGCACCCAGACGGCGCTGGCTGCCCGCGCGGTGGAAGAAGAGGGAATTGGGTATCTGGAAAACCTGCCCGATCTGGAGTGCCGGATTACCTGGATTGACAGCGGGGGCAATGTCCTTTTTGACAGTGAAGAGCCGTCCGACCAGATGGAAAACCATCTGCAGAGGGAGGAGATCCGGAAGGCACTGAAAACCGGGTTCGGAGAAAGCGTCCGCTATTCCTCCACGCTGATGGAACAGTACGTCTATTGCGCCCAGCGACTGTCTGACGGGACGGTGCTCCGTCTGTCCGTGGCGCGCCATTCTGCGGCGACGCTGCTGCTGGGGATGGCACGCTCCGTCTGCGTGGTGATTCTGGTGGCGGTGGTGCTGTCGTTGTGGCTGGCGCAGCGCCTGTCGGAGAGTATTGTCCGGCCGCTCAATGAACTGAATCTGGATGCGCCCCTGTCGCAGGACGGCTACGAAGAGCTGAAGCCCCTGCTGAGCCGCATTGACTCCCAGCAGCGCCAGCTTCAGGGCAGAGACACCCAGCTTCGGCGCAAGCAGCGGGAATTCGACACCGTGACGAACAACATGAACGAGGGTCTGGTGCTCATGAATGAGAGCTGCAATGTGCTGACCATGAACCCGGCGGCTGCCCGGATCATGGGACTGGTGCGCCCCTTTGTTGGGGTGAATTTCCGCACGCTGAACGGAGCGCAGACCATGGAGGCGGCGCTGAACGCCGCGCTGAACGGAACCCACGGCGAATGCAGCGCGGCGCTGTCCGGCGGTGTGTACCAGATTGACGCCAGCCCGGTACGCGCGGCAGACAAGGTTTCCGGTGTGGCACTGCTGATGTTTGACATCACCCAGAAGCAGTATCTGGAGACACAACGGCGGGAGTTTACAGCCAATGTGTCCCATGAACTGAAAACACCCCTGCACACCATCTCCGGCTATGCGGAACTCATGAAAAACGGGATGGTCAGCCCGGGGGACATTCCGGGCTTCTCCGGGAAGATCTATGACGAGGCGCAGCGGATGATCCGGCTGATCGAGGATATTCTGAAGCTGTCCAGTCTGGACGAGGGTGCGGCGGATATGACCCGGGAGCGGACGGATTTGTACGCGCTGGCCGCGGAGACGGTGAAAGCACTGACACCCATGGCGCAGGAAAACCAGATCCGGCTGTACTTAAAGGGCGAAAGCCATTTCATCGAGGGAATTCCCCAGCTTCTCTCAGGCATTATCACCAATCTGCTTACCAATGCCATCAAGTATAACAATCCCGGCGGGAAGGCGTGGGTGGAGGTTGGCGGGGACGATACCGGCGTTACGCTGACGGTTTCCGACACCGGTATCGGCATCAGCCCGGAGCACCAGAAGCGGATTTTCGAGCGGTTTTACCGGGTGGATAAGAGCCGCTCCAAGGCCGTGGGCGGCACGGGCCTGGGGCTTTCCATTGTCAAGCACGCAGCCATGATCCACAATGCCAAAATTGAGTTGAACAGCACGCCGGGGTTGGGCACCACCATCCGCATCCGGTTTCCAATTGAAAAAGCCTGAGCATTCCCCCGGCGCATTTGACGCCGGGGGATTTCTCTGCGGAGAGCCGGTATAGCGCTTTACATGGATTTTACATTTAGCCGGTGACGGATTTGACATTCTGCGGATAGAATTGATATTGTAAAAGAAACGCAAAGAAAGGCAGAATACCAGATGGATATTTTCAACATTCTCACTCTGATCGGCGGATTGAGCCTGTTCCTGTTTGGCATGAATGTGATGGGCGAGTCTCTGGAGCGGCGGGCGGGCGGCAGCCTGCGGTCGCTTTTGAGCAAGCTGACCACCGGCAAGGCGGCGGGTTTCCTGACCGGCCTGGCCGTGACGGCCGTGATTCAATCCTCGTCAGCCACGACCGTTATGGTGGTTGGCTTCGTCAATTCCGGCCTGCTGTCCCTGAGCCAGGCCATCAATGTGATCATGGGCGCCAATGTGGGCACCACAGTCACGGCGTGGATTTTGAGTTTGAGCGGCATTGAAAGCGGAAATGTATTTATCCGCCTGCTCAAGCCCTCTTCGTTCACGCCGGTTCTTGCGCTGATAGGCGTGATCTGCTACCTGTTTTCGAAAGACAGCAAAAAGAAGGACACCGGAACGATTCTGCTTGGTTTTGCCACGCTGATGTTCGGAATGGAGACCATGTCCGGCGCGGTATCCGGGCTGAAAAACGTTCCTGAATTCCGGCAGATGTTTATCATGTTCCAGAATCCTGTGCTGGGAATGCTGGCGGGTGCCGTTCTGACTGCCATCATTCAGTCCAGCTCCGCCTCGGTCGGTATTCTGCAGGCATTGGCCAGCACCGGACAGATCTCCTATGGCGCGGCCATTCCCATCATTATGGGACAGAACATCGGCACCTGCGTCACCGCGTTGATTTCTTCCGTGGGCACCACCAAGAACGCCAAACGGGCGGCGCTGGTACATCTGTCCTTCAATATCATTGGCACCGCCGTGTGGCTCACGGTGTTCAGCATGGTGAAGGCTGTATTTGAAGTCCCGCTGCTGGATTTGGGCGCGACGGAGTTTGGCATTGCTGTGGCGCATTCCGTATTCAACATTCTGTGCACGGCGCTGCTGCTGCCCATGTCCGGTCTGCTGGAGAAGCTGGCCTGCCGGCTGGTACCGGACAGCCCTGCGCCCGAGGCAACTGCCGAGTTGGATGAGCGCCTGCTGGGCACCCCCTTTATTGCCCTGCAGCGTTGTCAGGACTTAAGCAAAAAAATGGCGGATTGCGCGGCGCAGAGCTTTCGGGACGGTGTGGCTGCCCTGTCCGGCTGCACACCCGCGCTGGAGGTGTCCGTCAAAACCTGCGAAAATCAGTGCGACCACTATGAGGACATTCTGGGCACCTATCTGGTAAAGCTCAGCGCGCAGCAGCTCAGCGAGGAGGACAGCGCCAAGGCCACCATGCTGCTCAAGGCCATCGGCGATTTTGAACGGATTTCCGATCATGGCGTGAATCTGCTGGAATCTGCGCAGGAATTACAGGAGAAAAAACTGAAATTCTCCGATGCCGCGCAAAAGGAGCTGGCCGTATTGGTGGAGGCTGTGGATGCGATCATCCGGATGTCCTTTGAGGCCTTCAGCCGGGGCGATCTGGATGAAGCCTACCGGGTGGAGCCGCTGGAGGATGTGATCGATGCGCTGAAGGAACAGATGCGCACCCGCCACATTCTGCGGCTGCAGCAGGGAAGCTGCGGAATTGAAACCGGATTTATCTGGTCTGACCTGCTGACCAATCTGGAGCGCACCAGCGACCATTGCTCCAATATCGCCGGGTGCATCATCGATCTGGGTAACCACAATATGAACACGCATGAAGCGCTGCGCTCTGCAAGGGAAGCCTATGAGGACTTTGACGAACAGTACCGCACCTATGCAGAAAAATACCGGCTGCCATAACGGCAGTCGGCGCAGAAAAAGAACCGTGCCGGGAATATCCCGGCACGGCTTTTTATGGAGTTGTTTCGATTACAGCAGGGTGGCGAAGTGCTTGATGGTGCGGACCATCTGAGAAACGGAGGAGTTCTCGTTGTCGTACCAGGAAACGACCTGCACCTGGCTGGTGCCGTTGCCCAGGTTGATGACCATGGTCTGGGTGGCATCGAACAGAGAGCCGAAACGCATACCGACGATATCGGAGGAGACGATCTCGTCCTCGTTGTAGCCGAAGGACTCGGTGGCCTCAGCCTTCATCTGAGCGTTGATCTCTTCCTTGGTGGGGTTGCCTTCCACAACGGCGTTCAGGATGGTGGTGGAGCCGGTGGGGGTGGGAACACGCTGGGCAGCGCCGATCAGCTTGCCGTTCAGCTCGGGGATGACCAGACCGATGGCCTTGGCAGCGCCGGTGGAGTTGGGCACGATGTTCACGGCGCCGGCACGGCTGCGGCGCAGGTCGCCCTTACGCTGGGGGCCGTCCAGGATCATCTGGTCGCCGGTGTAGGCGTGGATGGTGCACATAATGCCGGACTGAATCTTCCAGCCGTCGTTCAGAGCCTTGGCCATGGGAGCCAGGCAGTTGGTGGTGCAGGAAGCGGCGGAGATGATGTTGTCTTCCTTGGTCAGGGTGTTGTGGTTGACGTTGTAAACAATGGTGGGCAGGTCATTGCCGGCAGGAGCGGAGATGACGACCTTCTTGGCGCCGGCGTCGATGTGAGCCTGAGCCTTGGCCTTGGAGGTGTAGAAACCGGTGCACTCCAGCACAACGTCCACACCCAGCTTGCCCCAGGGCAGGTTGGCGGCATCCTTCTCGGCGTAGATGGTGATCTTCTTGCCATCGACCACGATGTTGTCCTCGCCAGCTTCAACGGTATGACCCATGGCTACGTAGTTGCCCTGCGTGGAGTCGTACTTCAGCAGGTGAGCCAGCATCTTGGGAGAGGTCAGGTCATTGATAGCGATGACCTCGAAACCCTCGGCACCGAACATCTGACGGAAAGCCAGACGGCCGATACGGCCAAAACCGTTAATTGCAACTTTAACAGACATTGAGATTTCCTCCATTTCAAATGTTACTGCGGATGCAGTATTTTAGATGAAAATGCTGCACGGAATCGATATTCCCGTACGGATTTATTATACAATACGTCAACTGGCTTGTAAACTGTTATTTTTGTAGAAAACGTATTATTTTCGGAAAAACTTTACTGCAATATGCTTATTCGTAGGAAACGTCGGCTTTTAGGGGCACCAGACCGATATAGGTATGCCCAATGCCGAGGGTCAGGCTTGTCCCGTCGGTCAGGGTGTAGACGAAGGGGGAAGTATCCCCGCTGCGGCTCCACTTGATGGGGATAATCTGCCCGTTGCAGGCGAACAGACCGTCGCCTTTGCCGACCAGATCAATGGATTTGTGGACGCCGTCCTTCTGGGTATAGGTGTTGGCGTAGAGAACCAGCACATTTTCGAAGGAGAGAACCTTGCCGGTATTGCCGTCGATCCATTCCTCGCCAAACTGCGCGGCTTCGTATTTTCCGGTGTCGGCGTTGTAGGTCATGGTGGTTTTCTTGGCATACTTCCCATTGCCAAAGGCAAACGTCAGCGTGTTTGCGCGTTCACCGCCGGTGGGAGTGGCGTCCTCGGCGAAGGTCAGGCCGAAGTCGTAGGGCTTGGATTCCTCCAGCCGCAGACCACGCTTCTCGGCGTTCTTCAGCAGCAGATCGGCGCCGGTGAACAGGGTGTGCTCCAGCGCGTAGCCCGCGCTGCGGCGCGCCTGGTCACGGTAGTAGGCATCTCCGCCGCTGCCGCGCACGCCGTCAATATCCGCGATGCCCAGCTTGGAGATGGCGGTGTCCGCCTCCGCGCTGCCGCCGGCGTGACACAGAATCGCGTCATAGCACTGGGTAAGGCTTACGGTATAAATTCTGGCGCTGCGGATGGCACCCAGCTTTTCAACGGAGCCAATGTCCGTAAAGACACCCAGACAGCGGGTGACGGTTCCCTCCACCAGCATTTCATAGTAGATATCCGCCTGACTGATGCCGTGCTGGGGCATGGCTTCTTTGTGGTTGTTGATGGAGGCCATGAAAATCCGCTGGGTCAGCGGCGCGGCCATTGCTTCGCCGGTCAGCGGATTGGCGTAGGCTGCCGCGGCAGGTTCCGTGGGCTCCACGGTAGGTGCCTGTGTGGGTTCTTCCGTTGGTTCTTCTGTGGGCGCTTCAGTGGCGGGCACAGTGGGCGCTTCGGTGGGCGCTTCGGTGGCGGGAGCCGTAGCTTCCGGCGTTTTGGCGTTCCGGTTTCTCAGAACCAGAACACCCAGCGCGATCAGCGCGGCAGCCAGCAGAACCGCGAGAACAATCAGTAGAATGCGTTTCCCTTTTGTACTCATAATTTTCTTCCTTCCTGAAAATTTACTCTGTCCGGCCGAACGAGGCCGGGGAAATACGGTCAATCAACCCACGTCGTCATCGGAATAGTCGATGGGAATCTGCGCGTCCTCATCGGTACGTCCCAGCGTGTAGAAAAACACGTTGTCCCGGGCGGGTTGCAGTTCTGTCAGCAGGCCGCGGGTGGCGTATACCGCATAGTTGCAGAACAGAATCGGAATGATGCGGCCATCGTCAGCCACGGCCTTGTGCAGATTGTAGAAATTGCCACTGTTTTCCAGCGCCAGCCGGCATTGCTCATAGAGGGTGGCATCGGCGGTTCCGTTGCGGCTGATGTTGCCATAGGGGCGGAAGAAGGGAGACAGATCCATGTTGGCGGAAAGCCGGGTCTGACCGAGGTAGAGGTCAAAATCGCCCGCCACGTATTTGCTTTGGAACACCCGGCTGCTGACTTCGTCCAGCTCCACGTCCAATCCGCATTCTTCCAGCATGGCGGCGATATCCCGGGCGGTGCGCAGGCGCAGACTGTCATCCTTGTTTACCAGAAATCGCAGTGGCTCCTTGGGCAGATCCACCTTACCCAGCGCTTCCACAAACCGCAGGGGCTCGTATTCGTATTTCGCGGCCAGACCGGCGGAATAAAACGGGCTGCCGGGAGATGCGGCCAACGTGGCAGGGCGTGCAAAGCCGCGGTAGTTGTTTTCTGCCAGCTTTTCCCGGTCAATGGCGTAGGTGATGGCCGCACGAAGCGTCGTGTCGGAAAAGATGTCGTCCTTGCTGTAGGCTACGTTGACGCCCAGGAACAGGAAGATACCGGTCTCACAGTCCCACAGTTCATAATCGCAGCGGTAATCGGCATAGGAGTCGGAGCAGGGATTGGCGCAGACCAGTCCCACATCGGCAAATTCAAATTCGTCCCGGATCTGGATGGGGGATTCGGCGGCGCTCAGGGCGATGGAGTCGGCGGTGGCAATCAGATCGGGGCTGGAGCACCACCAGCTCAAATTCCGCCGCAGGTGGGCGCCGGTCAGGCTTTCCTCCAGAATGTACGGCCCGGTGCCCAGCGGACGTTCCGCCTCTATCTCAGACGCTTTGATGATGGGAACGTCCAGCAGCAGCGTCAGGTTCTCCATGGGCGTTGCCAGCGTAAATGTGATACCGCCGTCCTCCGAAGGGTCAATGCTCTTGATCTGAGTAAACCGGCCGGCGTAATAGCTGCTTTCCTTGGCGGCCTGATAGCTTGCAAGCACATCATCCACGGTTACCGGCGTCCCGTCCGAAAAGACCGCATCCGCAAGGTAGAAGGTGTAGCTGCGGCTGTCCGAGGAATAGCTGTAGCGGTCGCAGAGAATGGGAACCGCCTGATAATCCCGGCTTACACTGAACAACCCCTGATAGATCAGGGAAAACAGGGTGCGGTTGGTAAAGTCGGTACAGGTGAAAGGATTCAGGGAACGGTCGGCGTAGTAGGCCATGGTCAGCTTCTGCGGCTCGGCGTTTTCGTCCGGCTCGGTGGCGCTCAGATCGGCGTTCTCCGCGGCCAGCGCATTGCCGGTGGGAACATAGGGCGTGTCCTCCGCCGCGCATCCGGAGAACAGTCCCAGAAGCAGGCTCAGACACAGAAACAGGGCGATTATTTTCATTTGCTGCCCTCCATGCATCGAATCAGCGCACCCTGGGAGCCCCGGTCGCCCCGGGTGACCCGGTGGGACCAGAACCGGTCGGACTGGCAGACGGTGCAGGCATCACTGACCTCGATGCGTTTCACACCGGCCATGCGAAGGCTGAGGGCGTTGAGTTCTTTTAGGTTTACATAATATTTTTCTCCGGCGTGTCGGATGAAGGGGTCTGCCGCGTCGCCGAAGGTATCCAGCATGGCCTCCGGCACATCCACGCCGGTTTCAAAGTGACACTGGGCAATGTTGGGGCCAATGGCAGCCCGAATGTTTTCGGGCTTACAGCCGAATTCCCGAACCATGGCGGCCACGGTTTTTGCGCCGATGGCCTTGGCGGTGCCCCGCCAGCCCGCATGGGCCGCGCCCACGGCGCCGGTGACCGGGTCGTGCAGCAGCAGCGGTGTGCAGTCGGCGGTAAAAATCATCAGCGTCACACCCGGCTCGTTCGTAATCAGGGCGTCGCATTCCGGGTACTCCCGGTGGTCAATGCCGGCGCAGTCGGCCCGGCCGACCCGGCGGACAATGTCAGAGTGGGTCTGCCGGGTCAGCACCAGATCTTCGGCGGAAAAGCCCAGCGCTGCGCCGAGCCGGCGGAAATTCTCCGCCACATTGGCCGGATCATCCCCCCGGTGCATACCCAGATTCAGACTGGCAAGGGAGCCGGTGCTGACCCCGCCCAGCCGGGTGGTGAAGCAATGGGGGACGGAGATGGATTCTGCGGTCAGATATTCGAGTGTTCCGATTTTGTTCGTAATAATTGACATGGGGAAAGGGTGGAGCGGGAAGAGCGGAGAAGTGAAGCGGGGAAGAGCGGAAACTCCACACGCCGCTCTCCTCACTCCACTCTGGACATTAGTTTGCCAGCTTGTCCTTCTGCATACAGCACTTTTTATACTTCTTGCCGCTGCCGCAGGGGCAGGGATCGTTGGGGCCAACCTTCTTTTCCTTGCGGACGGGCTGCTTTTTGACCTCGGTCTTGGTGGCGGCGGCGGTGCCGGTTTCCTTGGCCACCCGCTCACGCTTGACCTCCTGCTGGGGCGCGATGCGCACCAGGAACATCCGACGCACGGTCTCCTCCCGAATGGCGGTGATCATGGCCTGGAACATTTCGTAGCCCTCTTCCTTGTAGGCGATGACGGGATCATGCTGGCCGTAGGCCCGCAGACCGATACCCTGCTTCAGGTCGTCCATGGCGTCAATGTGATCCATCCAGTATTCATCCACCACCCGCAGCATGACCACCCGCTCCAGCTCCCGCATGATGGCGGGGGTATATGCGGCTTCCTTTTTTTCATAGGTTTCCAGACATTTGGCGTAGATGGCATCGGTCAGGGAAGCGGCATCCGCCTTTTCGGGAACAGTCACGGCGCCTTTGGCAAAATAGATATTCTCAAAGGGGCGAACCGCGGCGGCGATACTCTTATCGTCCATGATGCCACCGAATTCGGAGAGCGCGGTGGAAACGGTGGATTCCACAAGGCCGCGCAGCATATGCAAAATATTGTCCCGCAGATCCTCGCCGTCGAGCACCTTCTGGCGCTGGGCATAGATGACTTCCCGCTGGGTATTCATCACGTCGTCGTATTCCAGCACGCTTTTGCGCACCCGGAAGTTGCGGCTTTCCACGTTTTTCTGGGCGTTTTCCACCGCGCCCGACAGAATCTTGGCGTCGATGGGGGTGTCCTCGTCCAGACCGAGGGAGTCCATCATGCCCATGATCCGGTCGGAGGAGAACAGGCGCATCAGATCGTCCTGCAGGCTCAGATAGAACCGGCTTTCACCGGGGTCGCCCTGACGGCCGGAACGGCCGCGGAGCTGATTGTCAATCCGGCGGGATTCGTGGCGCTCGGTGCCGATGATATACAGGCCGCCGGCAGCGCGCACCCTGGCTGCGTCGTCTTTGATCTGCTCTCTGAACTGGGACAGCAGCGCTTCATACCGGGCGCGGACAGAGAGAATTTCGGCGTTGTCGGTCTCGGCGTAGGAATCGGCCTCGGCGATCAGGGCCTCCTCCACACCCTCCTTGCGCAGGGCGTTCTTGGCCATGTACTCGGCGTTGCCGCCCAGTACGATATCCGTGCCACGGCCGGCCATGTTGGTGGCGATGGTCACGGCGCCCAGGTGGCCGGCCTGCGCTACGATCTGCGCTTCCAGCTCATGATATTTGGCATTCAGCACATTGTGGGGGATGCCCTCTTTTTTCAGCAGCTTGCTCAGCAGCTCACTTTTTTCAATGGAGATGGTGCCCACCAGCACGGGCTGACCCTTGGCGTAGCATTCCTTGACCTGCCGGATAATGGCGCGGTATTTTCCCATCTCGGTTTTGTAGACCACGTCGGGGTGATCCTGCCGGATGACGGGCTTGTTGGTGGGAATTTCCACCACGTCCAGCTTGTAGATGGTGGCGAATTCCTCCTCCTCGGTCAGCGCGGTGCCGGTCATGCCGGAGAGCTTGCCATACAGGCGGAAGAAATTCTGGAAGGTGATGGTGGCGAGGGTCTTGCTCTCGCTGGCAACCTTTACCCCCTCTTTGGCTTCGATTGCCTGATGGAGTCCCTCGTTATAGCGCCGGCCATACATCAGCCGCCCGGTAAACTCGTCCACAATGATGATCTGGCCGTCTTTCACCACATAATCAATGTCCTTTTTCATCAGGCCCCGGGCCTTCATGGCCTGGTTGATGTGGTGGGAGAGGGTGGCGTTTTCGGGATCAGCCAGGTTTTCCACACCGAAGTATTTCTCCGCCTTGGCGATGCCGCTGGCGGTCAGGGAGACGGTGCGGGACTTCTCGTCCACGATATAGTCGCAGTCGTAGTCATCCTGCACTTCCTTATCCTCGGTTTTGGCGAAAACCTGCTTTCTCAGGGTGGAGACGAAATAGTCGGCCATCTCATAGAGCTTGGAGGAATCCTCGCCCTTGCCGGAGATAATCAGCGGCGTCCGGGCTTCATCAATGAGGATGGAGTCCACCTCGTCCACGATGGCGAAATTGTGTCCCCGCTGCACCAGCTCGGACTTGTAGATTGCCATGTTGTCCCGCAGATAGTCAAAGCCCAGTTCGTTGTTGGTGCAGTAGGTGATGTCGGCGGCGTAGCTTTCCCGGCGCTGCTGGGGGGTCATGCCGGGGATAATCAGACCCACGGTCAGCCCCATATAGCGGTAGACCTTGCCCATCCACTCGGAGTCACGCTTGGCCAGGTACTCGTTGACGGTGACCACGTGAACGCCCTTGCCTGTCAGCGCGTTCAGGTAGCAGGGCAGAATGGCAACCAGGGTTTTGCCCTCACCGGTTTTCATCTCGGCGATGCGTCCCTGATGCAGCACCACGCCGCCGATGAGCTGAACCGGATAGGGGCGCATTCCCAGCACCCGGTCGGCAGCCTCCCGGATGGCGGCAAAGGCCTCGGGCAGCAGATCGTCCAGCGTCTCACCGGCGGCCAGCCGGTTTTTGAATTCCTGGGTCTTGCCCTTCAGAGCCTCCTCGGAAAGGGCTTTGTATTCGTCCTCCAGCGCCAGAATCTTGTCAACCGTGGGCTGGATGCGTTTGATTTCCCGGTCGGAACGACTTCCGAACAGTTTGGTGAAAAATCCCATGAAACAATCTCCTTTGAAACACAAATGGCCATACCAAACCAATTTTACCTATTATATCATAATTGCCGGGAGAATAAAAGACGAAACTGTGAATAAATTTCTTAAGAACCCAATAAAAAACGGCGCCGGACGGGAGCCCGGCACCGCCATGGCGTTCACAGCGATTTCAAAAACGCCTCCATCCGGTCAAGCCCCTTTTCCAGTTCCGCCTCGCCGCAGCAATAGGACAGGCGGATGTGGCGGTCAGAGCCGAAACAGGCCCCCGGCACGGTGGCCACTTTGCCCTCGGTGATCATCCGGGTGCAGAATTCCTCGGAGCCGAGGCCAAATTGAGAGATGTCCGGAAATACATAGAAAGCCCCTTCCGGTTCGGGGAAGGGCAGCCCCATTTTCCGCAGCCGTTCCGCAACATAGTCCCGGCGGCGGCGGTAAATTTCCCGCATGGGGGCGGGGTCGGTTTGCAGCGCCGTGACGGCCGCCTCCTGTACGAAGGTGGGTGTTGCCGCGATTTCCGCCGCGCTGAGCAGCAGAAGCCGTTCCATCACATACCCGGGGCAGGTCAGATAGCCGATCCGCCAGCCGGTCATGGCGTAGGGCTTGGAGAAGCTCTGGCAGAGAATCAACTGGTCTTTCAGCTCCGGGTCCAGACTCAGGTCGGGGCATTCGGCGTAGGAAAGCTGCTGGTAAACATTATCGCAGACCACGAAAATGGGCTTTCCCAGCACTGCCTGTTTCACGGCGGCCAGACTTTCCCGGCTGAACACCGTGCCGGTGGGATTGCAGGGGGAGTTCAGAATCACGGCCTTGGTTTTCGGGGTAATGGCGGCGTTCAGCGCCTCTGCGTCGATCTGGAAGCCGGTCTGCGTGAGATCCAGATGGACGGCTTTCGCCCCGGCCACGGTGGCGATGGTTTCGTAGAGATTGAAGCCGGGGGTGGGAATGACGACTTCCTCGCCGGGATTCAGAATGCCAAGCAGGGCGGTAAACAGAGCGTGGCTCGCGCCGATGGTGATGAGCACCTGATCTTCCGCCGTGGGGTTGCCCCGGTTTGTTTCAAATTCGGCCACGGCCCGGCGCAGAGCCTGCGTACCCTGATTGGGCGCGTAGTGGGTCTGATTGGTTTGAAGGGCGGCAATGGCAGCCGCTTTGACCGGTTCCGGGGTGTTGAAATCCGGCTCGCCGATGGTCAGCAGAACGCAGTCCGGGGTCTGACGCGCCAGATTGGTATAGAGCCGGATCGGGCTGCGCTTCAGGGAAGCTAAATTGGAATTGAGTGGAATCATCAGAACTGCACCGCCAATTCCTCGAAGAAATCGGCGCCTTTCTCCAGAATATCCTCGTCGAAGTCAAAATTATCTGCGTGGAGGGCGGGCGCGTCGCCCGCGCCCAGGAAGAAAAACATCCCGGGCAGGCTCCGCTGATACCAGGAGAAGTCCTCCGTGGTCATGCTGGGGGCGTCCAGCTCGAAAAAACCCACAGCCCGGCGCACATGGGCGTGCAGCTCCGGCGGATTTATCACGGCGGGGTAGCCGTCGTTCATATCCACGCTGACGGTGCAGCCGAAGGCGCGTTCCAGCTCCTTGCCGATGGAGACAATCCCGGTTCGGAGGGTATAGAAGATGTCGTCCTGAAACGCCCGCAGCGAACCTTCCATGTGGGTGTGAGCGGACAGGGCATTGCAGACGGTACCGGACTGGAACCTGCCGAAGTTCAGCAGACGGAACACCTTTTTCGGCAGAGCGGCCTCCATGGCGCGCACCCGGCTGTAGAACTCCACACCTGCGGCCAGGGCATCCACGCCCTCCCACGGCTTGGCAATGTGGGCGGCTTTCCCGTAGATATCCACCTTGACCTCGCAGGAACGGCTCATCATCTCATTCCGGCGGCTGAAAATCAGCCCTTTTTCCAGTCCCGGCCAGATGTGCAGGCCGAAAATGGCTGCCACGTGATAGGTCTGAAACACCCCGGTGGCACACAGGTCTCTGGCTCCGCCAGTGGTTTCCTCCGCGGGCTGGAAAACCAGCAGCACATTGTGGGGCAGATCCTCTTTCTTGTTCAGCCGCCGTGCCAGTTCCAGCAGAATCGCCATGTGGCCGTCGTGGCCGCAGGCGTGCATTTTCCCCGGGTGGATGGAGACATAGCCGCAGGTATTCCGCTCGGTGATGGGCAGGGCATCCGCGTCAGCGCGAAAGGCGATGGCATCCTTGCATCCGAAGTCAAAAAAGGCGCACAGCGCTCCCTCCATGGGAGAAAACAGGCGGCACCCCAGCGGCTCCAGACTGTTTTTCAAATAGTCCATGGTCTCGGGCAGATTCCGGTCCAGTTCCGGGATCTGGTGCAGCGTCCGGCGGTCCTGAATCAATTGCATGATCATGCCTCCCCATTTTTGATATGAAATATTATACCTGATTTTCCGCCGGGTGTCAATTTCCCGCTTGCCAATGAAAGAAAAAGATGGTAGGATAGGGACAGCTATGGAAAAGAGGAGAGACCGCAATGAACGCACAGGAAATCATTGAATATATCCGCACGTCCGAAAAAAAGACCCCCGTTAAGGTCTACGTCTGGCAAAAGCAGGACGTGGACTTCCCCAACTGCCGGGTATTTCCCGCAGGCGAGGGGTGCAAGATCGTGTTCGGCGATTGGAAGGACGTGGCCCCGGTTCTGGAGGCCAACGAATTTGAACACGTGGAAATCGAAAACAACTGCCGCAATTCCGCCATCCCGCTGCTGGATATGAAGAATCTGCCCGCCCGCATCGAGCCGGGCGCCATCATCCGGGAGCAGGTCTCCATCGGCAAAAACGCCGTGATCATGATGGGCGCGATTCTGAACATCGGCGCCGTGGTGGGCGAGGGCACCATGATCGACATGGGCGCGGTTCTGGGCGGCCGCGCCACCGTGGGCAAAAACTGCCATGTGGGCGCGGGCGCGGTGCTGGCCGGCGTGGTGGAGCCCGCTTCCGCGACGCCGGTAATCGTGGAGGACAATGTGCTCATCGGCGCCAACGCGGTGGTCATCGAGGGCTGCCGTGTGGGGCATGACGCGGTGGTGGCCGCGGGTGCGGTGGTGGTCTCCGACGTGGCGCCCAATACCGTTGTGGCGGGCTGCCCGGCACGGGTCATCAAGACCAAGGACGAAAAAACCGCCGGAAAAACGGCGCTGGTGGAGGCACTGAGAACCCTGTAAGATTTTGCCGCAGGGGGGATGCGGCACATTTTCTGCCGGACGGAATACCATGGAATGAGCGGCAAAAGCCGCCAATCTTTTCCTGGAGGTATTCATGATGTGTAACAACAATAATGGTCTGTGCGGCTGCTTCGGAAACAACAACTGGTGGTGGATCATCATTCTGCTGCTGATCTTCTGCAACTGCTGCGGCAACAACGGCTGTGGCTGCGAGCGCAACGACTGCGGCTGCTGCTAATCCCATCCCGCACCAAGGATGACCCGGGCACCCCCAGGGGGGTGCCCGGGTAAAACGGGGAAATATCTTGCAATGTCAGGGGCTTTTTGAAAAAAGTCCTTGACTTTTTTTGCTGTTTCCGATAAAATAAACTGGTCTGCGAATGCGGACAATCCTTGCTCACGGCGCGACCGTGGGCCAAAAGTCCAAAAGGAGGTGCAATCAACATGGCTAAGATCACCGGTAAGTATGAGGTGCTCTACATCATCGATCCCGCTCAGGGCGAAGAGGGCATCGCAGCACTTGTGGAAAAGTTCAAGGCAATGGTGGAGGCGGAGGGTACGCTGACCAACGTGGACGAGTGGGGCAAGCGTCGCCTGGCATATCCCGTCAACGACCTGAACGAGGGCTACTACGTTCTGATGAACTTCGAGTCCAAGCCCGAGTTCCCCGCAGAGCTGGAGCGTGTGATGAAGATCACCGATGGCGTCCTGCGCTGCCTGACCACCGCAGTGGAGGCGTAAGGTTATGCTCAACCACATTGTTATCATGGGTCGCCTGACCCGTGATCCCGAACTGCGCCGTACCGGCAGCGGTGTCGCCGTCGCGTCTTTCACACTGGCTGTGGACCGCGACTACTCCCCCAAGGATGGCGGCGAACGGGAAACTGATTTCATCGACTGTGTCGCCTGGCGTCAGACCGGAGAGTTCGTCTCCAAGTATTTTGCCAAGGGCCGCATGGCGGTGGTGTCCGGCCGGCTGCAGATTCGCGGCTGGACCGACAAGGACGGTAATAAGCGCCGCTCGGCTGAGGTCGTGGCGGACAATGTCTACTTCGGCGACAGCAAGCGCGACGGAGACGGTGCCTACAGCGCAAATGCAGGCAGCAACCCCGGAAACACTTACAGCGCGCCCGCTGGCGGCAGCTTCGGCAGCTATACTGC
Organism: Clostridiales bacterium; assembly: GCA_022774865.1. GTDB lineage: Bacteria > Bacillota > Clostridia > Oscillospirales > Oscillospiraceae > Faecousia. Next base: position 96,352 of record JALFLH010000020.1, read on the forward strand.
CCCTGCCAGCGCTCCGGCTTCCGATTTTGCGATGCTGGAGGATGACGACGCACAACTGCCCTTCTAAAGAACTTTTCTACCAAGACTTACGAAGGAGGTAAATTCCATGGCTAACGAACAGCGTATGCGTCCCCGCAAGCGCAAGAAGGTTTGCGCGTTCTGCGTGGACAAGGTGACCAGCATCGATTACAAGGACACCGCAAAGCTCCGCCGTTACCTGTCTGAGCGCGGCAAGATTCTGCCCCGCCGTACCACCGGTACCTGCGCCGCTCATCAGCGTGACCTGACCACCGCCATCAAGCGCGCCCGTCAGATCGCTCTGCTGCCCTACGTCGCTGACTGATTGTCAATCCAACGCCCCCGGATTCGTCCGGGGGCGTTTTTGTGTGTCAGTCGCCGGCCATGGCAATCCGGCGCAGCAGACGCAGCGTGAGCTGCCCCCAGGTTAGCCGCGATACGGCCGACTCCGCGACCAGCGGGATCTGACTCAGGATCTGTTCTCCGGCCTTTATCGTCAGCGTTCCCAGGCGTTGTCCCCGGCTGACAGGCGCCGTGACCGTTTCGTCCAGCGCAAGCTCCGTGCCGATGGAATTGCGCTGGGACTTATCCACGAGAAGATTGATCTCCCCGGCGGGAACGGCGGCCACGCTGTCCGCTTCTCCCAGCGTCACCGGCACCGACGCGCCCTCCTGCAGCACGGGTGTATAGATGGCGAAATTGGCGAATCCGTAGTCCAGCATGGATTTGCAGGCGGCAAACCGGTCTTTGCTGGTTTTGGCGCCCATGACCACGGCGATCAACTCCATGCCGTCCCGGGCGGCGGAAGCCGACAGGCAGTAACCCGCGCCGGAGGTGAAGCCCGTCTTCAGCCCGGTACAACCGGAATAGAAGCGCACCATCTTATTTGTATTGGCCAGGCCAAAAACCCCGCCGCGCACGGTGTCCATCCAAATGGTGGTGTATTTTTTGATATCAGGGTGATTTTTCAGCAGCTCCCGGCTCATGAGGGCGATGTCGTAGGCGGAGGTGCGGTGCTCCTTGGCGGAATCATCGTCGTCCAGCCCGGTGCAGTTGACAAAATGGGTGTCGTTCATGCCCAGCTCACTGGCACGTTGGTTCATCATCTCCACAAAGGCAGGCTCGGAACCGGCAATGTGTTCCGCCATGGCGCAGGCACAGTCATTGGCGGAGCTGACCGCGATGGATTTGACCATGTCGGTAACGGACATCTGCTCTCCAACCTTCAGGTAAATCTGACTGCCGCCTTTGGCGGCTGCCGCTTCCGATGCGGTCACGGTATCGTCCCACCCGATTTTTCCGGAATCGATGGCTTCCATGATCAGCAGCATGGTCATGACCTTGGTCACGGAGGCCGGGGCAAGGGGCTCGTGGGCATTCTGCTCGTAGAGCACCGTGCCGGTGGCCACGTCCATCAGCACCGCGCTTTTCCCGGCAGTCTGCAGCTCTACCGCCTGCCCGTTCAGGGGGAGCGTCCATAGCAGCAAGCATACCGTAACCAAAATCCAACCGACTCGTTTCATAGCGATCCCCCCAGATGATAGTGGTACAACCTATGCGCCGGAGCATGGGGGTATGTGGTATCGGGGGAATTTCTTTTGCCGCGGTCATCCGGAAAGCCATGACATCAATTCACCCGTCCTGTAAAACTTTTTTTATTTCCAGTAGAAAAACCATCCCGAATATGCTAAACTATCCGTATCAAAACTTGTGTCACACGGAGGATTGAACGATGAGAGGAATTCCGTCTTTGATAACGGACATCCGCAAAAAGGTTTTCACGGAAGTGGCCCGGATGGCTTACGCCGGAGGCGACTATTCCCACGCCGAGGATCTGCCCTACGTAATTGTACCCGGCGACCAGCCGCTGCACCGGGAATCCGTTTTTCTGGAACGCGCCATCGCTGGCGAGCGGGTGCGTCTGGCCATGGGTTTGGGTGTTCGGCCGGTACAGACCCGCAGCCTGATGACTGACGGTATGGATGCCGCCGCAGTGGCGGAGCAGTATTATGAGCCGCCCCTGATCAATATCATTCCCTATGCCTGCCATGCCTGTCCCACCAACCAGTACCGGGTGACGGAAAGCTGCCAGAACTGTCTGGCAGCCTCCTGCCAGAAGGTCTGCCCCAAGGGTGCCATCTCCTTTGTCAACGGCAAGTCTAGCATTGACCCCGATAAGTGCATCAAGTGCGGTAAGTGCGCGAATGCTTGCCCCTATCACGCGATTATCCATCTGGAGCGTCCCTGTCAGGCCGCCTGCGGCATGGATGCCATCGGTTCCGACGAGCACGGCCGGGCGGTGATCAACCAGGACAAATGCGTTTCCTGCGGCCAGTGCCTGGTGTCCTGCCCCTTTGGCGCCATTGTGGACAAGGGCCAGATTTTTCAGGTGATTCAGTCCATTCTGAAGGGTGACAGGGTCATCGCCATTGTGGCGCCGGCATTCATCGGCCAGTTCGGCAAGTATTCAACCCCGGGCAAATTCATCTCCGCCATGAAGATACTGGGTTTTGACCGGGTGGTGGAGGTGGCCGTGGGCGCCGATATCTGCACCATCGAAGAAGCCAAGGACTTTTTGGAAAAAGTGCCCGCCGAGCAGCCCTTTATGGCCACCTCCTGCTGCCCCGCCTGGCACTCCATGGTGCAAAAGCTGTTCCCGGCGCAAAGCAAGAATATTTCCATGACCCTGACGCCCATGGTGTTTACCGCCCGGATGCTCAAGAAAAACGATCCGGACTGCAAGGTGGTCTTTGTCGGCCCCTGCGCCGCCAAAAAGCTGGAAGCCATCCGGGAGGACATCCGATCCGATGTGGACTTCGTGCTGACCTTCGAGGAATTACAGGGCATGTTTGAGGCCAAAGAAGTGGATTTCGCCACCATCGAAGAGGCCGAAGCCCCCAACGAGGGCACGGCGGCGGGTCGCGGCTTCGCGGTGGCCGGCGGTGTCGCGGGAGCCGTCACCAATCTGGTGCACGAGAAGTACCCCGATATGGAGATTAAAACTGCCCGGGCCGAGGGCCTGCGGGATTGCCGCAAGCTGATGATGATGGCCAAGGCGGGAAAATACAACGGCTATCTGCTGGAGGGCATGGCCTGTCCCGGCGGCTGTGTGGCCGGCGCGGGCACGCTGCTGCCGGTGGAGCTGGCTCAGAAGGTAGTCGGGAAATACCAGACTGAGGCGATAACCGATTCGCCCCTGGAATCCCCCTACCGGGATTTGGGCTGGAGTCTGGAACACGAATCTGAGGAATAACAGGGAACCACGCCGCCGGAATGCTCCGGCGGCGTTCATTTTGGACAAAAGATGCAATCTGATCTGCTCAGAAATTGTCAGGATGATTGTTGACATTTCACAAATTTCATGCTACTATTTTGTGAATCTCAAACGAAATATTTTTGAGGAGGTTTGCAAAATGTCAGAAAACCGTGTGAAAGATCTGACTACCGGTTCCCCCCTAAAGCTGGAACTTTCGTTTATGCTTCCACTGCTGTTCGGTATGCTGTTTCAGCAGTTATATAATATGGTGGATACCGTTGTGGTAGGCAAATATATCGGCGTGGAGGCGCTGGCGGGCGTAGGATCCACCGGCTCCATCAATTTTCTCGTGTTGGGGCTGTGCAACGGGATCTGCGCGGGCTTTGCCATTCCTGTGGCACAGAAATTCGGCCAGCGGGATTATGACGGTCTGCGTAAATTCGTGGGCAACATGATCTGGCTGTCTGCGGTCATCGCCGCGGTGGTGACGGTGGTCACGACGGGTTTGTGCCGCCGGATTCTGGTTTGGATGAACACCCCTGCGGACACCTTCGACTACGCCTACGATTACATTTTCCTGATTTTTCTGGGCATCCCGGCGATCATGCTTTATAATCTGCTCTCCGGCATCATCCGCTCTCTGGGCGATTCCAGAACGCCGCTGTATTTTCTGATCTTCTCCAGCCTGCTGAATGTGGCGTTGGATCTGCTGTTCATTGTGGCATTCCGTATGGGTGTGGCCGGCGCAGCTTGGGCGACGCTGCTGAGCCAGCTTCTTTCCGGCCTGCTGTGCCTGTATTTCATTGGGAAGCATTTCCCCGTGCTCCATCTGGATGCGGATGACCTGAAATTGAAAAAGACTTATGTAAACCATCTGCTGGCCATGGGCCTTCCTATGGGGATGCAGTATTCCATCACCGCCGTTGGGAGCATTCTGCTTCAGACTGCCGTCAATGGCCTTGGTTCCACGGCTATGGCAGCCATGACCGCCGGGGGCAAGGTGAGTATGTTTGTGGTCTGCCCCTATGACGCCATCGGCTCCACTGCCGCGACCTTCGCTGGGCAGAATCTGGGCGCGGGCAAGCCGGAGCGGGTGCATGAGGGTGTGAAAGCCTCCGCCGTCATGGGTACGGTGTACTCGGTGCTGATTTTCGCAGCGCTGTACCTCTGGGGCGGCGACCTGTCCAAAATATTCCTGGACACCAAGGACACAGGCGCCGTGGCTCAGATTCTGCCCCTGAGCCGCCAGTACCTGCTGGCCAACGCCGCGTTTTATATTCCCCTGCTTTATGTCAACCTGCTGCGCTTCACCATTCAGGGTCTGGGCTTTTCCAATCTGGCGGTGTTTGCCGGTGTGGGTGAGATGATTGCCCGGGGCGTGTTCGGCCTGTGTCTGGTACCCTGGCTGGGCTTTAACGCGGTTTGCTTTGCAAACCCCGCCGCCTGGGTCGCGGCGGATCTGTTCCTGTTCCCCGCATATTTCTACTGCCTGAAAAAGCGGGGTTTTAATCCGGAGTACCGCCTTTCTTTCCGCACAGTGAAAGCAAAGGGCTGATGTGCGCCGGCGGGCTGAACAACGATTCGGGTGAATTCTCCGTATGGCGCAGGTCATGCGGAGATTTTTTCTGGAGAAGCCTGAACATATGCAGAATCCCGGAGGCAGCGGGACACCTTTTGCGGGAAAATTCTGTTGAAAAAATGGTTATCAGGTGATATAATATCTAATTATGAATCAAATCCATAAAATATTGTTTTGAGGGCTTGATATGAAGCAAATTCAAACCAAATTATCACAGTATTTTCAGGAATTCTGGAAGTACCGGGATCTGCTGAAGCTGTTGGTCAGCAAAAATATCAAACTGAAATACCGGCGGAGCTGGCTGGGATACGTCTGGAGCATTCTGAATCCCCTTTTGATTATGGTGGTTATGACCATCGTGTTTTCAACCATGTTCAAGCGGGATATCGAAAATTTCCCCGTCTATCTGTTCTGCGGCCAGCTTCTGTTCAACTATATGAACACATCCACCAGTCAGGCCATTTTTTCCATAACGGGAAATGCTTCTCTGCTGAAAAAGACATTTGTGCCCAAATACCTGTTTACGGTTGCCAGAATCACCAGCGGCCTTGTGGATCTGCTGTTTTCACTGGGCGCATTGGTGATCGTCATGATCGTAACGCGCGCCCATGTAACCTGGTATGCGCTGCTGTTCCCCTTCGTGCTGTTGCAGCTCTATATTTTCTGTATTGGCCTTGGCCTGTTTTTGGCGCAGGCGAGTGTGTTTTTTAAGGATACCCAGTTTATTTACAATGCCTTTACCACCGCCTGGATGTATCTGTCCGCCATTTTCTATCCGGTGGAGGCGCTGCCGGAAAAAGTGATGTGGGCCATCAAGCACCTGAATCCCATGTATTTTTACATTGGGCAGTTTCGGGATCTGGTCTATTATGGCAGAATGCCGGGCAATCTGATCATGGTTGCCGGCTGGGTTACCGCGTTTGCCATGCTGGCTATCGGCGTGTGGAGCTTTTTCCGCTCCAAGGATAAATTCATTCTTTACATTTGATCGGAGAGAATCTTATGCCTGAGAAAAAGGTTATGATTGAGGCGGACCATGTTACGATCCGGTTCAACCTTGCCAACCAAAAGGTGGATAATTTAAAAGAATACCTGATTAAGCTGATCCGCAAGGAACTGATGTTTCAGGAGTTTCTTGCCGTGAAGGATGTCAGCTTCCGCGTGATGGAAGGAGAGGCATGGGCGCTGATTGGCCCCAACGGTTCCGGAAAGTCCACCATGCTGAAAGCGATCAGCGGGATCCTGAATCCCTATCGGGGGCGTGTAACTGTCAACGGAACCGTTGCGCCGCTGATTGAGCTCGGCGCGGGCTTTGATCCCGAGTGCACCGCCCGGGAAAACATCATGCTGAATGGGTGTGTGCTGGGCCACTCCGAGAAGTTTATGAAGGAACACTTCGATGAAATTGTTGATTTCGCGGGGATTGAGCAGTTTCTGGACTCTCCGCTGAAAAATTTCTCCTCCGGTATGAAGGCGCGGCTGGGCTTTTCCGTAGCCACGATGGTGAAGCCGGATGTTCTGATTGTGGACGAGATTCTGTCTGTGGGCGACTATAAATTCAAGCAGAAATGCATGAAACGCATGGAGGATCTGCTGAGCAGCGGCACTACGCTGCTGTATGTGTCCCACAACATCGATGAAGTCCGGCGGCTGTGCGACCACGCGATCTGGCTGGATAAGGGCGCGGCCAGAATGCAGGGGGAGGTCAATGAAGTCTGTGACGCTTATATGGCCGATATGCAAAAATAGAAAGCGAGCTACAGTAAGCCGGCTCTTGATTATTTCAAGAGCCGGCTTATGTTCTGAAATCCATTACTTGCGCACACCTTATCTCGTGCGCAATATTTTGTTAAATGAATACTTCACGGTATATAAAAGACCATGCTGTTTGATACACCGAAAAAAGCCCCTTACTTTCTTGGGAAGAAGAATCAGACGCGTTCCGCATTTTTTGACAAGAGAAAACACCTTTTTTACGGAATAGCACATGGTATAACCCAGACCGTGATCCAGAATGCAGGAGATGAAACCACGAACCTTTCGCGGAAGGAATGTGATTGCCCGACCAATCCGGAAAGACCAGGAGGCTTTAATCGACTGCAGTTCCTTTCTCGCATTTCGAAGCTGTATTTCAGTGGAGCCATTGGAGCCATTCGCCAATGCGTCATATGCAGGCAGATAGTAGGGAGAATATTTGTAATATTTCCACCAGTATCGGCTTAGAATTGAATTCCTCTCATTCCACGGCTTGCGTTTATCTGCGAAATGAATGATAACCGGGTTTGATAAAGCTTCGGCACACTCCTCGGCTGCATATACATTCTGACCAATATCATTGAATCTGCATCTGCCCTTTTCCTGTGTAAGATACTTCGTCATCAGGTTAAACTTCGGCGGAAGTATTTTAATGGAGTTATAGCAAGCAATATTAATGACATCCTGATCCTGCGATTGAAAAGGCAGTTTTGCAAGCTCCAGAAACTGATCCTGAAGATTGTGCTTTCTCATTTTCGCAAGATTCATTATCAAAACGCCTGCATTAATATACTGCGATATGCTGGGAAGTCCGGTTCTCTGCGTTTCATACTCTATTTTCCATTCGGGGTACATATATCCTGCTGCCTTGACACCGGCAACGTAAAAATCATCCACATTCGTTCGATACATATCAGTTAAATCTGTATCCACAACCAAGTCTCCATCGAGATAAATGCATTTGGAATACTGTGGAAGCAGTGAAGGAATCATGAGCCGGTAATAGGTAACCTTCGTAATATGCGAAAGGGATATTGTGGCGTCTTCAAACTCGTTTTCCATGGAAATAAAGTTAATCTTACAGCCGGGATATTTATCCTGATAGCTTCTCAGAAGATCTCGGTTGCAAGCGGATAATTCATTGGGCACCAGTAAATAGATATCATATTTCGTCTGCTTTTTTGCATTAGTCAACAGGGAGGCAATTGCGGTGGATGTGGGTAATAAATAGTTCTCATCCAGCGCCATAACGACTGGTATGATGCGCTCGCTTTCAGCGTAAATTGTTGGCAAAAACACGCCTTTTTTTCTTTCACTGATCAGCTTTTGAATAAAAATGCCCGTCAACCACTCGGAAATGAACAAACGCTTTTCGCTCAAATCCACTTCCTGTTCAAATTGAAAGAGAATATCAAAAATCCAGCTTGCGTATCGGAAAAAGGCATCCTTGGGAAAGATGAACATATTGCAAAAGTATGCTTCTTCCCCTGCCAGATATTGGTCTGCGGCTGCGGAATACTCCGGATATTTTTCTTTCAGGATACGGATCGCACGATCCAGATCCTCGATTCTGTGATTTCTTTGATAGTGTTCATACATGGATACACGGTACTGTGGCTTAACAGTAACGAAATCCGCATCAGAAAGAATCTCCTCAAGACGGGCGGGAGAGTATCCGATTTCATCTAGATACTCGGGATAGATTCCTTCGTTTTCATAGCAACTGCGCGGGCCGCCTTTAAAAAGGAAATGCCTTCTGTAATGCATGAAGCCGATCCACTGCGGATTTCCTAAATCCTGATAGTTTTTCCATGCCCAGTATATGGTGGTCAGCTCATTGTAACTGCCATTCTTTTCGGAAATGTTGTCGCCGGTATTATCGCCTTCCATATTGCTGAGCAACCACTCCAAAGAGGAAGAACCGGATTGTTTCAGCGCAATCGCGCGGCCTGCATGAATAGGGGTAAGAATATCATCCTTTAAGAGAAAATCTTTCTTATGATAGGAGATCAGTATTTTACACGTCGGCTTCATAAAAAATCCTTTCACGCTTTATTCCTGTTTTTTCTGGGCTTCAGTTTCATAAAAAAGAGCCGCACGGTATAAAAGAAACCGTGATCTCTGCAGCACTGTATCGCGCCTCTGAGCAGATGGGTAAAGCGCGCGCCCTTTTTGCTTTGAGACGGATCATTCGCGGCATATTCCTTGAGAAGTTCGTTGAACTCTTTCAGAAGGTAACAGTCCGTGTCGGTGGTGGACATCCCAGCCTGTTGCAAAAGTCCTGTGTCGATTGCGGCGTTAATTTGAATCAAAAGATTCAATGTTTGCGAATCCTTTTCCCGGAGAGATTTCATGACAGGGTCAAAGACATTGCTTGCCTCGAAACGCCGGACAGTCAGAGCATGCAGGTCACATAGTTTTTCCTGAGAAGACAGCATCAGGTTATCCAGGTGCCCACGCATCATATCATGCAGTTTGGCCCGGGGCCATGTGGTTGGTTTGTCCTGAAAACAGCATCGATAACGGTATACAACATCAGGAACAGCGTAGAAGGCTTGCGCTGTAATCATAGCCTTAACAAAAAAAGGAGGATCCTGAAACCGCGAATAAAGGGGAAACAGAATGTGGTTTTCCAATAAAAAGGCTCTGTTATAGAGAAATCTGTGATAACCATAATCGAATTGGTAATCACGATAGGAAACGAAGCCCTCTTTTATGAATGTGTACTTGAGGAAATCGCCCGTATAATAGGTGGAAACCTTTCCGGTCATCTGATTATAACTGCTGAAGGAACCGCCGCAGATCAGGGCGCAGTGTTCGCTGGCCTTGGTGTATAACAGTTCCAAAGTCCCGGAATTCGGGTAAAAGTCATCGGGGTCCATAAACGCGATGAACTCACCAGTCGCATAAGCAATACCATTATTTCTCGACACGGCGACGCCCTGATTTTTTTGATGGAATACCCGAATACGCGCATCCTGGCTCTGATAGTTTTCCAGCAATTCCGGTGTGCTGTCTGTTGAGCCGTCGTCAACGCAGATTATTTCAATATTGCAAAGTGTTTGCTGCAGAACACTATCCAAACAATCTTTCAGATAGTTTTCCATATTATAACATGGGATAATGATAGACACTTTTGGCGTGTTCATTGATTATTTCCCCTAATCTCTGTAGAATAAGTCTCTGGTATAAACCCTGTCCATGACATCCTCCAGTTCCCGGCTGTACCGGTTGGCAAGAATCACGTCGCAGGTGGATTTGAATTCCTGGAGATCCCGAATAACGCGGTTTCCAAGGAAGCAGTCTTCCTTCAGCGTCGGTTCATAAATCACCAGCTCCACACCCTCGGCGCGGATTCGCTTCATAACGCCCTGAATCGAGGATTGGCGGAAATTGTCACTGTTGGTTTTCATGGTCAGACGATAGATTCCGACGGTTTTCGGATTCCTTGACAGAATCTGATGGGCAATGAAGTCCTTTCTGGTGCGGTTGGACTTGACGATGGCTTCAATCAGATTCTGCGGAACATGGTCGTAATTCGCAAGAAGCTGCTTGGTGTCTTTCGGCAGGCAATATCCGCCATATCCAAAGCTGGGATTGTTGTAGTGGGAACCGATGCGCGGATCGAGGCAGACACCGTCAATAATCTGCTTGGAATCCAGACCGTTCAGCTCCGCGTAGGTGTCAAGCTCGTTGAAGAACGAGACCCGCATGGCAAGGTAGGTATTGGCAAACAGCTTCACCGCTTCCGCTTCCGTGAAGCCCATGAACAGGGTGTCGATCTGCTCCTTCAGGGCGCCCTGCATGAGCAGGTCGGCAAAGGTGTGGGCGGCATTCAGAAGCCTCTCGTCCTGCAGATCCGTACCCACAATAATCCGGCTGGGATACAGGTTGTCGTACAGTGCTTTGGACTCGCGCAGAAATTCCGGGCTGAAGAGAATGTTGGGGTTTCCGGTTTTCTCGCGGATACTCCGGGTAAATCCAACAGGGACGGTGGATTTGATGACCATAAACGCGTCGGGATTGACCCGGGTGACAATCCGGATCACCGTCTCAACGGCAGAGGTGTCGAAGAAATTCTTCTTCGCGTCGTAATTGGTAGGTGCCGCAATCACCACAAATTCGGCGTTGGCATAGGCGGATTCCGCATCCAGCGTGGCGGTCAGATTCAGCGTCTTCTCCGCAAGAAAGCGGCTGATCTCCGCATCCTGAATGGGAGAAATCCGATTGTTAATCTGCGCAACTTTTTCCGGGATAATATCCACAGCGGTCACTTCGTGATGCTGCGCCAGCAGCACCGCCAGCGACAGCCCCACATACCCGGTTCCCGCGACAGCGATTTTCATACGGGGATTCCTTCTTTCTTCAGATCATTCAATGCGGCACGAATGACCTTGTCCATGTCGTAATACTGATACTGTCCCAGTCGGCCGCCGAAAATCACATTTCCCTGCTGCTGCGCCAACGACTGGTATTTTTTATACAGCGCCCCGTTTTCCGCGTCGTTCACAGGGTAGTATGGCTCCATGCCGGGCTTCCATTCGGCGGAATACTCCCGGCTGATGATGGTGGTGGGCTGCTGGCCGAATTCAAAATGCTTGTGCTCGATAATCCGGGTGTAGGGCTGATCCCACGAGGTATAGTTGACCACGGCGTTGCCCTGGTAATCCGCTATGGGAAGCTCCTCCGTCTCAAAGCGGACGCTGCGGTATTTCAGCGCGCCCAGACGATAGCCGAAAAATTCATCGATGCAGCCGGTGTAGACAATTTTCTTCGCGATATTGGGGTTTTCTTTGATCAGATCGGCGTAGTCGGTATTCAGCCGGACCTCCACGCCGGAGAGCATTTTCTCCACCATGGCGGTGTAGCCGCCGATGGGAATGCCCTGATAGCGGTCGTTGAAATAATTGTTGTTATAGGTAAAACGGCAGGGCAGACGCTTGATGATAAAAGCGGGCAGCTCCTTGCAGTCCCGGCCCCACTGCTTCTCCGTGTAGTCCTTGACCAGCTTGGTGTAGACATCTGTGCCCACCAGACTCAGCGCCTGCTCCTCCAGATTTTTCGGTTCGGTGATGTGAAGTGCTGCCACCTGCTCCGCGATCTTGGCCCTGGCCTCTGCGGGTGTGCGGATGCCCCACATTTTGGAGAAGGTGTTCATGTTAAAGGGAAGGTTGTACAGCTCGTCCTTGTAGATGGCGATGGGACTGTTGATGTAGTTGTTGAATTCCGCAAACTGGTTTACATAATCCCACACTTCTTTGTCGCTGGTGTGGAAAATGTGCGCGCCATATTGATGTACGTTGATACCGGATACATTTTTCGTGTAGATATTGCCCGCAACATGATCCCGGCGGTCAATCACCAGACATTTCTTGCCCTGTTTGGTCAGCTCGTGGGCAAAGACTGTGCCGTACAGGCCGGCTCCGACAATCAGATAATCATACATGATACTCTCGTCCTTTCTATCGTTCGGCGTGATTTTTGCTGATTTGGAATGGCTGCTTTTTTCGCAGACGTTGATAGATACCGGAATTCAGAATCCGGTTCCAGTCCTTCTTTCTGATTCCCAGCCGGTTCAGCAGGGAAAATACCGCGTATTTTCCACGAACCAGACATTCTATCTCCGGGTAATCCCGGCGGCAGAGCGCCATGACGGACTGAGCCTGTCGGCGGCCATCTTTCCGATCCGGGTTTACCAGGAGTGCGGTGCTCAGGTAGCTCATCAGAACGCCCTCCGTTTTCAGGGCGGCGTAGCGTTTTCCGTCACCCGCCGGCAGCGCCTGACAGGCTGACGCCATGTGGCGGAATATGGCCTCCAGTTGGCCGATGCGGCGGAGCTGGTTGGCGTCGGAGACGCTCTGATTCACGTCCCCAACCCGATAATCATAGACAAACAGGTCAAAGCACATCAGAGATTTTGCCCGGCAGCAGGGGAATGCGGCAAAGGCGTGATCCTCATAATATACGTGTTCCGGCAGCGGGGCGGCGTTCGCCCGGTAGAAGTCGGTGCGGTAGGTGATGCCGTGGAAGGTCAGACCCCATTCAAAGCTGCTCCAGTTTTCCACGATTTCCCGGAATGGACAATGAATCCCAAAAGCCCGCGGGAAGGTCCGCAGGTCTTTCACTTCTCCTGTGCCCATATCCACGGTGCGGTAATGGGTCAGGATCACATCGCTGTCGCACGAATCGAGCAGAGACAGGAACGCCGGAAGATTCTGCTTTTCCACCCAGTCGTCCGCGTCGATGACCTTCAGGTATTTTCCGCTGGCGGCGGCGCAGCCGGTATTCACTGCCCCGCCGTGCCCGCGGTTTTCCTGACTGATCAGGCGAACCACATTCGGCCAGCGCCGGCAAAAGGATTCGGCGATTTGCGCCGTGGCGTCAGTAGAGCCATCATTGACAATGATAATTTCCAGACAGTCCAGAATCTCCGGCGCCAGCATACTGGAAACGCACCGCTCCAGAAAGGACTGAGAATTGTAGGCAGGGATGATAAAGGACAGTGTTTTCATGCGTTGGTGCCCTCATTTCGGCGGCGCTTCGCCTGCTTCCCGATTTTATTCTCCCAAATTCCGCGAAAGGTAGCCCGCAGGGCTTTTCCGGGGGAGATGGAGTCCCGGTACAGGGAGCGCTTGCGAATCACAAAATATACCGCGTATAGCGCAGCCAGACACGGCCCCAGAATATAGCGGGTGGTGGCGCCGCGATTTTCGAAAAAGGTTTCGGTATAGCCGTGAAACCAGGTGGATTCCGTCTGCGCCACGGAAGCGATCAGCGCCGGGACATAGTAGATCCGCAGCCCGGCTTTTTCACAGTCTGTCAGAAACTTCAGCTCCTCCTCGGCACCATTTCCGGTGCCCGCGCCCATCAGCTCGTCAAAGCGAACCCCCGCATCCAAAATGCGCGCCCGGCGGAAGGAAATCTGCCAGGAGCTGATCTTCATGGTTTTGGGAAACCGCAGGCGCATGATCCGGTCGGGAAACGACGCCGGGCGGTTTCCAATTTTGAAGATGATCACATCCGCTTCGGGAATCTGGTCATAGGCCGACAGAATCTTCCCTTCGTAGTCCGGGACAAACTGCTCATCGTCGTCGCACAGCAGACACACATCAGCCTCCGACCGGCTGACGGCCATATTCCGGCTCTTCGTCAGGCCGCGCTGGGTGACGGAATAGATGCGCGCCGTTCCGTGGGCAGTTGGATATTCTTCGAAGCCGTCCCGGTCGCACTGGTTGATGACGACCACATTGCCGGTCAGACCGGATTTCCGCACCAGCGTGTCGTCTCGCTGGTGCATACAGGACATCAGTACGTCTAGATTCATAGCAGTTATTTCAAATACCAAAGGAAATATTTTTTCATACCGTGAAAGACATACCCGGTGAAATACAGGCAGGAGCGGAAGAAGCCGAAGCCCATATACCGGTAGGTTTGAAATGTCATTTTCGCGGATTTCAGCTTGCTGCCGGATTTGCCGGAATTGGTGATGCGGTACTTGAGCAGCGGCTCGTTGACGGCGCAGCCCTGCCCGTATTTCCGCAGAACCTGCAGCCACGTGAGGTAGTCCTCGTGGGCATCATCGTGTCGCATGGGAAATTCCCGCGCGACGTCCGTGCGGATCAGCACGGAGGAGCAGTTGACCAGGTTTTCCGTCAGCAGATCCCGGAAGGAGTACGCTTCGGGCACGGGGATCACGTATCCGGTCAGCGTGCCGTCCGGATTCATCAGCTCTCTGGCCGTGGAGCACATAACCGTGCCGGTTTCCCGGATGCGGCTGAGCTGCTTTTTCAGCTTGTCCGGCGTCCAGATGTCATCGGCATCCAGAAAGGCGATGTAGGTTCCCCGCGCCAGCGCCACGCCCCGGTTGCGGCTTTCGGCCACGCCCAGATTCCGCTCATTGCGGATATAGCGAATCTGCGGATACCCGCAGTAGGCTCCGGCGATTTCCTCCAGCCCGTCATCGGAACAGTCGTCAATAATCAGTATTTCCTCCGGCACATCCTGTGCCAGCGCGGAGTCCAGCGCCTGCCGTAAATAACGTGCGCAGCGAAACGCGGGGATCACAATGGAAACCAGAATCTCGTTCATAGTTGCGCTTTCCTCATAAAAAATGATAAAAGTTCCCGATCTGCGGCTACCCTTCAACCTGATCTTTATCCAATACAGTATATCAGATTTTATGAAAATTTGCAAGAACTGCCCCGGAGAAAAGGGGTGTTTATTTGCAAATTTCTTTGACAATCCTGATTATTTGGCATATTTTTCCCGGATTCAGCCGGGGTGGCGGGCGGCTTAATAAAAGCTTAACTTGCGTTCCGCTACCTGCTGCGCTATGATAGTACAAAATCAAAACCGGAGGAAAATGTATCATGAAAAAATGGATTCCAGTGCTGCTTTCCCTCTGCTGCCTGCTTGCGGCCTGCGGAGCGCCGGATCATACACCGGCGGGTTCGTCCGCTCCGGTTGTCACCGAAGTCAAGCCGGACGCCACGGAGGCCGCCGTCACCCAGCCCTCCGCACCGGCGCCGGTTACGGTTTCTCCGCTGCCCCGTTCCATTGATCTGGAGCATCTGGACAATTGCACGGTTCCCATTTCCCTGCAGAAGGGAGACGTGTATCTGGACGATGACGGGGCGCTGCAGATGAAGGCAACCGCATATACGTATGACCGGTATGACCTGGTGGATATTGCCAATCTGAAGGTCGGCGATACCATTGTGCTGGGACAGGAGAATGTGACCGTCACGTCCGTGGTTGAGGATAGCAACGGCAGACTGGTGCTCAACGGACAGTTTTACCTGTGCAGCAACGAGGACGGCACTTTCAGCCAGGTCGATGATACGGGCATTCTCGTCTATTATCCGCTGGGAGAGGCAACCATCCGGGTTTCCCAGGAGTTTACGTTTGCCGATTCCTTTGATCCCGGCGCGGGAACGGTTACTTACTATCCGGGCGACTTCCTGACCGACGACGTGGCAATTCCCTACGATTTCACACCCGCCAACACCACGCTTGTGATCGAAAACGGCGTTGCGGTTTCTATGAACCGGATCTATCTGCCCTGAATGGGTCATCTTTCAAGCCCGACGGGAAGTTCCTGCCGGGCTTTTCTGAAACTCTTTTCCGGCGCAGACAGAATCCGCCTTTACAGAACCGGGCGGATGCGCTAAAATGAAACGCAAAGGAGGGAGCATCACACCATGAAACACCGCAGAAATTCCGAACTGGAGGAGCTGGAGGAACAGCTCCGGCGCGCCGAGGCGGAGGAAGCCGCCGCGGATGTGGCGCAGACGGACGAATATCCGGATGAGGACGGATATGAGGATGATTTTGACGGATGGTTGGACGACGAAATGGATGAATACGGCGTACCGGATGATGAAGATCCCTCCCCGCTTTATCAAAACTATGTCAATGGTTACGGGAGAGTACCGGAGGAGGCAGTCTATGCGGATGAAGTGGAGGAGCCGGATGACCGGCGAGAAAGCATGAACCGCCGCGCGGTGATGAAAGCGTCGGGCGGAAGAAGACGGAAAAAGAAGCGCGGCTGCGGCTGTCTGACGGCGCTGCTGGTGCTGGCGCTGGTCATCGTGGGCGGCCTGTGCCTGTTTGTCCGTCCGCCCCGGGCGGAGGGGGAACAGAGGCAGCGGAAGCGGGACACGGCCACAATCCTGATCTGCGGCACCGATGCAGATGGCACCCGCACGGATACCATGATGCTGCTCTATCTGAGCGGCTCGGAGCGGAAGGTGAATCTTCTGAGCCTGCCCCGGGATACCTATACCCTGACATCCTCCGGAAAGGCTGCCAAGCTGAATTCCGCATATGGCCGCAACGGAACCGGAGCGGAGGGCATGGAGGTGCTGCTGGATTATGTGCGCGACATCATCGGCTATCGGCCGGATGGATATATTCTGCTGGACTTCACGATGGTGCCCCGGATTGTGGATATCATGGGCGGCGTGGATGTGGAAGTGCCGATGGACATGGACGTGGATGAAATCGTGCTGTCGAAGGGGTATCAGCACCTTTCCGGTGATCAGGTGCTGGCGCTGCTGCGGTTCCGAAAGGGCTACGCCACCGCCGATCTGGGACGGATTCAGGTGCAGCGCGCGGTAATGAAGGCTGCCATGGAGCAATGGCTGTCACCTGCCCATCTTGTGGGCGCGGTAAAGGCCGTTTCTCTGCTGGAAAACAGCTCCCTTTCCTCGCTGAGCACCGGCAACTACCTATGGGTGGCCAAGACGCTGCTGCTGGGAATGTCCGATTTCCGGAGCGATACCCTTCCGGGCTACGCCGATTACCGGAACAAGGTTTCCTATTATATTCTGGAACCTGAGAAAGTGCTGGAACTGCTGAACGAAAGCTATAACCCATTCCGTACATCCATCCCGGCCGGAAATCTGAATATTGCTGGTTGATAGGAATATGCGATTTTGATTAGACAGTCTTACAATCGCCTATTGATATGAAACGAAAATGCCCGCCTCAGAATTCACTGAGACGGGCGTATTTTCGTGAAAATCAATACTGGGTGGGCTGAATGTGCCAGATTTCCTCGGCGTACTGACGGATGGTACGGTCGGAGGAGAATTTCGCGCCGGAAGCGATGTTCATCAGGCACTTACGGCCGAAGGCCAGACGGTCAGCATAATCCCGGTTGGCCTGCAGCTTGGCATCCATATAGGAAGCGTAGTCCAGCAGCACGAAGTAGTGGTCGGCCTTGTGCCAGGAGGCGCCGTCCAGCAGGGAGTGGTACAGCTCCTTCAGACCGTCGTCGGTGGGAACAGTGCCGTCCACCAGCGTGTCGATGGCGCGGTGCAGGCGGTCATTCACCTCGTAGATGTCACGGGCGCGGTAGGAGTCCTTGACGGCGTTGATCTGTTCCACGGTGTGGCCGAAGATGTATTCGTTTTCCATGCCGGCTTCCTTGGCAATTTCCACATTGGCGCCATCCAACGTACCCAGCGTTACCGCACCGTTGAGCATCAGCTTCATGTTGCCGGTGCCGGAGGCTTCCGTGCCGGCAGGGGAGATCTGCTCGGAGATGTCGGCGGCGGGAATGATATGCTCAGCATAGGAGCAGTTGTAGTTCTGAACAAAGACAACCTTCATCTTGTCGGAGACGGCGGGGTCGTTGTTGATCATCCTGGCAATCCGGTTGATATAGCGGATGATGGCCTTGGCCCGGGCGTAACCAGGTGCGGACTTGGCGCCGAAGATGAACACGGTGGGCTGGAAGTCCTTCAGGGAGCCGTCCTTCAGCCGGAAGTAGATGTCCACAATGGACAGGGCATTCATGAGCTGGCGCTTATACTCGTGCAGCCGTTTCACCTGCACGTCAAAGATGAAGTCCGGATTAAGCTGAATGCCTTCCTCCTCGGCAATCACCTTGCAGAGCTGCTCCTTCTTCTCCCGCTTGACGGCATTGAACTGCCGCACCATATCGTCGTCGATCATGGGCTTCAGCTTCTCCAGCTTGTCCAGATCCTTCAGGAAGTCGCCGCCAATGCGGTATTTGATCATCTGGGTCAGCTCAGGGTTGCACAGACCCATCCAGCGGCGGGGTGTGACGCCGTTGGTCTTGTTCTGGAAGCGCTGGGGGAAGGCATGATACCAGTCCTTGAAGCAGTCGTCCTTCAGAATCTGTGTGTGGATCTCCGCAACGCCATTGATATAGGAGCCGACATAAACGGACAGATTGGCCATGTGCGCCGTATTGTCCTTGATGATGAACAGGTTCGGATGCTCCCGCTTCAGCTTTTCGTCAATGCGGCAGATGATGTCCACGATTTCGGGCACCACGGAGCGGAGCAGATCCAGAGGCCACTTCTCCAGCGCCTCACTCATGACGGTGTGGTTGGTATAGGAGAAGGTTTTCTGAGCGATGGAGAAGCTCTGGTCGAAGTCCATACCCTCCTGCATCAGCAGTCGGATCAACTCGGGAATGGACATGGCGGGATGGGTGTCGTTCAACTGCACGGCATAGAAGTCCGCGAAGTGGCTCAGGTCATTGCCATGGGCAACCTTGTAGGTGCGCAGAATATCCTGCAGGGAAGCGGAGGACAGCACATACTGCTGCTTGATGCGCAGGCGCTTGCCTTCCCAGGTGGAGTCGTTGGGATACAGCACACGGGTGATATCCTCGGCTTTGTTCTTCTGAGCCAGAGCACGCTGATAATCCTGCTCGTTGAAGGCGTTGAAGTCCAGCTCCTCCACAGCCTCGCACTGCCACAGGCGCAGCGTGTTGATGTTGTTGGTTCCATAGCCGATAACGGGCACATCATAGGGGACTGCCAGTACATCGTGATCGGGGAAGTGCACCTTTACGGCGTGGTTGTAGCGGCGGTAGGACCAGGGATCGCCGTACTTGGTCCAGTCGTCGGCGGATTCCACCTGATTGCCGTTCTGATCAAAGCTCTGCTTGAACAGGCCAAACTTATAGCGCAGGCCGTAGCCGGACAGGGGGATGTTGCAGCTTGCGGCGGAATCCAGGAAGCAGGCGGCCAGACGGCCCAAACCGCCGTTGCCCAGCGCATCGTCCTCGATATCCTCCAGCACGGCCAGATTCACACCGCGCTCGGCGAAGAGCTTCTTCATCTCCTCCAGAATCCCCATGTTGTACAGGTTGGAGTAAACCAGCCGGCCGATCAGATATTCGGCGGAGAAGTAGTAGGCTTTTCTCTCGTGCATCCGGGTCTGCTTGCTGCGGTTCCAGTTGTCGGAAATGGACATCATAACCGCGGTGCCCAGTGCGTCGTGCAGCTCCTGGGGCGTGCAGTCCTGCAGGGTGGCATCATGGAAGTATTTGAGCTGAGACTCCGTCCATTTGAGAATATTCAGGCAATTATAATTCATATTCGATCTCCATTCTTAACAGGGTCGTTTATTTTCCTTCACCGCAGTAGCGGCCGTACAGCTTTGTCATCGCCAGAATGCGTCCGGCAAGCGCAGGTGTCATTATATCATCTTTTGCGCGCCATGTCCAGTTGGAATCGGACAGCGTTCCGGGAAAATTCATGCGTGCCTCGCCGCCCAGATCCAGAAAATCCTGCATCTGAATGATGCACATATCGGAAACGGAACTGAACGCGGTGCGGATCACGCCCCAGACAAGTCCCTCCCGCTCGCTGAGATTCATATAGTCCCGGGCATACTGCACCGCTTCGGGGGAGGAGGTCTCAAACCACTGGCGCATGGTCATATTGTCGTGGGTGCCGGTGTAGACCACGGTGTTGCTGGTGTAGGTATGGGGCAGGTAGTTGGAGGGCTCTCGGGAATCAAAGGCGAATTCCAGCACCTTCATGCCGGGATAGCCACTGCCGTCCCGCAGATCCAGCACCTCCTGGGTCAAAAAGCCCAGATCCTCCGCGATCATATCCAGCTTGGGCAGCGCCTCCTTGACAGCCCGCACAAATGCCATGCCGGGGCCTTTGAACCATTCGCCGTTTCGGGCGGTCTTATCACCGTAGGGAACGGACCAGTATGCTTCCAGACCGCGGAAATGATCCATACGCACCACGTCATACAGTGCCCCGGCAGCGGCCAGACGGCGAATCCACCAGGAGAATCCGTCGGCAGCCATGGCATCCCAGTTGTACAGAGGATTGCCCCAGAGTTGGCCATCCGCGGAAAAAGCGTCCGGCGGGCAGCCGGCCACCTTGACGGGATCGAGCTTCTCGTCCAGTTGGAACAGCTCAGGACTGCTCCAAACCTCTACGGAGTCATAGGGTACGTAAATGGGCACGTCTCCGATAATCCGTATGCCCTTGCTGTGGGCGTATTCCCGGAGTGCATCCCACTGCCTGAAGAACAGGTATTGAACAAAACAGAAGAAGCGAATGTCGTCTTTCAGAGACTGGCGGGCCTCCCAGATGGCGTTCGGTTCCCGGAATTTCAGATCATCGTCCCATTGATACCAGGGCTTTCCGCCGAATTTCTCTTTCAGCGCCATGAACAGGGCAAAATCCGGGAGCCAACTGCTGTTCTGCGCGCAGAAAGCGTCAAATTCCGCGCCGCCGGTAAAGCGGCTGTAAGCCAGGCGGAGCACCTTCAGGCGGTTGTGATACTGCAGGCCGAAGTTGACCTTGGTATCGGAATCGCACCAGCGGATGTGTTTCAACTCTTCATTTTTCAGAAGTCCTTCTTCCACCAGGGCATCCAGGTCAATCAGATAGTGATTCCCGGCGAAGGTGGAGCAGGACTGATAGGGGGAGTCGCCGTAGCCGGTGGGATTCAGAGGGAGAATCTGCCAGCAGCTCTGTCCGGCCTTCTCCAGAAAATCCACGAACGCGAACGCTTCTTTCCCCATGGTGCCCACGCCGTAGGGGCCGGGCAGAGAGGTGATATGCATTAAGATGCCGCTGCACCGCATCGTTATTTCTCCTTTGTTTTTTGTGTGTTGATATCGTACAGCCGATATTGAAACGTTTCCAATATGCCACATTAAAAGAGTAATACTTTTTACCTGATTTGTCAAGGGAAACCCACTTGGAATGCACTATTTTTTCAAAATTTTGGCAGAATGATTAGATTCATCGGCCTTGGGCTGTGAATTATTCCCACTGCGCTGCGCCTTTTCGGAATGAATATGCATACAGGGAATGCCGGGTCCGCAACTGCAGACCCGGCATTGAAATGTCAGATTGGGCGTCAGGCTTCCAAATTGATGCCGGTCTCCTTGTTGAACACATGGCAGACATGGCCCGGGAAGTTGAACTGAACGTCGGAGCCGCCGGTCAGCGCGGCAACCTCAGCGCCGGTCATGTTCATGGTGGAAACAACCATAACCACGTCGCGACCCATGGAAGTGACGTGCAGGTGGACGGAGGAGCCCATCAGCTCGGACACATCGACCTTGCCATGGATACCAGGTTCCAGCGTGATGTGCTCGGGACGAACGCCCAGAACCACATCCTGCTCGGCCACGTTGTTCTTGGCCAGAGCGGCCTGCTTGTCCTCGGACAGCACGACGGTAATATTGTCCAGCTTGACAGCGTACTTGCCGTTCTCCTTGACCAGCTTGGCATCGAACATATTCATCTGCGGCGTGCCGATGAAGCCCGCGACGAACAGGTTGTAAGGATGGTTGAAGACCTCCTGCGGAGTGCCGATCTGCTGGATGAAGCCGTCCTTCATGATGACAATGCGGTCGCCCAGCGTCATGGCCTCGGTCTGGTCGTGGGTAACGTAAATGAAGGTGGTGTCGATTCTCTGGCGCAGCTTGATGATCTCGGCACGCATCTGGTTACGCAGCTTGGCGTCCAGGTTGGACAGCGGCTCGTCCATCAGCATAACCTGAGGATCACGGACGATAGCACGGCCGATGGCGACACGCTGACGCTGACCACCGGACAGAGCCTTGGGCTTACGGCCCAGATACTGGGTGATGTCCAGAATCTCGGCGGCCTGCTTGACGGCCTTGTCGATCTGATCCTTGGGGGTGTGGCGCAGCTTCAGAGCGAAAGCCATGTTTTCATAAACGGTCATATGGGGATACAGGGCGTAGTTCTGGAAGACCATGGCGATATCACGATCCTTGGGAGCCACGTCGTTGACCAGGCGGTCGCCGATGTACAGTTCGCCCTCGGAGATCTCTTCCAAGCCGGCGATCATACGCAGGGTAGTGGACTTACCGCAGCCGGAAGGACCGACCAGAACGATAAATTCCTTATCCTTGATCTCCAGATTGAAGTCCTGGACGGCCACGACGCCCTTGTCGGTAACCTGCAGATTGGATTTCTTCTTCTCAGGTTCCTCGCCCTTTTTCTTCTTTTTCTTGGCGTTCTTCTCGTCGTCGCCGTTGAAGGGGTAGATCTTCTTGACGTTCTTCAGGGTTACACTTGCCATACTGTTTTGACTCGAAATGCACCGAGCCTTTCGCGTGCATTCTCGCGTTCCGCAAAGCAAAATTGCGGAAGCATTACGACAGGTCTCCACACTGCCGCACCGTGAGTCGGACGGGTTTATCCTCCTTTATTTTAGCGGATCAGCGCCTATTGTTGTGGAGTAGACGGGACCCACCTGGATATCTACATTCTATCATAATGAAAAACCGTATGCAATGGTGTG
The DNA here is from genome assembly GCA_022774865.1 of Clostridiales bacterium. Classification (GTDB taxonomy): domain Bacteria; phylum Bacillota; class Clostridia; order Oscillospirales; family Oscillospiraceae; genus Faecousia. The sequence goes on from JALFLH010000020.1 coordinate 119,031, forward strand.
ATGTTACAGTTTTTGACTGTCATATTTGGGCACATTGCTCCCATCCGGGGGATCAGAGCACGAACCCGCTGCTGTCCATGACCGGCGCACAGCCATAATAAGCCGACATGACCTTCTCCAGCGCAACGGCGTCGGTGGTGCCTGCCGTCTCGTAGCTGGAGTGCATGGCAAGCTGGGGCAGACCGATATCCGCTGTGGGAACGGACACATGGGACAGGGAAATATGACCGAGGGTGGAGCCGCCGGGCATATCCGCCCGGTTGAAATAGGTCTGAACGGGGACGCCGGCTCTGGCGCAGACCTTGCGGAACAGGGCGGCGGAAAGACCGTCGGTGGTGTAGCGCTGGGCGGCGTTGAATTTCAGCACCACGCCGCCGTTCAGTACCGGCGCGTTGGCCGGATCGGCGTATTCCGGATGGTTGGGGTGCAGCGCATGGGCGTTGTCGGCAGAGATCATGAAGGACTGCGCCAGCATCCGGGGCAGGCTCAGCTTCAGGCTGCTGCAGATCCGCTCCAGTGTGGTTTCCAGGAACATGGATGCCGCGCCCTGCACGGAATTGGAGCCGACCTCCTCGCTGTCGAACACACAGAGCACGGGAATATCGGCGCTGTCCTGCGCATTCAGGAAGCCCCGCGCGCAGCCCCAGACGCACGCCAGATCGTCCAGCGCCGCGGAGGAGATAAATTCTTCATCCAGACCCCAGACGGCTGCCTTCTGCCGGACGTAGAGATACAGGTCGTGACCCAGAATTTTTCCGCCGGCTTCCCGCTCCAGCAGAGCGCTCAGCTTGCCTTTGGCGTCTTTTCCGCCCAACAGCGGCAACGTATCCACCGCCGGATTCCACGCAAAGCCGTCGTTGGCTCCGCGGTTCATGTGGATGGCCACATTGGGAATCAGCAGCAGATCCCGGTCGATATTCAGAAGTCGGGCCTCCACACCGGTTTGCGTCTCCACCAGCACCCGCCCGGCAATGGACAGGGGTCGATCCAGCCAGGGGGCGATGAGCATCCCACCATATTTTTCCGTGGCCAGACGGGTGTAGGTTCCCGCCAGCTCTCCGTTTTCCTTTACCTTGAAGCAGGGACGGTCGGCGTGGCTGGCGCTCATCAGAAAGCCCCGGGGCGCGGTGCGGGGGATGCGGAAGGCAATGAGGGCGCTGCCGCCCCGGATCAGGTAATAGTTCCCGCCGGGTTCCAGATTCCAGTCATCCGCTTCGGAAAGGCAGGTATATCCGGCGTTTTTCAGCATTTGGGACAGGTTATCCACCGCATGATACACGCTGGGGGAGCTGTCCAGAAATTCCGTCAGCGCTTTGATTCCCTGCTCCATCTCAGCCCTCCACCAACTGGCAGAACAGGTCGATCTGCTCCGCCACGGTCTGCAGCGCCCCGCGCCAGAATGCCTTGTCCGTCAGGTCGATGCCCGCCACCCTGGCGGTGTCCTCGGCGGTGGCGACGGTGGTGGTGCAGAGCAGCTTGTTGTACTTCGGGATAAACGCCGCGCCCTCCTTTTCGTACTGGGCGTACAACCCCCGGGCAAAAAGCGCACCGAAGGCGTAGGGGAAATTGTAGAAGGTGGGGCCGTAGTAGTGGCTCTTGCAGATCCACATATAGGGATGGAGGCAATTGGGATCCAGACCGTCGCCATAGGATTGCTTCTGGGCAGTCAGCATGAAGTCGCAGAGCGTATCCGCGTCCATAAACTTGGTTTCCCGGTTGGCAAAGACCATCGTCTCGAAGCGATAGCGGGAATAGATGTCACAGATGACCTGGGTGATGTCCTGAAGCTGGGATTCAATCAGCGCCAGCTTTTCGGCCTTGTCCGCCGCACTGGAAATGGCGCTGCCCATCACCACGCACTCATTGAAGGTGGAGGCCGTTTCCGCCAGCGGCATGGAGTAATCCAGATTCAGCGGGCGCTGATTCCGGATGCAGTGGTTGTGATAGGCGTGACCCAGCTCATGCGCCAGCGTCACCACGTCGGTGAACATACCGTCGAAATTGGTCAGGATACGGCTCTCACCCAGACACTCCACCCCTGCGCAGAAGGCACCGCCGGCCTTGCCGTCCCGGGGATAGAAATCAATCCACGCATGGTCGAACGCGTCGGCGATCATGTCCGCTTCCTCGGAGTTGAACGCCCGGAACAGGGAAACCAGATAATCCCGGGCCTGTTCGGTGGTGAAGCGGGTGGAGGAATTGCCCATGGGCGCGAACAGGTCGTACCACGGCAGACCGTTTTCATGACCCAGGGCCCGTGCCTTGGCCTTCAGATACTGCCAGAATTTGGGCAGGTATTCGTCCATGGCGCCAAGCATGGCATCCAGTGTTTCCCGCTTCATCTGGGACTGCTTCAGGGTTCGGTCCAGCGGAGATTCATAGCCCCGGAGCTGGCAGTCGGAGATGGTCTCCAGCTTGATGGAATTCAAGGCGTAGGCCACGGAATCTTTAATCCGGTCGTAACAGGCCAGCTCCGCTTCATAGGCATCCCTGCGCACCTGCGGGTCGGGCGAGTAGGCCAGATTCCGAATGGCGGAAAGGTTCGTGGTGGTGCCCCGATAGAACACCGGCACGGTGCTGGTCAGGTACTGCTGAAGGTCGCTCCATGCGTTCCCGCCGGACAGGCTCATTTTGGCCATGACCGCTTCCGCCTCTCCACCCAGCAGATACCGGCTGGCTTCCTGAATGCGCTGGAACAGGAAGCGGTAGTCGCGCAGTTTTTCGTCGGCTTCTACCAGTTCCATCAGATTGGGCAGCCCGGCAGCCCAGCTTTCAAAGGCGGCCTGGGGCGCGGCCATACCGCTGGCTACGGCCATCACCCGGCCAAGCTGGGAGCCGGCCTCCGGATTTTTGGTATCGGCCGCCTGCCGCAGCGAGGCGTATTCCCCCAGCTTGTTGCAAAGCGTTTTGATGCCTTCTTCCAGCGCGATTCCCTCAGCCAGCGCATGTGCCGGTTCGGCTTCGGGCAGCGCGGCGCAGAAAGCGGCGAATGCGTCGACTTTTTCCCGCAGCGCGGTCAGATCGGCTTCAAATGCCGGGTCGGAAAAGCCGCGGTAAATCGGTTCCAGATTCCATTGACTGTTCATCGTGAATTCCTCCTGTTGGTTTTTCAATATTTTACACGAAATCCGGCGGAGAGTCAACCACGCGCTGTTTTTGTCAAGAAATGTCGAATAGTTCTAAATACTATAATAAATTGTCGAAATTGCGCGTTTTATGGCGATCGATTGTTTTTGTTTTTCCTTGCAAAAGTGCGCACTTCATGCTAAATTATATTTGTCGCTGGGCGGTGGGCGCACCGCCCATGGGGGAGAAAAAATTACAATGACAGGAGAGGATGTTATGGAACAGACAACAAGTATCCTGATTGCCGACAACTCCGAGGAGTTCTGCAGCAGTTTGTGTAATGCCCTGCAGCGCGCGGGCGGATTTCAGGTTCTGGGGACGGCCACGGACGGGGAACAGGCCATTCGCCAGGTGCTGGACAAGAAGCCGGATGTGCTGGTTCTGGATCTGATGCTCAGCAAACAGGACGGTATCAGCGTTCTGAAAGCCATTTCCGGCATGGAACACCGGCCGGCCACACTGGCAACTTCCGGATTTGTCACGGACTATGTGGCGAATGCGTCAGCCAATCTGGGGGTACGGTATCTGATGCTCAAGCCGTGCGATATGACCGCACTGGTGGAGCGGCTGGAGGAAATCCGGGGAGGGGAGAGCCTCCGGACGCCCGCACGCCGCACCGACAAAACCAGCATTGAGACGATGGTTACCAGCATTATCCATGAAATCGGCGTACCGGCACATATTAAGGGCTACCAGTATCTGCGTGAGGCGATCATCATTGCCGTGAACGATATGGATGTGATCAACGCCATCACCAAGGTTCTCTATCCCCAGGTAGCCAAGACCTTCGGGACAACCCCCAGCCGGGTGGAACGGGCCATCCGTCACGCCATCGAGGTGGCCTGGGACCGGGGTGATTTGGATACACTACAGAGATTCTTTGGCTATACGGTTTCCAATACCAAAGGAAAACCCACCAATTCGGAGTTTATCGCCCTGATTGCGGACAAATTACAACTCCAACTCAAATCCGCCGAGGCGGCCCAATTCTGATTGGGGCACAACGGGTTTCCGTTTTTCTTTTTGACTTGCCAAACCTATGAACACTATGAAAGTCAATATGAAAAATCACCTTTGAAAGCTATGAATTGCATTTTTTGAGCCTATGAACATCCCTGATCTATTGGGTATTTTAGACCTATGAAGATCAGGGGTGTTTTGTCGTGATTTGTTTGGATTTTGATTGGCAGATCGATGAATTTATGGTTTATTGCCGTGCCTCCCAGCTGCGCCCTCAGACCATGAAAAGCTATGAGCAAACGCTGCGGCTGTTCGAGCGTTGGTGCTTGGAACAGATGGACATTACAACTGTTGATAAAGTTACAGAGTCGGTCATCCGGCACTACATTCGGGACATCCAGGAGAGAGGAAAATACACCTTCTATGCGGTGGAAAGCCAGAAGGAGACAAACCATCCCGACCGCCGCCGTGACTTCCGAAAGCCTGTTGCCACAACCTCCATCAACAACTACATCCGCAATCTGCGGGTTTTCTTCAACTGGCTGGACCGGGAGTATATCATCAAGAGAAATCCCATGAAGAAGATCCGGCAGCTGAAAGTCAATCGCAAGGCAAAGGAGTTCTTGTCTGATGATGAACTGCGGCGGCTGCTCACCAAGATGGATCGTTCCTACTACTCCGAACACAGAGATTATGTAATGATAATGCTGATGCTGGACAGCGGAATGACGGAAGCAGAAGTAGTCTTTTTCATGGTAATTATCTCCTTGATATTTCATTTAGTTTTGTTTTGTTGGGGTGTCTTGTGTTCCCCCTCTTTGTGCTTTCATTATATAAAACTTCTGGTTGCGGTGAGTCACTCTTTTATGCCTTTGCAAAATCTAAAAATAAAAAAATCCAGCCTCATTTCCGGGCTGGACAGGGGTCAGAATGACCGATCGGTGGCGGCTTGCTTCGAAGCGCTTTTAGGCGGTGCTGCCGCATTTCATGAAGAATCTGAAAGCATCAAAAAGTCATCAAAAGTTATCGCAAACAATCATCATAGAGAGAATTGCAGAGTTATGTTCCGAATTAGTTCGAATAAAGCCGCAGAAAATTTTCTCAAATGTTCATAGGTTTCGAGCTTGACTCGCCTCTTGGATTTTGGTATCATTTGAGTAAGCCAATAGACAGCAGATGTCAAGGCTCATGTATAATGCAATCAATCATTTTCTTTTGGAAGCCCCTCCGTGGCCCGCCAGGGACACGAACGCCATCACCAAGGTGCTCTACCCCGAGGTGGCCAAGAACTTCGGCACCACGCCCAGCAGAGTAGAGCGGGCCATTCGCCACGCCATCGAAGTTGCCTGGGACCGGGGCGACCTGGACACCCTGCAAAAATTCTTTGGCTACACGGTTTCCAATACAAAAGGCAAGCCCACCAATTCGGAGTTTATCGCCCTGATCGCGGACAAGCTCCAATTGCAGCTGAAAGCCGCCGACGCGGCGCAGATCTGAGCGCAGTCAAACAGCCGCTGCCAATTTCCGGCAGCGGCTGTTTCCATGGAAGAAAACCTTGCTTTTCCGATCCATATCGGATATAATTCAATCATTATCAGATGAAGAGAGGAACTCCATGAAAAGAAAAGTTCGCTGGATTACCGAAACCGCCGTCATGCTGGCGCTGCTGATTGCGCTCCAGGCCGTCACCAGAGCCGCCGGGCAGCTTGTGACAGGCTCCTTTGTCAATGCCGTGCTGGCCGCCACCGTTCTGATTGCCGGAATGTCCAGCGGCGTTACCGTTGCGCTGATCTCCCCGGTAATGGCTTATCTGCTCGGCATTGCCCCCCAGTTCGTCACCGTTCCCGCCATCATGATCGGAAATACCGTGTTTGTGGTGCTGCTGAAACTGATTTCCACCGACAGCCTGTGGCGGAAGATTGCCGCGTGGCTGACGGCCGCCGCGGCGAAATTTGCCGTTTTGTGGCTGCTGGTGACGAAAATCATCTGCGGCATAGCCGCCGCGCCCCTGCTGGAAAGCGGTATGCTGAAAGCGCCCATGCTGGAGAAGCTGCCTGCCATGTTCGCGTGGCCCCAGTTGGCCACCGCGCTCATCGGCGCCGCCGCCGGGCTGGTGATTGCTCCTCTGGTGCGCAGAGCGCTGCGCCGTTGAATTCGTAAACCGGGCGGCACGCCGCCGGATAAACTATCCCAATCAAAAGGAGGAGCGTATGGATAACGAAAATCTGGAACAGGAGGAATCCAGCATTCTGACGCTGACAGACGAAAATGGGCAGGATGTGGATTTTGAATATCTGGACTGCATCGAATATCAGGGCAAGGAATATCTGGTTCTGATGCCTGCCGACGAGGTTTCCACGGAGATTGTCATTCTGGAAGTGGAGCCGGTGGACGAGGAGAATGAGAATTACCTGTCCGTTCAGGACGAAGGCATTCTCAATGCGGTCTATGATATCTTCAAGGAGAAGTACAAGGGCATCCTGACATTTGAGGAAGATTGACGCAAAGCCGCCCCGTCGGGGCGGCTTTTCCGTTTCAGAGTAAGTGATGCCTATAGCCGAACCGGCACCGGATTTCGGATGGCCATGGAGTCCTCCGTCACGGCGCAGTCCATCGCCAGAATGTGAACGCCGCAGGCGGCCGCCTCCCGGAGTGCTTCACCAAAACCGGGATCGGTACCGTCATTCGGGTGGAGGTAGCGGACGTCCGCCATCTGAATTACGAACAGCACATAAGCGCCGTACCCCTGCCGGGCAAGCTCGACCAGTTCCCGCAGATGCTTGGCGCCCCGCTGGGTGGGCGCGTCCGGGAATGCGCAGACGCCGTCAGTTTCCAGCGTGACGCCCTTGACTTCCAGAAAACAGGGCTGGCCGCCCAGCAGGAAGGAAAAATCGAAACGGGAATTGCCGCAGACCGTCTCCGGACGCAGCCTTTGCATGGCTCCGAGGCCGCCGCCTTCCAGCCATTCCCGGACGGCGGCATTGGGCGCCTGAGAATCCATATTGATCAGCCGCGTCCCCTTGCGGACGGTGATCAGGTCATATTTTGTTTTCCGCGCAGGATTGTCCGACGTCTGACACCAGACCTCCGCCCCGGGCAGCAGCAGTTCCCGGCACCTGCCGGTGTTTTTTACATGGACGATTTGGGTCAGCCCCCCGATTTCCACATGGGCGATGAAACGGTTCTGCCGGTCAAGAAACAAGCCGGGCACCATATTCGCATAGATCAAATTGCAGCACTCCTTTGTAAAGCCCCTCATCCCAGCGCTTTGGCATCCGGTATCATCCTATCACGAAAGAAGAAGCAGCGCAAGGCAAGGAAGCGGGAAATATTCCCGGAAATGGCTTACAGCTTCCGCAGGAAGGAAACCGGGCGGGAGGAATATCCGGATATCTTGGACGGGATCATTTCCTGCGACTGGTGAGCCGGTGTGATTGCTTCCGGCGAATGCCAAATTATCCCTTGCCAACCGGGGACAAATCGGGTAGAATAGGGATATCTCATAAATCCAGAGGAGTGTTCCATGAACCAGACAATTCTCTACGCCCTGTGGGGCGTCCTGTTTGCTCTGTGCGCCGGTCTGGGCTTCGTTCCCGCGCCGGAAGGCGCGCTGCGGGTTCTGATGGTGCTGCTGGCGCTGCTTTTTTTCGTGCCGGCATATCTGCTGCTGTACTGGGCTTCCAGGACGCACGACCGGCGGACGCTGGCGTTGCTGCGAAATCTGGCGGCGGCATCGCTGCTGGTGACGGTGATTACCCTGATCGCCAATTTTTTCAGCGTACTGGCATCGGAAACGACAGGCACCATTTTGCACAGTGTGTTGGTGATCGTATCCAGCCCAATGATCTGCGGCCAGTATTGGGCGGTGAGCCTGTTTTTGTGGGCATTTCTCATGATCGCCGCCATGAACCGCCTGAAAAAGCGGCGGTGATTCCGGCTATCAGCGCCGAAAAACCGGCTCTACCGGGGGTAGAATCCAAAATTCTACCAGTGCGGGGACAGCATAGGCCTGCCGAACCCGAAAAAAGCGTGACTTTTGCCGCATAAGGCGGTATGATAGATACGAAATTTCTCCGGCGCTCTGACGGAACGCCGGATACAAAAATCAATTCCGGGAGTGATTTCCAATGACTGATTATCAGATTATTTCCGATTCCGCCTGCGATCTGCCGGCTGATATGCTTGAGAAATTGAATGTGCGCACCGTGCCGCTGACCGTCCTGTTCCGGGGCGAAAACCGGGAGGACTGCGTGGACGATTCGGCCAAGGTCATGTACGACGGCCTGCGCGCCGGCGAAACAGCCACCACCGCCGCCGTCAATCCCGACCGCTGGATGGGGGTAATCGAGCCGGTGCTGGCCGCCGGACAGGACGCGCTGGTGCTGGCCTTCTCCTCCGGCCTGTCCACCACCTGCCATTCCGCCGTGATGGCGGCAAACGAGCTGCAGGAGAAGTATCCGGAACGGAAAATCTATGTCGTAGATACGCTGTCCGCGTCTCTGGGCGAAGGACTTCTGGTCTGGTATGCCTGCAAAAAGCGGGACGAGGGCCTGAGCCTGGAAGCGCTGCGGGACTGGGTGACGGAGATGAGATTCCACCTGTGCCACTGGTTCACCGTGGATGATCTGATGTATCTGAAACGGGGCGGCCGGATCAGCGCGACCACGGCCATTGTGGGTACCATGCTGGGCATCAAGCCCGTGCTCCACATGGACGACGAGGGGCATCTGATCAGTATGTCCAAAGCGCGGGGCCGAAAGGCTTCCATTGAGGCGCTTGCCGCCAAGATGGGTGAACTGGGCAAGGATTACGACAATTCCACCGTATTTATCTGCCATGGCGACTGCATCGACGATGCCCGGTATCTGGAAAAGATCGTCCGGGAGAAGTACGGCGCGAAGAACGTGGTGATCGGCTATACCGGCGCGGTCATCGGTTCCCATTCCGGTCCCGGCACGCTGGCGCTGTTCTTCCTGGGCAAAAACCGCTGAATCCGTTTCTTACTGCGCACCCGGATGTTTCCGGGTGCGTTTTTATGTTTTTTCCAGAAAAAGACTTCCATTTTTTGGAGAAATCCGTTATAATGTTATAATAGAATATCAGGCTAACGCCGTAGAAAACTCGTGAGGAGAACCGTATGCGCATTCTGTTTGACAGCCAGCAGACCCAGTACAAAAATCCCTTCGGTACCCTGGTGCCGGATCAGGAATGTACCCTGACCATTCATATCCCTTCCAGCGTGCAGGCCACCAGGGTCGAATGCATCATCAATCACGAGAATGGCTCCCACGCCATGAACGTGCTATTCACATTCAGGATGAAAAAAGGCCCCTACGACATTTTTCAGGGTAAATTTACCCTTCCCTGCACGGGGCTGTTCTTCTATTATTTCTATATCTCCAAGCCCTGCGGCGGCTTCCGCCTGTTCAAGGAGGGAAGCCAGACCAATATGGAGGCCGGAGACTTATGGCAGGTGAGCTGTATCCCTGCCGACTTTACCACCCCCGACTGGGCTAAGGGCACCGTGATCTATCAGGTGTTTCCAGACCGTTTTCATGCTGTCGGAAAACCCGATCTGACCGGGAAGCTGGAGCCGTACACCGTCCATAAGCACTGGAACGAGGACGTGGACTGGCGCCCCACAGCGGACGGGCAGGTGCTCAACAATGACTTTTTCGGCGGCAACTTCCGGGGAATCACCGAAAAAATGGATTATATTGCCTCTCTGGGCGTGGGGATTCTCTATCTGAACCCCATCAGTAAGAGCTTTTCCTCCCACCGCTATGACACCGGCGATTACAAAACCCCGGATCCCATGCTGGGTACGGAGGCGGATTTTGCCGATATGTGCCGCGCGGCACATGACCGTGGTATCCGGGTCGTGCTGGACGGGGTGTATTCCCATACAGGCTCTGACAGCCTGTATTTCAATAAAAATGGAACCTTCCCCGGCAAGGGCGCTTACCAGTCTCAGGAATCCCCCTATTCCAGTTGGTATACATTCTACCACTGGCCGGGTTCCTACCGCTCCTGGTGGGACTTTGATACCCTGCCCACTGTGAACAAGATGGACCCGGGTTTTCTGGACTATATCATCCGGGACGAGGACAGCGTGGTTGCCCACTGGATGAAGCTGGGCGCGGACGGGTTCCGGCTGGACGTGGCGGACGAACTGCCCGATGAATTCATCCGGCTGCTGCGTAAGCGGATTCGCGGTATCAAACCGGACGCGTTACTCATCGGCGAGGTCTGGGAGGATGCCTCCAATAAGATCGCTTACGGCCAGCGCCGCCGCTATTTCACCGACGGCGAATTGGATTCGGTCATGAACTACCCCTTCCGCACCGCCATAATCAACTTCATGCGGGGCTTCGACAGCGGCCGGGGTCTGAAGGACACGGTTATGTCCATTATGGAGAACTACCCCCCTCAGGTGGCTGCGTGCAACATGAATCTGCTGGGCACGCACGATACGCCCCGGATTCTGACGGCGCTGGTGGACGATTTTGACGGCAGCCGGGAGGAAAAGGCCAAGCGGCGCCTCTCCCGTAATCAAATGGAAGTGGCGCGGGAGCGCCTTCTCATGGCTTCGTTCCTGCAGTATACCCTGCCAGGCAGCCCCAGCCTGTACTATGCCGACGAAACGGGCATGGAGGGCTACAAGGATCCCTTCAACCGACGTACCTACCCCTGGGGCAGGGAGGATCAGGAGCTTGTGAACCATTTCCGCCATCTTGGCAGACTGCGCAGGGAGCTGGCGCCCCTGCGGCTGGGCGACATTCAGTTCTTCCAGGCGGGAGATAAGCATCTGGGCTTTACCAGAACCTATCAGGGGCAGACAGTGAAGATTTATGTAAACCGGAGCGGCGATCCGTGGGAGATTTCCGCCGGACGGGTTTTGCTGGGATACAATTTGCAGGTGATTGCTCCGGACTGGCTGACGTTGGGGCCCCGGGGCTTCTGTGTGACGGAGGGATAAACCATGGAGGATGAAAAAATCATCAGCGGCTATTGCCGCCAGCTCGACCAGAGCCGGATGGTCACGGCGGAGCTGACCGACGGGAAGCTGGCGGAAGCGGACTGCTGCTACGGAAACTGTGTCTACCAGTCCAACTGCACCATCGCAAAGGAGCTTGACACGCTGGCGCAGGCGTGAGCACCGCCGGAAAAAAGACTGGACAGTGCAAATCATTTCTGGTATAATAAACAAAATAAGGGACGAAAGGAGGCGGATCGGTTATGAAATGCCCGTTTTGCGGCGATCAGGAGAGCAAGGTTATCGATTCCCGCCATTCTGAGGACGGATTGAGCATCCGCCGCCGCCGGGAGTGTATGGCGTGCCAGCGGCGGTTTACTACCTATGAGATTGTGGAAAGCCTGCCCATTATTGTCGTCAAGAAGAACGGTTCCCGGCAGCCGTTTGAACGGAACAAGATTCTCAACAGCATGATCCGCGCGTTTGACAAGCGGAAGGTGAATGTGGCCGATCTGGACAGGATCACCACGGAGATTGAGCAGACCATTCAGAATTCCCTGGAGCGGGAGATCAGTACGGATAAGATCGGCGAGATGATTCTGGAGCGGCTGAAGCCCCTGGACGAGGTGGCCTATATCCGGTTTGCCTCCGTGTACCGCCAGTTCCAGGATGTCAACTCCTTCATGCGGGAGATCAGCAAATTCCTGGAGGAATAAACCATGAGCATAGAAAATCTGAAGGCACTGATGGATGGCTTTGACCCGACTGTGCTGCTTCCCAAGCTGGATACCATCGTGGGTAAAATGGAATTCTTGATGCGGCTGGCGGTTCTGGCCGGGCCGGTGCTTCTGCTGTTGATGGGGCTGATTTACCTGTTTGCCGCACCGAAGGAGGCCAACTACTATCTGGGCTACCGGTGCTATTTTGGCATGGGCAGCGTGGAAGCGTGGCGCTTTACCCAGCGCATAGCGGGACTGGTGTGGAGCGTGCTGGGGCTGGTGCTTGCAGTGGTCATGCTGCTGATTTCTTCCGGCTTTCACGGCAAGCAGGTCATGGACATGACCGCGCAGGCAGTAAAATGCGTTATGTGGCAGGTGGCCATCATCGCGCTGGCCTGTCTGGCCGTGAACACGGTTGTGGCGGTTCTGTTTGACCGTGAAGGAAGACCAAGAAGGAAAAAAAGATAGTTCCAGCCGGGATGCCGAAATGGCATCCCGGCTTTGGGTGCTGCAAGAAAAAAGCTCCGGTACCGAAGTACCGGAGCTTTGTTTCATGGTGACCCGTACGGGAATCGAACCCATGTTACCGCCGTGAAAGGGCGGTGTCTTAACCGCTTGACCAACGGGCCTGGTAGCGGCAATCTGATTCGAACAGATGACATACCGGGTATGAACCGGCTACTCTACCAACTGAGTTATGCCGCCAT
>JALFLH010000034.1 GCA_022774865.1 Clostridiales bacterium
CCTCCAGAACGATCTTGGCCTTAAATTCCGGTGTGTATTTCCCTCGTGACATAGTATGAACTCCTTTCGTTTCCTTTGGTTTATCTTACCATGTTCACGATTCATTTGGAAGAGGTGGTCCATTTCTTGGGGACCATTATATAATGATTCCGATAATGGCATAGTACACAAAAATGATTGCTCCAACTGGTCTTTCATCCATTACCTGACCATGGTATTGAGATCCGTAGTAGATTGCATATGCTCCCAGGAGTGCTCCAGGAATACAGCCAAACCACAATTTCCTGAACAGGAGAAAATCGGAGATAAGAAATACGAGAAGGATGCCTGCACCGGCTAAATATTCCTGAGGATCGGTCGAAGGATTACCTAATGCAAGCAAAATGAATGCCAGAAATGCCAGAACTAGTATGGAGGGAAGAAAATACAGAATTCTTTTCATGTCGATATCCTCCGGTTACTTGCCGTCTTGCTCTGCATAGTAAGCTTCAAGCTCTTCGTGCGCAGCTTTGATGCGTTCGATGAGTCCGTCTTCATAAATGTCCTCAAAGGGGAAGTGGTCAAAGTTAATGCGTTCGCCATTGGTTCGCAAGGTTAAGTCAATCGCATAAAAAGGAATATTTGCACTATCAAATATCTCACGGATATCAAGCAGAATATTAGCTGCGTTTTCAAAGGACAATTCCTGGTTATCTATATATACGATCAAATGGCCAGCCTGTCTGCCTAATTCACGAACATCGTAGATCTTATCCAGAATTAGTTCATCCTGAACAAGAGCGTATTCGGGAATATCGGTTACATGGGGATCATCAAAAGCCTCCTGGGGGTAGATTTCCAGTGTACCATACTGAATTTCGGACTTATAAATGAAGGAAGGATTTTCAAAAATCTGATCTGTCAGCTCACGATACTCCTGCTCTACACGGCGAGCGGTCACAAAGCCACCGGTTACAGAATCGTAGGTGTCGAAATAGACATTTCCTAACATATCGATTTCCAGCGTAATGGAATATCTTCTTATGTTGTTGATGAGGATGTGAAGGCATATATCATGAGTGAGTTAACGATGGCCATTATGATGAAATATGATCCGACTAGAATTCCTAGAGAAAGAAGACATTGAGAGAATAGTCTCCATGTCCGATCAAAGTGTGCACATAGTGATGCTCCCGCAATTCAGTGATTCCTATCTAATCACCTGCAGAGAGCAAAGGACATCCGTGATCGCGTGGATCACGGATGTCCAAATTTAAGGCATATTTTTGCGGCACTTGACAGTACCCACACTTCAAAATATAATCTATGTTGATGAAAGATTTCACTATTTTTTAAGGAAGAAATGTGCATTCGGCTCCCTCAATTCAATTTGGCGTAAATTGTGGCGTAAATTGTGTTAATTGTCGTAATTACTAATCAGCAAGAATCAATTTTTAGTACCAGAAACCACAGAAATATCCCAGAAATAACCATTATTACAACACTTTTAGGAGTTGTGAAATCATATGTCTGAATTATATGAAAAATCTCTGCTGAAGCTGGAACTGGACAAGGTTCTGATGATGCTGGCGGCTTGCGCGGGATCACAGGAGGGAAAGGCTGCCTGCCTGCGGCTGCGTCCCACTTCCGACCTGGACGATGTGCGGCTGCTGCTGGATCAGACTACCGCCGCGTCCGATCTTTGTACCCGCAAGGGAAATCCCGGCTTCGCGGATATACAGGATGTCTCCGCCTCGCTGGAACGGGCGGATCGGGGCGGCACCCTGCAAACTGCGGAACTGCTGAAAATTGCGTCCGTACTCCGCTGCGCCCGGAATATCAAGGGCTATGTGTCCGAGGATGATCCGGCCACCTGTCTGGACAGCCTGTTTCAGGCGCTGACGCCGAATAAGTATCTGGAGGATAAAATATTCGGTGCGATCCTGTCGGAAGAGGAGATTGCCGACAATGCTTCCCCCGCGCTGGCCGATATCCGGCGTCATATGCGCATTCAGGCAAGCAAAATCCGGGACGGCCTGCAGAAGATTATTTCCTCTCCGGCCTATTCCAAATTCCTGCGGGAGCCGATTATTACCATCCGGGACGGACGCTACGTGGTGCCGGTGAAATCCGAGTGCCGGAGCGAGGTACCGGGACTGGTGCATGATGTATCCGCCACCGGATCTACTTACTTTGTGGAGCCAATGTCCGCCGTCAATGCCAACAACGCCCTGCGGGAGCTGGAGCTGAAGGAAAAGAAGGAGATCGAGCGGATTCTGGCGGAGCTGTCCAGCGAGGCGGCAGCCTACCGGGAGGCCATTGATCTGGACTTTGCCATGCTGGTGCAGCTGGATGTGGTTTTCGCCAAGGCAAAACTGGCCTATCAGATGCGCGCCTGGGCGCCGGTTATGAACGATCAGGGCAGGGTGGAGCTGCGTAATGCCCGGCATCCGCTGATCGATCCCAAGCAGGTGGTGCCCATTTCGCTGCGGCTTGGAACGGATTTCGACACCATGATTATCACCGGCCCCAACACCGGCGGCAAAACCGTCACCCTGAAAACCGTCGGTCTTCTGACGCTGATGGCCGAGTGCGGCCTGCATATTCCGGCGGGAGATGGCAGCCAGCTTTCCACTTTCGATGCGATTCTGGCCGATATCGGCGATGAGCAGTCCATTGCCCAGAGCCTGTCCACCTTCAGTAGCCATATGCGTACCATTGTGGACGTGGTGGCGGAATGCGACGACCGGACGTTGGTGCTGTTTGACGAGCTGGGTGCGGGCACCGATCCGGCCGAGGGCGCGGCATTGGCAACGGCAATCATTGAATTTTGCCGGAAGATGGGCAGCCGGGTGGTGGCAACCACCCACTATGCCGAGCTCAAGCTGTATGCCATGCGCACAAAGGGCGTAATTAACGCTTCCTGCGAATTCGATGTGGAGACGCTGCGTCCCACCTACAAGCTGCTCATCGGGATTCCCGGCAAGTCAAACGCCTTTGCCATTTCCAGAAAGCTGGGGCTTTCCGAGGATATTCTCAAGGAAGCGGACGACCTGGTGGACAAGAGCGACAAGGATTTCGAGGATGTGCTCAATCAACTGGAACAGCAACGCCAGCAGATGGAATCCGCCCGTCAGGAGGCTGAGCGGCTGAAGCAGGAAACCGCGAAAATCAAGCAGCAGAGTGAGGAATACAACGCCCAACTGCAAAAGGAGAAGGAGAAGGCGCTGGAATCCGCCCGTCGGGAAGCGCAAAAGATCATCGACGATGCCAGATTCACAGCCAATCAGGCTTCCGAGGAACTGAAAGCCCTGCGCAAGCAGCTGACAGACAGTGCCGACACGTCGAATCTCAACCAGCGTCAGGCGGAGGTGCGCCGCAGCCTGAACGAGATGGAAAGCAAGATCCGCGCCCAGCAGCCCAAACAGCAGCGGCCGGAACCGAAACGTCCCGTTATGGTGGGCGATACCGTGGAGCTTTTGAAGCTGGGAACCAAAGCCAGCGTGCTTGCCATCAATAAGGACGGCAGCTATCAGCTTCAGGCAGGCATTCTGAAAATGACCGCCAAGCCGGAAGAGGTTTATCTGTTGGAAAATGAGAATCCTTACAAGCAGAAAGCACCCCGCCCCGCTCATTCCGGCCGGGAGATGAAGCTGGAGGCCATGCCCATGGAGGTCGATCTGCGGGGGATGGATACGGTGGAGGCCGTTTGCGTCCTTGACCGGTATCTGGACGAGGCCATGCGCTCCAATCTCAGGCAGGTTCGCATCATCCACGGAAAGGGCACCGGCGCGCTTCGTACTGCCGTCCATCAGGAGCTGAAAAAGAATAAATATGTAAAAAAGTTCCGACTGGGCGTCTACGGCGAGGGCGAGGACGGCGTTACCATCGCGGAATTCGACTGATTTTTAAATCATTCATGGATATTCAGCCCTTGATTTTTCTGATTTGGAAGGAAGCCGTCTATTTTGTGAATTAATGCTAAAATTGATTGACTTTTTCAGTGAATTTCGCTATCATATAAATAGACCCGCTGAAGCGAGACCGATTCAGCGTAAAGGAGTGTAATTTATGTTCAACAAGGAAGTCGTGGTTCGTTGTGAGTCCGGCCTGCATAATAAGCAAGCTACATATTTTGTGCAGAAGGCGAACGAGTTCGAGAGCAGCATTTGGTTGATATCCGGCAATCGGAAAATGAATGCAAAGAGCCTTCTGGGCATTATGTCCCTGAGCATTGTAACCGGAGATACCGTTACACTGTCGGCACAGGGTTCTGACGCGGAGGCGGCAGTAAACGCTTTGGAAGCGCTTCTGCAGCGGGATGTTTATTGATAATGAAGAAATGGCCGCCTCAATGCTGCGAAAAGCTCATTGAGGCGGTTCATTTTTGGAGAACTGCATGACCTTTGATGAACTGAAAGAAAAGGCGCTGAGCCTGCCTTACGCGCCCGGCGTGTATATCATGCGCAACCGTGACGACAAGGTGATCTATGTCGGCAAGGCCAAAAAACTGAAAAACCGGGTGAGCCAGTATTTTCAGAATACCGCCTCCCATACGCCCAAAACAAAGCTGATGGTCAGCCACATCGACCATTTCGACGTGATAGTAGCCGCGTCGGAGTTTGAGGCGCTGGTACTGGAATGCTCCCTGATTAAGCGCTACAGTCCCAAATACAACATTCTGCTCAAGGATGACAAAGGGTATCCTTATCTCCGGCTGGATATGCGGGAGGTATACCCCAGAATCACTATGGTCAGCAAAATCGCGGATGACGGCGCGGGGTACTACGGCCCCTTTGGCAGCCGGGGCGTAACGCAGGACGTCATGGAGGCCATTCGCCTGACGCTGAAGCTGCCCGGCTGTAAAAAGGAATTTCCCCGGGATATTGGGAAAGACCGTCCCTGCCTGAATTACCACATGAACCAGTGTGCCGGCTGGTGTCAGGCGGGGAAAAGCTCCGTTGAATACCGGGCGCTGGTTGAGCAGGCGCGGCAGCTTCTCATGGGGAATTACAAATCTGTCGCATCCAGTATCCGCGCGCAGATGCTGGACGCGTCGGAGCGTCTGGAATTTGAACTGGCGGCCAGCCTCCGTGACCGGCTGAATGCGGTGGAAGCGCTGGGGCAGAAGCAGCTGGTCACAGCCGGTACGCTGGCGGATACGGATGTGATCGGGTATGCCCAGACGGAGGCCAAGGCCTGCTTTGCCGTGCTCCATTTCAGCGGTGGGAACCTGCTGGACAAGGATTATGAAGTATTTCCTGTGCCGGACGAGAAAGAAGCGGCGGTTTCCAGCCTGATAAAGCAGTATTATCTCAGCCGTGGCCTTGCACCGGGACGGGTGCTGTTGCCTTTTGCCATTGAGGACAGCGACCTGTTTTCCCAGCTTTTGGAACAGCAGTACGGAAGAAAAACCCGGCTCAGGGTGCCCCAGCGGGGCGATAATGTCCATCTGGTGGAACTCGCGTGCAAAAACGCCTATGAAGAGGCGCTGCGCGTCACCTCCCGGGAGGAGAAAAATCAGGGTACGCTGAATTTGTTGGGCAAGATGCTTGCCATGGAACCGCCCCGGCGGATTGAATCCTTTGATATTTCCAATATTTCCGGCACGGACATTGTGGCCAGTATGGTGGTGTTTGAGGACGGAAAACCCAAAAAGAAGGACTACAAGCGCTTCAAGATTGAAGCGCTGACCAATCAGGACGACTATGCCTCCATGGGGCAGGTGGTACGCCGCCGTTTTTCCCATTTTAAAGCGGGAGATGCCGGCTTCGAGCAGGCACCGGATCTTCTGCTCATTGACGGCGGCGCCGCTCATGCCAGGGTGGCGGTGGAGGCGCTGGAACAGCTCGGACTGACGATGCGGGTGTTCGGCATGGTTAAGGACGACCGCCATCGCACCCGCGCCCTGATTACCCCGGAGGGACAGGAGATTGCCATTGACTCCAACCAGTCCGTGTTTGCATTCATTGGAACCATTCAGGAGGAAACCCACCGCTTCGCCATCACATACCACCGCCAGCTTCGCAGCCGCCGGCTGCAGTATTCCGAGCTGGATTCCATCGCGGGTATTGGGCCGAAGCGTAAGCAGGCACTGCTGAAGAAATTCCAGTCGCTCACCGCGATTTCCCAGGCCGGGCTGCCAGAACTGGAGCGGATGCTTCCTAAAGATGCCGCGCTGGCCGTCTATCAACATTTTCACAAACAGGAGGATTAGCAATGCGCGTGATTACCGGAAAAGCCCGGGGAATTCAACTGAAAACACCGGACGGGATGCTGACCAGACCCACGGCTGACCGGGTCAAGGAGGCACTGTTCAGTATCATTCAGTTTGAGATTCCCAATGCCGCCGTACTGGATTTGTTTGGCGGCACCGGCCAGCTTGGAATTGAAGCGCTGAGTCGGGGCGCGAAAAACGCGGTTTTTGTAGATGCCCGGGAGGATGCCTGTAACCTGATTCGGGAGAATCTGCGCAGAACAAAGCTGGAGTCCGGCGGCCGCGTGATCCGTGGCGATTATATGGATTATCTCAGATGCTGCCATGAGCAGTTTGATATCATCTTTCTGGACCCGCCTTATGCAGAAGTTTTCCTGGAAAATGCATTGAAATATATTACGGAAATTGACATTTTGCGTTCCGGTGGTATAATAGTAACGGAACGGCCTCTCGGAAAGGTACTTCCATGGGAATTTGCGGGCTTTACCCGTTCCCGGGATTATAAATACGGAAAGACGCTTCTTGCCATTTACCGCAGGCAGGGAGTGACGGAATAACCTATATGAAAACAGCCATCTATCCGGGCAGCTTTGACCCGGTTACCAGCGGCCATCTGAATATCATTCGCCGTGCCGCCCACATTTTTGACAAGCTGATTGTTTGCGTGATGGTCAACGCCGGGAAGCAGCCCATGTTCTCACTGGACGAGCGCGTGGAGCTGATCCGGCGGGTGACTTCCGATATTCCCAACGTGGAGGTGGACGGTTCCAGCGAACTGCTGGCAGAGTACGCCAAGCGAAAGGGAAGCTGCGTCATCGTCAAGGGACTGCGCGCCGGCTCCGACTTTGAAAAAGAATTCCAGATGGCGCTGATCAATCACAACATCAACCCGGATCTGGATACCATGTTTCTGACGGCGGAACACCAGTATATGTACCTCAGCTCCAGCACCGTGAAGGAGCTGGGACGCTATGACGTCGATCTGTCCCAGTTTCTGCCGCAGGAAATTATCCCGGATTTTCAGGAAAGAATTAAGTTAATCTCGCAAGGAGGAAAATGAAAATGAGCGATCGCAATACGGAAGATATTATCGGTGCCCTGTATGATATGGTGCAGGATGCCCGCTCCATGCCCTTGGCAGCGGATAAGTGCATTCTGGAGCGGGATAAGGTTCTGGATATGCTTGATGAGATCATTGCCCAGCTTCCCCATGAGCTGAAGCAATCCCGTACCATTGTGGAGTCCCGCAACGAGCTGATCAGCCAGGCGCGCCGGGAGGCGGAAGGCATTATCCGGCAGGCACAGGAACAGGCCAAACAGATGGTCACCAAGGAGGCTATCTATGTGGAAGCCAGGAAGCGCTCGGAAGAACTGGTGGGGCAGACACAGGCTCGGATTGAAGCGCTGAAAAAGGCCGGAAACGAATATATGGATGACGCGCTGCGCCGCACCGAAGAAGTGATTGCCCAGTCTCTGGAAAATGTACGCGATACCCGGGTGAAATTCCGCGCCGTAACAGACGCACAGGAAAAGCGTAAAAACACACCGGCTGATCTGGACGTGTAAGCAGTATACGAAACAGCTCAGTCTTGCCATTGAGCTGTTTTATTTTGGAACGGAGGAACAAGACATGAACTACATGGAGCGCTACGAATTCTGGTGCAACGCGGGACTTCCTGAGGATGTCCAAAATGAACTCGCTGCAATCCGGACGGATGAGGAAGAACTGAAGGGACGGTTTGGCGGGGATTTGCAGTTTGGTACAGCGGGTATGCGCGGCATCATGGGCGCCGGAAGCAACCGGCTGAACCGGTATACGGTACGTCGCGCCGCGCAGGGAATGGCGGCGTGGCTTTCCGGAACGGAGCTTCCGAAAATTGCCGCTATCGGTTACGATTCCCGGCACAATTCCCGCTTGTTTGCCGAAGTCTGTGCCGTTGCATTTGCCGAAGCCGGCATCCGCACCTGGCTATATGATCGCCTGGCACCTACCCCCATGCTGTCTTTCGCTGTGCGGGAGCTGGGCTGTGGCTGCGGCATCGTCATTTCCGCGAGCCATAATGCAGGCGCTTACAACGGCGTCAAATGCTATGGCCCGGATGGCTGCCAGATGACAGACGAGCCTGCCGCCATCGTGACTGCCAAGATCGCTGATATCCCCTATTTTGTGCCCGAGTCCAAGTCCTTCCATGCGTTTATGGCTGAGGGGATGATTTCCTATATTGGGCAGGATGTGTGGGAAAAGTACTACCGGACTGTTCTGAACGAAGCAGTTGACCCGGAAATGCTCAAGTCCGCCGGCCTGAATATTGTGTAC
Organism: Clostridiales bacterium; assembly: GCA_022774865.1. Taxonomy (GTDB): domain Bacteria; phylum Bacillota; class Clostridia; order Oscillospirales; family Oscillospiraceae; genus Faecousia. The sequence continues at coordinate 8,514 of JALFLH010000034.1, forward strand.
ACCCCATTGTGCGGCACCGGTATGGAGCCTGTCCATGCGGTGTTGGGCAAACTGGGCGTTCACATCACCACCGTCGCCTGTCAGGCCAAGCCGGACGGCGATTTTAAGACCTGCGAGTACCCGAACCCCGAAACCGATGCCGCACTGAATGAGAGCTACAAGGTGGCAAAGACCGTTCCCTGCGACGTGATTCTGGGCACCGACCCGGATGCCGACCGGGTTGCCATTGCCGTTCCGGACGGAAAGGAAAGCTTTGTAAAGCTGTCCGGCAATGAACTTGGCTGCCTGCTGCTGGACTACATTCTGAAAGCCCGCACTGCCAGAAATGATATTCCGGAGGGCTCTATTGCGGTTCGCTCCATTGTATCCTCTCCGCTGGCCGACCGGATTGCCAAGCATTACGGCGTGTCCATGAAAGCTGTGCTGACCGGATTCAAGTACATCGGCGGTGAAATTTTGGAGCTGGAGAAGAAGGGTGAACAGAATAAATTCATCTTTGGCTTCGAGGAAAGCTGCGGCTACCTGAAGGGAACCTATGCCCGGGATAAGGATGCCATTGTGGCCTCCATGCTGGTGTGCGAGCTGGCTGCGTCTCTGAAGAAGCAGGGGAAAAATATTCTGGACGCGCTGCAGGAAATGTACCGTACCTATGGGTATTATCTGGCTCATGTGCAAAGCATTGAGCTGACTGGCGCAGATGCGATGGAGAAGGCCGCGAAAATGATGGCGGATCTTCGGGCGGACGTGCCCGCCTCCATCGGCGGCGCAGCCGTTACCGGTGTGAGGGACTATAAGACCAGCGTGGCGAAGGATCTGACCACCGGTGAGGAAACCCACATCGAACTCCCCAAGTCCAATGTGTTGGAACTGCTGCTCGGAAGCAAGGGTTCCGTCATCGCCCGTCCCTCCGGTACGGAGCCGAAGGTCAAATTCTATTACACTGCCGTGGGTGAAACTAAGGAGGCTGCCAAAGCGCTCCTCGATGCCATGGTGGCACAGATGTCCAAGTGAAATGATTTCCCGTTTCCGGGGCAGGCCAATCGGTCTGCCCCGGTTCTTTTTTGCCTGGGCGGAGAATAGCCTGTATCGAAAGGGGAGGGGAGCATGACGGAAAATCAGAAGTTGACCGGCAATTCAATCCCGCTGGGTCTTGCGGTGGGCTGCATCACAGGTCTGGCAATCACGGTGGGCGGCTCTGCGATTTGTGCGGGCCTGATCGCAAAAGAAATCATACGGGAGGATGCGGAAAGCTATTGCGTGATCGCACTGATTCTGGTGTCCTCCATGCTGGGCGCGATGACGGCAGCGGCAAAAATTAAGCGAAAGCGAGTGTACGTCTGCGCTTTAACAGGAGCTGCGTACTATGGTATTTTACTCGCGACAACGGCTCGGTTCTTTGACGGGTCTTTTCGTGGCATGGGTGTGACTGCGCTTCTTGTTCTGGCAGGGTGCGGGTGCGCAGCGTTGGCAGGACTTAAAAAAGACCGTCCGGCTTATCAGAAGAAAAAGAGGCGGAGACGGTAAGCGTGTGCAAAATGCACAAGAGGTAAGTGAAATTTACCCGCTGCACATAAAATGCAGGGAATCTTGCAAAATCAATATTTTGTGTGATAGGCAGTATGCCGTGTCTATATATTGATAAATCATCGAAAATGATAAAGCCTTTTTCTGATCCAGTTTCAAGGGTTGACATAACGGTGTTAACATAAAAATAGGCATAATTTACAAAAATCATTAATTATTCGAAAAACGCTTGAAATTAAATAGATTTTGGAGTATAGTATGGTTGCATTCAAAATAGGGATGAAGCACACCTGTTCCACATGATGCCTGCACCTGCCATACTCCAGATTCCTGATTTCGGAAATTTGTGGGAGGGTTGATTTTGTGGACAGGTTTTTACATCCCCATTTTTTGACAATTTCTCGCAAGCCATCTGTTCCTGTTCTTGCGTTTATCTGGATTCTAGGCCTGATATCAGGTTTATTGTTTTCTTACCGCGCCGGCACTTCTTTCTTCTCCGCGATGCATACGGCGGATTTTCGCTGCGTGTCGATCATTGGCCTGCTCTCGGTATCCGTTTTACCTCTGCTGTTTTCCGCACTTGCGGTTTTTATTGGCCAGCCTTGGCTGCTTGTTCCGATTGCCTTTGTAAAAGCATTTTGTTTCTCGTTTCTGGCATTTGGAATCACCGTGGCTTTTGGTGGCGCCGGATGGCTTATCCGGTGGCTTCTGATGTTCTGTGACTGCTGCTCGCTGCCTCTGCTCTGGTTGTATTGGCTGCGCAGCATTTCCCATTCCTCCAAACATAATCCCGGAGGAACGCTTTCCTGCTTTGCAGCGGCACTGGCAATCGGTTGTGTGGATTACTGTCTGATCTGCCCTATTTTGGCGGATTTGAAATTTTAGCAGAAGGGTAACATGGTACGCTGACTCATGCTGGACTTGATCAATGCCTACGAAAAATACCTTACAAAGGTAAAACAGGCATCGGCCAACACCGTTTCATCCTATCTCAGGGATGTTCGGCAGTTTTCCGACTGGTTGCGGGAAACGCAGAATTGCGACGTGGTGGATGCTTCCCAAGTGAATATCAGCGGCTATCTTTCCCATCTGCAGGAGGAGGGGCGCTCCGGCGCTACCGTTTCCCGCACGCTGGCAAGCCTCAAAAACTTCTATTCCTATGTGGTTTCGGCTGGATTTCTGGACAAGTCCCCTGTCCCGGCTGATGTCCATGTGGAGCGCGGGGAGAAAAAACTCCCGCAGATTTTGTCCGGCAGGGAAGTGGAGCTTCTGCTGGCGCAGCCCGTCTGTGTGGATGCCAAGGGCTTCCGGGACAAGGCCATGCTGGAGGTCATGTATGCAACCGGTATCCGTGTAACCGAGTTGATTGATCTGGATGTGGACGATGTGAATCTGGACCTTGGCATCATCAAGTGCCGCAGCGCCAAAAAAACCAGAGTGATTCCGCTCTATCCCGCCGCGCAGAAGGCGCTCAGCGTATATCTGCGGGACATACGCGGCTCCATGGTTGCGATTCCCACGGAGACAGCCCTGTTTGTCAATGTGGGTGGAATGCGGATGAGTCGGCAGGGATTCTGGAAGATTCTGAAGCACTATCAGTCCACTGCCCACATTGAGAAGGATATCACACCGCACACCCTGCGCCACAGTTTTGCGGTACATCTTCTTGAGAATGGAGCAGATCTGGGTTCTGTGCAGGAGCTGATGGGACACAGCGATATCTCATCCACCCAGATGTATGCCCATATGATCAACGGAAAAATCAAATCCGTCTATGATAAGTGTCATCCAAAAGCATAAAAGGTCTGTCAGGAGGTTTCTCCCGGCAGACCTTTTTATGCGGATAACAGAAAAGCCCGCCGCGCAGAAAACGCGGCGGGCAATATGGACTGGAAAACAACGTTAAATGCCGGTCATGGCGGCCAGAACGTCTACTTCCATCTGCTGGATATTCTTCTTCATGGCAAGGCCTTCATCAATATCCACATCGGAGAAGCAACCGTCATGGGTGCAGACAATCCGGTTATTTTTTCCCTGCAGCAGCAGCTCAACAGCCAGATATCCCATCTTGGTTGCGTTCACGCGGTCGCGGCCGGTCGGGGAGCCGCCGCGCTGGATGTGTCCCAGAACGGTGACACGGGGATCCAGCTCGATGGTATCCTTGATCCGCTTTGCAATATCGGCTGCGGAACCGGCGCCTTCGGCCACAACAATCATGTAATGGGTGAAGCCGTTGAACCGGGCCTGACGGATTTTCTCAATCACGTCGCGGTCAAAATCAATCGGCTCTTCGGGAACCAACACTGCCGTTGCGCCGACAGCCAGACCCACATACATGGCAAGATAGCCGGCGTTGCGACCCATGACCTCTACCACGGAGCATCGCTCATGGGACTGCATGGTGTCGCGCAGCTTGTCGATGCACTCGATGGCGGTGTTGGCAGCGGTATCAAATCCGATGCAGTAGTTGGTGCAGCTGATATCGTTGTCGATGGTGCCCGGAATGCCAATCACGTTGATTCCGTACTTGCTCAGCGCGCGGGCACCGCGGAAAGTTCCGTCACCGCCGATGGCAATGATACTGTCAAGGCCCAGGAATTTACAGGTCGAAACCGCTTTCCGCTGCCCCTTTTCGGTCATGAATTCCTCACTGCGAGCGGTGTAAAGAATTGTACCGCCCCGGTTGATGGTATGCGCCACACTTTTTTCATCCAGCCGGATAATATCGCCAGAGATCAGACCGTTCCAACCACGGCGGATACCATAGCACTCGATACCATGATAGATAGCTGTTCTGACAACAGCACGTACACAGGCGTTCATACCGGGGGCGTCGCCGCCGCTGGTCAGAACGCCAATTCTTTTCACGCTCATAGGAAAGCCTCCCTGTTATGTTTTTATATTTCCATTTTAATGTCTTAAGGCAGAAAAGTAAAGAATGAATTTCATTTTTATGGTACAATTTTCATATTTGTGCTTGACTGTAAACATGGTTTATAGTATATAATGCGTACCGAAAGGGGGAAAGGCCATGCTGATACGGGATTTGGAACAGAAAACAGGTCTCGACCGGGCTACCATTCGATACTATGAAAAAGAGGGATTTCTCAAGCCGGTACGCCAGGAAAACGGTTATCGAACCCATTCTGAGGATGATTTGGAAACACTGCTGAAAATCAAGCTGCTGCGGCAGTTGGGTTTGTCCCTGGAGAAAATCCGGCAGGTTCAGCAGGGAAGAGAGGACTTTTCTGCGGCCCTTGGTGAACAGATAAGAATTCTGGAGGACCAAATTCAGGCAAAGAACCGCGCAAAGGATGTCTGCCGCCAGATGCGTGACGCAGGCGTGAGCTATGACAGGCTGAACGCGGCCTACTATTTGGAACTGCTGAACAAGCCGGCGCAAACAGCACCGCCTGCAAGGCCGGAATTCCACGAACGGATTCAGCGGGAATACCATCCAATCCGGCGGTTTGCGGCGAGATTCATTGATTATGCCATACTGTCCTGTTGGGTTCGCTTTCTGCTGATCGTCGTTCTCCGGATTCGTCCCTTTGGAAGCTTCCTGTCGCTGGTTATCAGCTATGCCGTGTTCTTCCTGGTGGCAGCAGCCAACGCCCTTTGGCTGCATCTGTTTGGCTCAACGCCTGGAAAATGGGTCATGGGCCTGCGGGTAGAATCCTGCAACGGTGGAAACTTAAGTTATTTCGATGCGCTGCAGCGGGAACGGGATGTGCTGCGTTTCGGCCTGGGCTGGGGCATTCCGGTTTGGGAATTGTGGCGTTTATATCAAAGCTATAAACAATACCGCGATGAGCCCGATTTGAACTGGGACGAGGCGTGCGAGTACATTTACGAGGACTGGAGTGTCAAACAGAAGACAGCGCTGACAGGTTTTGTCTGTATCATTCTGGCCCTGTCATTTTCATTTGCACAGGATGTGACGAAGCCCAAATACCGGGGTACGGATTTGACCATTGCGCAGTTCTCGGCAAACTACAATTTCTATCTGGATATGATGAGTAAAGACACTAGCTCCCAAAATCGCTTGAGGCCGGACGGCACCTTTGCGGATTCGCCCGGAACGGCGGTTATCTATGTATGCGCAGAACCCGAAAATAAGAATGCGTGTTTCCAGTATGAAACAGAGAATGGGTATATCCGAACCATATCCTATGAAAACAGCTGGTCAAATATCTTTATGTTCAATCCAATGAACGGCAAATGTTCGCTGGCTGCGTTCAGTGTGCTGATGGCGCAGAACGGCTCCACATTGTCTGATTTGCGGGAATTTGAGGAAATCTGGGAGGAACAATGCCGGCTGCCAGAGGGAACGATTACATGGGAGAATATCGAAATTCGTTGGAAGATTCACGCGGTGAACTGCCAGAACCTGGATGGAGATTACAGGGCGATTGACGACACAGTGAAATCCAGTCTGCATTTGGAATTTGAAATGGTTATTAATTCTTTCACTAAATGATTGTATGCGCCGCACCCGGCAAGCCATCGGGTGCGGCGCTGATAATTTGAAAAGAGCAGAGTAGAGGGCCAAACGACACAAAACCGATATTTTGTTGAAGCACAGACCCGGAGGCGCAGAATGGAACGAGGGTTCGCAGGATGCAGCACCGGGTATTAACAGACTATGTGCGAACGCAACAAAATAAAAATTTTGTTGCGTTAGCAGCAGGGATATGCTATACTAGGATCACAGATTCTATATGCGGAGGTATTTCTCATGCAGCGCTATTCCGATTGCCCCCAAATTCTCCGGGACTTTCTCACATACCATGAAACAATTAAAGGTCAGTCGCCCAAGACCATATCCGAATACTATCTGGATCTTCGGATGTTTTTGCGTTTTATCAAGTTGATGCGAAATGAAATGCCCATTGAGACCTGTCTGGATGACATTCCCATCAAAGATGTGGATCTGGAATTTATCCGCTCCATCACCACATCGGAAATATTCGACTTTCTTTCTTATCTCGCCAACGACCGTATGCCCAGCCCGGATTCACCGGAACACGGGATTGAGGCCGCCGCCCGGGCGCGGAAGCTGTCGGCCATCAAATCCTTTTATAAATATCTGACGGTCAGAACCAAACAGCTTCAGGAAAACCCCGTTGCGGATCTGGAATATCCAAAGCTGCGCAAAAGCCTGCCCAGATACCTGACCATGGAGCAATCCGCCGCATTGCTGAAATCCGTTTCCGGGCCAAATGAAAAGCGGGATTACGCGATATTGATGCTGTTTCTCAATTGTGGGATTCGCCGCAGCGAGCTGGTCGGGCTGAATCTGACGGATGTCTATGAGGATCGGATTCGGGTTGTAGGCAAAGGCAACAAGGAACGTTTCGTCTACTTTGGCTCCGCCTGCCGAAAAGCCATTGATGCCTATCTGATCGAACGCAACAAAAAAGTGCTGTCTGACAACCGGGCCCTCTTTGGCTCCCGGGACAACAACCGTATCAGCGTCACGGCTGTCCATCGCCTGGTGAAAAAAGCGCTGATGCAGGCCGGGTTGGATTTCACCCAGTTTTCCGCACACAAGCTGCGCCACACGGCTGCTACCATGATGCTATCTGGCGGCGTGGATGTGAAAACCGTTCAGGAGGTTCTGGGCCACGAAAATCTGAATACCACGCAGATCTATACCCACATTGAGAATACGGAACTGAAAATCGCCGCTGAGGCAAATCCCCTTTCCAAATTGGATTTTTCCGATAAAAATGAGTAATCAATCCCGGAATCGGAGAAAAACCTACCGGTTCCGGGATGTTTTATGCCAACACCACTTCAATTGCTTCCCGCAGGTTTCTGACCCGGTAGATGGTAAGTCCACACGGGATTTCCACCTTTTCCGTGCCGTTTCTGGGAATCACACATTTTTTGAAGCCCAGACGGGCTGCCTCTGACAGCCGTTGATTCATATTGGAAACGCTGCGAATTTCTCCCGTCAGCCCCACCTCCCCAATGGCTACCAGATCATCCGGAATTACCTGCTCCCGGTAGGAGGACGCCACAGCCAGCACCACCGGCAGATCGGCGCCCGGCTCATCCAGCCGCAGGCCGCCGATGACATTGATATAGGCGTCAAACAGACTCAACTTCATGTTGGCTCTTTTTTCCGCGACAGCCAGCATCAGAACCGCCCGGTTGAAGTCAAATCCATCGGCCGTCCGGCGGGGAACATTAAATGTGGTTTTTGTCACCAGCGCCTGCACTTCCGCCAGAACCGGACGGGTGCCCTCCATGACGCAGGCCACACAGGTGCCGGGTGCCCCCTCCGGGCGCCCTTCCAGCAGCATCTGGGATGGATTGGGAACCTGAAGCAGTCCCCTGTCCCCCATTTCAAATACGCCGATTTCATTGGTGGAGCCGAAACGGTTTTTGGCCGCCCGCAGCAGACGGTAGGACGTGTTGGGATCGCCCTCAAAATTCAGAACACAGTCCACCATATGCTCCAGCACCTTTGGCCCGGCAATATTCCCATCCTTATTGATATGTCCGACCACAAAAACCGTGATACCCGCATTCTTTGACAGATGCATCAAAGTCATCGTGCAATCCTTGACCTGTGAAACGCTTCCGGGCGTGGATTCGTTTTCCTCATTGTAGAGGGTCTGAATGGAGTCCACAATCAGAATATCCGGGCGGGTTTGCTCAACGGCTTCCACAATATCACTGAGTCTGGTTTCGGAGAGAATATACAGATTCTCCGGTGCAACCTCCAGACGCTGCGCCCGGAGTTTGATCTGACGTTCGCTTTCCTCACCGGAAACATAGAGAACCTTCCGTTCCACGCAGAGCTGCGAACAGATCTGAAGCAGCAGCGTGGATTTGCCGATGCCCGGCGCACCGCCCACCAGAACGAGGGAGCCTTCCACTGCGCCGCCGCCCAGCACCCGATCCAGTTCCCACATACCGGTGGAAAACCGGATCTCCGTGCCGCAGTCCACTTCCCGCAGGCGCTGGGGCATTCTACCCGTGCTGCCTGGCGCCGGTTTTGGCCTGCCGGCCGGCACCGGCTTCTCCACGTGCTCTTCCATCGTGTTCCATGCGCCGCAGGCGGGGCATCTGCCCTGCCATTTGGGTGTTTCATTTCCACAGGCGGTGCAGTAGAATACAGTCTTTGCTTTTGCCATGGTGCCGTTCCTTCTTTTTCTTTTTTATTCCATTATAGCAAGATCGTCCTGCCCGGTCAAGAACTCTGTCAGCGTGGACGCGATGACGCAGCACAATTTCTGCTGGTATTGCACTGACTGCAGCTTTGCTTCCTCCTCCCGGTTGGATAAAAACCCACATTCCACCAGAATTCCCAAACATTCAATGCGCTCCATCAGAAATACGCCGTTTGCCTTTTTACATTTTCGGTTGCTTCCGGGGTTGACCGTCCGGCAGAAAGCTGCCTGCATCTGTTCTGCCAGTGCTCTCCCCTCCCCTCTTCCATCGTAGAAAACCTGCGCGCCGCTGTAGCGTCCGTCAGAAAACGTATTCTGATGGATGCTCACAAGCAATGCGCCGGGGGTGCTGTTTACAATGGACACACGCTGTTTCAGGTCGGATACTTTCTTTTCCGCGATGGTACTTCCATGGGTATAAACCGAGCTGTCGGTTGTGCGTATCATTTTTGTGCGGTATCCAAGCAGATGGAGAAGATCATCCAGCCGCTGGGCGATTTCCAGATTGAAACCGCTCTCAAGCCGGCCGGTGCAGGAGGTAGCACCCCCATCCTCCCCGCCGTGCCCGGCGTCAATGATGATGGTGTGCTTTCGATCTGCAGGCAGTTTTTCGGCAATAACGGTGATCGCCCTGTTTCCGAGCAGCGCAATTGCAACAAAGACTCCGATGATCATCAAATATACCGCCGCCTCGGCGCAGATTTTCTTCATTTTCACAGACACCACCTCGGTCTATTTCTATGCATCGCCTTTCCATTCATGAACCAACCGGCAGAAATCGGCATAGAATGACGCGGAACGATGGTTCCATTCTTTTTTGGATCGGAGGAATGCACATTGGAACCGAAACAGGTTGAAAACAACGGCATGAATGGGCGTCTGCCGGCGATGGCGCCGCTGGCAAATCCTTATGTCCCATTCCAGTTGGAGAACCCTCCCAAGTACGAAGCCAGAAAAGGTCTGGTCAGAGGGACGCTGTATCCCGGACTGGATCTTCCGTTTATGGGGATGATAAATCAGCATGAGCTGCCCGTCACCCACAAATCGGAACTGCAGGCACTGGGGTTTGCCATTCAGGAGCTTGCGCTCTATCTGGATACCCACCGGGATGACCGGGAAGCGCTGGAGCTGTACCGTCAGTACCAGAATCTATACCAGAAAGGAGCAGCGGAGTACGAGAAAATGCATGGCCCGCTGACTCACGGTGCGCCGGGTCAGGGAGAATGCTATGAATGGCTGAATGATCCCTGGCCGTGGGAATATGCGGCAAATAAGGAGGCGTAATCATGTTTATTTACAATAAAAAGCTGCAATACCCGGTGAAGATCGACAAACCGAACCCGAAACTCGCAAAGATTATCCTGACCCAGTACGGCGGGCCGGACGGCGAGCTTGGCGCCTCGCTGCGTTATCTCTCCCAGCGCTATTCGATGCCCTTTGATGATTTGAAGGGATTGCTTACCGACATCGGTACAGAAGAACTGGGGCACTTGGAGATGATTGGCGCGATTGTGCATCAGCTCACCAGGAATCTGACCGAGCAGGAGATGCGCGACCCTGCCTTTGCTCCATATTTTGTAGATCATACGGCCAGCGTGTATCCCGCTTCCGCGGCCGGAACTCCATGGAGCGCCACGACCATGCAGGTCAAAGGCGATCCCATGACGGATCTGGTGGAGGATATGGCAGCAGAACAGAAAGCGCGGACTACCTACGACAACATTCTTCGCATATCCGATGATCCGGACGTAAATGATGTCATTAAATTCCTGCGGGAACGGGAGGTCGTTCACTTCCAACGGTTTGGCGAAGCAGTTCAGCTTTTACGCGAAAAGCTGAACGAGAAAAATGTATACTATATGAATCCGGCGGTGGATCTGTAAACGAGCAGGGTTCCGGGAAACCGGAACCCTGACGCTTTCCATTTCTTCTCTGATTACTCGCTTCTCAACGCCACTACCTTGCCATCGCCCGCGGGGTAGTCTTTATGTATTTTTATCAGTTCTAACATGATAGTACTCCTTGTTATCGGGTGATCGCGTGTAGAAACCTGATTCGAGGTTCTACACGTTTATACCGTCATCAATCAGATAGGCATCCAGAATCTCCCCATAATAGGCAGTGTGTACGTCCTGTTCGCCTGTGTCATCCGCGGGGTAGTATCGATTCACGATATCCGACGGGATGGCTTTCATATCCTGCTGCTGCCGGTACAAGACTCTGCATTCCAGCGTCAGCGGAAGCTGTTTGATACCGGGAACGGAAATCCGAACCGGTTCCTCCAGCTCCAGTCCGAGTGCTGCAACTTTGTCCACATCACGGCCGGACTTTGTACCGCAGAATCCAAGAATCCTTTTATCAACGGTGCCATAGGGAATATTGACCGTGAATTCTCCGCTTTCATCCAGAAGCTGTTTCGTGTACCGGCTTTTCCGCACATAGGCAATAAAGACGGGCTTTCCCCATTCAATGCCAAGCGTACCCCAGCCGATGGTCATGGTGTTCACCTTGCCAGCCTGCTTTGTGGTCAGCAATACGCCGCTGGGGAGAGACTGACAAATTTGCTTCGCATAATCAAATACCTGAATTTCTTTTTTCATGTTGGCCATTCCTTTCACTAGCATGACGCTATTGTAGCATACCGGCTGCCATGGATACAAGTCGAATTTGTGAACGAATCGTTATGAATCTGTTGTCCCGGCTGAAAGAAAGCAGAAAGAACTTTATTTTTCCACAGACTGTGATATACTAAAAGAAAAAACAAAGGGGATATGCGCAATGAATCAGACAATTCTGCAGGAAGCCAAGGCGATGCAGGAACAGATTTCATCCTACCGCCAGTGGCTTCATGCCCACGCGGAAACCGGGTTCGCTCTGTACAAGACGAAAGCCTATGTCCGCACGGTTTTGGAGGGAATGGGTTACCAGGTTTCGGACTGCGGCAGAGCGGGACTGATTACCACCATCGGCGGAAAGAAGCCGGGCAAGGTATTCATGCTCCGGGCGGATATGGACGCGCTGCCGATCCACGAGGAAACGGGACTGCCCTATGCCTGCCCGGATGGGGCGATGCACGCCTGCGGCCACGATATGCACACAGCTATGCTGCTGGGCGCGGCGCAGTTGCTGAAAAATCATGAAAACGAGATGGAAGGCACGGTCAAACTGATGTTCCAGCCTGCGGAGGAAACCTTTGAAGGCTCCATGGATATGATCAGGAACGGCGTTCTGGACAATCCCAGACCCGACGCCGCCATGATGATTCACGTGGCTGTCAATGTGCCCATGCCCGCCGGGACGGTCATGGTATCCGCGCCCGGTATCAGTGCGCCTGCGGCGGATTACTTTACCATCCGCGTCAAGGGCAAGGGCTGCCATGGCTCCGCTCCGCAGGACGGAATTGATCCGCTGACCGCGGCTGCGCATATTCTGATCGCGCTGCAGGAGATTCAGGCGCGGGAGCTGGGCATTCATGACGAAGCGGTCATGACCATCGGTACCATGCACGCCGGGGGCGCCTCCAACGTCATTCCCGATTCCGTCACCATGGGCGGCACCATCCGCACCTTTGACGATCAGGTGCGGGAAACCGTCAAACGCCGTTTGGTGGAAATTTCTCAGGGGATGGCGGCGGCCTTCCGGGCGGAGGCATCCGTCAGCTTCGACAGCGGCTGTCCCACTTTATGTAACAACAAGGCGGTCTGTGAAAAAGCAGAAGTATATCTTCAGGAGCTGCTGGGATCGGGTGCCCTCTCGGTTGCGAAAATGAACCCCAACGGAAAGCCTTCAGCCGGTGGCTCGGAGGATTTTGCCTATATCAGCCATGAGATTCCCACCGTGATGGTGGCGCTGGCGGCAGGAGAGCCGAAAAAAGGCTGTGTCTATCCCCTGCATCATCCCAAGACCCTGCTGGACGAAAGCGCGCTCCCCTACGGCGCCGCTTCCCTCGCCTATATGGCTATGCGTTATTTGCAGGACGAAAAATAAAAGGATTGAAAGGAAATCTGTTTGAATCATAAAATGATATTGGAGATTGTGGACTGACCGGGAGGTTGGTCTTACAATCCAAGCCTCCCAAAGGTATTGAAAGATGACTTTTTGGAGGTTATCCCATGAACCGGGAAAATAAGAGAAAACAATTTGAAAAAGGCTACTATCAAAACCATCCCTGTGAAGAGAGCTTTACCTGTAAAAACTGCGGTTGGCTGGTCACCCCGGACGGAGCGGGCAGCAGCCACCGGAACCACTGTCCCAACTGCCTGTGCAGCCTGCATCTGGATTTGGAGCCGGGCGACCGGGCCTCAGATTGCGGCGGGCTGATGGAGCCGGTGGCGGTATGGGTGCGCGGCAGTGGAGAATGGGCACTCATCCACCGCTGCCGCCGCTGCGGCGCGTTCCGTTCCAACCGGGTGGCGGCGGACGACAATCCGGTCAAGCTCATTTCCATTGCCATGAAGCCCATCGGTAATCCCCCCTTCCCCGTGGAACGGATGGAAGAAATCATCCAAAAACTGAAATAGCCATGCAAAAGCCCCTGACCGAGAGGTCAGGGGCGAATTTTATTTCAGGCGGTATTTCTTCAAAAATTCCTTCTGTTCCGGGGTAATCCGGTAGCTTTCCACACATTTCTGGATGGTTTTGTTATGTATCCACGGTTCCAGACGATACTGGGTGATATATGACAGGACTGCCGGATATTGCTTGGCCAGCGCGGTGGCAAAATACCACGCAACCATCATGCGGACATAGTAGTCATCATGCCGGACGGATGCCACCAGCGCCGGATATTCCGGGCTGAAATCCGTATCCAGATAGTAGGTCATGAGCATTTCGATGGCAAAGCGGATGGTATAAACCTGCCCCGAATCAAGCCAGCGGTGAATGTATGGCAGCATCTCAGCCCGGTGCCTGCTGAACACCCTGATTCTGAGCTGGTCGCAGGTAGCCCAATTGTCCACATAGGGCAGAAAGGCTTCCACCGCACCAACCGTTTTTTCAAAATCCTTGCCATTGCCCAGCAGTAAACAATGCAACTGGTTCTCCTCAAAATACCGATGGGGAAGCTGCCCCAGAAAGGCCGCGTCCTCCCCGATTTCCTTTGCCAGCGCCCGCAGAGCCGGCGTTCGGACGCCGATGACCGTATCCGGCGCAAGATTGGGAATCAGCCGGATCGTGAAATCCCGGTACGTGGTATCCTGCAATGAGAATAACCGCGCTTCCAATTGCGTCCGGTTCATACTCTGCGTTCGGTCAGGCTTCTGGCCAGTTCGGTCAGATAAGCATGATCCCCGAACACAGCAAGCTGGTTAATGGCGGTTTCCGTATAGTTGCATACCAGTTCCTCGCATTTGTCCAGACCATAGAGCCGGACAAAGGTGTTCTTTGCCGCATCGGTGCCCACGCCCTTGCCCATTTCCTCCCGGGTTCCGATTACGTCCAGCATATCGTCCCGAATCTGAAACGCCAGTCCCAGCGCTCCGGCAAAGCCGCCGGCCGCCGCAATCTGCTCCTCGGAACCTCCGCCCGCGATGACACCCAGTACACAGGCCGCGTTGATCAGGGCGCTGGTCTTGCGGGTTTGAATGTCGAGCACCTCCTGCTCGGTGCAAACGCGCTGCTCTGCCTGAATATCCAACACCTGGCCGCCCACCATGCCCAGTGAACCGGCACATTCCGCCAGTACGCCGATGGCCAGCCCCATCTCGGAAGGCTCAGACAGTTCTGCGGAGGAAGCCACGGCAAAAGCGTCCGTCAACAATGCGTCTCCGGCCAGCACAGCCAGTCCCTCTCCATAAACCTTGTGGTTGGTAGGACGTCCCCGGCGGAAATCATCATTGTCCATGCAGGGCAGATCGTCGTGAATCAGACTGTAGGTGTGAATCATTTCCACCGCGGCAGCAAAGGGCGCGGCTTTTTTCCAGTCCGTGCCACACATCCGGCAGAATTCAAAGGCAAAAATAGGGCGCAGCCGCTTGCCGCCGGCCAGAAGGCTGTAGCCCATGGCTTCGTAAAGCTGCTTCTGAGGCTGATCGGAAAAACGTCCAAGATACGCTTGCAGATAGGATTCGATAAAATCCCGGTATTCCCGGGCGCTGGCTTCAAACGGTTCCGTCATCGTGGAAATCCTCCAGCACAGGGCTGCCATCGGCACCGGTCATGACTTTCTGAATCTGCAGCTGGGCATCGTCCAGTTGTTTGGTGCAGCTCCGAACCAGCTCGGTTCCCTCCCGGAACAGCTTCAGAGACTCCTCCAACGGGACATTTCCCTGCTCCAGACTGCGGACAATCTGTTCCAGACGCCCCATGGCGCTTTCAAAGGATTGACTATTCATTCGGCATTCTCCTTTTCCGTCACGGCGGCGGTCAGACTGCCGTCGGACAAACTCACTTTGATCCGCTCTCCGGGTTCAATCTGGCGGACGGACTTCAAAACCATGCCATTCTCCCGGCGCACCAGCGCGTAGCCCCGGGTCAGAACTTTCAGGGGACTCATGGCGTCCAGCTTGGAGGTCAATTCAATAAACTGCCGGTTTTTCCGCTCCACTGTGCGGGTTTCAGCGGATACAAGCCGGTTTTGCAGCAATTCCAGACTTTTTCGCCGCTGTTCCAGATACCCGGTGGGGCTTTGCAGCGCAGGGCTTCCGGAAAGCACCTGCAAATGCTGCCGGGCAGCTTTCACCTGCCGGGTCAGTGCCGTGGTCATGGCCATGCACATGGAATCCAGATTCTGCCGCAGGGCATCCTGATCGGGCACCGCCAGCTCCGCCGCGTTGGAGGGCGTGGCTGCCCGCAGGTCGGCCACATAGTCGGAAATCGTCACATCCGGCTCATGACCCACTGCGGAAATCACCGGAATCCGGGAATCATAAATGGCATGGGCCACCTGCTCGTCATTGAATGCCCACAGATCCTCAATGGAGCCGCCCCCCCGCCCCACAATGAGCAGGTCGGCAAGCTGATAATGGTTGGCATACCGGATGGCAGCGGCGATTTCTCCCGGTGCCTCCGCACCCTGAACCCGGACAGGCAGCAGCAGTACCCGGGTCAGCGGATAACGCTTGCGGAGAATCCGCAGCATATCGTGCACCGCCGCGCCGGCGGAACTGGTGACGATGCCGATGGTGCCCGGATATTTGGGCAAGGGTTTTTTATGCGCCGGATCAAACAAGCCCTGCGCGGACAGCTTGGCCTTGAGCTGTTCAAACGCGGCATACAGATCTCCAATGCCGTCCATGGCCATGGAAGCGCAATAGAGTTGGTAGACACCGTCTCTTGGGTAGACGGAGATTTTACCCATGGCAATTACCTTCATGCCGTTTTCCGGTCGGAACCGCAGCCGGACGGCGCTGCTTTTAAACATGACGCATTTCAGCGCCGAGGCTTCATCCTTCAGCGTGAAATAGTGGTGGCCGGAAGGATACACCTTGTAATTGCTCAGTTCACCCCGTACGGCAATCCCGCTCAGCAGAGCGTCCCCGTCCAGCTTGCCCCGGATATATTCATTGAGTTGGGAAACGGATACCACATTCTGCGCCATTACGATTCCTCCCCCAGGCGGTAAGTGAGAACAGCCACGCCCATGGCGTTATCGGTGGAATACTGGGGCGGGCAAAAAATGGGATTCAGGGGTTGAAGCGCCTGCCGGAGCATGGAGTTGGACGCCACACCGCCGGAAAAAACCACCCGGAGTCCAGGATAGGCGTTCAGCGCGTGCCGGGTGGCCTGAAACACCGCGCCTGCCACGCACCGCAGGGCATACGCTGCCGTTTCCGCAGGGATTCCATGCCGGTCATGAAACTGCTGCACTTTATTCTGAACCCCGGACAGAGAAAACTCTGTGCCGGGACACTTGACACGGAAGGTCTCATTGTTTTCAGCCGTCCGGCTCAGGGCATCCAGATGCTTTCCCGACGGAAAGGAAAGATTCAGAAGCTGCCCCGTCCGGTCGATCAGCTGGCCGGCGGATATATCGTTGGTGCCGCCAATTCTGGTGCAGCGCACGTTCCTGCCCTCCGGCTCCACCAGCAGCAGCTCCGTGGTTCCGCCGGACAGGTGCCAGGCCAGGTGCGGCTGCTCCATCAGCTCCAGATGTCCCGAACTCCATAGAGAGGCCGCCACGTGTCCCTGCTGATGGGATACCTCCATCAGCGGAACGCCCAGCGCATCGGACAGCAGCCTGGCATGGGAATACCCCACCAGAAAGCAGGGCATATAGCTTCCCTCCACAGCCCGGGGGCGGGTACTGACGCCCACGGCGGTGATTTCCCCCATCGGGGCATGGGAAAACAGCCTGCCAGAAAGCTCCGGCAGGCTGTTGGTATGGGCAAATACAGCGTCGGACTGGCGAAGGCCAAGCTCTCCCTGCTTGACCGGAAGCAGCCGGGAGCAATTCTCACCCATTTCACCATCAAACCATGCGATGGATGTGGTGTAATTGCTGGTGTCAAACCCGATGACGCTCATTCAGAAGCCTCAGCTTTCACTGTTTCCGGTGTTTTCTTGTCCCGGGCAAAGGCACCCAGAATTCCGTTGACAAACGCGCCGGTGTCGTCACCGTCGTATTTTTTCGCAATGCGAACCGCCTCGGAGATGGCCACACCGGTAGGCACATCGTCCAGATAAAGAATCTCATACATGGCAAGCTGCATAATGCTGCGGGCAAGCCGGGAGATCCGGCTGATATCCCAGCCGATAGCGTATTTCTGAATCTGTTCATTCAGATCGTCCTCCCGGTTTGCCACACCGGACACCACCCGGTCGATATAGCTGAGCTGCGCCCGGCTTGGCCGTTCGGAATAGACTTCGTTTTCGCCGGAGAGCTTCTGATAGTAATCCCGGTTCAGGCGGGTTGCTACCACGGTCTCCGGTTCCTCACCGGTGAAATCTCTGCCATAGATCAAATGAATCGCCAGTTCTCTGGCATTGGCTCTGGTCATTGCGGCTCCCTTACGGACGGGCGATGCCGCAGATGTTGACATTGACGACGTGTACCTTGACGCCGGTCATGGATTCCACCGCGCTGGTCACAGCGTTCTGCGCGCTTTTGGCCACGTCGATCACACTGCTGCCGTACTTCACCAGGACATTGCAGTCAATGGACAGTTCATTGTCCTCGCCGATGGTAATTTTCATGCCCTTGCCCCAGTTCTTCCCAATCAGATCGGCAATATCGGCACCGGGCTTGACGCTCAGGCCAGCCAGGCCGTCAACCTCGGAAAGCGCCTGGGCAACAATTGTGGAAACAACATCCTCAGAAATCATCACATTGCCGTTCTCCTGAACCTGGGTGATGTACTGTTTGTTTTCAGCCATAGGGGTTACCTCCATATTCACGTGTCACGCAGCGCGTGACATATTTTTTCTTATTATACCACAGATTCAGGAAATGACAACTGTTTTCTGCGCAGTACCGGTATTTCAAATACAGAAAAGTGCCCCGAAGACGTTCCTCCGGGGCTGCGTGAATTCCTTACTGTACTTCCACCACGCGGATATCATTCAGGGAATAGTCGGACTGGGACATGACAATATCCGCGATAACGGCAACATCTCCCTGCTGCAGCCCGCCCTCCGGCGCAGCCACGGCCACGGAAATTCCGTTGCTGCTCATGTACGCCACACAGTCGGCATAGCCCTTTGCGATAATCAGGCTTTCAATCTGTGCTTCGGTCAGTGCCGTCTGTACGATATCCTCCAGCTCTGCCGAGGACTCCCCTGCTTTGGTCTGGTCGGAGCCGGACATGGCTTCCTGCAGGAGACTGACCGCGCTGTCCCGGGCCTGTTGGCGGGACAGGCGAACCGCCGCAAAGTAATCCGATGCGGTATCCGTTGTGCTGCTTCCGGTCAGTACGGAGCTGCCGTCATTCAGCAGCAGGGTGTCATCGCTCATGACCTTTTCCGTGTCCAGGGTATCGGTCAGATCGGTCTGGGTCTGCCGCTCGGTGTAGAGCCAGTTCAGATAGATTCCGGTACAGACCGTTACCAGAACCGCTGCCGCAATCAGGTTTTTCTTCCAAGTTTTCATAATGATACCTCCCGCTCATTTCATTTTCAAAACAGTGATTCGATTTGCGCTCAGTCCGGTGGCGTTTGCCACCGCTTCGACCACGGCCAGTTTCACGGCCGGAAGATTTCCACCCTGACAAACCACCACAGCGCCCAGATAAGCAGGCGGATTCACGCTGCGAATCAGGCCGGATTCCTCCCGGGAGCCGTTGGAAATAATCACGGTTTGGGTGCGCCGACGGTCGGAGTTTTCGTAGCTTTCTCCGTCGGTCTGATAGACCGTTTCTGCGCCGGATGCCTCCGTCAGCAGCACCTTCGCCCTGCCCACACCGTCGATCTGGGTCAGAATTTTTTCAAGTCTCTCCTCCATGCTTTCCGCGGCGGCTGTGGGTTCCGGAGCCGGAGCGCTCTGTTTGTTATTCGTGCGTCCGGGCAGCGCCATCAGAACCAGTCCTACCGCCAGCACCAACAGCACATATCGGTATTTCTTCCAAAACAACTGAATCCCGGGTGGAATCATGATCCGATCCATTGCTGATTCTCCTTTGAAATCCCAAGCTGCTCTTCGATCAACTGCTGAAGCTGCATTTTTGCATAGGGGGAAATACGTCCTTCAATTGTGACACTTTCGGGAACCGGGATACCGTTTTGCTGTGCCAGTTCGATCTGCACGGTCAGATCAGCCCGGTACACGCTGGCTTTGTCCAAGATATATGCTTCCGCCTCGGATTTTATGATATCTCCCATGGCTTCCCGCGCCAGATTCTCCCCCTCCGCAGCGGCTTGGTCTCCGTCAGAAGTTAATCCGGCAGTGAAATCGGTCAGATTCGCTGGGTTCCAACCGGCAACCGGTCCCAGCACGGCAAAGAGCAGAAACAGCCCAGCCGCCATTTTGACCAGTGCGCCGGAGGTGGTATTTTTGTCCAGAAAGGAGGAGAGAATCCCGGCCAGAATGGCGGCCGCCGTTACCGTCAGAACATAGCTTCCCAGGCGCTCCACTATGCCGCTCCTTTCAGAAAACAGAAGATACTGACCAGCAGCATCAGACATACGGCGCCGGTCATCCCCAGCAGGATCCCCATGGCGGAGGAGAAATCGCAGACCAGATCGGTCATCTGCTTGCTTCCGAATATTCCGCACGCGGATGCGGTCAGCTTCAGCAGCAGATAATGGACCCCGATTTTGAGAAACGGACTGAGCCAGATTGCGGCAAGCGCGAAAAGGCCGTATAAACCCACCGCGTTTTTGACAGTTCCCGCGCTGACCAGAATTGCCTCCGACGCGTCGGAGAGAATGCCGCCCACCACTGGCACCGCGCCGGAGATGGTCAGCTTTGCCGCTTTCACGGCCGCCGCATCGGTGGTTCCGCTGACGACCCCGGTAATCGCCAGATAGCCGGTAAATACATACAAGATGGTTTTCAGAATCCAGATCATGCAGCCCTTAACCATATCCCGCAGCCGTTTGAGCAGATCCTCCCCCACCGCGCTGCCCGCCGCGGCAAGGGCTAGAAACAGATATACCATAGGAATCAGAATTTTGGAAATCAGACTGCTCATCACCGCGTCAAATGCAGCCGTTCCCGCGTAGAGCGCCGAGGACGTCGTAACGCCGCCCTGCGCGGCCAGCGCGGTAGTGAGCACGGGCAGAAGCAGTTTGCCGTATTCGCTGAGCTCCGTCACGGTCTGCGTCCCCAGATAAATCAACGAATGCGCCGATTGAAGCAGGATAGCCGCAATCGCCACCGTGCCCGCCAGGTTGGAGATGCGCTGAGCCGATCCCGAAAAGGACTGGATGACGGTCACGGTCACCATGGCCGCCGTGACGCCCAGGCAAACGCCGGATGCCTCCTTCAGATCCGGGCGGAAATGCGCCAGCGCGTCCTGCAGGATTTCCAGAAGTCCCTGGCCGAAGCTCTCCCGGTTGGAGGGCATTCTGGACTGAACAGATTCCGGCACTTCCGGCGCGGTGATATCCAGCGCATGAACCGGGACGGCCAGAAGCACGGAAAAAAACACAACGAAAATGATTCTTTTCATAGCTCCCCCAAAATCTTCTGAATCAATTCCAGCAGTGCGGAAAACAGCGGCACAGTCAGCGCCAGAATCACGGTGCTGCCCAGAAGCTGAACGGTCTTTCCCAGTGAGGCGTTGCCTGCGTCCCTGCACACCAGCGCCGCAATCTCCGACAGAATACCGATTCCGACCACCTTCAGAAGCACTGTGACGGAATCCGCGTCCAGACCGCCCAGTTCCTCCAGTTCCCGGATAAATCGGATGACCGGCTCCAGATACTGCATGGCGGCCAGTGCCGCCATGCAGCTTGCAGCCATGGCCAGAAGCAGCGCCATATCTTTACTGTGACTGTTCAGCGCCAGAATCAGAATCACGCAGAGTATTACAAGTCCACAGGTTTGAAAAAATAGAGTCATCAGAATTCAAACAGTGTTTTAACCAGGTCAAACAGTTCCGCAATTTTTTGCGCCAGTATCATCAGAACCACCACAAGCCCGGCCAATGTGGTCATGGTAGCCTGCTCGTCCCGACCGGAACGGGCAAGCACCTGATTGAGAATGGAAACAATGATTCCGATCGCGGCGATTTTGAAAATCAGATCAATATCCATCGCTAAATAAAAAGAATCGTAAGGGCCGCACCGGCACAGAGTCCCAGCGTCTGATAGCTTCGGAGCCGTTCATCCCGGTGCAATCCAAGCTGCTTCAGTTCCTCTCTGCAATCGCTTCGAACCGATTCCAGTCCCTTGAGCTGGCCCTCCAGATCAAACCGTCCCAGAGACGCGCCCAGTCTGCGCATCGCTTTCCCGGTTCGCTCAGGCAGATCGCCGCAGGCTGACAGCGCCGCATTCATGCAGCTTTCCACATCCGGTAGAATCTGGCATTCCAGCTCCCGGGAAAGCAGACGCAGCGCCTGTCCCAGCGTACCGCCAACTTCCCCTCCCGCCTGGCGGCAAAGCTCCGGCAGCGGCGTCAGGCGGTACTGCAATTCGCACTCCATATAATCCAACGCCCGAATGAGTTGCCGCAGCGCATTTTCTTCCTTTTTGTGGGCAGCCACCATGGAAAACCCGGTCACGCCGCAGCTTCCAATCACCAGCGCTGCACCGATCCATTTTTCAATCATAGCTCCATCCTCTCCTCCCGCCAGGACTTGTCCCTGTGAAGCACCAGTACATGGGAAAATAACTGCGCTTTGACCAGCGGACGGTACACCGCCCGCCGATACAGATCCTGCAGTGACGCGGCATGCGCCGTGGCCAGCAGCCTCACGCCGCACCACCCGGCGCGCAGCAGCGCCTCACAGTCCGCTTCCGCCGTAATCTCATCCACGGCCAGACTGCTTGGCCCCATGCACCGCAGGGCGATCTCAATTCCATCCGCCTTGGCGCATCCGGTGAGCACGTCCATCCGTTTTGCGCTCTGCCGAAACTCCACCGGAAACAGTTCCTCCCGCTCGTCCACCACCGCAACGGTCTCCCGCTGGGAGATCGTGCGGACAATATCCCGCAGGAGCGTGGTTTTTCCGCTTCCCGGTGGGCCGATCAGCAGAATGGAACCGGACAGTCCGGCCGCATTTTCTCCGATTCCGGGGAAATCACGAGCCACCCGGATGCACAGGGACGTGATTTCCCGAAACCCCGTCATCACGCCCCGATTTACCACCGTTTCTCCGCACAGTCCAATCCGGTGGCCGCCCGGCGCGGTCAGGTATCCGCTGGCCATGGTCTGTGACGCCCACGGCGAATATCGGGAGGCGGTATTCACACAGAACAGCAAATCCGCCCGGCTGACTGCCCGGCGCAGCCATTGACTTTCTTCCGGGAAAACCAGCTCAGGTGGACTGTCCAGACGAAGCCGCAGCTCCTGGAGCATATCACGGCGCTCAACTTCCGCTGCCAGCCACGGCGGCAGAATGGACAGCAGTTCCTTCCATGCACACTTCATTTGCATCACTCCTGCAACAGACTATGCACCCGGGGAGAAACTCATAACCAAGGCGGAAAAAATTGGGCAGTCCCAATCGGGACTGCCCAGATTTTTCGATATGTACGAGGGTTTGCGCGCTTATTTCATGATTCTCTTTTTCACGACCGTCACAATTCGGTAGATCGCGGGGGAAAGAATGATGTTCACACAGAATTCCACCAGAAAGTTGATACCGGCGCATCCAATCACCAGAAACACCACCAGATCATCCGCACCGAAAGAAGCCAGATTGGCTTGCAGGGTATCCGAAATCAGGGTCAGACTGCCCAGAATGAACAGTCCGGTGTTCAGGATCGGCGCGGTGGCCGCAGCTGCGACGGATGCCCAGAAAGAACTGAACTTCGAAAGCAACCTGTACACCATACCCGCGCCCCAGCCGGCGGCAGTACCTTTGCCCAGACAAATGATAGCTGTGAAGATGGGATGGGCACTGAACAGCAAAAATGTAAATTTATCCGTGCCGATGATTCCGTAGATCAGAACCACCAGGCCAAAGACAAAGCCGAGAAACGCGCCCGCACCCGGCCCCAGAATGATGGCTCCGATGACGATCGGCACCAGAACAACGCTGAACGAAGTTGTTCCGACAACGATGCTTCCGAGAAAACATTGCAGGACGAGAACGATTGCCAGCAGAATTGCCAGCTGCACCATGCGTGAGATCTTTTGGTTTTTCATAAAAATCCTCCTTGCTGTCCCTCCGCCTTTGCGGATGGGATGCAAATATATTTATCTAAACCGGATTCTTCCGGGATAGATCAATCGATTTCCTCCGGGACGCCGTCGTCAAACGGAATATCATCGAAGTCCATCTGGGCATTGCCGCCCTTCATGGCTTCCCACTGTTCCTTGGTGATTTTGATGGCGCGGGGTTTGGAGCCCTGGAAGGGGCCGACAATGCCTTTTTCCTCCATTTCATCCACAATCCGGGCAGCGCGGGCGTAGCCCAGCTTGAGCCGGCGTTGGAGCATGGAAACGGAAGCCTGCCCGGTTTCCAGAATCACATCCACGGCTGCGGGCAGCATCTCGTCCCCCTCCAGCTCGTCTCCATTGGGTTCGGGATCGGCGGCTGCGGCAGCCTTTTTTCCGGCCTGCAATGCTTTTTTGTCGATTTCCTCCATGACCGTCTGGTCATAGTCAGCCACGTAATGCTCCTTGACATAGTTTGCGACCGCGACAACCTCCCCGTCGGTGACGAAGCAGCCCTGCACACGCAGCGGCTTGCCGCAGCCGATGGGGGCAAACAGCATATCGCCCTTGCCAACCAGCTTCTCCGCACCCTGAGTATCCAGAATGATGCGGGATTCCATCGCGGATGCCACGGAAAACGCGATCCGCGAAGGAATATTGGCTTTCATCAGACCGGTGATTACATCCGCGGAGGGTCGCTGGGTGGCAATCACCAAATGGATACCTGCGGCGCGTCCCATCTGGGCAATGCGGCAGATGGAATCCTCTACTTCCTTGGCAGCGACCATCATCAGGTCAGCCAGCTCATCGATAATGACGATCAACTGGGGCAGCTTCACGCCCTCCTCCTCTGCCATGACGATGGAATTGTAGGATTCCAGATCCCGAACACCGGCGTCGGACATGGTCTTGTAACGGCGCATCATTTCTGTGACGGCCCATTGCAGGGAGCCTGCCGCCTTTTTCGGGTCTGTAACCACGGGAATCATCAGATGGGGAATGCCATTGTAGTTGGCCAGTTCCACCATTTTGGGATCCACCATAATCAGCTTTACATCCTCAGGACTGGCTTTGTAGAGCAGGCTGATGATGATAGAGTTCATGCACACAGATTTACCGGAACCGGTGGTGCCGGCAATCAGCATATGGGGCATTCTGGCGATATTACCGATGATGCAGTTTCCGCCGATGTCCTTGCCCACGGCGAAGGAGGACTTGGATTTCGATTTTTCAAACTCGGGCGAGCCAAGCACCTCCCGCAGGGAAACCATGGTCACCGTGCGGTTGGGAACCTCAATGCCCACCACGGAGATCTTGCCGGTGACCGGCGCGATTCGCACACTGGGTGCGCCCAGACTCAGCGCCAGATCGTCCGCCACCGTGGTCAGCTTGTTCAGCCGGACACCCTTGTCCAGTTCCACCTCATAACGGGTGACGCTGGGGCCGCGGACGACGTTGATGATGTGGGCGTCGATTTTAAAGCTGGCAAGCGTCTCGTTCAAACGTTTGGAATTCTCCCGCATCTCCGCCGTTCCATCCGCCGCGTTCCGGGCGGGCTGATTCAGAAGATCTATGGGCGGGAAGCAGTACACCGGTTTGGGTTCTGCCTGCGCGGCGGCAATCTCCTGTGCCACCTGCACGGCGGATGCTGCCGTATCCTTTGCGGTGACCTTATCCCTTACAGGCGGAACCGGTTTTTCCACGACTGGGCCGTCCGGAATGGGAGCCTCCCGAACAAGCGGCGGCATATCCACCGGAATGGGCGGATTCTTCTCCGGCTCCGCCTGTTTCACCGGCTTCGGCTCTGCGGCCTGAATGACCGCCTTCTCAGCTTCAGGCTCAGACGGTTTCTTTTGCGCGGGCGTAAGAATCTGTTCCGGTTCGCCATCCGCCACATGATTGGCGGCGGCTGCCACCGGATCGGTGATTTCACCGCCGATCTGGCTCAAAATATCATCGCGGGTCCTGTCGTCGGCTTTGGGAATGGGCGGAGCGCCTTTCTTGCCGGGCTTCGGATGCGCCAGCGCATCGATCAGCGTGATTTCATCTTCCTTGCGCTGCTGCTCAAGCCGCTGCTCTTCCTGCTGCAGGCGGCGCTGGCGGTTGCGTTCGATCTGCCGGTTCGCAATGTGATTCACCACCATGGCGGCGGGTTCGGGACGCTCCTCAAAATCCTCGTCCTCAAAGTCATCCCTTGGGCGGTTCCGGATTGCCCGAACCATACTGGGCACCGTAATCATCATCGAAGCAAGCAGCGTCAGCGCGGCGGCGGTAATGAATACCACGTAGGACAAGAAGCCGCCGCAGGCCCAGCGCACGCCCATGGCGAGCAGTCCGCAGAGAAGTCCGCCGGTGATTCCGGTTTTTCCGCCGGACAGCAGATCGGTAAGAATGGAAGCGCCGCCCGTGAACGTCCGATTATTGACAATCAGGTGATAAATGGAACCAGCCAGCAGCACGAATACGAGCAGGCAGATACTGCGCATCCGCACCGGCTGCTTTCCGCTGAACACAAGAATCATGAACAGATACAGCAGGCAGGGAATGGAAATGTAAAATCCCGCTTTCCCGATGAGACTGCAGACCACGTCCCGCACCAGAACCAGCAGTTTCCCCTCCGATTTCATGCCGGCCGCAAGAAACACAATAAACAAAACAAGGCAGACAACACCCAGCGTAATCCGAACCGGCAGATGGGAATCTGCCTGAATGTCCGCTTTCGGGGGTGTCTGATTTTTCTTTTCTCCGGAAGAAGCGGTTTTTTTCGTCCCACCGCCGGATTTCTTCTTCACATCCGTCACAGCCTTCTGAGCTCGGGAAGCAGATTTCTTTTCCGCCATGATTTACCTCCTCACGCAGCAGAAAGATACAGAATGAATGAAAGCAGGGCAAGCCCCAGACTGTAGTAGGCAAACACGCCGAAGCCGATGTTCACAGCCATGGTGCGCATCACCCGGATTCCGGCAAATGCACCGGCAAAAGCGGCGGCTGCGGCCAGAAGGCAGCACAGGATTGCACCGAATCCGGCGGCGCCGATTCCAGCGGTAACAAGGGATACCACGTCAAACACGATCAAAATTGCAGTCACAGCCATCTGCGCCATCAGGGACAGATTCACAATGTAGCTCCGTTCCGCACCGAAAATGCTCCCGGCAGAGGTTATCGTGCCGACGGATGAAATTCCCGGAAAAACGGACATTCCGCCGCACAGGCCCATAAGTACACCCTCCAGCCGGGAAAGGGATCTGGCATCCTTGTTGCCGGAGGGAAGGAGATTGGGAAGATACAGGATAATGCCGTTCAGAACCAGAAACAGCGCTATCCAGTTCAGGCTGAGATTCATGGCAGATGTTTTCGGATACAGGAAAAATGCCAGCGCAAGCGGAATCAGCATGGTGGCCAGCAGGCGGAAATCCAGCAGCGTCCGCACATCCACAGGACGCTTCCTGCGGCGCTTGGGCACCCGCGCCAGCCGCCGCTGACGGATCATCCGCCGAATCTGACTCCGGCAGCTATAGTACAGGGAAGCCAGAACGGCCAGATGGATCATCAGACGCATCAGGGGAGATTCCCCATCCGCGCCGAAAACCGTTAATAGAATCGCTTTATGCGCCTGTGCAGAGACAGGCAGAATATCAGCCAAACCGGAAAGCAGGCCAAAAAGCAGGCTTTGAAGCCAGTTCAGATTCACGCCAATCCCTCCACTCAAATTTTTACAGCTTACTATACCATATTTTTGAGTGAATTTCCAGTCCCTTTTCAAAAATTAAGAGTTGGGGTTCCCGCTTTTTGACGCTTTGCTCTTGTCAATCATCCGGTGCAGCGCGGAGAGGGCGTCGTTCAGCCCGCCCAACCGGTCAATCAGGCCGGAGGCCACTGCTTCTTTTCCGTAGAGAATGGTGCCTACATCCGTTGCCATCTCTCCTGTCGCCATCATAAAATGTTCGAATTCAGATTTGGATATCTTCGAATTATTGGCCACAAATTCCACAATCTGCTCCTGAATCCGCTGAAAATAGCGGAAGGTCTGGGGCGCGCCCACCACAAGTCCAGTCATCCGCACGGGATGGACGGTCATGCTGGCTGTTGGCGTAATAAATGACTTTTTGGTGCACACCGCCAGCGGAATTCCAATGGAATGACCACCGCCCAGAACCAGTGATACCGTGGGTTTTTTCATACCTGCAATCATTTCGGCAATGGCAAGACCTGCCTCAATATCGCCGCCCACCGTGTTCAGAAGCAGCAGCAGCCCGTCAATCTCATCGCTTTCCTCGATGCCGGCCAGAAGGGGCAGCACGTGTTCATATTTGGTAGTTTTGCAGGTCTCAGGCAGAACCTGATGCCCTTCCACCTGACCAATGATGGTCAGCGTATAGATTTTGCCGGATTCGCTTTTGGTCAGGTCGGAGCCAAGCTCCACAATCTGTTCCCGTTCCTGTTCCTTCATGTCGGGGTTGTGCGAAGCGTTCATTGGATTACCTCCTTTTTTCTTAGGATATCCAATTCCAAGACGATAATTCCCTCTTGCGCGGATAGGGAAAGTGGCGTATAATAAGATACGGTGATTAATATGGCAACAAAGACAAACGCGGTTCGTCTGGTGGAGCAGGCAGGGATTCCCTGCCGGGAGGAATTCTACGAATTTGACGAACATGACCTGAACGGAAACCACGCCGCCGAAGCGCTGGGGAAACCCGCCGAGGAAGTGTTCAAAACGCTGGTGGCGCGGGGTGAACGAACGGGAATTAATGTATTCTGCATTCCGGTCTGCTGCGAGCTGGATCTGAAAAAGGCAGCCAAAGCGGCCGGAGACAAGAATATGGAGCTGATACCCGTCAAGGAACTGCTTAGTCTCACCGGATATGTCCGGGGCGGCTGCAGCCCGGTGGGCATGAAGAAGAAATACCCCACCTTCTTTGACGAGACCTGCCAGCTCTATGATGAAATCGCCGTCTCCGCCGGAGCCAGAGGGCACCAGATGCTGGTGCCGCCGGAAGCTCTGGCACGGCTGGTGGATGCCAAACTGGTTGACATTATTCAATAAACAGAAAGGAATACTTCTATGCAGTACACTTACAAAACCATGGGAACCTGTTCGCAGATGATCAGCTTTGAAATCGAGGATGGCAAGGTTCACAACGTCCAGTTCTTCGGCGGCTGCAACGGTAATCTGAAGGGCATCGGCTCTCTCGTGGAGGGCATGAACGTGGACGATGTGATTGCCAGGGTTGGAGGCATCACCTGCGGCATGAAAAAGACCTCCTGCCCCGATCAGCTCGCGCAGGCTCTCAAGCAGGCGAAAAACGCCTGATCTTATATTTTTCTCAGGAAATACCGCCTGCCGGAAATCCGGCAGGCGGTATGTTATAGATTCGGTTATTTCAGTTCTTTCAGCGGAGCGATAAACTGGTCACGGCGGCGGTTCTTCTCCATGCGGTAGTGTTCATCGTTGCCCTCATGAATTTCCCGTAGATAATCATAGTGGTTCTGCAGGATCGCTTCATTATTTCTCGCCATCATCATAACAGCAATGGAAGAGCATTGATCGGATGCACGTTCCAGATAGGTCAGCGACTCCATAAATACCAGACCGGAGCTGACTGAGCAGGAGCCGTTCTTCAAGCGCTTGGTGTGGCGATCCTTCAGGATCATGACCATATCATCGATGACCTCCTCCAGAGGCTCGATGGACTTGGCAGCTTCATTGTTGCCGCTGGTAAACGCGTCTACCGTAATATTGAGGATCTCTTTCACAGCAGAACCGATGATCTGAAGCTCTTTTTTCGCCGTATCGGAGAATACGCCGTTCTCCTCCTGCAGCCGCTGGGCAAGCTCCACCAGATTGGTGGCATAGTCGCCGATTCGTTCGAAATTGGGCACGGTCTGCATCAGCATATCTAGCTGACGGTCATCCATTTCGGTTTCCACGGCCTTGCTCAAGCCGATCAGGAACCGGTCAGCCTCGTCCGCGAACTGATCCAGACAGTCTTCGTCCGCGTCGATTTCCGGGAACTGGGCAGGGTCCAGCTTATCCACCAGTTGGCTCAGGCCGCGGACAAAATTATCTCTTGCCACTGCGCCCATGGCAGCCACCGCCTTTGTGGCTTCAGCCACGGCAACGGCGGGAGAGATATACAGCTTATCATCCAGCGTATGCATTTCGGGGTGACGCTGCTGTTCAGGCTTGTCATCCCGGACAATGGCCATGGAAAGCTTCACAAGCTGATTGGTAAATGGCAGCAGCGCAATGGCGGTCAGCAGATTGAACACCGTCTGGAAATTGGCGATTCCACCGCTGTCCACCGGGCTGCTCCAGAAAGACGCGCCGAAAACCATTTTCGATTGCAGCAGGGTCATCACCAGCATGAACAGGATGGTACCGATGGTGTTAAACGCAATGTGCACAACGCCTGTCCGCTTGGCATCCTTGGAGGTACCGATGGAGCAGACCATGGCAGTTGTGACGCAGGTGCCCAGATTGATGCCCATAATCACGGGGTAAACCATGGAAAACGTCATGGCGCCGGATACGGACAGCGCCTGCAGCATACCCACCATCGCCGAGGAACTCTGCACAATCACAGTCAGAATCAGGCCGGCCGCAATACCCAGCACCGGGTTATTGAGCTGCATGAGAACATTGCGGAATGCTTCCGTCTGTGAAAGCGGCTCCACAGCGCTGGTCATCAGATCCAGACCCACAAACAGAATACCAAATCCAATGAAAATATCCCCGATGGTTTTTGCGGATTTGGTCTTGATAAACAT
The DNA here is from genome assembly GCA_022774865.1 of Clostridiales bacterium. Taxonomy (GTDB): domain Bacteria; phylum Bacillota; class Clostridia; order Oscillospirales; family Oscillospiraceae; genus Faecousia. The sequence goes on from JALFLH010000034.1 coordinate 38,691, forward strand.
CAGAAGAATGATGCCGACCACAAGCGCCACAGGCGCCAGTGTATCCGTATTAAACAACATCAGAATCCAGTTATCCCCGGCTTCAATCGAAGAAAGGCGGATAATCTGCGCGGTAACCGTGGTTCCGATATTTGCGCCCAGCACAATGGAAACCGCCTGCTTCAGATTCAGAACGCCGGCTCCGATCAGAGCAACCGTCAGAACAATGGTCGCAGTGGAGCTTTGGATCACCGCGGTAACCAGCGTGCCCGTGAGCACACCGACGAGTACATTTCCGGTCACCTTTTCAAGAATGCGTTTCAACGCTGCGCCGGAACTGTTTTTCAGGCCGTCACCCATGACCTCAATACCATAGAGGAACATGGCCAGACCGCCGAGCAGTTTGATGATGGCATGAAAGATCTCCATAATCATACTCCTGTCTATTCTTTGCAGTGCAGGCTCTGAAAGCCGTATGATTTTATTATATTGAAGTTCTCTGAAAAAGTACAGGCTAAATTGAGACTTTTTAAAGAACAGATCAATTTTTTGTAAAGTTCAACAAATTATCTGCCCGTAGAGCCGAAGCCTCCTTGCCCTCTGACCGTATCATCCAGCTCCTCCACCGCTTCAAACCCGACCTGCAAAACCGGTGTAATCACAAGCTGAGCAATTCGCTGGCCATTTTCAACGGTCTGCGCATCCCTGCCATGATTGAACAGAACCACGGTGACCGGGCCGCGGTAGTCGCTGTCGATCACGCCGACCTTATTGGCAGGTGCAAGCCCCATTTTACAGGCAAGTCCGCTGCGGGCATACACCAGACCCGCATAGCCCTTCGGAATTTCCAGTGCCAAACCAGTGGGAATCCAGGCAGTCTGACCGGGCTGAATGGTCAGGCTCCCATCCAGGCAGGCATAGAGATCAGCGCCTGCCGCCTCTGCCGACCCATAGGTTGGCAGCTTGGCGCCGGGATGGAGTTTCTTTACGGCTATGGAATTCATTTCCGCATCCCCTTTCCTTCACTCTGCCAGTCCTTCCACAACACAACTTCTCCGCTGGCAAGAGACGCCGGTACGTCAATCAGGCGCTGGTTTTCAGATCCCCGGAACCGAAGCGCAAGATTTTTCCGACTTTCCATAAATGGGCCGTCAACCAGAACATCCAGATAGCTGAGGTACTCCTTCGTAATTTCCCACGGCCCGAGACGGCCCGAGAGGATATCCTGAAACAGATAGCCGGAGAATGCCCAGATGCTCTTGTTGGGATAGGTGGATTTCACCTGACGCAGCAGCTCCACAATGGCGGGCTGATTCTGCGGCTCAAACGGTTCGCCGCCCAGCAGCGTCAGCCCCCGGATATAATCGGGTTTCAGAAGTCCCAGAATCGTGTCAATGGTCTGCTGGGTAAAGGGCTCTCCGTAGCCGAAATCCCACGCCACCTCATTGAAACAGCCCTTGCAGTGGTGGGTGCAGCCGGATACGAACAGGCTCACCCGCACGCCCGGTCCATTGGCGATATCGCAGTTTTTGATGGTTGCATAATTCATGAACATAATCTCCTTTGGGGGCTATCAAATGCAAGCCCTATTATACCAGAAAATTTCAAAATGGCAATGCGGCAGAATTTACAAATCGGCAATCTTTCCCCTGCCCCCTCCCCTTGTCAAGACCGGATAAAACGAGTATAATAGAGGAAATATATAGAGGAAATATATGGAATGAGGGATTGCAATGTTTTCCCATGAAAGCCGCTGCATTTACGAAAACAATCAGCTTGGAGAAGTGATCTGCCAGCTTCGGTTCCCTGAAATACTCGCCATCGGCGCCAATCTGCCGGTAGATTTTCAGGAAGCCATCCGGGGCGTTTTTCCCCAATACGCCGCCAAAAAGGAAATACCCGCGCCCAGAATCACCGGAATGCCGGGTAATCTCACGGTGGAAAAGCAGGAGCCGGTAACCAATTACCAATTTGTTTCGGCCGATGGGGTCTGGCGGGTTAATCTGACCAGCCGCTTTATCTCCCTGTCCTGCGCCCGGTATACCCGCTGGGAGGAATTTGCCGACAAGCTGGATCAGCCGCTGGCTGCGTTCATCAAAATCTATAAGCCCGCCTATTTTGAACGGGTGGGTTTGCGCTATCTGAATTTTATCTCTCGCAAAGCGCTGGAGCTTGAAAAAACGCCCTTTCGCGACCTGATTCAGCCCGCCTATCTCGGCCTGCTGCAGGATGAAGAAATCGTGGAAGCCAATTCCAGCCGCTGCAGCGTGGATGCCGAAATCGGCATCCGGGGCGGCTGCCGGGTCAAGCTCCATGCGGGGCCGGGTCTCGTCAAGCGGAGCAATCAGTCCGACCCGGAGGTTAAATTCATCTTCGACCAGGATCTGTTCATGCCCGGCAATGTAGCGGTCAATCTATCCGCCGGCGCGCTGCAAACGCTCCACAGTCAGGCGGATTCCATTTTCCGCGGCGCCATCACGCCCCTGCTTCACAGCGCCATGGTACCGCAGGAACCATAATACAAGGAGGAACACGTTATGCCGTTTTACTTCTATGGGTTTGACTGGACGTATGTCGTCCTGGTTCTGCCCTGCCTGATTCTGTCTCTATGGGCCAGTGCCCGTGTCAATTCCACATTTCAGAAATATTCCTCGGCCTATTCCATTCGCCGCATTACCGGCGCGCAGGCCGCTCAGCGTGTTCTGGCAGCCAACGGAGTTGGCGGCGTGCGGATTGAACGGGTCAGCGGTAATCTGACCGATCATTTTGATCCCCGCACCAACGTCATCCGTCTGTCTGACGGCGTGTACAACTCCACATCCGTGGCCGCCATTGGTGTGGCCTGCCACGAAGCGGGACACGCGGTGCAGTATGCCTACGGCTACTTCCCCATCAAGCTCCGGGCCGCCATCATTCCGCTGACCAATTTTGGCAGCAAGCTGGCCATGCCGCTGATTCTGCTGGGTCTGCTTTTCTCCGCGTTCGGGAATTTTTCCTATACGCTGGTGTATGTGGGGATTGCCTGCTTCGGGCTGAGTCTGGTGTTCCAGCTGGTAACGCTGCCTGTGGAATTTAACGCCAGCCGCCGGGCTATGGAAGCCATTGCGTCCGGCAATCTGCTGACCGAGGATGAGCAGCGAGGCGCGCGGAAAACCCTCTCCGCCGCCGCCATGACCTACGTGGCCGCCACGGCCACGGCGCTTGCCCAGTTGCTGCGGCTGCTGTTGATTTTCGGAAGGCGAAGCGGTCGCAGAGACGACTGATCCGGCTGCGAATCTACGGTTTTTACAAAAATCAGGCAACGCTTTTGCATATTTTTCACAGTGAATCTCCCGCCCCGGTATTGACAACCGGGGCGGTTTTCGTTATAATCTTTCCGGTATGAAAAGTGTGAAAAATATGATTTTTAAAAGGGGGGCTTTGATGGCAGGCGGAAAGCATATTCTCGGACACAGCCGGCAGCGGGTTTTTGGCACCGCAAAGGTGGGCGACCGGGGTCAGATCGTCATTCCAAAAGAAGCCCGTGATTATTACGGCATCAGTCCGGGAGACACGCTCCTGCTTTTGGGAGACGAGGAAACGGGTCTGATTGTGACCCGGCCGGAGGTATTGAACAATCTGGCAAGCCAGATTCTAAGCAACGTGAAAAAAGAGGATGAACACAATGGATGAACTACTGGAACTCTATAACGGTATGGGCATCTCCCCCGCCGTTTACGCCTACGGCGAAGCGGCCCTTGCCCGTCTGAAAGAGCGCTTTGAAGCCATCGATCAGGTGGCCGAATACAATCAGGCCAAGGTAATCGCCGCCATGCAGAAAAACCGGGTTTCCGCCGCCTGCTTCGCGGCCACCACCGGTTACGGCTATGACGACCTTGGACGGGACAATCTGGAACGGGTCTACGCTGATGTATTTCACACGGAAGCGGCGCTTGTGCGACCCCAGATTACCTGCGGCACCCACGCCCTGACGGTGGCGCTCAGCGCCAATCTGCTGCCCGGTGATGAGCTGCTCTCCCCGGTTGGAATGCCTTACGATACCCTGCAGGAGGTCATCGGAATCCGGGAAAGCCCCTGTTCCCTGGCTGAGTACGGCGTAAGCTACCGCCAGGTGGATCTGCTGCCCGACGGTATCTTTGACTACGAGGAAATCCGTAAGGCGATCAATCCCAAAACCAAAATGATCACCATTCAGCGTTCCAAGGGCTACGCCACCCGGCCCACCTTCTCCGTCAAACAGATTGGCGAGCTGATTGCTTTCTGCAAATCCATCAAACCAGACCTGATCGCTATGGTGGACAACTGCTACGGCGAGTTTGTGGAGACCATCGAGCCTTCCGACGTGGGCGCGGACATGACCGTGGGCAGTCTGATTAAGAATCCCGGCGGCGGTCTGGCTCCCATCGGCGGCTATATCTGCGGCACAAAGAAATGCGTGGATCGCTGCGCTTTCCGGCTCTCCGCACCCGGATTGGGCCAGGAGGTGGGCGCCAATCTGGGTCTGATGCCCAGCCTTTATCAGGGCTTTTTCCTTTCGCCCACGGTAGTCGCCGGGGCGGAAAAGGGTGCCATCTTTGCCGCCAATCTCTATGAGCCCCTGGGTTTCCGCTGCGTCCCCAACGCCACGGAACCCCGTCACGACATTATTCAGGCCGTGGAGCTTGGCAGCGAGGAAGGTATGATCGCGTTCTGCAAGGGCATTCAGGCGGCAGCCCCGGTGGACTCCTACGCAACCCCCATGCCCTGGGATATGCCCGGCTACAACGACAAGGTGATCATGGCCGCTGGCGCGTTTGTGCAGGGCAGTTCCATTGAGCTTTCAGCCGATGGCCCCATCCGCCCGCCCTACGCGGTGTATTTTCAGGGCGGACTGACCTGGTGCCATGCCAAGCTGGGCATTCTGATGAGCCTGCAGAAAATGGTTGACGCCGGGCTTGTGAATCTGTAAACAAAGAAAAGAGAGGTAAGAAAAATGACTTGGTTTTGGTTTTCGATTGTCGCGCTGCTGTGCTGGTCCGGTTCCGATTTTTTCTCAAAGATCGGCTGCCGGGACGGAAGGGATAAGTACAGCCAGTTCAAAATGGTCATGGCCGTGGGCGCGGTCATGGGCATTCACGCCCTGTACGAGATCTTTGTCGGCGGCGTGGAGATTTCCTGGCAGGTAATCTGGACGTATCTGCCCGTTTCCCTGCTGTACATCGGTTCCATGACGCTGGGTTATGTGGGTCTGCGTTACATTGAGCTTTCCATCTCCTCCCCTATCTGCAACGCCTCCGGCGCGCTGGTGGCCATCATCGCCATCATCACCGGCACGGCAGGCCCCATGGCGCCGGCTCAGTATCTGGCAATTGCCCTGGCCTGCGCCGGTGTCATTGGTCTGGGCTTTGTGGAGGCCAATGAGGACGAAGCCCTCCGGGCCGCCCGGCAGGAGGCTTCCAACTACAAATACGCCAAATCCTGGCTGGCGCTGGCGCTGCCCATCGCCTACTGCATGCTGGACGCCGCCGGAACCTTTGCTGACGATCTGGTGCTGGAAACCCTGAACGAGGATTCCGCCAATGTAGCCTACGAGCTGACCTTCCTGGTGGCCGGTGTGGTGAGCTTTCTTTACACCTGTGTATTCAAGAAGCAGAAGCTGGTTCCCAAGATGGAGGCGCCCAAATACATCGGCGCCATCTTCGAAACCATTGGCCAGGTGGCCTATATCTACGCCCTGGCCAGCGGCGAGTCCGCACTGGCCGCCCCCATCATCGCTTCCTACTGCATGGTCTCCGTCCTCTGGAGCCGGATTTTCCTGAAGGAAAAACTGAGCTGGAAGCACTACGCCTGCATCGCTGTGACCTTCGCGGGCATTCTGATTATGGGCATCTATGATATGTAATCCTAGCCTGCCAATTCGTAAACGCCGGAGAGTTGAAAAACTTTCCGGCGTTTTGATTGCAGGCAGTAGAAATTTTCGCAAACAGATGATATACTGTTCTCTACATAACAGGATAGGAGAGATTATTTAATGGATCTGGAAGCAGCGAAAAAATTCATCTATACCAACGCAAGGCCCTTGGATTTGGCCAGGTGGCAGTATATATTTGAAAATGGAAGCCAGGAAAGTGTTTTGCGCTTTTTATCCGCGTATCAAAATGAAGACGGCGGATTTGGACACGGCCTGGAACCGGACTGCCTCAATCCCAATTCCGCTCCCCTGCAAACCTGGGTTGCAACGCAAATCATCAAAGAGGTGGATCTTGCGGACGCAAGCCATCCAATGATTCAGGGAATTCTTCGCTATCTGGAATCCACGCCTGAATTTGACGGCCATACATGGGCCAACCCGATTCCATCCAATAACGATTATCCGCACGCGCCATGGTGGAGCTACGAGTCTCCGGTACAGACAACCTATAACCCAACCGCGTCTTTAACCGGGTTTATCTTGAGATTCGCGGAAAAAGGCACAAAAATATATACAACCGCAATCCAATTGGCAAAAGAAGCGTACGCATACTTTCAGCGCGGCTTTCCTCTGGATTCAATGCATACCGTATCCTGTTTTGTGGATTTGTACGATTATCTATGTGAATGTGACAAGCCCGGTTTCATTGATCTGACAGAGTTCAGACAACTGCTTTCCATGCAAATGAAACAGATTCTGACATACGATACTTCCATATGGTCTACGGAATATGTATGTAAGCCTTCTCTTTACATCACTTCCAAAAGCAGTGCATTCTATCCTGATCATTGCGCGCTGTGCGCATTTGAAAGAGATTTTATCTCAGAAACGCAAAATGCGGATGGCACATGGAACATTACCTGGGATTGGGGCTGTGACAGCGAGCAATGGGCTGTCAGCAAAAACTGGTGGAAGTCTGACCTGATTATCAAAAATATCAGGTTTTATCAGCAGATGCAGGATTGAGGGAGATCAGTTCCAGCTTCTGCAGCCTGGTGAGTTTTTTTACGGCGATTTCCCGTTTCAGCGCGTCCGAATACGTCCCGCACCTCTCCTGATAGCGCAGGCAAAGCGGCCCCCGGCCGCGGGTATACTTGGCTCCTTTTCCCTGACAGTGCGCAAGGAAACGGCGCTGTACATCATCGGTAATGCCGGTATAGAGGGTTCCATCCCCGCATTCCAGAATATAGAGATACCAGATTTTCACCATTTTCTCACCAGAAACGGGCCGGGACATTCCCGGCCCGTCCATTATTTTCGGATGTGAATGCGGCTGAGAATTCTGTCCAGCAGAAAGAACACCACATTTCCCAGCGCCAGCATAACAGCCGTCATCACCATTCCCAGCTCCTGATATTCGGCAGCCACCTGCGCCATGCCGAACAGATGAATCAGCACCCAGTACATCAACCCAATCGCGCCGTTGAACAGCAGCAGCTTCAGCACCAGTCCCAGTTTCCATGTATCCAGTTTGGGCTTAACCAGCGGATAGAAGCCGAGAAAAGCAAATACCGCCGCGGCCTCCTTATCCGGCCCCATCAGCAGCGACAGAATTGCCACCGCGCCATACCACGCCCAGCCCAGGCGGCTGCCGCAGATCTGCGCAACAAACTGCAAGATCAGCATACACAGCATGGGGCAAACAAAGGTCGCCACCGGAATCAGTCCACCCAGGCACATAATCACCAGAGCCAGCGCAGCCATCATTCCGCCAAGTGCGACGGATTTTGCCTGAATCCGTTTCATGAATTACTGTTTTCCTTCAGGAGATTATACTTAATATCCCACAGCTTCTGGCTCAGATCCACATAGTAGGTCTGGGGGTTGTCAAACCGCTTCACCTCGTCCCACAGGGTGTCCACCTGCTCCTGACAGTAGGCTCGAATTTCTTCCAGCGTGGGGCACTGGTAGACCAGTTCGCCATGCCGGAAGATGGGAACCAGCATTTCTTTCGCGGTGAAATTGTAGACCGTTTTTCGCTTCCAGGTTGCATCCGGATCAAAGATTTCCAGATCATGGGAATCATCCACCGTTTCGTCGTGGACGCACAGATAGTCCGCAATGGCTTTACCGGTGTCATTGCCGAAGAAACGGTACAATTTCTTGAAATGGGGTGTGGTGATCTTGCCTACATTCTCCGAAATCTTGATCTTGGGCACCACGGTGCCATCGGCATCCTCCACTGCCACCAGTTTGTAGACGCCGCCGAAAACAGGCTCGCTCTTGGCTGTAATCAGCCGCTCACCCACACCAAACATATCAATCTGGGCGCCCTGACGGAGAATATCCCGGATGATATACTCGTCCAGGGAGTTGGATACGGAGATCTTGCACTCCGTCCAGCCTGCTTCGTCCAGCATCTGACGCGCTTTCTGGGTCAGATAGGCCAGATCGCCGGAATCCAGACGGATGCCGCATTTGGTAATACCCAGAGGCTTCAGCACCTCATTGAACGCACGGATGGCGTTGGGCACACCGGATTTCAGGGTATTATAGGTGTCCACCAGCAGGACGGCATTATTGGGGTACATTTCGCAATAGGCTTTGAACGCGTCCAGCTCCGTGTCAAACATCTGTACCCAGGCGTGCGCCATGGTGCCGCCGGCATAGACACCAAACAGTTGATCAGAGATGGTGCAGGCGGTTCCGTTGCAGCCGCCGATGTAGGCGGCCCGGGCGCCCAGAATAGCGGCATCGGCGCCCTGTGCCCGGCGGGAGCCAAACTCCAGCACGGTACGTCCCTCAGCGGCACGTACCACCCGGTTGGCCTTGGTGGCGATTAGACTCTGGTGGTTGATGCACAGCAGCAGGAAAGTCTCCACAAGCTGTGCCTCAATGGCAGGGGCACGGACAGTGATAATCGGTTCACGGGGAAAAACAGGCGTTCCTTCCGGCACAGCCCAGATATCACCCGAAAACTTGAAGTTTGCCAGATAATTCAGAAACCCCTCGCTGAACATATTCCGGGAGCGGAGATATTCAATATCCTCAGGATCAAAATGCAGCTCCTGCACATACTGAATGATTTGCTCCAGACCGGCCGCAATGGCAAAGCCGCCGCCGTCGGGGCACTGACGGAAGAATACGTCAAAATAGGTAATCCGGTCTTGATAGCCATTCTCGAAATAACCCTGTCCCATGGTCAGTTCGTAGAAGTCGCAGAGCATGGTCATATTGAGTTTGTCATATACTTTCATTGGTGCACCTCTCGATGATTTAGTGACCCTATTATAATTCCCCCGGTTCAAAATAGCAACCCTTTTTCGTTGACATTGGTCTGAATTTGGGGTATATTGGATTTGAAAGGAAGTGATTTCAATGGAGATTGCCATTGGAATGAAGGGAGCGGCATCCACGCTGGTGGAGCGGGAGGATACCGCGATGGAGGTCGGCTCCGGTTCCCTGCTGGTCTATGCCACTCCGTGCATGACCGCGCTGATGGAGGGTGCCGCCTGCGATGCCATTGAGGGCGCGCTGGAAGCGGGTACAACCACGGTTGGTACCGAGCTGAACATCCAGCACCTGTCCGCTACGCCGGTGGGCTTGGAAGTCCGCGCGGAAGCTGAGGTCGCCGCCGTGGACGGAAAAGTGATCACTTTCCATGTCCGCGCCTTTGACGAGGCGGGGGAAATCGGCCGGGGCACTCACAAACGGGTGGTTGTTTCCAGCCAGCGTTTTCTGGACAAGGCTTACAGTAAGCTGTAACCGGATTTTTGGGAGGGATAATGATGGAAGATTACCGCGCCATGATTCGAAACACCTTTGAGTTTGGCTCCGTCCGGGATGCCGAAGCGCTTTTTGAGGCCTGTATTCAAAACGCGTTTCCCACCTTCCATTTCCGGCGGCTGGAGCTGATCCGCTTCACCCGGGAGGATCAATATCTGGAGGGACGAAGCTGGAACCATGTTTTTGAGATCAAAAGATCCGATCTGAAAGGCAGTCCCGTATGGGAGGTTCACTGCCGCCGGGTCACCATGGGTAAGACCCCGGATAAGCATGTGTATCTCGACTACTATTCCCTTGGCTTTGTGGGATATATGGAATAAATATCAGAGCGCCGGCTTCTGATGAAGCCGGCGCTCTGTTCCATGAAATGACGGCATGACCTTTTTGGGGTCATGCCGTTTGATGTTGTTACTTTTTCGCCAGATCGGCGGCAATCAGCTTCTTCATGGCTTCAATGCCCACCTTGATGGCTCCGGAGGTGTCCTCAGTCATAGGCATGAACAGCCCCGCCTTTTCCCGTTCCTGATTCCAGATCACATGGAAGCAGCTTCCACAGCGCACGTGCAGGGCGGCAGCTACCACGAACAGGGCCGCGGACTCCATTTCGCTGGCCTTAACGCCAAGACGCTTATAGGACTCCCATTTGTTCAGCAGCTCATAGTAGACCGGGGATTTCTCCGGGCTGTGCTGGCCATAGAAAGAATCCTTGCACTGGACGACGCCGGTATGGATGGAGTAGCCCAGCTCCTCTCCCGCCTGCTTCAGCGCCAGCGTTACATCGAAATCCGGAACCGCGGGATATTCAATGGGCGCGTATTCCAGAGAGGTATGTTCGTAACGAACCGCGCCGGTGGCCACGATCACATCACCCGGCTTCACGTCCAGATCAATGCCGCCGCAGGTGCCAACCCGAATGAAGGTATCCGCGCCAATGTTGTGCAGTTCCTCCATGGCGATGGACGCGGAGGGGCCGCCGATGCCGGTGGAGCAGACGGACACCTTTTCTCCCAGCAGCGTGCCGGTCCAGATGTTGTATTCCCGGTTCATGCCGATATGGACGGGATTATCAAAATGCCGGGCTATGGCCTCGCAGCGGCCCGGATCTCCGGGCAGCAGTACATAACGACCCACGTCGCCTTCGGTGCAATGGATATGGAATTGTTTTTCTGTTGCCTGCATGGTAATCACCTTTCGTTAAACTGGATAAAAACAGTATAACATATACCCTTCTATTTTGCAAGAAATGTTCATCATCAGAAAAAACTGACCTGACTGGTATCCGGCAGGCTGCCGAAGGCGCCCGCGTCCTTGAGCATCTGAATATGGGTTTTGGAGACCTTGGGGCAGGCAGCAGCCACTTCTTCGATGGAAAGAAACTGTTTTCCTTTCCGCCCCTCCATCAGATCCCATGCCGCACTCTCGCCCAGGCCGGAGATCGCCACAAAGGGTGGAAGCAGTTTACCGTCTTTGATCAGGAATTTGGTGGCGTGGCTTTCGTAGATGTCAATGGGCGCGAACTCGAATCCCCGCAGATAGAACTCGTACACAACCTCAAGCGTGGTCAGCAGATCCTCGTCCTTGGCCGTGGCATCCTCGTTGTTGTCAATGGCCTCGATATTGGCCATGACCGACGCAATGCCCCCGGTCATCAGCACGGCGTCAAAGCCGCCCTTCTGGCTGCGGCGGTAGAAATAGGCCGCATAAAACGGAAGCGGATGGTGCACCTTGAACCAGGCGATGCGGAATGCCATCATAACATATGCCACCGCGTGCGCCTTCGGGAAAAGGTACTTGATCTTCTTGCAGGAGCCAATGTACCATTCCGGCACGCCCGCCGCCTTCATCTCCTCCTCCGCTCCTTCCGGCAGTCCCCTGCCCTTTCGGACGGATTCCATGATCTTGAAGGAACGCTTTTCCGGCATTCCGCAGGAAATCAGGTAGAGCATGATATCATCGCGGCAACCGATGGTGGAGTCAACCGTTGCGGTTTTGGAGGTAATCAGATCCTTGGCGTTTCCCAGCCACACGTCCGTACCATGGGAAAAGCCGGAAAGCCGTACCAGCGTATCAAACCGGGTTGGCATGGTATCCATCAGCATACCACGGGTAAACCGGGTGTTGAACTCCGGGATGGCCACCGCCCCGGTGGGGCCGAGAATTTTGTCGTTTTCATAGCCCAGCACCTTGGAGGATGTGAAGATGGACATGGTATCCTTGTCGTCCAGCGGGATGGTCTTGGCGTCAACCCCGGTCATATCCTCCATCATGCGGATCATGGTGGGGTCATCGTGCCCCAGCATATCCAGCTTCAGCAGATTTTCCTCCATGGAATGGTATTCAAAGTGGGTGGTAATCTGGTCGGAATTCGGATCGTCCGCCGGATGCTGCACCGGGCAGAAATCCCAGATTTCGTTTTCCTGAGGGATGACCACCAGACCGCCGGGGTGCTGACCCGTGGTACGGCGTACACCCACGCAGCCGGAGGCAAGCCGGGCTTCCTCCGCCTTGGAGGCGGTTCTCCCCCGTTCCTGCAGATATTTTTTCACATAACCGAAGGCTGTTTTCTCAGCCACGGTACCAATGGTACCGGCGCGGAACACGTGGGAAGAGCCAAACATGGAGATACAGTATTTATGTGCCTCGGCCTGATACTCGCCGGAGAAATTCAGGTCGATATCCGGCACCTTGTCGCCGCCGAAGCCCAGAAAGGTTTCAAAGGGGATGTTGAACCCATCCTTCTCCATTTTGGTGCCGCACTTGGGGCAAACCGCATCGGGAAGATCCGCGCCGCAGTTATAGCCGGGCGGAACATTCAGCTCGGTATATTTACAGGCAGGATTCGGACAGCGGTAGTGGGGCTGGAAGGAATTGACCTCCGTAATACCCGACATATAGGCCACAATGGAGGAGCCAACCGAACCACGGGAGCCGACCAGATAATTGTGCTCCAGACTGTTCTGCACCAGTTTCTGGGCAGACATATAGATCACGTCATAGTGACAGGAAATGATGTCGTGCAGCTCCGTTTCCACGCGCTGGCGGAATACCTCCGGCGGATTGTCCCCATAGAGGCGGTGGAATTTCCCATAGACCAGGCTCTTCAGATCCTCAACGGAATTCTCAATTTTGGGAGCGAACAGATTGTGAGGCACCGGGCGGAGCGTCTCGCACATATCCGCGATTTTATTGGGATTCTCCACCACGATCTCGTATGCTTTTTCTTGCCCCAGATAGCTGAATTCCTTCAGCATTTCATCGGTGGTACGGAAATACAGCGGCATCTTCTTGTCCGCGTCGTCGAAGCCCTTGGTGGCCAGCAGAATGTGGCGGAACACCTCATCCTCCGGGTTCAGGAAGTGGACATCGCCGGTGGCAACCACCATCTTTCCCAGTTCCTCACCCAGACGGACGATCTTCCGGTTGTATTCCCGCAGGTCCTCATCGGTCTGCGCCTCGTATTTATCGGAATCCAGCATAAAGCGGTTGTTGTCCAGCGGCTGAATTTCCAGAAAATCGTAGAAGGAAGCCAGTCGCTTCAGTTCGTCCTCGCTTTTGTGATCCAGAATGGCCTGAAACAGTTCGCCCGCCTCACAGGCGGAGCCGATAATCAGTCCTTCCCGCAGCGCCATCAGCTCGGATTTGGGTATCCGGGGCACACGCTTGAAATATTTCAGATTGGAGTCGGAAATCAGGTGATACAGATTTCGCAATCCTACCTGATTTTTTGCAAACAGGATAATATGCCGCGCATGGCGGTCGGCAATTCTACCCTTGGAACGCAGGGTGATCATGGCGGGATTGATTGCCTGCAGGGTATGGATATCGTATTCTTCTTCCAGCTTCTGCATGAGGCGGGTCATAATCAGGCCGCACATGACAGCATCGTCCGCAGCCCGGTGATGATTGAATTCGGGCAGGCTCAGGGCATTCGCCACAATATCCAGCTTGAATTTATTGAGCTGGGGCAGCAGATTCTGGGAGAGAATCAGCGTATCCGCGGCTGTATAGTGGTAGGGATATCCAAGCCGGAGGCAGGCTTCCCGGATAAAGCCGGTGTCGAAGTCGGAATTGTGCGCCACCAGAACGCGCCCACCCACAAATTTCAGAAACTCTGGAAGCACTTCTTCCAAGCTGGGTGCGCCCGCAAGCATCTCGTCCGTGATGCCGGTCAAATCTACAATTTTCTTATCCAGCTTCCGCTGAGGATCCACAAAGGTCTGGAACCGGTCGATCTCCTGTCCGTTTTTCAGAATGACCGCACCGATTTCGATGATTCTGTCATTTTTGGAGGACAGACCGGTGGTTTCCAGATCAAATGCCACAAATTCCTCGTCAAAAGATATATCCTGCTGCCCATGCACCACAATGCGGTCGTCCACATCGTTGACATAATAGCCCTCGCAGCCATAAAGAATTTTGATGGTTTCGTCCGTTCCGGCAACCTTGGGCGGTTTTTTCCCCTCAACGGTATGCAGCGCATCTGTAAACGACTGGCAGCAGCCGTGATCCGTAATGGCGATGGCCTTGTGGCCCCATGCCGCCGCCTGCTTGATGGCAGCGGTTGTGTCCGTCAGCGCGTCCATATTGGACATGATGGTGTGCAGGTGCAGCTCCACCCGCTTCATGCCTTCCGCGGTATCCTTCCGTTTTGGCATGGAACCGGGCATCATGGCGTAGGGCTTGAGCACCATCTCATTGTCGTAGCGGTTCAGCTCCAGCCGCCCCTGCACTTTCAGTACCGAACCGACCTGTACATTCTCCAGAATCGGCTTGGCCTCCCCCGCCTCCAGAAACCGATTGATATGAATGGAATTGGTATTGTCGGTCATGTCAAAGCCGATAACCCATGCGTTGCGTTTTTTCAGTTCCTTATGCTCCACATTGAAAACCCGTCCCTCCACAATCACAGCGCCCATGTCCAGATTCAGCTCCGACATGGGAACCGGGATGCCGCGGAAGGGTTTTCCGTAGAATGTATCGGATTGGGGGTCGGGCTTCTTTTCCTCCGGCTTTGCGGGGATAGCCGGAATGGAGTCCATCAGCTTTGTGCGCATGGATTCCATGGCATCAAACAGCGCCTGCCCCTCCAGCGTCTGTCCAGCCTCAATACGGATGGTCACCGGAGCGGCAAACCGTTCCCGAAGCTGATTCTGCACCTCGGGAATCAGCTTTTCCAGTTCCTTTTTCCCGTTTGCCCGGAGCTTCACCGTCAGATTTGTCCCCTCCCACTCCCACGTGGCGCCTGCAAGGGAACCGCGGGTCATGGAATTACGGGTAACAAACAAATCCCGCAGCTCCTCCGGTTCCAGTTTTGTCAGCTCAGACGCGGGATGGGTTGCTGTCACTTCCATGTGGGAAAGGCCATAGAGCTGCCCGATTTCCCGTTCCGCCTGTTCCAGTAAGCGTCTGGGGATATATTGCTCCGAATGCACGGCAACATGGACACGGCGGGATGCTGGGTCGATGTCAGCAGCTACGATAGCCGCCTGAGAAAGAGCTGACAGCAGCTCCTCAGGCGGCTCATAATCCGGAAACATGGAAGTCAAATAAACCGTATCTTGCTTCATAAGTACCTCGTGTGGCAGAAAACCTGAACCGGACAGATCACATGGCTTCAATCCGTTTCAGCAGTGCGGGCAACAGTTCATCATAGGGCAGCTTTTCCACCGGCTCCCCTTTTACAAAGATCATGCCCCAGCCATCGCCGCCGGCAACGCCGATATCAGCTTCCCGGGCTTCCCCGGGGCCATTGACCACGCAGCCCATAACCGCAACGGTGATGGGCTTTTTGCAGTCCTTCAGCGCCTCATCCACCCGATTTACCAAACCGATCAGGTCGATTCGGGTGCGCCCGCAGGTGGGACAGGATACAATATTCACACCCTCCCGGCGTAGTCCGGCCGCTTTCAGGATATCCTTGGCGGCATAGACCTCCTCCACGGGATCATCCGTCAGACTGACCCGGATGGTATCTCCGATTCCGTCCAGCAGCAGCGCTCCGATGCCCATTGCCGACTTAATCAACCCCTGCCGCACAGGGCCTGTTTCGGTGACACCGATGTGAATTGGATAGTCGCACCGGGCACGGAACAGCCGGGCTGCCTGAACCATGGTGGGAACCGCGGAGGACTTCATAGATACGCAGGTTTCATAAAAACCAAATTTTTCCAACAGCTCCAGATGGGAGAACGCACTTTCCACCAGCGCTTCCGCCGTGGGATGGCCGTATTTTTCCAATAGCTTTTTGTCCAGGCTTCCGCCGTTTACGCCAATGCGGATGGGGATACCCTTGTCTTTACACACATCCACAACAGCCTTGACCCGATCCTCCCCGCCGATGTTGCCGGGATTGATGCGGATTTTGGAAGCGCCGCCCTCCGCCGCCGCGATGGCCAGTTGATAATCAAAATGAATATCGGCTACCAGCGGAAGCGGGCTTTCCTTGCAGATTTGGGCAAAGGCCCGTGCCGCCTCCAGATTGGGAACCGCCAGACGAACAATCTGACAGCCCGCCGCCTGAAGCTGGCCGATCTGACGCAGGCACCCCGGAATATCCGTGGTCTTTGTATTGAGCATGGACTGAATCACCACAGGCGCGCCGCCGCCAATGGGCACACTGCCAACGTGAATTTGTCTGGTCATGGATGTCACCTCTTGAATATGACAAAAATATCCTTGAACATAATCACCACCATCAGGCCAAGCAGCAAAATCATGCCCGCCGCATGGAGATAGCCCTCATATTTGGGATTGATTTTCTTTTTGGTCACAGCTTCCACCGCCGTGGTAATCAGCAGACAAACAATCCGTCCACCGTCCAGCGCCGGAATGGGCAGCAGATTCATCACTGCCAGATTGATGGCAATAAAACCGCCGAAATAGAGCATATTCATCAGCGCCTCAAAGCCGGACGCGGATTCCTTTGCGACATGATTCATCTGATCCACGATCATCACCGGGCCGCCCATATCCTTCAGCCCGACCTGTCCGCGCAGAAGCATCTGCAGGCTCATGCGAACCAGACGCACGGTATCCAGAGACGAATTCCACGCACAGCGAAGTTTGACGCCCGGTGTAGCCGCCACAACAGAAAAATTGAAGCCATAGCGCAGGCTGGTAGAGCCGTCCGAATTTGGAAATTCTGCTTTCTCCATCCGAAACGCGTCCAGGCGCACCTTTTCGCCGTTTCGCTCCACCACCAAATCGTGGACATCTCCTCCGTTCAGGGACAGAATCGTGGAAAAATCCGATGCGACATAGATTTTTTCCCCGTCCACCTCCAAAATCCGGTCGCCTATCTGCAGTCCATCCGCCGCCTGCAGAACGCAGCCATTGTCAAAGGAACTGATTACCGGCATGACAATCTGCTTGGACGGTGCGAACACGATGACCATCAGCAAAAAACCAGCCAGAAAATTCATGGCTGCGCCGGCAGCGAGAATGATCAGACGCTTCCACCAGGCTGCTTTCTGGAAGGAACGGGGATTGTCGGTATCCTCATCCTCCCCCTCCATGGCGCAGTAGCCGCCGATGGGAATACAGCGGATCGAATACAGCGTCTGGCCAATCTGCTTTTTCCAGATAGCCGGCCCCATGAACAGGGAAAATTCATTGACCTGCACACCGGAAAGCTTGGCTGCTGAGAAATGCCCCAGCTCGTGGATGAAAATGAGAAAGCTGAACAGCAAAATTGCAAAAACAATGCTCATTTAATTAACCTCAACTCATGATATGCCCCTGATAACGCTCTGCCGCGCCAGTTGATCCGATGTGAGAATCTGCTCCAGTGAGGGATTGGCAATAAAAGGAACCTCCTCCACCGCCCGCGCAACCAGACGGTAGATATCATAGAAGCCGATTTCGTCCGCGAGAAACTTGGCCACGGCCACCTCATTGGCGCCATTCATAATCGGGCAGGCATTGCCGCCCGCTCCGGCGCACTCACGTGCCAGACGCAGGCAGGGAAACGCGTCCAGATCCGGTGCGGCAAAGGTCAGCGGCGGACAGGTCAGCAAATCCAGTCCCTCCACCGGGCTTTGTGCCCGTTCCGGATAGGTCAGGGCAAGCTGGATCGGCAGACGCATATCCGGCGTTCCCATCTGCGCCATCACGGCGCCGTCGGAGAATTCCACCAAGCTGTGCACAATACTCTGGCGATGAATCACAACATCCACCTTTTCAAGCGGCATATCATACAGCCGCATGGCCTCAATGACCTCCAGCCCTTTATTCATCAGGGTGGCGCAGTCCACAGTGATTTTCGCCCCCATTTTCCAGTTGGGATGGCGCAGAGCATCGGCTTTCGTCACATTCTTCAGTTCTTCCCGGCTCATGCCGAAAAAGGGACCCCCGGAGCAGGTGAGAATCAGCCGTTTCACTTCCGCCCGACAACGGCAGCCCATCAGGCACTGATAGATGGCGGAATGTTCGGAGTCCACCGGGACGATTTCGGCGCCATAACGTTTCGCCTCCGCCATCACCAGCTCACCGGCGCAAACCAACGTTTCCTTGTTGGCAAGACCGATCCGCTTTTTTGCCCGGATGGCCGCAAGCGTGGGCTTCAGGCCAACCATACCTACCACGGCTGTGATAACACAGTCTGCCTCCGGCATGGTCGCGGCCTCCAGCAAGCCTTCCTCACCCCACACAACCCGGGTAGGCAGGTCGGAAATGCGGGAATGTAGCTGCTCTGCGGCTTTCTGATTACCCATCACCGCCAAAATGGGACGGAACTGACGGCATTGCTCCTCCATCCGTTCCACATTGGTGTCCGCGGTCAACGCCGCTACCCGGATGGGCAGCCGGCTGATCACATCCAGACTCTGACGCCCAATTGAACCAGTAGAACCCAGAATACTGACACAGGATACCATCGCCTTACCCCACAATCACCGGGATCAGGGTAAGAAAAACCTCCATCAGCGGGCCGACCATCGTCATGGAATCAAAGCGATCCAGAATTCCGCCGTGGCCGGGGATAATGGTGCCATAGTCCTTGATACCGGTCTGACGCTTGACAACCGAGAAGCACAGATCGCCAAAGGTGCCCGCAATGGAACCGATCAGACCGTAAAGAATGGCATACAGGTAGTTTACCCGGAATTTGAACCCGAACTGCATAATCAGCGTATAGAGAATCATGCACACAATGGCGCTCAGCATTCCGCCCGCCACGCCTTCAATGGTTTTGTGGGGGCTGATGACCGGCGCCAGCTTATGCTTCCCCAACGCCCGCCCCACGAAATACGCACCGGCATCGGAGGCGAAAGCCACAATAAACGGAATCAGGATCACATAGCGGCCGATTTTCAAGGTCTGGATTCTGACCAGGCTGCTCAGCAGCATGGGAATCAGCAAGCCGGCGACAAAGCACATACAGATCTTGTCGAATGTGATCTTCACATGATCGTACATCAGTTCGCCGAACAGAACCGCCATAAATACCAGAACGCCCAGTACGGCGTAGGCGTGCATCGCGCCGAAAAAGCTCCACATGGAGACCGCAAAGGCCATCACAGCGGCGTAAACAACAAGGCGCACGTGCTGTACCAGCCCGGTGCGGTACAAAAGCTCATAGGCGGCAACGGACAGCATAGCACCCCAAACCAGCGCCAGCACAATTTTAGGCGCTGCCAGCAGAATCAGAAGCAGCACCGGAATCAGAACCGCCGCTGTAATCACACGTGTTTTCATTTTTCTCTATGTCCCTCCAAACCGACGGTTGCGCCGGTGGTATTCTTCGATGGCTGCGTCCAGATCCCGCTCCGTAAAGTCGGGCCACAGTACATTCATAAATACATATTCCGAATAAGCGGACTGCCACAGCAGAAAATTGCTAGTCCGCTGTTCCCCGGACGGCCGGATGATCAGCTCCGGGTCTGGCACGCCCGCAGAATACAGATACCCGGACAGCATCTGCTCGGTCAGTTCTTCGGGACAGCGCTTTCCGTCCGCCACATCCTGCGCGAACGCCCGTGCCGCGCGGACGATTTCATCCCTTCCGCCGTAATTCAGGCAGAAATTCACCTGTACCTCGTGATACTGTGACGACCGCTCCTCCGCATCCCGGCATAGCTTCTGCAGCGCCGGACTGAGCTTGCTCAGATCACCGAAAAAGCGGAATGTAACCGCGTTCTTCTCCATGTCCCGCAGCGCCTCATTCAGATATCTGGCCAACAGCGTCATAATGCCGGATACTTCTTCCTGACTTCGTTTCCAGTTTTCCGTGGAAAACGCATATACCGTCAGGTATTTTACCCCCAGTGTACGGCAGTAATTCGCAATCCGGCGAAACGCCTCGGCACCGGCAGCATGGCCGGCGGTACGGGGTTTTCCGCGCAGCTTTGCCCAGCGTCCATTTCCGTCCATGATAATGGCAATGTGCTGCGGCGGCGGGAGCGTCTTTCCGCTTAAATCGTTTTGCACCATAAATATCCTCTATTGTACATCACATGGATTGGGGGGCGCTTTGCGCCCCCATTTCCGGCCAGTTAAATAGCCATCAATTCCTTTTCCTTCGCTGCCAGCGCATTGTCCACCTTTTTGATGTACTGATCCAGCAGATCCTGCAGATCCTTCTCGGCCTTTTTCTGGTCGTCCTCGGTGATCTCGGAATTCTTTTTCAGCTTCTTCACATAGTCCATGCCGTCCCGGCGGATGTTGCGCATGGCGACCTTGGATTCCTCGGCGTATTTCTTGACCTGCTTGATCAGATCCTTACGCCGTTCCTCCGTAAGCTGGGGAAACACCAGACGGATGACCCGGCCGTCGTTCTGGGGATTGATGCCCAGATCGGAGCACTGGATTGCCTTCTGAATGTCCTTGAGCAGTTTGGTGTCCCAGGGCTGAATCACCAGCGTGCGGGCATCTGGAGAAGAAATGGTGGCAACACCGTTCAGTGGAGTCTCACTGCCATAGTATTCCACCGTGATCCGATCCAGAACCTTGGCATTGGCGCGGCCGGCGCGGACGGCGCCAAAATTCTCCGCCAGAACGTCCAGGGTCTTGTCCATTCTTCTGCTGTATTCCTTGAAATCAACGGCCATTCTAGTTGTCCTCCTTAAAATTCGTTTTTGACGGTGGTGCCGATCTGCTCGCCGCGAACCACACGCACAATACTGTTTTCCTCGTCCAATCCAAAGCAGACCATGGTCATGTCGTTGTCCATCGCAAGGGCCATCGCCGTGATGTCGGTGGCTTTCAGGTTTTTGGCCAGTGCTTCACCGTAGGTCAGATTGGTATATTTCACCGCAGTGGGATCCTTTGCAGGATCGGCGGAGTAAATCGCGTCCACATTTTTTGCCATCAAAATGGCATCCGCTTCAATCTCCACGCCCCGCAGCACCGCGCCGGTGTCAGTGGAGAAATAGGGATTGCCGGTGCCCGCCGCGAAGAGCACAACCTTTCCCTCGTTCAGATAGCGCTCGGCGGTGTCCCGGGTGTAATACTCGGCGAACTTGTTCATTTCCACCGCGCTGAGCACTCTGGCCTGAACACCATGCTGTTCCAGCGCATCAGCCACCGCGATGGCGTTCATCACGGTGCCAAGCATTCCCATCGCGTCCGCGTGGGAGCGCTGCATCCGATCCGCGCCATCCTTGACGCCCCGCCAGAAATTGCCCGCGCCGATGACCAGACCGATCTGCACACCCATCCGGGTGCATTCCTGAATGGAGTCACACAGATGGTTGATAATGTCAAAATCCAGCCCGCGGCGCTTTTCGCCCGCCAGGGCCTCTCCACTGACCTTCAGCAGAATACGCCTGTACTTGACCTGACTCAAGTGTCCTCACTCCTTGTTCGTTTATCATACCCTATTTTATAATAAGTCAGGCAAATTGACAACACCATTTTTAACTGTTTTCGTAAAATTCACAAAGTTTTGCCATTCTGTACAAAATTCACACAGCTATCAAGACCAGAGAAAATGGATTTAGGCGGGATTATGGTTGCAAATCCAATTTCTTTGGGGTATAATGTTCAGCA
Source organism: Clostridiales bacterium (assembly GCA_022774865.1). GTDB lineage: Bacteria > Bacillota > Clostridia > Oscillospirales > Oscillospiraceae > Faecousia. The sequence goes on from JALFLH010000034.1 coordinate 60,331, forward strand.
TGGAATCACATTTGAGAGAGGTGTACAATATGGCTGAATCCACCGAAAGCAAAAATTTCATTCAGGCATTTATTGAAGAAGATATCGCTCCGGGCGGACAGTTTGAGGGAAAAACCGTCCATACCCGGTTCCCTCCGGAACCCAACGGTTATCTGCATATCGGCCACTGTAAGGCGCTGACCATCGACTTCGGCACCGCTGAAAAATTCGGCGGTATCTGCAATCTGCGCATGGACGACACCAACCCGACCAAGGAGGACGTGGAGTTCGTCGATGCCATTAAAGAGGACATCCACTGGCTGGGCTTCGACTGGGGCGACCGGTTCTTCTACGGCTCCGACTATTTTGAGCAGGACTATCAATATGCCGTGGAACTGATCAAAAAGGGGCTGGCTTACGTGTGCGAGCTGACCCCCGAGCAGTTCAAGGAATACCGGGGCGACCTGAATACCCCCGCCGTCTCTCCCTACCGGGATCGCCCCATCGAGGAGAATCTCGATCTGTTCGCCCGGATGCGTGCAGGTGAGTTCCCCGACAACGCCATGACCCTGCGCGCCAAGATCGACCTGGCCTCCGGCAACTTCAATATGCGCGATCCGGTTATCTACCGCATCCGCCATATGCACCACCACCGGCAGGGTGACAAGTGGTGCATCTACCCCATGTACGACTTTGCCCACCCCATTCAGGACGCGCTGGAGGGCATCACCCACAGCCTGTGCTCGCTGGAATTCGAAAACCACCGTCCGTTGTACAACTGGGTTGTAGACAATGTGTCCGTTCCCAACAAACCCCGTCAGATCGAGTTTGCCCGCCTTGGCATTGACCACACGGTGCTGAGCAAGCGCAAGCTCCGGGCGCTGATCGAGGGCGGCTACGTCTCCGGGTGGGACGATCCCCGGATGCCCACTCTCTGCGGCCTGCGCCGCCGGGGCTATACCCCCAAGTCCATCCGCAATTTCTGTGAGCGGGTTGGTGTGGCCAAATCCCCTAATACCATTGACTACGGCTTCCTGGAGCACTGCCTGCGGGAGGATCTGAATGAAACCGCTACCCGGGTGATGGCTGTTGTCAAGCCTGTGAAACTGACCATCACCAACTATCCCGAGGGTGTGACCGAGACCTTCGGGATTGAGAACAATCCCGTAGACGAGAACGCCGGAACCCGTCCCGTCACCTTCTCCCGGAACCTGTGGATTGAGGCCGACGATTTTCTGGAAACCCCCGTCCCCAAGTACAAGCGCCTGATGCCCAACGGTCCTGAGTGCCGCCTGAAGGGCGCGTACCTGATTACCTGCACCGGCTGCGTGAAGGATGAAAACGGCAATGTCATCGAGGTGCTGGCCACCTACGATCCTGCATCCAAGGGCGGCAACCCCGCCGACGGCCGTAAGGTCAAGGGTGCTACCATCCACTGGGTGGACGCGGGCAACTGCGTGGACGCGGAGGTTCGCCAGTACAGCAACCTGTTCGATGATCCCGATCCCGACGCCGCAGGCAAGGATTTTCTGGCCTGCTTGAATCCAGACTCCCTGGAAGTGCTCACCGGCTGCAAGCTGGAAGCCAGCCTGAAAGATGCCAAAGCCCCCGCTTCGTATCAGTTCATGCGCATCGGCTATTTCTGCCCCGACTCCAAGGACTCTTCCCCCGATCATCTGGTCTTTAACCGCTCCGTCAGTTTGAAGGACAGCTATAAACCAGGAAAGTAAATGAACAGCGGCTGTGCGAAATGGCGCAGCCGCTTTTTATTGTACAATTTCAAGATTCACGATATCACCAGCAGCCGCCCTTCTCGTTTGGATCGCCTTTGTCCCGAACAGCAATGAAATTCACAGGCGGTAACGTCACAATCTGAGGCTTAGTCTGAGGCAGAAGGAATTCCTTGTACGCTTTCGTGAAATCGAACTCCATCATTCGTTCCCCTAGAACTCGATATCGTATCTTGTTCCATTGGAGAACAGCACGCCATCCGTCAGCCGGATTTTCAGCAGACAGGTATTGGGGTCCGCCTCGTTGGTATGTCCATTGTCATACCATGCTTCGAATGCGGTACGAAGTTTCTCCATAATCGCCTGGTTTTCCTCCCGCAGAACATGACCCAGGTTTTCGCCAATTCCATGGGCCGTGAACCACTCGCCGCAGATCGCCACAGTCGGATTCTTTGCGATTTGCTGCATTTTCGATGAAAGCGCATAGGTCACCACATAAAATGCGCCGTCAATATACACCGCATCCACCGTGCGAACAGAGGGAATGCCATGATCCACCGTCGCAAGCGCAATCAGAGAATCCTTGCCAAAACGTTCCATCATCATTGCGTCTGTGCGTTCATTTTTCTTCATACATTTTTCCTTCTTCTCCGGTTTCTAAAGCAAAGGGTTCTATCCGCCCTTTCCAGATCCGATCCGCTCCGAATCAAAATCCCTTCTTCAATGTAAGGGGTTCACGGAAAGACAAACTGCATTTATTTGGTTTTCAAACGGCTCTCCCACTCGCTTTCCTTGAAGCCCACAAGCATGAACTCATCACCGACGACAAGCGGGCGTTTCACCAGCATCCCATTGGTAGAAAGCAAGCGCAGCATATCTTCTTCTCTCATTCCGGGCAGCTTGTTTTTCAGATCCATTGACTGATAGAGTGTGCCGCTGGTATTGAAAAATTTTTTGAGTGGAAGCCCGCTGGCCTGATGCCACGCAGCCAGTTCTTCAAATTTGGGGTTGTCCGTTTTGATGTCTCTGCGTTCATACGGAATCCGGTTTTCATCCAGCCATCTTTGGGCTTTCTGACAAGTGGTACAGCGGGGGTAACAAATAAACGTAATCATTTCATATCGCTCCTAACAACCTCTGTGTAAAGGCAGACAATCCCTCTTTGATCGGAAAATTGATCACAACTGCTGATATGCCGCCCGTGGTCCGCCAATGTATTTGGGACGGGTGCGTGCACACAAGACGATGGCTTCTCCAATCTGTTTCAGGCTGGTACGCACAGGAACTGCCACCCTGCGCAGATGCATCCCGATCAGCGTGCCGCCAATGTCAATGCCGGCATCTGCCGCGATGGTTTCCACCGCCACAGGAGTGGAGAAAGCATTCCATGCGGTAACCGCAAATGCACCGCCTGCGTGCAGTTGCGGCACAACATTGACGATCTCGTAGCCCCGCTTTTCCGCTGCGGCCTGTTCCAGAATAAGCGCACGGTTCAGATGTTCGCAGCACTGAACCGCCAGATCAATACCGCACTCCTGCAAAATGGGATAGATGCCGCGGAAAGCGGCCTCCGCTGCATCCACAGAGGAACCTTTTCCAATTTGTTTCCCCACCATTTCACTGGAGGAGTATCCAATTACCAGAAGCGAACCGGGCTTCAGATTTGCCTGTTCCAGAAGTTCCGTCACAACCGTGCTGGCTTGGGTTGTAATATCTTCGAACATACGCTATCACCCTTCCTGAATTTCTTTCTTTTATAATACTCGATTCCAAGCCGATGTAAAGCTATATTTTTCTAAAGATGGAATACTCAAGCAAAGGTAGGATGGGATTCATTCACAATTCACTGCCTGAAATGATACGAAAACACCCGGAAAGAGCCAAATACCCTTTGGTAGAAACCATTTGGTGTCCCCCCGGAAAACCAGGAAAATATTGGGCTTCAACCCGACAAGCAAATCAGGCTCCACGGTTATGCCGTGGAGCCTGATTCTTTGAGTTGATTTGATGGTTTATTTCCAAAGTCCCGGAATCCAGTCGAAGATACCGCCCCAATGCGGCTTGGGAGGCTTGGCCGGATCGTTGGGCTTGGAGATGATATCATGCAGCTTTTCAAGCAGACGATCCAGCCAGGACTTCCAGATCGGCTTAACCGGTGTGGTGGGAACGCTGTCGGGATCCTTTTCTCCGCAACGCTCGCAGGTACCGTCTACGTAGCTGTGACCCAACGCCGAAATCTCTTCGGTATAGGTATCCTGGCAGCGCTGGCAGGTGTAGGTTTTCTCGCCTGCTTCAGTGCAGGTCGGTTCTTTGGTGACCTGACCCTCGTCCCAGTCATGGCCAAGTGCCCCAATCTGCTCGGTCTTGGTTTTGCCGCAATACTGGCAGGTGTAGGTTTTCTCGCCTTCCTCGGTGCAGGTCGGCTCCTTGGTGACCTTGCCCTCATCCCAGCCATGGCCTTCCAAGTCGCAGTCATGCTTTGCAATTGTGCACACCACATCGGCACGGTTGCGGATCCGGATTCTGGGGAAGGGACCCTCGGGCGCATTGAAGGTGTCGTCGTAGGAGGCAAGTCCGGTGGCGGTGATTTCGTTGCCCACAGCAAGGTTCTCTACGTCCTTTGCGGTGGTGATGTAGCCGTCGATAAACACACGGGCCACATTGCCCTCGGCATCCTTGACCATAATGGTCTGTACCAGACCGTTGGCCAGCTCGAAGCTCTCCACAGTGCCGGAGACGGTGACCAGCTTGCCTTCTGCGGAGCGGTCGTTGATCTGGGCGGCAGAGACTGTGGTGGGCACCACAGGATCGGTCTCGCCGATCTTCTGGATGCCGGTTACCTGCAGTTCCGGCTCACCCTGGAAGAAGTCGGTGGTGCCGGTGACGCGAACCACGTCGCCGATTTTAAACTCGCCGGCAACGGGGAAGCAGCAGATACCGCCGGTGGCATCCTGAACGTAGATGCAGTCGAAGAAGGCGGTGTCCTTGTCATAGCCGGAGGCATTGGAGGTAACCACACCTTCAATGGTGTACTTGTATCCAACCTCGGTCTGGGCTCTGACCTCAGAGATGGCGGTAACGGTGACCGGGTTCAGAACCTGAAGAAGATTCTCACAGATCTTGTAGTTGGAGTAGTTCTTCTCGGAACCGTTGTCAGAGACAGTCGCCTGAACCTCAAAGTTGCTGAGGAACGCAGCGCCGGAGACAACGATCAGGCCCTTGCCCTCCAACTGTTCGGAGGCCATAACCATCAGACGATCAGCGCCGTCGAAGGTGTACTTGGGAACGCTGGCCAGACCGCCGTAGTTATCCTTGTCGTCATCAGAGGAATAGGTGGTATCGAAGCCGTAAACCACAGGCGTTACGGTGCCGGGGACAGTGGTGGTAGGATCACCGTTTCCGTCCACAACATAGATGGAAGCGCCGCCGTACTGGCTGTACAGCTCAGTGTAAATGTTGTTGTGGGGATTCTCAGCGTCATACTCCACACCCTCCAGCAGGAAGGAGTCGAAATTGTAGGAGCTGAGATACAGCCGCTGAGACTGGCCGCCGTTGTGGGTATCGTCCTTGGTCTCGTCGTCGCTGATACGGATGCTGGAGCCCAGGGCGGTGAGAATCTTGTTCTGCTGGGCAGCCATGTGATCCTCAGCGGGGAATTCGGAATAGCTCTCGTAGAAGTCGCCCCAGCCGCACAGGATCACCGCGCCGCCGGCATTGTTAAATGCTACCAGCGCTTCGATCTCCGCGTCGGAGTAAGTGTCATAAGGATCGCGCAGTGCGGTGCCATTCCGGCGGGAGGGAGCGGTGAGGACAATGGCCTTGTACTTTTCGTTTCCGCAGGCGGCGATCAGATCCGCGGAGGTGTCCAACTGCACGGTGCGGACAGAATACTCTGCGGCCAGTGCGCCGAAGTTGCCCATGGAATCCTTGTAGTTGCCGGCAACATACTCATTGTGATGGGATGCATCAATGCCAATGTAAACCAAGGCAGAGGCATCCAGAATATCCAGTTCGATATCCTTGGTGAAGGTGTACTCCTTACCGTCCTGCTCCAGCACCACAGTGGCAGTGATGGTCATGACCTTGGCAACGGTGGGAGTATAGGCAAACTCGACTGCCAGAGTGCCGGAAGCGGGAACCGTGTAGCCAGTGGTATCCGTACCCAGAACCTCAGAACCGTTGGTGGTGTAAGTGATGGACTTGACGGTGGCATCCATGGCCTCGGAGTTGAACAGCGTGGTGGTCAACTTCAGTTCCTCGTTGGTAACGGGAGTCGCAGTGCCGCATTCCAGACTGGAGATGCCTAGCTTCAGGCTTTCGCCAACCCAGACAGGAGCGGTGACCGCCAGGTCGCCATCGCCTTCGGTGACGCGGATGTAGTAGTAGGAGTAATCGGGATCCAGTTCAACACTCAGAGCGCCGGTGGCAAGCTGGGCGGGATCATTCCAGGTGTGGATGACCTTGCCGGAGTTCACGACCACCTCCACCTTGGAGATGGAGTCGTTGCTGTCGGGGTCGTTGACGGTGACCTCGATGTTCACCTTCTCGGGAACGTCAATGCTGGAACCGAGTTGATACCCATTGAGGGTGTAGGTGATTTCCAGATTCTTATCCTCGGTGGCGTACACGCGCATATCGCGGATAGCCTGATAGATGCCTGCCTCAGTGAAATCATCGGTGAGGACAACGTCACGGGCATCGTTGGCATTGCCCCACTTGCCCTTGTGGTTATCCTGG